>NZ_JMCL01000067.1 GCF_000690905.1 Pseudomonas sp. Ant30-3 | reverse complement strand
TTTTTCGTCCAGGCGCGCGTTGATCCAGCGGTTGAACGCCGGGCTGTCCTGCGGCGGGCCGCTGGTCATCCAGGTGACCACGCCAGCGTACAAGCCACTGAAACGGTAATCCGGCATGGCGCTGTCGGCGGGCAGATAGTCGACGCGATAGCCCAGGTATTCCAGTAATCCACCGACGTAGCTATGGCCAGCGTTCGTGGCCAGATCTCCTTCGCGCGGGTCGAACACCATCGCCACGCGGCGAGGCTGCACTTCGATGTTGCTGATGCCCATCGAGTTCAGATCAGGAGTACCGATGAACGGGATGAAACCCTCGTCGCGCAGACGCTTGGCCAGCTTGCGAGCTTCTTCACGGCGCTCGGGCGGCAGGTAATCGATCGCCACCAACGGAATGCCTTTGGCACGCAGTGGTTTGAGGTGAGTTTCAAGCCACTCGCGATCGGATTCCGACACCGGGCGATAGCGCTTGGCAGAAGCGTCCCAGCCGGCATGGATAGACTCGACCGCCACGGCGGCAGCGACGCCATCGAGCTCGGGCAGCACTTCAAAGCCGCGGTTGAAAAACAGCTTCAGCTTCGGCTCACGCTGGTGCAGTTCACGCAGGAAACTGGCGAGCGCAAGGCGCTGTGCTTCTCGCGAGGCTTCAGGCAGCAATTGAAAACTGTCGAGGGTATCGAGGAACAGGCCTGCGTAACCTTCAGCCTGGAAAGCTTTGGCGGCACCGAACAAATGCTCGCGCCAGGCCGGCGAGGCCAGGTCCATAACCTGGCTGTCCCAGGAATCGTTGCGCACCGGGCTCACGGCTTTCGCCAGACCAGCCTTGTCGATCTCGGCCTTACTTCCGCTGAACTCGCCAACCGACAGATACGCGAACGGCTGACTGCCCAGCTTGCGCAGGGTTTTGACATCGCCGCTCGCCATATGGCCCGGCTCGACCACCGCCCAATCGAACTGTGAAAGCT
This sequence comes from Pseudomonas sp. Ant30-3, assembly GCF_000690905.1. Taxonomy (GTDB): domain Bacteria; phylum Pseudomonadota; class Gammaproteobacteria; order Pseudomonadales; family Pseudomonadaceae; genus Aquipseudomonas. The sequence goes on along the minus strand of NZ_JMCL01000067.1, from coordinate 27,254 downwards.
CCGGAATGGGCGGTTGATCGGCGTACCAAAAGCCGACGCTGGAGGGTTGTGGCAATGCTGCAGCTTGTACGGCCGGCCCGCTCACGATGAGCGCCAACGCAGCAAACAGCCGTTGGACGGCCGCGCGGACACGCGTCCTGCGAAAAACGATTTCCATAACTCACTCTTGAATTGACTGAATCGAGGCGGTTTGAAAGCTGTGAAACAGCCGGATTACAAACTGCGCAAAAGCTGTGCTAATCCATCGCCGATTGAAGTCGGTGCGGGAAGGGTGAAACGTTCGAGCAACCGAGCGTTATTGGCGCGCGAATGGCGAATGTCGCCCTGACGTGGCGCCAGATGAGTCACTGCCAAAGCGCGGCCGGTGGCGTTGCCCAATTCAGCGATCAATTCGTTGAGGCTGGTGGAGCGGCTGAGGCCGATGTTGACCGCGCCTTCTTTCGGTTCGCTGACTTCCAGCGCCTGCAGCAGAATGCTGACCAGGTCTTTGACGAAGACGAAATCGCGGGTCTGTTCACCGTCGCCGAAAATCGACACCGGCAAACCTTTGATCGCCCGCTCGGTGAAGATGCTGATCACGCCGGAGTACGGCGAAGACGGATCCTGGCGCGGGCCGAAAATGTTGAAGAAGCGCAGGATCACCGGCTCCAGGCCATGCTCGCGGCGATAAAAGTCCAGGTAATATTCACTGGCCAGTTTGTCGGCGGCATAGGGGGTAAGCGGTGATTTTGGGGTGTCTTCATCAATGGCCGAACCTTCGCCATTGTTGCCGTAGATGGCCGCGCTGGAAGCAAATACAACGCGCTTGATCCCGGCTTTCTGCATGCTCTCGCAGACGTTGAGCGTACCGACGAAATTGGCTTGATGGGTGCTGACCGGATCATCGACCGAAGCCTGGACCGAGGCCACTGCCGCCAGGTGCACAACTGCGCTGCAATCACGCATCGCTTCCTGCACGACCGCTGAGTCCGCGACGTCGCCGGTCACCAGTTCCAGATTGGCATTGCTCTCTGGCAAATTGTTGACCTTCCCGGTCGACAAATTGTCCAGAACACGGACCTTCAATCCTTTGCCCAGCAAAGACTCGACAAGGTGAGATCCGATAAAACCCGCACCGCCGGTAACCAGTATTCGCTCAACACACATGAAATTTCTTCCTGAAGATTCCAGCGGATAGAGTAGAAGGTCCGCTAAACAGTAGCCAAATAAAATTGTTTCTCAGGCTGATGGCAATTTCCCATCACGCCGGCAATGCGACCTCGACCGAATCTCGAAGGTTCAAAAATAATTTGTCAAAATCTGAAATGGCAAGAGTGATGTCATTTCTATGGCGCAAGGCCAGCAAAACGCCGCCGATAGTGTGAGATCAAAACCACACTGTCAATAGTTTGTCTGTGCTCCCGCCGGACGGTTATTTTCGCCCGAGACGCGTCATGAATTTGGCGACAGTTATCAGATGCGGCATGTCATTCAATAGTGACAAATAAATGGGTTTCGGTCACCGAGCTGCGTCACATATCAAGACAGCGGTCGGAGCTTGTTGCTGAAAATCTGCTCCCTACCACAGCCAACTTCATCCGCGAGCTCATACGAAACCAACGCAGCTCCGAGAACACTCCGCCACAGATGAATTTTTCTTCACCCCGCTCCTGTTCGCCAACCAGTACATTAGCCTCGCTCTTCAAGAAACTACGGTTTGCCCGCCCTCCCGCGGGCTTTTTTTTTGTCTGCGATTTGTCCTCGATATCCGCACCCGCCATTCCCTGCACAAAAATCCTTTCAGCTCTCGCATCGGCGGCCGATAAAGCCTTGCTTACACCCTTGCTGGCGCCCAAAAACAACAATCTTCCAGCCAACAGACGATCAAGAAACACAACGTTCCTGGAGGAATTGTGATGAATAGCTGGTTCGGCAACATCAGCGTGAACCTGAAACTGGGCCTGGGATTTGGCCTGGTCCTGGCATTGACCTGCGTCCTCGCCCTGACCGGCTGGACGAGCCTGGGCGGGTTGATTGACCGCAGCAACTGGATGAGCGACATCACCCAGCTCAATGCCGGGTTGACCAAATTGCGCGTGGTGCGCCTGCAATACATGCTGACCAACGGCGATGAAACCGCCGCGCAGAATGTGCAGACCACACTTGATGCGTTCTCTGCCCAGCAACAATCACTGCTGGCGACCTTCAAGAGCCCGGAAAACATCAAGCTGCTGCAAGCCCAAGGCAGCACCATTGAGGCCTACAAGACCTCGCTGAACAAAATGCGTAGCGCCTACCGCACCGGCAACAGCGCGAGCGGCATCATGAGCAGCAATGCCGAAACCGCCAACACGCTGATCAATAGCATCAGCAGTAGCGTGTTGCAGATGCCCCTCAGCGACCAGCGCTCCGAGCAATTCCAGGCGATCACCGCGGCCAAGGAAGCCTTCCTGCTGGCGCGTTATGAAGTGCGCGGTTACACCGCGACCAGCAACGCCGAGACTGAACAGAAAGCCATCCGCCAACTCGACCTGGCCATCGCCAGCCTGAAACCACTCAACGTGCAGTTTGGCGACACTCAGCCGGACGCATTGCGTCAGCTGGAAAGCGCCCTGGGCAATTACCGCAGTGCGTTGCAGGCTTATAAAGCCGCCAACAGCGACGCCGTGCAGGCGCGCAAGGAAATGACTGATCAGGGCACGACCATCGTCTCGCTCAGCGATCAGCTCTATCAGATTCAACTCGACCGCCGCGACGCCGAAAGCGCCCAGGCACGCACCCTGCAACTGATCAGCACGTTGCTGGCATTGCTGGTCGGGGTGATTGCCGCGGTGATCATCACCCGTCAAATCACCGGGCCGTTGCGTGACACCCTGGCCGTGGTCGAACGCATCGCTAGCGGCGATCTCTCGCAAGACGTGAAGGTGACGCGCCGCGACGAACTGGGCGTATTGCAGCAAGGCATCGCCCGCATGGGCGTGACCCTGCGCGAGCTGATCAGCGGCATTCGCGATGGCGTCACGCAGATTGCCAGCGCCGCCGAAGAACTGTCGGCCGTGACCGAACAGACCAGCGCCGGCGTCAACAGCCAGAAGATCGAGACAGATCAAGTGGCCACCGCCATGCACGAGATGACGGCCACCGTTCAGGAAGTCGCACGCAACGCCGAAGAAGCTTCGCAAGCGGCGGCCGCTGCTGACGGTGAAGCCCGTGAAGGCGACAAGGTTGTGAACGAAGCCATCGCGCAGATTGAACGTCTGGCCAGCGAAGTGGTGCGTTCGACGGAAGCCATGGGCGTGCTGCAACAGGAAAGCGACAAGATCGGCAGCGTCATGGACGTCATCAAGGCTGTTGCCGAGCAGACCAACCTGCTGGCACTCAACGCTGCAATCGAAGCCGCCCGCGCCGGTGAAGCCGGGCGTGGTTTTGCCGTGGTCGCTGACGAAGTTCGCGGTCTGGCGCAACGTACGCAAAAATCCACCGAAGAAATCGAAGGCCTGGTGGCGGCCCTGCAAAACGGTACGCAGCAAGTGTCGGCAGTGATGAACAACAGCCGCGCGCTCACCGACAGCAGCGTCGCGCTCACCCGCAAGGCTGGCGTGTCACTGGAAAACATCACCCGCACGGTGTCCAACATCCAGTCGATGAACCAGCAGATCGCGGCCGCCGCCGAGCAGCAAAGCGCAGTGGCCGAAGAGATCAGCCGCAGCATCATCAACGTGCGCGATGTGTCCGAACAGACTGCCGCCGCCAGCGATGAAACTGCAGCGTCGAGTGTCGAACTGGCGCGGTTAGGCAATCAGTTGCAGATGATGGTGAGTCACTTCAGGGTTTAACCCTTAACCATTTCTAACAAGGCTCCCACGCAAGGTGGGAGCCGCCGGCGACTGGCTGGCCATTCATATACGCTTTAAACGCCTACGACTTTCCCATCAAAAACTGCGCGAGCAATCGCCTTTTCATACGCAACAATCTCAGTCCTCCTATCTCCTCGAGCTGCCTGCGCCTGTAGTTTTCATTGACCGGAAACACAGTGTTCGATCAGGAGCTTCACCCCACATGGACCGTAACGACTCCCTTCTGCAGCAACTCGTTGACTCAACTTTCAGCGACCACGCGACAAAGACAGAAATCAAAACAGCTTTGCACAATGCGCAGATTGACTCGGTGTTCGACATCGCCAGCCTGTCTGCGGAAAGTTTCGCCGATACGCTGGCACTGCAAAACGCCGCCGATGCGCTGCACATTTATGACGAAGCGGTAGCCTGCGCGCACATGATCAGCCGTTTGTACTATGAGCAACAGCTATCGCCGGAGCAGGCTAAACAACGTAATCGACGGGACGCTGATCAGGTCTCTGCCCCCCTCACCTACCAATCACTGTTCGATGAAGACTGGCAGCAGTTTTGCCATGAGGGCCATATCGCGGCCAACAATTCGCCCATCGCTTATCTGCGTGCGCTGTACCGGTTTGCCCTTGAACTGGAAAACTCATCCACTCACGCGAACAGGATCACTCTGGAGGAGCGCCGCTGCGATCTCGCAGGGCTGATCCTGGACGCTGAAAATACGTTTGTTGAGCGCCCCATGGTGAGCGTCATCAATGAGACGCTGAACACCCATATCCAGAATTACCTGGATGAGATCAAGAACGATAAGACCGTTCAGGAAGTACTGGCCAGCGAGCGCTATCCTCTCGAGCTTCCCTACGATCTCCATCATCAGCAATGCCAACTCGCACTGGGCGAAGATAAGCCGGCATTGGGAGAGTTGAATTATCGAATCAATCTTAACCTCCCGTTCTCCGGGATAGATTCGACCTATGGAGGAAGCTCGAAAACAAGAATCGAATCCCAAAAACTCCTGTCAGGTTTAAGTCCGGCGCAACAAAAATTGCTGACAGCGCCCTACGACGATCATGTGGTGTGGAACGCCTACGGTTCTAGAAACAACGAGCTCTTATGGAGCGTGGACAGCTTTCAGAAGTTGACTGGCCTGACTGACGATCAGATTGAAGAATTACTGGCCGATGGGAAATATTTACCGAACAGGTCAATAAACAATTTGTGGTCAGAGCGGCATCATTACGGACGCCTGTACATCAATAGAGGCTCAGTCGGAGCTGTAACGGCCATCGACCGGCGCTTCGTCAACTTCTCCACAGCTCGCCTGGATTGCATGATTCGGATGACTCGGCTGCGGCGCTGGACAGGCATTAGCTTCGCTGAGCTCGACACCATGATCATGAACATTGAACTGGCGTCCCCTGACAAATATAGCGGGATGAACAACAACACGTTACGAGCACTCGGCGTGTACCGGTACTTGAGCAAGCGCTACAGCATCAAGCCAGAAGAGTTTGCCTCGTTTTACTACAACATGCCCACGTACGCCTGCGGGGATCGACGTTCATTGTTCGACCAGAAATTCAGCAACCCCAAATCGACGACGAACCCGTTGATAGAAAACAATGGCAAAGACATTGATATAGACAGTTCATTAGCGACTCTGAAATTCCTGAAAGCGGGACTGGATTCCAGTGTCACCCAGGATGACTTCCTGCTGATCGTTCGACAATGCAAGCAACACCTGCCTGCGTTCAAACATGATCTACCGAGCGCTTCCGCCATTTACCGATACGCACGGATAGCCCAGATGTTTGGTTTGTCACCTGCAGAATGCACGGACCTGGCACGACTGCTGGGCGGGGAACCATTCTGTAAAGCGTTGGTGACCGGAGTGATAAGGGAAGACAGTAATAACGAAAGCGACATTTTCGACGTGCTGATGGCGATGGACTGGGCGGTGGACTGGCTCAGGCAAAACAAGTACTCGGTCAAACAGTGGTGCCGCCTGTTCGATAAAACCCGCGACGACGTGGCGCTGAACACGGAACTGGAAAACCTGGTTAACGCCCTTAAAACAAAGCCGCATGACACAGACGACAAGAAAAATCTCCTGATACAAACACTACTGGTCCATGTGACGTCTCTTTCCCTGGATGAAATCGCCTGCTCGATGCAATTGGCCGGGACCTCAGAGGTCGCCATTTTCGATGAAATAGCGGCCAACACTTTAGTCTCCGGAAAACGCCTACCGTTGCTGGCAAGCGCATTGCGGGCCGGTGAGGCAGTACAGGCGCTGGTGCTAACCAACGACGCGTTGCTGAAATTGCTGAACAACACTGAATGGCTCGCCCACGGCAACAGCGGCACATTGACTCCCCACACGTTGTACCTGCTTGACCGGTTCAGCACGTGCACCCGCCACCATGTGCAAGCGGAAACCAGGTTTCTGGAATATCTCGAACGCGCCCACGGTCCGTCAGACGCTGTGGCGATCATGAACACCAATATCACTTTGACCGAGCTTCTGGACTGGACGATCGAAGAGGTCAGCGCCTTGACTGCCGATTTGCCGCACCTCTGTGCGCGTTCAGTCGAAGAAGTGGACTGGGTCATACGCTGCAAGAACTGCTGTAACGAGACCGGTCTGTCGATGAACAACCTGAAATTGGCAGTTTCCTTGAACACTGAAACGGCCGCCGCCGATTGGAAAATCGTGGGTGAAGCGCTGGTCGCTGCTCATTCCTGATCCATCTTTCTTTTGCAAATATTCAAGGACTGAATATGACCAACCTACACATAAGACTTGATGAAAAGCTGCGGGATGCCCAGCTGGCCTACTACCTCAAAACAATCTCGCCCGCGGTCGCTACCGAAAACACTGCCAGGCTAAAAACCGTAGAGGACCTGAGCAAGTTTTGGTTGCTCGACATGCAGGTCAGCCAGCCGGTGGTCACGTCACTTGTTGCGAGCGCCATCGCCAGCCTGCAGCAATACATCCACAGCATTTTGCACGGCCTGGAACCCGGTTACGGCCCGGCGACGAAAACCCGAGAGCGAGTAAAAATCTGGACTGAGGAAATGAGCCGTTATTCAGTCTGGGCGGGCCACCAAAAATTATTGTATTACCCCGAAATCTACCTTGACCCCAACCTTAGAAATACCGACAGCGACAATTTCAAACAACTGATAAACGACATAAGCCAAAGCCGTATTCAGCCTGCCGCCATCGAGTCCGCAGTCAAGTCATACCTGACCCGCTTCGAAGAAGTAGCGAATCTGAAAATCCTCAATGGCTATATCGACGGCGCAGATTTCGCCAACAGCAAATATTATTTCATTGCCAAATCGCGATCGGAGCCTACTTATTTCTGGCGCTCGCTCAACATGGCGGAACGGCCATACAACGGCACGAAAACCGACAACGGTCAGCGTGTAAAACAGGACCATCCCGAACCGTACGCCTGGTCGGACTGGAAGAAAGCGGACATCCCTATTCCGCAGGACGCCATCGAGCACACCATTCGCCCTGTCTGGTTTAACAATCGGTTGTTCATTACCTGGGCCCAGTGCATTCATCAAGACCCGGCGGGTGTGAGCGGAGAGAAACGAGACCCCCAGTTGTTGATGAGTTATTGCTACAAGAAATCTGATGAGACCTGGAGCGCGCCGAGAACGGTCTTGAATAACTTCGTCAATAACGGCCAGCTTGGCCGGCAGACATCAAGACCAGTTGATGAAACGCCGTTGTCGGACCTGCGTCCTGAAGAACTGAAATCCCGCATCAATACGGTGTCGGTGCAAATCAGGGAGAATTCGCAAGACTTCTTGCTCATTGCCATCATGCTGTTTGAAGAGCAACGGGAATTAAAGTTACCTAGATCGCAATATGTCATCGGCGTATACGACATGCAAAATCGTGATGACCACATGCAAAACAACACGCCGCTTTTTTTAAGCAGTGTCAGCATTGATAAAAATTTTACTCACATTTCTGGCGCTCCTCCTCGAGGCACTAGCCTAAAAGAGGCTCTCTCCCAAGCGCACTACAAGCTGGCATATGAAATTCACAAACATCCCATAAATGAGCTGTCCGAACCGGTTATCTACCTGCAATCAAAACAGGAAAAAAATAACACGCAACGTGTGACCGCAAAACCTGACCTCGTCCACTCACCCAAATTGCCGCGCGGTGCAATAAGCTGCTACATCGATTATCAGCCCAACGAGTTAGATCTAACCATTCGTCTGACGCTTGACCCGACATTGCTTTCAAACGACCAGCAAGCTTCTATTTTTGTGGTCCGACAAACCATGTTAGGCAGCCCCAGGCAAATCACGCCACTGATCTCAGGAAAAGATTCATACCACGTCAAATTTAGCGATTGTGACCTGATTAGAACCAGTGAAGTATTCCAGTACGGTTTAACACTGCACGCCAGTGGTCAACATTGGTATGGCGGGAGCATCGCAGCGACCGCAATGGACAGCTTCAGCACGCCAAAACTCTCAAGCAACAATTCAGTGCAATATCTCGATTTTTCAGACTCACTGATTCTGCACAGCGATAACGGTTTGACGGAGCGTCAACCCATCAGGCTCAACACCCTGCTGGCTACCGAGCTCACAGGTCGTGCCGAGAACAGTCTCGACGAACTGTTCAGCCGGGAAACGCAACAGTTACAAGAACCGAAAATATTCGATACAGACCCCGATCAACCCATGGACTTTCATGGGCCCAATGGCCGCTATTACACAGAGCTGTTCCTCAACCTACCCTGGTTAATCGCCCATCAATTAAATGCTGAACGGCAATACGCCGACGCTGAAAACTGGATCAATCACCTCTTCGATCCGGGACTGAGGCAACCCCAATGCTGGAAGACTGTGCCCTTGACCGGCACCGATGTCCCGTCTTACGCCGCTCGCGCCCCGCATGATCCGCACATGATTTCCCAGAGCTATCCGGTGCACGCTCGCAAAGCGTTATACCTGCTCTATCTCGACATCCTGATCAATCGAGGCGATGCCGCGTACAGGGAGCTGACGCCAGACAGTCTCGTCGAGGCGAAGCTTTGGTACAGGCGAGCGAAGGCCCTGCTTGGCGCCCGCCCGGTTGTTCAAACGCTGGATCAATGGTCGGCCATCAGTTTGAAAGAACTGAGTGCGAACCCCGCCAAGGAGCGCCGGGCGCTTGAGAAGACGCTTAGGCGATTGAGCACCAACGGCCTTGCAGACGATATACAAGCCGCGCTGCCTGCTCTGCAGACTTCCGGATTTCTCGTACCGCTCAACCCGGAGCTGCTCAAGCGTTGGGACATTGTCGAGAGCCGCCTGGACAACCTGCAACATAGCATCGACATCAGCGGCAAGCCGTTGCATCTGCCATTGTTCGCGACACCGATCGACCCGACTACGTTAGTCAGTGTTCGCAAAACCGGCGCTTCTTATGGAGCCGATTCGCAACTGCAGAAACCCGTGCTCTCGCAGTACCGTTTCAAGGCGATGCACAGTCACGCCGTGAATGCGGTAGACAGTGTGATCCAGTTCGGCGCCACGCTACTGTCGCTGATCGAACGCCAGGAGCAGGCCCATGTGCAAGAACTCCAGCAACAACAAGCTTGGGACATGGCAAAAATATCCGTGGAGTTACAGACCCAGGCGCTGCGCGTGGACAGCAAAAACCGCGACTTCCTCAACGCTTGCAAGCAAGTCATCCAGGGGCGGCTGACGCACTATGATCAGTTACTGGAAAAGGATGTCACCCCGGATGAAGCCGAGGCTGGCCGCCTGTATTTGCGCAGCGCCGCCGCAGAAGTGGATTCATCAATTGCCCAGGTTGTCGCCGGCAGTCTGATGATGATTCCAAACATTTTTGGCCTCGCCAACGGCGGCGCGCGCTGGGAAGGCACCGCCCATGCCGCCAGCGCTCTGGCACAGCTGCGAGCTACGCAGCTCCGTGCCGAGGGCTCCCATCTCGAGCGCGGTGCACAGTTCGCTCGCCGTCGTGAAGAATGGACGTTAAATCGCAATCAGGCACAACTTGAGCTGGCTCAGATTGGCGCACAAATCGCGCAATCTGCCGAGCAGGAAAAGCTTACGCGCCTGCAGCTCAAACAGGCTGAAACAGCATTGACCCACGCCAGAGACAACTACGACTTTCTAAGCAAACGGTTTACCAACAAACAGCTTTATCAGTGGCTCAACAATCAACTTTCAACCTTGTATGAACAGGCTTATGAGGCGGCGCTGGACCTGTGCCTGGCGACAGAGGCCTGTTGGCAATACGAGTGCGCCGACTACACCAGTCGGTTCATTCAGCCCGGGAGCTGGAGCGCTACTTACCGCGGTCTTTCCGCAGGTGAGAGCCTCAAGACGCGCCTGATGAACATGCTGAACAAATTTCTGCAGGCAGACACGCGCGGCCTGCCACTCGAACATATCGTCTCCCTGAGACTTCTCAAGGACAAAGACAAGACCAGTGTGATCAACCGTAGCTGGCCGCAGATCAAAGCTTCGCTGCTGGAAGAAGGCAAATGTGATTTCGAACTCACCCACACGATGTTCGAAGAAAAATGGAAAGGACAAGGTCATTACCTGCGACGCATCAAGACCCTCAGCGTTACGATTCCGGGCATTGTGAGCCCGTACGAAAATATCAGCGCAACGCTGACGCAAACGTCCAGTTTGATGTACCTCACTACTGACACGAAGGCCACGAGCATCAAGGACACGCGCATCAAGCAACACATTGCGCTTTCCAGCGGAGACGACGACAGCGGTGTGTTTCACCTTGACCTTCTCGATGACCGCTACTTGCCTTTTGAATACACCGGAGCGGTCTCGACATGGACGCTGACCTTCCCCAATCATGCTGCACAAAAAGACATGCTTGATTCGCTCACCGACATCATCGTTAAAGTGAAGTACACGGCCAGAAAGTCTGGAGTGGCGCGATGAGTGAACAAGGCACGATGGCCGTCGCCGCTCCGGTATTGCCTAAAGGCGGCGGCGCCATTCAAAGCATTGGCAAAGGTTTTGGCACTGTCGGCGCCCGGGGTTCGGCCTCCTATGAAATCGCCTTGCCTATTTCGCCGGGACGTGGCTTCGCGCCTGACCTGTCGCTCAGCTACACCAGTTCAGTGGGTAACAGTGAGTTCGGCATCGGCTGGGGGCTTTCCTTGCCTGTCGTGGCGCGACGCACCAGCAAGGGTGTACCGGCCTATGCCGACGATGACGAGATCATCGGCCCCGGCGGGGTCGTGTGGATGCCCGAGCAAGGTGCTCAAGGCACGCTGACAACCACCGTCAGGCACTACAACGATCTGCAACTGGATACGGCGCACACCGTGATCCGCCACTTCCCGCGCCTGGAAAAAAACTTCGACCGAATCGAACACTGGTCCTCCAAAAACGACCGGCCGGGGTTCTGGCTGGTGCACGGCGCCGATGGCAGCCTTCACCTGTTCGGCAGGCAACCGGCATCGCGTCGCGCCGATCCCGAGCATGCGAACCGCGTTGCTGAATGGTTGCTTGAAGAAAGCATCAACCCGCACGGCGAACACATCCTCTATCGGTACACGGCGGATAAGGCACAGCGATACCTGAGCAAGGTGAGCTATGGCAATTTAAAAGCCAACGCGCACCTGTATTTATGGAAACCGGATCAGCTCGAAACGCTGCAATGGCACTTCGAACTGGTGTTCGACTACGGTGAGCGCAGCACGAATTATCAAGACAAACCGGCGTACACCGGGCAGCAATGGCAGACACGCAGCGACGCTTTTTCCAGCTTCGGGTATGGCTATGAAATCTGCACAGAGCGACTGTGCCGACAGGTGCTGATGTTCCATCGTTTTCCCGCCGAGTTGGGTAATGATCCGGTTCTGGCCAAACGCCTGTTGATCGAATACCGACCGACAGCGCTGGGTTATCAGCAACTGAGCAGCGCCCATGAACAAGCGTACGGAGCGTCGACGACCGCTGAAAATCACCCGCCCATGGAGTTTACCTACAGCCACTTTGAACTGTCGGCAGCCGCCAGCAACTGGCAGCCCTTTCACAACATGCCCGATATCAACGACGGGCAACGCTATCAATGGGTGGATTTGTACGGCGAAGGACTGGCGGGTCTGTTGTTACGCAACGGCCCTGGCTGGTACTACCGCGAACCCATTCGCGGCAAGGCCAACAGTGATGAGGTGGCTTACGACCAGCTGCGCGTCGTGCCCACATTGCCGACTGCTGCCTCCGCCAAAAAAAATTTTCAATCGCTGGGTGATTTGACCGGCGATGGTCGCCTGGACCTGCTCACTGCCGAGCCTAAGTTGAGCGGATTTTTCTCGCTGGACGCCGAGCGCAAATGGTCAGGATTTGCCACGTTCGATGCGTTCCCCATTGAGTTTTTTCAGCGCAAAGGCCGATTGGCCGACCTCATGGGTGCCGGGCTCAGCGACCTCGCCATGATTGGGCCGCGAAGCGTGCGGCTGTACGCCAACCGACGCGAGAAAGGCTTCGCTCCCGCCATCGAAGTGCCTCGTGAAAAAGATCAGGACAGTCTGCCTGTGCCCACATCCTCCCCCGGCGAACTCGTTGCCTTCAGCGACATGCTGGGCAGCGGTCAGCAACACCTGGTGCGCATTCGTCACGATGAAGTGAAGTGCTGGCCCAACCTGGGCCGCGGGCGTTTCGGCAAAGGTCGGGTGCTTGGCTCGCCGGGCCTTGCGTATGAGGCGTTCGATGCTTCGCGGGTTCGACTGGCGGATTTGGACGGCTCCGGCTCTACAGACCTGATCTACCTCGAATCACGGCACGCGCTCATCTTCATGAACCGCAGCGGCAGCGGGTTTTCGCCGCCGGTCAAGCTGCCCTGGCCCGAGGGCGTGCGCTTTGACGGATTGTGTCAGGTGAGTTTCGACAACCTGCTCGGGCTCGGCTGCTCCAGCCTGATACTGAGCACGCCGCACACGACACCCCGTCATTGGCGCTACGATTTTGTCAGTGCAAAACCTTATTTGCTGATCGGCGCCAACAACAATATGGGCGCCGCCAACAGCATCTGCTATCGCAGTTCAGCGCAGGAATGGCTGGACGAAAAAGTCGAGAAAATCGATGCCGGCAAGCCGCCCATCTGCCACGTGCCGTTTGCAATGCATGTGGTTTCGGAAACCGCGCAGCTCGACGAGATCACGGGCAATCGCCTGATGCAGACATTTTCCTGGCGCCAAGGCTACTACGATGGCGTCGAACGGGAATTTCGCGGCTTCGGCCTACTGCTGCAACTCGACAGTGAAAGCCATCCCGGCGATGCCTCGATGGAAGGCCTCACCACGCCATGCCTGACGAAGAGCTGGTTTCACACGGGGCAAGCGGTGGACATGTCCAGTGACGGTTTCGACGAGACAGACAAACACGCCACGCACCCGGGCCGCGCACTGCTTTGCCAATACCAGACCACCACGAATAGTGATGCTGCAATCGCGTCGCCCGACCCGGCGACCACTTTGGAAATGGCCCGCGCCCTGAGCGGTCATTTGCTGCGCACAGAGGTCCTTGCGGTCGAGCCAAACCTGGGAACCCGTACGCTTTATTCCGTTCAGGAAAACCGTTATCGGGTTCGCCTGCTGCAAGCATCGCAAGGTAAGCACCACTACGCGCGGATGTTGCCTTCAGTGCTGGAGTCAATCAGCTATCAGTACGAAGGCATCTCCGACGACCCGCAATGTCAGCACACTTTCAATCTGCGGCATGACCAGTACGGCGCCGTGATCCACAGCCTGAGCGTGAACTGCGCCAGACGTACAACCGCAGCCGATCCGCCACCCTTCAGCGATAGCGATCAACAGCAATGGTGGCGCGACGCTCATGACCGAGCGCAACAGTTTTATTACCTGAGCGAATCCCGTGCCGAATTTATTCATCTGGATACGCCCCAAGGGTGGCGACTGGGGTTGCCTTATCGCCAGCGCACCCAGGCACAGAAACGACCCAAATCGCCGGAGTATGGCGGGCTGTCGGCACAAGCCTTGACGTACGAAAAAGTGCTCGATTGGGTCAGTGAGTCGACTTGGGCTAACCAAAGTGATCTGACCGGTCTTTCGTTGCAGCGCTATCAGCACACCACAACCGGAGAAACCCTGGAGGACGGTGTCGCGCACTTCGAGGCCCTTGCTGATTTTCTGCAGACTGCCGAGCTCGACGAAACGGCGCTGAGCGCTTTCGAGGTGTTACCGCAAGAGAGTCGTCCCACAGCAGCGCTGTTAAGCCAACTGGGCTATCAACGCATGACGGATTTTTTTTCCGAATCCACGCCTGCAAGAAAATTCTGGTCGATCAAAAGCTTGTTCGCCACCTACGCCACCCTGGCGGGCCACTTCAAAATCAGGCGTTTTCAACCGAGCAAGAGCCACGGCGTGACCGAGGTTTTCTACGATAAATATCACTGCATGACCACCGAGTTCAGGCTGCCCGATGGCTGCACCACTAAAGCAACTTACGACTATCGCTCATTCGTACCACTGCGCATCGTCGACCCGAACGGCAACGTTCAGGAAGCGCGCTACGACAATTTCGGCCGTTTGCTGTGCAGCACTTTTTACGGCACTGCAGGCAATATACCCGTCGGCTTCAAACCGATCTCTGAGTACCAGCGTCCGGATTTCATCACCCCGGACGATGCCATTGCAGACGCTAAAGCAGCATTGCAAAAAACCGCCAACGCTACATTTGTAGCGCCGTTCAGCTGGATGGGATGCGTCTCTAAGGCGGCAATCAAAGAGGCTGACTGGCTGGCGCGCTGTATCACCAACGGCGATTTGCTGCACGGCGGTTTCATTTGCAACCGTGGGCGAGATCGTCTGGCGGGACTTGCGGACGTTTCTGCCGATGACAAGAAATTAAAGCTCGAAATCGACAAGTCGCCCCGAGAGCCGGTGCACGCGGCCACGCTGAGCGCCGATCGTTTTCCCAACGACATGCAGCAGCAAATCCGCATCAGCGTAACGTGCCTGGATGGCTTCGGCCGAACATTGCAGAGCAAGCAACTTGTTGAACCCGGTCTCGCTTACACGGTGAATGCAACGGGTGGTCTGACGCAGGAAAACGAGAAACCGCTAGAGCAAGTCGCAGCGATGCGCTGGCGGACAAGCGAACGGGTTGAATACAACAACAAAGGATTGGTCATCCGTACTTATCGGCCCTATTTTGCCAATCACTTCAAGTACATCAACGATGTGGCCTTGCGGCAGTTCGGTCACTACGACCTGCAGTTTTACGACGCACTGGGGCGGCCGACCCGCACGCGACTTGCAGGCGACGTTTCCTTTATGCGGCGGCAAACCCGACATCCCTGGTACACCATCGAGGAAGACGAGAACGATACCCTCGAAGAGATCTCGCCCAAGACAACTGCCCTGTCCGGAGGTGACGCATGAGCGCGCAATTGCACCGCAAAACACCGACGCTCAACGTGATCGACAGCCGAGGCCTGACTGTTCGGCAAGTGGCTTACTGGCGCAGTGATGCAGCAAAAACTGCGCAGGCGCGGATCACCCGCCACGAGCATGACGTCGCTGGACAGCCGATCGCACATTGGGACCCCAGACTGTTTGGCCAGACCACAAAAGCCAACCTGACGAACATCCATAGTTTGTCGGGCAAGTTGCTCATGACGGACAGTGTGGACGCCGGGTGGCGTGTGAACTTGCCCGGGGACGCCGGCCACGTATTACGTAGTTGGGATCAACGCGGCAGCTATCAGCAGACAACTTACGATAACCAGCTCAGACCTGTTTGCATTGAAGAGCAAGCAGTCGATCAAGTATTACGCGTGGTCGAGCGATTGAACTATGGCGACAATTCGCAAGCCTCTGCGGCGAGCAATTCGTGCGGCGCACTGACCCGTCACGATGACAACGCTGGGACGCTGCTGATCAGCGAATATGCACTGTGCGCCAAGCCGCTGGCTCAGACGCGACGCTTCCTGCTTGATCCGCAGTTGCCCGATTGGCCTGCCAATGCGATCGACCGAGACGGCTTTCTTGAAGAGGGAGATGGCCACGAAACGACCTGGGGATATGACGCACTGGGCGAGTCCGTTCAGCAAGTGGATGCCGGCAAACATCAGCAGGGCTTTGAATTTGATGTCGCGGGCCAACTCAAAACAATCAGCCTGCTGATCAAAGATACAAAGGTAGCAACGACCGTTATCAAGGATCTGGTCTACAACGCAGCCGGTCAGGTCGAATCGCAAACCGCCGGCAACGGCGTGACAAGCCGCGCGGTATTCGATTCCGCCAGCGGGCGCATGACATCCCTCAGTGCGTCCGTGTCCACGAGCACTTTGCAGGATTTGCACTACACCTATGACGCGGTCGGGAACGTGCTGCGAATCGAGGACAAAGCGCAACCGGTACATTTCGGCAGTAATCAGAAAGTCAAAGCGATCAGCGCGTTTACTTACGACAGCCTGTACCAGTTGACTAGTGCTACGGGTCGGGAATCGGCGGTCCAGACAACTCAACTCCATCTCGCCGCCACCAGCAGGTCACCGATTGATGCGCAGCAACTGTTCAATTACAGCGAACATTATCAGTATGACGCCGGCGGCAACCTGACCGAACTACGGCACGCTCGCGACGGCAACAACTACACCAGAACATTCAAGGTCGCGGCTGCAAACAATCGCCTGCAATCCTGGAACAAAGGCGATACCACGCCCGATATAACGTCGGGCTTCGACGCCGGCGGAAACCAGCAGCAACTCAACCCGGGCCAGGTATTGGAGTGGAACACCCGCAACCAGCTCAGCAGCGTGATGCTGGTCGCGCGTGCAGAGGGACGCGACGACATCGAGCGCTATTACTACGACAGCAGCGGTCAACGTGTACGAAAGGTGCAAACTACCTATGCGGCATCAATTGTTCATCAACGAGAAGTCCGCTATCTGCCGGGACTCGAAATCCGCACCCGCAGTAACGAGCGACTGGAGGTCATCACCCTGCAAGCCGGTCGGTGCAGCGTACATTATCTGCACTGGACCACTGGCCGACCGGCCGGTATCGCTGCAGATCAAATGCGCTACAGCCTCGATGATCACTTGGGGTCGAGCTCGCTGGAACTCGATGACCAGGCCTGGCTGATCAGTCAGGAAAGTTACCTGCCGTATGGCGGAACGGCCTGGGCAGCATCGCGTTCGGCACTAGAGGCGGACTACCGGACCATTCGATATTCCGGAAAAGAACGCGACGCCAGCGGACTTTATTACTATGGGCACCGTTATTACGCACCGTGGTTACAACGCTGGATCAGTCCTGATCCTGCCGGGGCAATCGATGGTTTGAATCTGTATTGCATGGTTGGAAACAACCCGGTGAAATTTGTCGATCATCAGGGCTTGATGCGGGACGAAGACCTCAGAGAATTCGAAACGTGGGGAAGGGCTCGCTCGCAGGAGATAATGGACTCGGCTCAGGGCGACTATTCCTATCGCCTGATGCCGGATAACTTTGACAATACGTCCGACCAAATCTTGAACGAAGAATTATTGAGCAGAGAATTCCTGGCTCACTCCTATGGCTATGTAGCGTCTGCCGAAATCGGGATGAGCGACTTTTTCAACCTTCCCAAACCTCAAGGCAGTATGCGGGGATACAGAGGGGTAGATCCGCACTACGACGGTAGCGCCCGCACCAGCTCGCATTACTTGAATTACGGCACGTTCAAGATCAGTAATACCGCTGATTACGTGGCGGATCTTAGCGCTCGGTACGATGCTGCGAAAAATGACATGTTCCATGGCCTGCAGATAGCTGACGAGCAGTTGAGAGATTCCCCGACGTTAAGCCGGCTTGTGGAGACCGCCCATCAATTACAACAAGCGACTCGAGACTGGATCGGCAGTCACATAGAGAACGTCGGCGGGATCATGCCGCAACTCGCGGGCGGGCCCGGCAGCCATGCTGAAGTTCGCTTCACCAATACGGTGGTTGCGCTTTATCCGGATAGGGCGGAAAGAATGCTTTCCGACACCACGGTGTTCACCGACACATTATCCCGCGGAGAGGCGCCTCAGCCGTTTCCCGGCTGCTTCAATTGCAGCGGCATCATCCCGGCGGCGGTCAATATACCGACCGGTCGCAATAACCCCGACTACGCCGGATACAACCAGACCGTCCAGCAGATAAACACTGCGCCACCCCTGCAGCGCACGGGCGCTATACGACGGCGGCGAAGATGACTGACGCTGCGGGTTGACTCGCTACCATCACCCTGCGCCAGCTCCTGCATTGGGATAAAAATCTCGCAGGAGCTGCCGCAGCTGCGATCCTGTAACGTCACGCCATCAAGAAAACCCCTCGCGCAAATCCCCCTCCCTCGCCAGAAACCGCCCTTCCCTCCTCCCGTTCGCCCGACCTTCGCAGTAACTCAAAACCCCGTTCACCCACACACCATCAATACCCTCAGCCGCGCGCTGCGGATCAGTGAAATCGGCAACATCGCGAATGGTCAGCGGATTGAACAACACCAGATCGGCCCAATGTCCTTCCCGGATTTCGCCGCGTTGCTGCAAGCCAAAGCGCGCCGCCGAGAGCCCGGTCATTTTGTGCACCGCCGTGTGCAGCGCAAACAAACCAACGTCGCGACTGTAATGCCCAAGCACCCGTGGGAAAGCGCCCCACAAGCGCGGATGCGGGAACGGGTCTTCGGGCAAGCCGTCAGAGCCGACCATCGATAACGGATGCGCGAGTATTTTTCGTACGTCCGCCTCATCCATTCCGTAATACACCGCGCCGGCGGGCTGCAATCGGCGGGCGGCATCGAGCAGCGGCACGTTCCACTCGGCAGCAATGTCGATCAAATCACGCCCGCCGAATTCCGGGTGCGGCGTGGACCAGGTGATGGTGATGCGATGAGCGTCGGTGACCTGCTTGAGGTCCAGGGTCGAAGAGCTGGCCGCGTAGGGATAACAGTCGCAGCCGACCGGGTGAGATTTGGCCGCCTCCTCAAGCGCGGCAAGCAGCTGCGGGCTGCGTCCCCAGTTACCGGCGCCAGCACATTTCAGATGGGAAACAATCACCGGGGACCTGGCGTGTCGGCCAATCTGAAACGCTTCGCCCATGGCTTGCAGCACCGGCTCGAATTCGCTGCGCAAATGAGTGGTGTAGACCGCACCGAACGCTGCCAGCTCTTCGCTGAGCTGCATGACTTCATCGGTGGAGGCCGAGAAGGCGCTGGCGTACGCAAGCCCGGTGGATAACCCCAACGCGCCAGCCTCGAGACTCTCACGCAACTGCTTGCGCATCGCGGCGATTTCTTCCGGCGTCGCCGTGCGCAACAGGTCATCGAGATGATTGCTGCGTAACGCGGTGTGGCCGACCAGTGCAGCAACGTTCAGCGTGGTGTTCGCCGCTTCCACGGCATCGCGATAGTCGCGAAAAGTCGGGTAAACGAAGGCGGCAGCGGTGCCGAGCAAGTTCATCGGGTCCGGTGGATCGCCCTTCAAACTCACCGGCGAAGCACTGATCCCGCAGTTACCGACGATCACCGTGGTCACCCCCTGACTGAGCTTGGGCAACATCTGCGGCTGACGAATAACGACCGTGTCGTCATGGGTGTGCACGTCGATGAAGCCCGGCGCGAGCACCCGACCCGCGGCGTCGATTTCTTCGCGGGCGCAGGCGTCGTGCAAGTCGCCGATGTGTTCGATGCGACCGGCAAGAATCGCCACGTCGGCGGTATAGCCGGGGGTGTTGGTGCCATCGATAATCAGCGCGTTACGGATCAGCGTGTCGTACTTCATGTCAGTCTCCCAGCGGCAAGTGATCGTCGCCGCCGCGGTAGTCGTCGAGGGCGAGTTTGATCCGCCGCAGACGTTCTTGATTGTCTTCAGGATGGGCCAGCGCCAGTTCGGTGGCGAGCACATCGATGGCCAGCAGCATGCCGTAGCGCGCGGCGGTGGGCTTGTAGATGAACGATGTCTCCGCGCCTTGCAGCGGCAGCAGCACATCGGCCAGTTGCGCCAGCGGCGAATCGGTTCGGGTGATCGCCAGAATCGGTGCACCGTAGCTGCGGGCGAGTTCGACGGCTTCGAGCAATTCCGGGGTGATGCCGGTCAGCGAGCAGACAATGACAGCGTGCTCGGCGCCGAGGCTGGCGGCGGTGACGCGCATCATCACCGGGTCGTGGCACACCGCAATCGGGTAGCCGAGACGCACCAGGCGCACCTGCAATTCGTCGCTGCACAGGGTCGAGCATCCGCCCATGCCGAACGCGTGAATCATCCGCGCCTTGCCGAGCAATCTGACCGCATCGGCAAAACGCGACTCGTCGAATGCCGACAAATGCTGGCGCAACGTCGACTCGATATCGCCGACGATCTGCCGGTAAAACCCCGACTGCTCAGGAGTGCCCGCCGGGTCGAGAAAACGACTGCCGACCCCGCTGGCCTGGGCCAGTTGCAGGCGCAGGTCGCGCAAGTCACGACAACCGACGGTGCGCGCAAATCGCGAGAGCGTCGCGGTGCTGACTTCCGCGCGTTGCGCCAATTCATCGAGGCTGGCGGCCGAGGCAAACCCGACGTCGTCGAGCATCAGGCGGGCGATGCGGCTTTCGCCAGCGCTGAATGAGTCCTGACGGGCGCGGATCTGGTAAAGAATGTCCAAGGCAGCGGCTCCGGTTAGATCAGGTATGAAAGACCAACAGTGAGGGCGAAAGCCACCACCGAAATGATGGTCTCCAGCACTGTCCAGGTCTTGAAAGTCTGGGCAACGGTCATGTTGAAGTATTCCTTGATCAACCAGAAGCCGCCGTCGTTGACGTGGGAAAAGATAACCGACCCCGCGCCTGTCGCCAGCACCAGCAGCTCCGGATGCGGATAACCCAGACCAATGGCCACCGGCGCGACAATCCCCGACGCGGTCGTCATCGCCACCGTGGCGGAGCCGGTGGCAATGCGCATCAGCGCCGCGAACAGCCAGCCCATCAACAGCGGCGACAGGTGAAATTCGTGGGCCAGGCTGACGATCTGATCGGTGACGCCGGCGTCCACCAGAATCCGGTTCAAGCCTCCGCCCGCGCCGACCAGCAAGGTGATGCTGGCGGTGGGTGCGAGGCATTCGTTGGTGAATTTGAGGATCGATTCACGGCTGAAGCCCTGCGCGATGCCGAGTGTCCAGAAGCTCAACAACGTCGCCAGCAGCAAGGCAATGACCGAGTTGCCGATGAACAGCAGAAACTGATTGAAACCGCTGCCGGGCGTTGAGATCAGGTTGGCCCAGCCGCCCACCAGCATCAGCACCACCGGCAGCAGAATGGTCGCCATGGTGATGCCGAAGCCCGGCAGTCGAGCGCGCGGTTCACGGTCGAGAAACTGGCGCTCGAGCGGGTTATCCGCCGGCAACTGAATACGCGGCACAATGAATTTGGCGTACAGCGGACCTGCGATGATCGCCGTCGGAATGCCGATCAGAATCGCGTAAAGCAAGGTCTGCCCCACCGACGCCTGATACGCCTGCACCGCCAGCATCGCCGCCGGGTGCGGTGGCACCAGCGCATGCACAACCGAGAGCCCGGCGACCATCGGCAAACCGACCATCAGAATCGACACGCCGACGCGCCGCGCAACGGTAAATGCAATCGGCACCAGCAGCACAAAACCGACCTCGAAAAACAGCGGCAGCCCCACCAGGAACGCAATGCAAACCATCGCCCAGTGCGCGTTCTTCTCGCCAAAACGATTGATCAAGGTGCGCGCCATCTGCTCGGCGCCTCCGGACTCGGCCATCATCTTGCCGAGCATCGTCCCCAGCGCGACTACCAGCGCAATATGCCCCAGTGTTTTGCCAACTCCCGCCTCGTACGCGCCGACCACACCGGACGGCGGCATCCCGGCCAGCAGGGCCAAACCGATGGAAACCAGGGTGATGACAATGAAGGGGTTGAGTCGGTAACGGGCGATCAGAACGATCAGCGCGATGATGGCGATGGCGGCATACACCAGCAGCCAGTAGCCGAAGGAAACGGTCATGCGGTACTCCTCGAAAGGGTCACGTCGAATGGTTTGTGAAACTCATAAATCATTTCGAGAGGTGATATTCAAACGAGGTGAAAGTAATTTTCGTGGAGAGATAAAGGTTGTCGCGCAGAGGTATGTCAGCGCATGGAATATGAAAATCACGCGATGTTATTTACATCATCCGATCTCCATATCCCACCCGCTGCAGATCACTCAGTGCTTTATGTAGCCGAACAGATATCCCGACCCGAGACCGAGCGTGTTCGCAGCCAGAATCGTCCGTCCATTGGTTTGTGTCCGCACAAACACCTGCTGGGTAAGCAGGGAATACTCTTCTTCTTCGATCAACCCATTAACTCCGAAGGTGCGATCAATGGCGCCATGGGCGTCATACCGGACCATATAGAGGCGGTTAGGCCCGCCAGCGCAGACAATTTTCCCGTCGGCCTGGATGTGGGCGTCGAACCATCCACTGCCCAGTTCTTCCACAAATGAAGTCAACACCGGGCTGCCGTTATTGAACTCGGGATAACCACCACCGCTGCTGTCGAAACCGACCAGAACCGCCCAATCCTTGTCGCCGCTGATCTGGCCGACACCAATGACCTTGTCTTCGGCAGCAGCGAGCAACGTGTTGAAAGTCACTGCGGCGCTGCCGAGCTGCATGGTCGAAAAACCGGGCACATCGGGCCCGCCGAACGTTAGGTCCAATACACCTGCGTCCGAGTAACGCGCGACGTATCCTTGCACATTTGCGTTTGCTGGCTGTGCACCGCCCGCGACCAGAATCTGCTTGTCGGCCTGCACCCTCAAACCGTTGGCCGTGGTGCTGGTAAAGACCGCATGCTTGATTTCGAGCAGGCCGCTCGCGTTAAAACTACGATCGAGATTGCCTTGACTGTCGATGCGAACGAGTAGGCCGGTGGAGTGACTGCCGTTTTTGTAGTTGGCGCTGACGAGGACTTTTCCATGAGGCAGCAAGTGCACGTTGCCGGAGTCATCATCCAGCATGCCAAGGTGGGAGGGGTCGATCACCACATGACCCTCGTTGCCAAAACCACGGTCAATCGAGCCTTGATCGTTGAACCGCGTGATCACCAGAATTCTCGGCCCGTCTGCAATCCGGCGCATCCAGCCCAGCATGATGATGAGGCCAGGGGCTTGAAACGCGACTTTACCCGCACCGCAATCATAGCTGCCGGCAACGCTGCCGAGTGCCAACCCCTGATCGGCGAATGTTGCGTCGAGGTTACCGTTGGCTTCAAGCCGGATCAGGCCGATGTGGCCAATCAGATGACGAGCCAATGACGCCGCAATGAGGATTTTATCGTCGCTCAACACGTCAATGCCTTTCACTTGACGATCAATGTCGAGGTCGTGAGGAAGCATCCCAAGGTTGAATTCACTGTTGACGCCAAACAGGGGGTCGCGGTGAGCGGACGGAGCGAAAGATGCGGGGCGATCGGAAGTGGTTTCCATCTGGTTTTACCTTAGTGATGAAGTCTGTTGAAAAGAACATCACCAATAATCGCTATCTCTGCAGTCTTGGTTCACCGCTGCACCGCTCGATCAGATAAAGCGCGTTTATCAGTTCGGGAATTCTCCGGGCAGGCAGTTGGCCCTGTCTACTGTCAGATCTGACAGTAGACAGGGCCGCGGGACTGGCTCAGTGTTCAGTCGTGGTTCACCCGCGCGCGCTTGAGCAGCTTCTTGCAGCGCTCCGACAAGTGCAGCACGCGCAGGTGTTTGCCAGCCTTTGCGTAGCGCTCGCGCAGGGTCATCAGCGCGGCGATGGCCGAGTAGTCGACAAAGCTCAGGTGCCGGCAGTCGATCGTCACCACAGCCGGATCATTGGCCGGGTCGAACTGGTTGAGAAAAGGCGCAGTCGAGGCGAAGAACAGCGTGCCGTGCAGGTGGTAGAGCTTGCTGCCATCGGCTTCGAGGTGCGCGTCGGCATACAGCTCGCGCGCCTGCTGCCAGGCGAAATTGAGTGCCGCGATGATGATGCCGCAAAGCACGGCCGTCGCCAGATCGGTGAACACGGTGATGATCGTGACCGCGACGATCACCAGCACATCGTTCAGCGGTACCTTGTTCAGCACGCGCAGCGACGCCCAGGCGAAGGTCTGTTGCGAGACCACAAACATCACGCCGACCAGTGCGGCCAGTGGAATTCGCTCGATCAGCGGTGACAGGAACAGGATGAACAGCAGGATCAGCACCCCCGCCACCACTCCGGACAACCGCCCGCGGCCACCGGAACTGAGGTTGATCACGGTCTGGCCGATCATCGCGCAACCGCCCATGCCGCCGAGCACCCCAGAGACCATGTTCGCCGCGCCCAGCGCCACGCATTCGCGATCGGGGAAGCCACGGCTTTCGGTGATTTCGTCAGTGAGGTTGAGGGTCAGCAGGGTTTCCAGGAGACCGACCAGCGCCATCAGAATCGCGTAAGGCGCGATGATGCGCAGGGTGTCCAGGGTCCATGGAATATCGGGCAGGGCGAAGGTCGGCAAGCCACCGGCGATGTGCGCCATATCGCCCAACGTGCGAGTGGGCAGGCCGAGCAGGTACACCGCCAGCCCTACGCCGAGGATCGCTACCAGCGCTGGCGGCACAGCGCGGGTTAGACGCGGCAACAGGTAGACAATGGCCATGGTCGCAGCGACCAGCCCTGCCATCAGATACAACGGTGGGCCGGTCAGCCAGCTTTCGCCGCTCTTGAAGTGTTCAAGTTGCGCCAGCGCAATGATGATCGCCAGGCCGTTGACGAACCCGAGCATCACCGGGTGCGGCACCATTCGCACCAGTTTGCCCAGCTTGAGCAAACCGAACGCGAGCATGATCAGGCCGCCAAGCAATACCGTGGCGAGCAGATATTGCACACCGTGTTGCACCACCAACGCGACGATCACTACCGCCATCGAACCGGCCGCGCCCGAGATCATCCCCGGTCGCCCGCCGAACAGTGCGGTCAGGGTGCAGATGATGAACGCGCCATAAAGCCCCATCAGCGGGTTGAGGTGGGCGACCAGGGCGAAGGCGATGCATTCGGGGAGCAAGGCGAAAGAGGTGGTGAGTCCGGCCAGGACATCGGCGCGCAGACGTTGTGGTTTCATGGGGGCGGGACACGGCGAGGAAATGAGGTGCGGATGTTACGGAATTGAGGCTGGCGGGGCCAGTTGCTGAGAATCTGAAAATGCCTTCGCGAGCAGGCTCACTCCTACAATAGGTCTTCAATGAACACAAATTTTGTGCCCGACAGAAACCTACTGCAGGAGTGAGCCTGCTCGCGAAGGCAGCACCGCGGTCTACAGCGAACTCAGACCATCTCGTCCCGAATCCACTCAACCACCGACGTCCGCTGCGGCGCCCAACCGAGCAACTCACGCGCGTGCTTGCCGCGCACCCGGCTGTTGGAGCCCAGGCCGTAATTGGCCATTTCATAACCCCACTCGGCCTCGGCTTCTGGCAACGGCCAGTCCTGCGGCGCACCCAGTTTCAACGCTTCGGCAATCGCGGTGGTCATCTCGATGAACAACGCCTCACCGCTTTCGACAAAGTAGAACGTGCCCGCAACGTTCTTGTTCAGCGCCAGCAGATACAGGGCAACCACGTCTTCAATGTGCACGTTGGACCAGATGTTCTGCCCCGTACCGACATGCCGCACCACCCCGCTTTTGCGCGCCTGTTTGAGCAGCCGCGGCAACTGCACGCTGTCGCGCATGACGCCCAGGCTGTGGCCGTAAATCAGCGTATTGCAGATGACGGCCGAGTTCACGCCATTCTGCGCGGCGGCGAGGATCAGATTGTCGATGGCCACGCGATCAGCCTTGTCGACGGTCGGCTCCGGCAGGTTGTCTTCGTGGTAAATGACATCACTCGATTTGCCGCCCGAGGCATCGCCGACGATGCTCGACCCACTGGTATGCAGAAACACTTTATGCGAGCCGCGCAATGCATCGAGCAACGCTTCGACCGCGCCGCGATGGTCGCTGCTGGCGGCGTTGATCACGGCGTCCGCAGCGCGAGCCTGTTCAGCCAATAGTGCGCTGTCGTCAAGAGTGCCGATCACCGGCGTGATGCCCAGCGCGCTCAATTCATTGGCTTGTTCGACGCTGCGTACCAGGCCCGCGACGGTGTGGCCGGCACGGACCAGACCGGTGGCGATGGAGCCGCCGATGAAACCTGCGGCGCCGGTAACGAATACGTTCATGGAGAAACTCCCTGCGTGGATAAGTGATGCAGCGAGTATCCGGCAGTCACCGCTGCCGAAAAATCCCCGCTGACCCAATTCACTCTTGCGCAGGAGTCACGAATCAGCCGGCGAAATCAGCAAGCGCATACTTGGCCAATTTGCCCTGGATGAAGTCCAGGAAGCATTGAATCCGCAAAGCCAGCTGCGAGTTGCGGTAGTACACCGCGTTGATCGGCTGACGATAGCCGCTGTTGAACTCCGCCAACACCGCTACCAAACGCCCGGCGCGGATGTCTTCGATGGTCATGAAATGCGACAGGCTGGCGATGCCCTGACCTTCGAGCGCCAGATGCCGCAGGGTTTCCCCGCTGGATGCGCTGATCGACGCCTCGATCGGCCAGCGATCGCCATGCAAGTGTCGCAGCGGCCAGTGGTTGAGACCTTCATTGTGGGTGAACCCCAGCAACGTATGGTTGGCCAGATCGGCCACTTGCGTCGGCGCACCGTGTTGTTCCAGGTACGCCGGGCTGGCGACGATGTGCAACGGACTGCAGCCCAGCGACCGCGCGTGCAGCGTCGAGTCGGCCAGCGCGCCGATGCGGATGGCGATGTCGGTGCTTTGCTCGAGCAGGTCGATGATCAGGTCGTTGCTGTTGAGTTCCAGTTGAATGTCCGGATACAGCCGGCGGAACTCATCGATGTACGGCACGATGGCGTGCAGCATGAACGGTGCGGCGGCATTGATGCGCAGACGTCCAGAGGGGGTTTGCTGGCGCGAGGACAGACGCTCTTCGAGCTCTGCCATCTGATCGAGAATCAGCTTGGCATGTTCGAAAAAGTACTTGCCCTCCTCGGTCAGGTCCATGCGTCGCGTGGTGCGGTTGATCAGCGTGGTGTCGAGTTTCGCCTCCAGCCGCGACAACGTGCGACTGACCGCCGACGGTGTTTGCCCAACCTGCTCGGCAGCAGCGGAAATCGATCCGCACTCAATCACGCAGACGAAAATCTGCAACTCATCGGATCTGGCTTTCACGTGTGTCCCTTATCGATAGTCCGGCGCCGCACCACTCTGGAGAAGGAAACCAATGTGGCGAGGGGATTTATCCCCGTGGGGCTGCGAAGCGCCCTAAAAATGGGACTGCTACGCAGTCCAACGGGGATAAATCCCCTCGCCACAAAAGCCCCTCGCCACAGGTTCAGGCATTCGATAGTAGCCGAG
>NZ_JMCL01000066.1 GCF_000690905.1 Pseudomonas sp. Ant30-3 | reverse complement strand
ACTGATCCGCCAGTACCTGCCCAAGGGCACGGACTTGTCGGTGCATAGTCAGGAAGCCCTGGACGCCATCGCTTTGCAACTGAATATGCGACCGCGCAAACGCTTCGACTTCAAATGCCCGATCGAGGTGATGGGCGAAGTGATGCAAGAAGCCGTGGTGATGCGGCATGATGCTCCCGCTTCAATTCAATAACCGTGTTGCACTCAGATCCTGCAACCGCCCACTATCGTCTGGTCGGACAGCTCCGTGGCCATAAATACTCTCTGCTGGGAAGTTTAGAGGGTTAGGATCGTAAGAGATCTCGGATACTCTCTTCAATCGTAGAACGGATAATGTCGATAATACAGTCTTACGCAGATTCAACCCCCCAAGCGACAGACAGCAGAAGTCGAGCTTGCGCGCTGTGGTGCGGGTTGCGACAGGAGCTACCCGTAGTACAAGCTACAGATGCTAGTTTCCGTCGGCGGCGAGGTATCTGTGGGTCGGTCAGCAGGCGTATCCATCTAATCACCCGCGTCCACCTCAGTCCAACCTTGACCACCAAGGAAGCGGCGTTCGGCGGCCGTATCTTCAAGCCTTACGTCCGTCAAAAACATTCACCGACGGACAACCTTACATGATTGAGCTCTCCCTCACTGATCTGTGCCTTTTGCTGGCCCAAGCTATATTTTTCTCGAGTTGTCCAGAATCCTGTCAAATAGAAAGCTCAAACCCTCGCCTGCCTTGAACTTCCAGATGACCCGCTCGCCAGTCTCCCGCCTAAAACTTGTACTGTTCGCGCCCCCGTATTCTGGAAGTGAAAGCTGACAAAAAGCAGTCAGCCTGGAAAATATATCTCGATATTTACCTGAGGACTTAAGCGCGATACTGCCGACGGACAAAAATGAGGAATAAGCTAGGCTTTGTTGCGCGCGGGCAATGATTAACGCTTTGCTGTCAGGCGGATCATTCAACAGTTCAGAGGCTTGCGTAAAAATCAGATATTTTTCAAGCGCTCTTCTGGGGCACCAGAAAGACCAGAGGCCGCATACCATAATAGGTAAGTTACAATCCATCTCACCCTCATAGGTCAAAGCCCTATCCCAATCAGGTGAGATATCACTATTTCCCAGCGCTTGCAGATCCGCATCCGCACGGTATCTGAAGTATTCTGGGAAACAATCGATGGCGTCTTTCAATGCTTCAGTGAAAAAACTGGAGTGGACATTATTGGTTAACGCATCGTTTGCCTCGTGGATAATTTGAGCCTTATCAACGCCTGCACCGGAGAAGATTCCACCAAAGGGGCCATCCAGACTCCAGCTGCTTGGGGCGATTTTTTTCAAATCTTTTTCTTTGTAGTGCTCAAGAGGAACGACAAATCGCCTGAACAGGTTGGCGTAACTGACGGGAAAATATCGGGCGGCAAATAACCAACCTACGACGCTGTCTTTATCTAGAAGGCGTGACTCGATATCCGAGTTTTTAAGGATCTCGTAGTCAAAAGGTATGCGTTTGTTGCTCTTCAAGCCTTCCAGCTTTGTGATTAAAGGGGCACTGGGAACCGTGGAGTAGAAGCCGATGAATTTCGTGCATCCATTGGAATAGATGGCTGACACCGGATCGTATTCTTGATCGGCACCCACGGCGTTATCACCATCGGCATAATGCTTGCAGCTGACTAGCAGAGTTTCCCCATTCAATTGGACCTTAAGGTCCATATCATTATCGGGGCCTCTTGTGGTGCCAGCCTGTACAACGCCGCCTAGCACCTTCTCAAAATATTCTTCCGCAAATTTTTCAAACGCATCCAGCTCGTCCTTCATCAACGCTTCTTTTCTAGCCTTTCGCAGCTTAGGGCTGGCGGAAGGAATTTCACGAAAATCCAGGATACCCACATGACCTCCAGGTTATTGCTCCATGATTAGTTCGGTTTTTTCATGGGGCTTATCGATAGATATGGCAAGATAATGCAAAAAAATTGTTGATCACGATGCTCAGCATTGGCGTCACTGCACTGAATGCGGCTATTCCACCCGGTATTGCCATTAGACAGCAGAAGCAGCACATCACAATCCCTGACCGCCTGCAACAGGCATCCCAACCGTTCTGCATGCCATCCGCAGCAGGCGCATCTTCGTTAATCCAAACTTCAAAATGCCTGTTTGCCAAAAAGCTTCGTGCCTTCATCTCAAGCTTGAGTTGCTCACGGATACTGCTGAGCGTTTGATCGCCGTCCGCGGGAAAGCGATCGTTACAACGACTGGCCAGCATTACTTTGGGTGGTTGCAGGAGCTGAGTGCAACACGGTCATTGAATTGAAGCTGGAGCATCATGCCGCATAGCCATGGCCTTCTGCATCACCTCGCCCATAACTTCGATTGGGCATTTGAAGTCGAAGCGCTTACGCGGACGCATGTTCAATTGCAGTGCGATGGCATTCAGTTCTTCCTGGCTGTGTACCGACAGGTCTGTGCCTTTGGGCAGGTACTGGCGGATCAGGCCATTGGTGTTTTCGTTGCTACCGCGCTGCCAAGGGCTGTGCGGGTCGCAGAAGTAAATCGCCACCCCAGTCTGCTGGGTGATTTCAGCATGCCGCGCCATTTCTCGACCCTGGTCGTAGGTCATGCTCTTGCGCATCGCCAGCGGCATGCCATTGAGCGCTGCACTGAAGCCTTCCATCGCCGAGGTCGCCGTCGCGTCGTTCATCTTCACCAGCATCAGGTAGCCACTGGTTCGCTCCACCAGCGTGCCTACACACGAGGCGTTGGCTTTGCCCTTGATCAAGTCGCCTTCCCAATGCCCTGGCATCAGCCGGTCTTCGATCTCCGGTGGGCGCACATGGATGCTGACCATCTCGGGAATCTGGCCGCGCCGATCCACACCACCAGAGCGCGGTCGGCGTGTCGTCTTGCTTTGCCGCAGGCAGATGATCAGCTCCTTGCGCAGTTCACCGACCGGCAGGGCATAGATCGCGTTATAGATCGTCTCGCGACAGACGTAGGCATCTCTGAGGCTGGGAATGTTCATGCTGCGCAGCTTGCCGGCAATCTGCTCGGGAGACAAACGCTCACGGAGCATATGCGCCACCAACTCGAAGCGCTCACCACCCCGCAACAGCTTTCGCTTCGGTCGACACACCTGGCGGCGAGCCTGCATCTGCTGCTGGGCCGCGTGGGCCGAGTAGCCGCCACAGACATCTCGATTGCGGCGCAGCTCCCGGCTGATGGTCGAAGGGGATCGGTTGATCAAGCAGGCAATCCTACGCAGGCTGAAGCCTTGGGCATGACTGATTTGAATGGTGGCGCGCTCTTCAACGCTGAGTTCGGTATAAGACATAGGGGCAGCACCGTACCGGAAAGGTCAGGTGTTGCACTCAGTTTTTGCCGCCGCCTTGATTCACTTTGAATGGACCATCCTTGCTCCTGCTCCAATTCCGAGGCTTCAAAACTCTTTGATCAATGAATACCTTCCTGCCCTATTTCCAGATTCACCTGCCCAAGAAGCCGAAGGCGTTATGGTGCCCCCTTTCTGTTATGCACTGGTTACGACCCGCACATCTGAACCAGACACGTTCTTGATGTAGGCGTAACTGGTGCCGAGGACTGCAAGCTGATCAGCGGAGATCTTCGCTGCTGAAATGGCAGGTTGTACGATCACAAATCTGAAAATCATCTCGTGGTCGTGGCACTTGTTGCGAAGCAGCTCCAAATCTATTGGGTCACCCTTGAGGATTCTGTCGAACCCTTTCGGCAACGATTGCTGGTACCGCCCCATCAATCGATTGAAGAATTTTTCCTCGGTGTGCAGCCATTTCACCGATCGTGATGCCTGACCGCAGACCTCGTAAACATCGGAGACACGAGCACCAGGCCGATCTTTTTGGGGGCAATACTTGCAGTGGTAAAGGTCGACAAAGATTGCGTCCTTGCTCTCTTTGATTGCCACCAGATCCGCAATCTCACCAGCGCCATCATCGTTGAAAATGAATGCATAGTTGTCCTCAATACGGCTGTAGGTGAACCCTTGGACGGTGTCAATGTTACGGGTTGCCCTCATCGACTCGCTGTGGATCTGGGTGGTTCCCCAGTCCCAAGCCTCAATCAGCGCTATGGGAAGCTTCAAGTCCAAGCTATTGGGTGTGTAGAACCGGTAATTGCCCTCGATCATCGAACCGTCCACGGCTAGCAGGACCAAAGGGTTCATATCCAAGTACTGCTCGAACGAGCTCTCTTCGGCGAAAATGATCTTGACCCCAGGGCAGGAGACTTTGTAGCTGTCGTTCAGTAACCGTATCGTGATGTCAGGCAACAGATGCTCCGTGCCATCTACTGCAATAGCGATGAGGGCCACTTCTAGTGTCAGGTCATCGCTTCGCCGAGGTTTGCCAAGCTCGACATCAAGCAGGTTGAAAATCTCACCGTTGAACGCTAGCGAAATTTTCTGCTCGTTTTCGATCGCAATGGACTCCGGCCAATCAGCATAGAAAAGTCCCGTTGGCCAAGCCCCTTCGATCTTCTCCGAGCGAATCACATCCTTGAGCACTTCAGAAGGGTTGATCGAGGCATCGTTGAGTTTTTGCGAGGCACGTTTGCACCACTCAATCCAGTAAATGATGCTGGAAGAGTTCATCTCCCAGATCTTCCCTTTGTGAGAGCAGCCAACGGTGGTGCGCTGTCCATCTTCATAGCCCGTTGCGAAGATGTTGGATTTTTTCGCCGTGCCGTTCTCGATTTCACTGATGACGGTATTGATGTCCCGCCCGACGTGCATCGTGAATCTCAGATCCTTGCGTGTCCTGGACAGCCCCACGTTCTGCAGCTTCATGAGCTTGATGTCGTGCAGGGTTCGGAAGGTAGGCTCGCCGTTGATTCGCCTGGCATCCTTTGCAATCAAATTCAAAAAACGCGTCGCTTGCGACTCATCACCAGAGGAGTGAATGAAGAGCGTCTTGTCGGGCGCGTGGTAGTACGCGAGGTACAGAATCCAGTTCGTGTCCACAATCGCCGAGGTCTGAGCCCATCCGACGGGTGTTTCTCGCCGGGTCACCATGATGATGGTGTCTGAACCGTCGTTGATAGAAAGGAACTGCAGCGGTTCTTTCTTCTGGGAGAAGTGATTCGCTTTCTCTGGCCGCCAATGATCGCGCTCCACATGGTAGGCGATCGCACTGATCTTGGGGTTTGGGTTCAACCCGAAGATATCCTCGGAGTCGGCATCATCCGGGAACTGTTCAGTGAACGTCTCTTTTTCGATTTCGCGGGCGATCTTGTCTTGGCTCACATCTCGAATCACGGCGCTCCAGTCGGCACTTTCCTTGTAAAGCACTGCCATCTGGTAATCGACTTTCTGGTTGGCAATGTTTGAGACGAATTTGGCATCGCCTAGCGTGTCATCAACCCGGGTTAGCCGACCGATGAACTGTAGCGTGACGGCCGGACTACGATGCTGGTCGTGAATAGCCGCGATTTTCAGCTCTGGCAGGTCGAAGCCTTCGCCCAGCATGTCCACGCATACGATGATCTTGTATTTCTTATCGACAATTTCACCCAGCAGCTTGCCCCGATTCGGCACCTTGCTGTGGATGAGAATGGGTGAGAGGTCTTCATGCTTTTTGTAGAGCTCAAACAGGGCTTCAGCACGTTTTTGCGATCGTGCGCGTACCATCAGTAGGTGGTTAAAGCCTTGCCCTCGATCGCCTCGCAACAACTCTACCGCCTTATCAGCAACCACTTGGTCAGCCAACTCGAGGTTGTATTCGCGCACTGGGTGAAATTCGATCGACTTGAAGTAGCCATCGATCTGCGCATCCTTCAACGGGTAGTTGTAGATAATCTTGCCTTCAAGGGGCTGATTGTCCTCCCTGAAAGGCGTAGCAGTGAACTGCAGGCATGGCTTCTCTTTAAACGCTGTTTTCACCCGCCCCCATGTCATGGCAGCCACATGATGGGTTTCATCGATTATCAGGTGGCTGCAGAGCTCAGCCAAGGCTTGGAGCGATTCTGTATCGAATCGCTGCAATGCTTGCGGGGTAGCGACAATTACATTCGCCTCGGCAAGCTGTTGGACATCTTCAGCCGACATTCCTGAGCCGATCGCCCTAACCACAGGGTTAAGTGCTGTGGCAGAAACAGCACCGATCTCCCGAAGTTTTTTCAGCCCGAGGCATTTTTCGACAAGCTGGGAACGCAAGGCATCTGACGGGACGAGCACCAATGTCCTTGCCAACCGCCCTGCGATAAGCAGACCAAGCATGGTATCGGTCTTGCCGGTACCCGTTGGCATCACGATCGTTGCCGTCGTGGCCGGAGACGTCACCAGGTGGCCCAGTGAAGCGTACAGGGCGGCAAGCTGAGGCTTACGCAAGCCCGGCGTATTGGTATCCCGGACTGCCAGGTTGAAGTTGAAGAGGTGTTGCTGCCAGCTTTGATATACGTCTAAGTACTTCCCTGTAGCATCGACCATTGCGTTCACCAAATTGAATGTGAAAATCAGCGCTGATTATTTAATGGCCATCTGCTACCAGTGAACATCAGTTCAGGTGTACCCCGAAAAGCAGCTCAAACGCGCCACTCCCTCTGCCTTCACCAACCGACGATCGATACCAAACAGTCCAATCTGAGATGAAGGTACACTGAAAGCCATCCGAATCCATCTTGGTCTATGTAAGAAATCGCCATTCGCGATCACTCGCAAACCGACGCAACTGGGGGGCAAAGTTGGGGGCATACGTGAGCTTTTTCTGCCTGAAAACATTGTTCTAGAGCCTAGTCAAAATGTTTTTTGGGGATCCCGACAGTCTGTAATGCAATTCCACTAAATTCGCCCGGCGAACACGCCGATGCTGAAGTCCCTGGCCTCTACTTGGAGGTAAGGGCGTCGAGCAAGGTCGGCTAAACCCCCTCCAAGGTTTGGCGATTGAAGTATCGGCTGCATGGCGAGGAAAAGTGCTTCTCCATCGGTGCTTACCCCGACATTGGTCTCAAGGAGGCTGATCCCCGGTACCCAGGCGATCCAACGCTCGGCTTGAACCTCCTTTTTAAGGCGATCAGCGAACCTCCCGCGTATTGCGCAAGAAACGCTCAAGCACATTTTTTGTGATCATCACGGTGTAAATGTCTGCTTGCATGAGCCCATGCACCCATTCGCACGTGGCGGCGGTAAAGACTTCGCCTCGACCTTTGTGGAAGTGCACCATCATGCCGGCCCCGCGGCTATGCAAATCGATGTTGGCGTCGCTAAGGTCGGGTGCCAGGATGGAAGCCCGAAACCGGGCATCGCCATCGCCAAGCATGAATGAATAGGTCTCCTCGGACCGGCCATGCTCGGCATTGGTCGCCCATCCCATTGCGAGGATTTGCAATCCACCGGGCGCACCGTCTGTGTAAAGCGGTTCCGGGAGGCCGTCGACGAACGTGTATTCCAGGCCATCAACCTCATAGCCGAAGATGTTGGGTTCGTCTCCGAACATGTCCGCGTAACCCAGGCCCGTCCCCGTAAACGACCAGTGCTTAGGCCTGAAGACTGTATACCCGCGAGGGCTGCGCGGAGCCATTCCTCCAAAACTAGCGTAAATCCCTCGCAGAGCATTCACCCCGAACGTCTTTGCGCCGGGGTGATTTACGCTCGGATCTTCCCAGGCTCCCGTTAGCCGATGTGGCTCGGTAGCCGCCACAGGATCGAACGCACCAGCGTCGTACTTGTAGGCCACCTGCCGCCGGCCCTCATCCTCCAGGCGGATCTGCCACATGAAATTGCCGGCGAAACGCGCGACTTTGCCGCCGCCCTCGACAAAGGCGTCGACATGGTCGCGCATTTCCCGCGTCCAGTACTCGTCGTGCCCGACGAAGACGGCGCAGGCGTAGCCCTCAAGCGAGTGCGGGTCGTGGTGCAAATCGTCCTGGGTCAGGATATGCACGGTATAACCTTGCTGTTCGGCCCAGGCCACAAAAGGTCTCTCGTAGGAAGCCCACCCCGCCAGCGCGTAGTACTTGGCGTAGCCGTTAAGGTTGGCCCATTCGATGAATTCATAGCGTGCGGGCCCCGGCTTGCGGGGCCGGGTCGCGTTGACACAACGTGGTGCATCCTCCGGCAGCCAGACCTGCCCTCGCGCCCAGGGGCGCTGCGTCGACAGCAACGGTGAGCGGCCACGCGGCGTGCCCGCGTGGAGGCCGAAGTAATGATTGGCGCCACCCCAGTCGTTATAGGCGGCCCACGTCGAGGTGGCCGCAACGAGCACCAAGGCATCTTCACGTTTGCGCACCGCCTTGACGATGAACAGATGATGCCCGAGGACGCAGTCAGCACCATCCCGTATTTCCACTACATAGCCACCCTGCTCGGCATCGGCCGGGATTGACCATTGCATGAAGACAGGCCATTGGCAGCCATGCTCATAGGCGCGTTCGGGTATGGGATGGAATCGAGCGTCAAGGCTGTCGGTGGTATGCAGCGTGCGGGGGATGGCGCCATCACGATAGATCCGAAGTCTCACTTGTGGGCGGTTCGACGACAGATACAGGCAGACCGAATCACCCGCGCTGTAGGCGCGGCGGTCCGAGTAGCACCATGCAGCCGCTGGGCCCGACTTCGAGGGGACTTCGACCCAGGTCTCGCGCGCGGCTTGACGTGACCCTGAAGTCTGGCTGACGGTCACGCCGGCGCCTGGTCGTTCACCGCGTGCAGCGGCGTTTTTGCGGTCTGTGGAATTCATTGAGTCATACCCGTTTGATCGGCTGATTCTGCAGATCGACCAGCCAATTGATTTAGTCCCGAGAGGCCATCAACGGCCGTGAGCCAGCGCTGACTCGAGCACCAGGCGCCTCGATGTGCGCAAGATCGATGCCCGCCGTTTCGTCGATAAGAAACCCTGCCAGGACAGTGACTACGCCCAACCCGATGACATAGCTGACGTACAGATAGCCAAGGTCGGCGCCGCTAAGATAGTTGTGTAGATAGGGGGCCGTGCCGCCAAAAATTGCCACCGAAACCGACGAGACCAGGCCGACGCCCTGGGCTCGTGCCTGGGTGGGCACCTGCTCACACAGCACGGCAGGGAAAATCGCCGCGATCAACGACCAGGCGCCTAGCCCCAGCACTTGGGCCAGAAACAGCGTGTAGGGATCAGTGGTCACCATTATCGAGATGGGATAGGTCAGCACGATCACACCCAGGCCCCAGGCGATGACCATGGGCCGGCGCCCTACCCGATCGGACAACATTCCGCAGACCGGCAACCAGCACACACACAGAATCTGTGCCAGGAGACTGGCCACATAAGCACCCGTGGCGTCCATACCCTGGGCAATCGCCGTCGAAGCGCCGAACGTGACCCAGGCGTAGTAAGTGACATTGGCAGCAGCAGCAAGCATGACGATGTTACGCGCGACGCGTAGCATCTCCCCCATGGACAGCTTGCGCGGCGGCAGCGCTTGCGCCTGCTGCTCTACGAACACATGAGATTCCTGTGCACCGCGGCGCAAAAACAGCGCGTAAATACCGAGCACTCCACCAATGGCGAAGCCGATCCTCCAGCCGTAGTCACCCATGGCCTGCGCGCCCAGCATCCAGGTCAGCGCTGCCGCCACGGCCGTCGCCGCCATCACTCCCAGCGTCACCCCCACATAGACCGAACTCGACCATAAACCACGGTGCTTGCTTGGGGCGATCTCGGCGACATAGGTGTAGGAAACCCCTGTCTCGCCACCATGGGCGAGCCCTTGCATCAAGCGGAAAAACAGCAGCGCGACCGAGGCATACAAGCCAATGCTCTGGTAGTCAGGGATAAGCGCGATGCCCAGGCTGCTGATCGCAAGCAGCAGCATGGTAAGCACCATGATGGCCCGACGCCCCAGCCGGTCGCTCAGGCGGCCAAACAACCATCCACCGACAGGGCGTGCGACAAAGCCAACCGCAAACACAGCCAGGGTCGCGAGCATCGCCGAGCGCGCATCGGTCTTGTCGAACAGATTGCTTGCCAGATACACCGAAAAGGTTGCGTACAGGGTCCAGTCAAACCACTCGAGCGCATTGCCGATACCTGCCGCGCGCAACGATTTGAGGCGTCCTTGGTGAGACGTCGTATTGTTCATGGATTAACTCCTGATGACGGACTGGATCGAAGCGGTTTGGCAAACCGGATCAAAGGTGCAACGCGGGTTTGGCCTGGCGAACGCCATGGGCAGAAGGCCCCCGAACACGCAGCGCAATCAGCAGCGCGGCCAGCAGCATCAGCACGGCAGCCGCGACGAACACGCCTGCGCTGCCACCGAAGCTGAACACTGCACCGCCAGCCGCGGCGCCCGTTGCGATGGCTGACTGCACAGATGCCACCACCATGCCGCCGGCGCTTTCCGCCTGATCAGGTACCGCACTGGCAACCCAGTTCGACCACGCCACCGGCACACCACCAAAGGCCAAGCCCCAGATCGCCAGCAATACCGCCTGCCCCGGCAACGAGGCCGGCAACAGCACCAACGCCAGTGCTGCAACGCCGACCAGCGCGGGCATCAACACCAGAGTGGCCAGCGGGTGGCGCTCCAGCAGCTTCCCGGCCAACAGCGTGCCGGCGAAGTTCGCCACACCGAACCCCAGCAGCATCAGTGACAGGCCTTGCGGGCCGATGCCGGTAGTCCCTTCAAGGAATGGCCGAACATAGGTAAACATCGCGAAGTGGCCGCTGTGCACCAGCACACAACCAAACATCCCCATGGCGATGCCCGGGCGCTGCAACACCTCGAGTACGGTACGCAGACGTGCGGGCCGGCGCGGCGCAAGGCGCGGCAGAGTGAACGACTGGAACGCCAGGGTCACCATGCCGACCGCCGCCGCTGCAAAGAACGCGCTGCGCCAGCCATATAGACCACCCAGATAGCTGCCCAACGGCACCGCAACGACCGTCCCGATGGCAATGCCGCTGAAAATGATCGATAGCGCTCGGGGCAACAGAGCACTCGGCACCAAGCGCATCGCCACCGCCGCTGCCATGCTCCAGAACCCACCAAGGGCAATGCCCAGCAAGATGCGCATCAGCAACAGCACCGCGAAACTGGAGGAAATGGCGACCAACAGATTGGAGGCGACCATCAACGTGGAAAAGCCCAGCAACACCCAACGGCGATCGACGCCGCGAGTCAGACCCGGCACCAACAAGCCGGCGAACAGCGCTACCACTGCAGTCACCGTTACCGCCTGGCCGGCCAGCGCTTCGGACACTCCCAGGTCAGTCGCCATCAGCGTCAGCAGACTGGCCGGAAGGTACTCAGCGGTCAGTAATCCGAACACCCCCATTGCCAACGAGAAGACGGCCATCCACGCCGGGGTCACAGGCTCTACGTCCGAGCCGACGCCGGGATGGCGTTCGGTTACGGCATTACACACACAGTCAGTCATTGCACGAATCTCCCAATTTTCATTGCGAGCCGAGTCTAGGCGGGGAAAGCTGGATGATCTATGATCAGAAATCTCTACTTTTTGACTAAAACACCTGAACAATGCCTGCAGATCAGTTTGCTCTTTCCTCGGATCTCATCAACGAGCTGTTGCGCGGCATGCGCCTGCGTGGCGTGGAATACCGGCGTATCCAGACGGGTCCGACCTTCGGTTTGGGCTTCGCGGAAAAACCTGGGCACGCCTGGTTCCACTTCGTGGCCGTCGGCACTGCGGTGCTGCAAATGGAGGACGGAAGCACCTACGCGCTGTCCGCTGGCAATGCCGTGTTCATCTCCCATGGCGCGGCCCATCAACTGTTTTCCCATGCGGACGTGCCTGTTCAAGACATCGACCTTTTAGATGGCGCGCCCCTCGGTGACACCGTCAGCGCGGTGGATACCGGAACCCATGCCAGCCCCACGCCGAGCACTATTTTGTTCAGTGGTTGTATGGAGTTTGAACTGGGCAGCATCCATGGTCTTGGTCGGCTGATGCCGGGCCTGATGCTGATTGATGCCGGCGGCCAGCGTTACCCCGGATTGGTGCCTATCCTGACCACCATGGAACGCGAGGTCAGCGCCGCACGTGTCGGCTTCGCCGGTATCCTCGCGCGGTTGGCCGACGTGGTGGCGGCCATGGTCGTTCGCGGCTGGGTGGAGTGCGCCTGCGGGAATGCCTCTGGGTTAGTCGCCGCCTTGCGCGATCCACGCCTGGCCGGTGCACTGCTTGCGCTCCATCAACAACCGGGCCGCGACTGGACCGTTGCGCAGCTGGCCGAGCACTGCAATACCTCGCGCTCGGTCTTCGCGGATCGCTTCCAGGTGACGATTGGCATGACCCCGCTGCGCTATGTCACCGAACTGCGAATGCGGCTGGCGAGCCAGTGGCTGACCCTCGAAAGGCTGCCGATCGAAGAGGTGGCGCAGCGTTTGGGCTATACCTCCCAGGCCGCTTTCAGTCGCGCATTCAAGCGTATTACGGGCAAGACACCCGGATTGAGTCGCAAGGTGAGGCAGCCCACTGTTACTTGAAGCCGAGCGCAGGGAGCCGATGATCCGGGCCTTTGACTCATTTACCGCCCGTCACGTCGAGGAAGGTACCGGTAACGAATGATGCCTCCGCGCTCGCCAGCCACAGAATCGCGCGTGCCACTTCCTCCGGCTGACCACCCCGCCCCATGGGGATCGAGTCCTTGACTCGATCGACCCGCCCCGGCTCACCACCACTGATATGCATTTCGCTGCATCCGCTCGAAGCCGAGGTCCTCCAGGCGTGACTGAGGCGACAGCATCCCGGCGTTGTTGACCAGTACGTCGATGCGCCCGAACGAGCGATCGATGGCCGCGAACAAATCGGCCACCTGGTGGGGGTCCGCACTGTCGGCCCGCATCGCCAACGCCCTGCGCCCCAATGCTTCTACATCCGCAACCACCGCCAGCGCCGCGGGCTCGTTGGCAACGTAGCTGATAGCGACGTCATAACCTCTTGTGGCCGCGAGCCGGGCTGTGGCCGCACCCACTCCTCGACTTCCACCGGTGATTAGAATCAGCGGTGCCTGTGAGACGTTGACCATTAAACCTACCTCCTGTGTCAGCCGATGATGAGGGTGCCGCTGGCGATCACTACGCACGCCAGTATCCGGCGGGCGGTGAGCGTCTCGCCGAGGAACACATGGCCAATCAACGCCGCTACGCAGCAGCGCATTCCAGCTGGCGTGCAGGAGCGCGGCGAAAAGCACGAGGAAGATGAGATGAAAAGGCATGCGCCACTTTAGGTAATCCGGCGCCGAGACTAAAGCGAAGTCTCCTCATCGCAGCATGAACGGATGCTCATGACTACTGGTCTACACGTTGTACTTTCACGCCTCACCGACCAGCCATTGGCGAAAGCTGACGATATGCGGCTGCGATTCATCGACCGTCATATTGGTATCGCCAAATCTGACGCTTTCCTGGAGCGGCACATAGGCCAGTCCGACGGCTTGAAACCATACCTCCCATTTTGACACCAACTCGGCACCATCCCGAGTCAGCAGGGGGAATGCAACAGTTCTGCGGGGCTCTGCGGAGTTCCGACGCGCCGCAGCAGTTCGGGGCTGGCCACAGGAAATACCTGCTCCCCAAACAGGAACTCCGAATGCCGGTCCATCAGCGTCATGCCCCAGCCGTCAGGCAGCGAATCATAGACCGGTCCCGGAAGGCCGAATTGATGGTTTGGGAAGCCTCGACGTAAAGGAACACCCTCCAGCGGCAGCGTATAGGCCGACAGTTCCAGGCCCTTACTCTTCGCTTCACTGCTGTACTCAAACAGGATCTGCGGACGATCGGTGATTGCAGTCGTAGACACCAGTGTGCCCCACAACCAGCGTTCCCCCCAGCCAACGTAGAAAACCTCGACCTCATCAAGCATCGGTGATCCTCCGTTTGATACGCTGGCGTTTGACACTGGTTTCGTATCGGCGAATGTCGTCAAGGCTGTCGAGCTTTGGCATGAACAGCCCTTGGAGCTCTTTGGTACGTCCTAGAACCATCGCTACACGGATTACGGTTTCGAACCCGACATTGCGCCCGGCTTCTAGGTTCGACACAGTATTGGTGCCAATGCCGGCGCGTCCGGCGACATCGGCTTGCGTCAATTGCATAGCCAGGCGCTCTTTGCGCAGGCGATCACACAGACGTTCAACCAGCTCGCCTGGGGTAACAAAGTTTAACTCCAGCATATTGGGTCTTCCATCGCTTAACTCGACTTAATACCCAGAATCATGGAGTTACTAGAGTCGACTCAGTCAGAGTTCCTTATGTTTGTTCGCGCGCATCACGCGTTTAGAGCTCCCAATTCGCGAAGGCGTGCAAGTGATTCTTGCGACGCACGCAACACAGCATTACCCTCAAACCAATTGATAGCCGCCTAACTAAAGGTGCATGCTAGAGAGCTTGATTCGGCCTCGTATCATTCCGAATGATAGTTACCTTCGCCCCATTCGATTCGTGTGATACACCCCTCGCCGAGCATCATCCGCCCATTCTCAATACATTGGCGGATGCTTCCATGGAACAATCACTTAAACATTTGCGCTTCCCGTTGGCCTTGTTGGCCGTACTGGTGATGAGCGCGTGTGGCAAGACGCCGGACACGGCTGCCGCTCCACCAGCCGCCAAAGTAAGCGTGGCCAAAGTGCTGGAGCAGCCCGTCAACGAGTGGGACGAATTTACGGGTCGCCTTGAAGCACCGGAAACCGTGCAGATCCGTCCGCGAGTTTCTGGCCAGATTGACGACGTGGCCTTTACCGAAGGCGCACTCGTCAAGAAAGGCGACTTGTTGTTTCAGATTGACCCGCGTCCGTTCCAGGCAGAGGTGCGCCGCCTCGAAGCCCTGGTCTCTCAGGCTCGCGCCACCGCCACCCGCAGTGAAAACGAAGCCCAGCGCGGTGAACGCCTGCGCACCAGCAACGCAATTTCCGCCGAACTGGCTGACTCGCGCACCAGCGCTTCCCAAGAAGCCCGCGCCGCGGTCGGAGCGCTGCAAGCGCAACTGGATCTGGCCAAACTGAACCTGAGCTTCACCCGCGTGACCGCGCCGATCAGTGGCCGCGTCAGCCGCGCCGAGATCACCGCCGGCAACCTGGTGACCGCCGACACCACCGCGCTGACCAGCGTCGTCTCCACCGACAAGGTCTACGCCTACTTCGACGCCGATGAGCGTGTCTTCCTCAAATACACCGCCCTCGCCCGCCAAGGCAAACGCGGCGCCACCACCCCGGTTTACCTGGGCCTGTCGAACGAAGAAGGCAACCCGCACCAGGGCGTGATGAACTTCGTCGACAACCAGGTCAACCCGCAGACCGGCACCATCCGCGGTCGCGCCGTCTTCGACAACACCGATGGCACTTACACCCCGGGCCTTTATGCACGTCTGAAGCTGGTCGGCAGCGGCACTTACTCCGCGGTGCTGATCAATGACGAAGCGGTCGGTACCGACCTGGGCAAGAAGTTCGTGCTGGTGCTCGATGGCGAAAACAATACCGCGTACCGCGCCGTTGAGCTGGGTCCGAAAATCGAAGGCTTGCGCATCGTGCGCAGTGGCCTGAGCAAGGATGACACGGTCATCGTCAAGGGCCTGCAACGCGTACGGCCTGGTTCACCGGTCACCCCTGAAGTTATCCCGATGGCCAGCGAGCAAACCCTCGCCGCGCTGGCTCAACAACGACAAGCGCTGGAAGCCAGCAACCTGCCCCAAGTCGCGCCTGCCAAAGCCGCGCCGGGTACGGTTGTGAAAGTGGCTGCCGCGACCCCACGCGGTTAAGGGACGACAAACCAGATGAATTTTTCCCAATTCTTTATTTCCCGGCCGATCTTCGCAGCGGTGCTGTCGCTGCTGATCCTGATCGCCGGCTCCATTTCGCTGTTCCAGTTGCCGATCAGCGAATACCCGGAAGTCGTGCCGCCAACCGTTGTGGTCCGCGCGAACTTCCCGGGTGCCAACCCGAAAGTCATCGGTGAAACCGTGGCAGCTCCGCTGGAGCAGGCCATCACCGGCGTCGAGAACATGCTCTACATGTCCTCGCAGTCGACCGCCGACGGCAAGATCACCCTGACCATCACCTTCGCGCTGGGTACCGACCTGGATAACGCGCAGGTGCAGGTGCAGAACCGCGTAACCCGGACCGAGCCGAAACTTCCCGAGGAAGTGACGCGCATCGGTATCACCGTCGACAAGGCTTCGCCCGACCTGACCATGGTTGTGCACTTGACCTCGCCGGACAAACGCTACGACATGCTCTACCTGTCCAACTACGCCCTGCTCAACATCAAGGATGAGCTGGCGCGGCTGGGCGGTGTCGGTGATGTGCAATTGTTCGGGATGGGCGACTACTCGCTGCGGGTGTGGCTTGATCCGAACAAAACTGCTTCGCGCAACCTGACGGCAACCGATGTGGTGACGGCGATTCGCGAGCAGAACCGTCAAGTGGCGGCCGGTGCACTGGGCGCTCCGCCTGCGCCGAATGCCACCGCGTTCCAGCTGTCGGTCAACACTCAGGGTCGTCTGGTCTCGGAGGAAGAGTTCGAGAACATCATCATTCGCTCCGGCGAAAACGGTGAGATCACTCGCCTCAAAGACATCGCGCGCATTGAACTGGGGTCATGCCGAGATAAAGGGGAAATTCACTCACTTCGCTCGTAAGATGCTGATGCTGAACGATTTTCTAAATAGCCCGCACAGCCCCTGATCGTGGACTATCTTTTCTGATTCCTCAGAAAAGGAGGTCCTATGGCTTCATTAGAGCGCACGGCGTACCCCACTCTGCCAAAGACGTATTCAAAAGCTGAGCTGCAGCGTGATTTTTCCTTCTCAGATGATGAGATTAAGTGGGTACGAAGCAAGTCCAAGGCCCCCTTTCACCTCAATCTCGCCGTCCTGCTCAAGACCTTCCAGGTACTTCGATATTTTCCTGACATCACCGACGTGCCTGATCAACTGGTGGAGTTCATTCGCGGAGAGTTGGGTCAGCGTAGCAAGGTGAAATTCGCGGAATACAAGTGGTTTCAGCAGTATCGCCACATGAACGCGATCCGAGCTCGCCTCGGTGTGACTGCATTCTACGGCTCTGATGCTATCGAGCTCGCCGAGCGGCATGCCAAAGCAATGTCGTTCGTGCTTGACCAGCGTGCCGACATCATCAACTCCGTGATTGAAGAACTGATCCGCCAGGATTATGAGCTCCCTGCGTACTCGACCCTGAATGATCTCGCTGAGCGGATTCATGCCGAAGCCCAAGAGACAATATTCAACCTCGTGGTAACCAGAACGCCAATCGAGGTGATCCACAAGCTAAAGGAGCTGCTCGACACGGACTTCGGCCGACG
Source organism: Pseudomonas sp. Ant30-3 (assembly GCF_000690905.1). Classification (GTDB taxonomy): domain Bacteria; phylum Pseudomonadota; class Gammaproteobacteria; order Pseudomonadales; family Pseudomonadaceae; genus Aquipseudomonas. The sequence continues at coordinate 49,531 of NZ_JMCL01000066.1, read as the reverse complement.
CCAGAGCGACTTCAATGCGCTGAAACAGGCGCCCAAGAAGCCCTCCCGCAAGCACCTGGAAGTGCTGATCGATCATCTGGCTTGGCTTGAGAGCTTCGGGGATCTGGGTGCCATTTTTGAAGGGATCGTCGATGCCAAGATCCGCCACTTTGCTGCCCAAGCTGCTGCGTCGGACGTCGCCGAGTTGAAGGACTGCTCGCTGCCGAAACGCTACACGCTGATGCTTGCCTTGATCTACCGAATGCGCGTGCGGACTCGGGATCACTTGGCCGAGATGTTCATTCGGCGGATTTCGACGATCCACAAACGCGCCAAGGAGGAGTTGGAGCAAATTCAGGCGCGGCAACGCCAGAAGCTGGAGCAGTTGGCAGCGACCCTGAACGGCGTAGTGCAGATTCTGGTTCAAGAACCGGATGATCAGGAGGCTGGCAGCCTGATTCGGGAATACCTCTCCCCCGATGGCAATCTGGATCGGTTGCGTGAGACTTGCGCCGAAGTCCAGGCTACCGGCGGTAATAACTACCTGCCGCTGATCTGGAAGCATTTCAGGTCCCATCGCTCACTATTATTCCGTCTCAGTCACCTTCTCCAACTGGAGCCCACGACTCAGGATCGATCGCTGGTTCAGGCACTGGAATTGATCCAGGACAGCGAGAATCTACACCGCGAATGGATCGACGAGCACGTCGATTTGTCGTTTGCGTCGGAGCGCTGGGTCAAGGTCGTTCGTCGTCCTTCCAGTGAGGGGCCACCGACCAACCGGCGCTATCTAGAAGTTTGCGTATTCTCCTACCTGGCCAGCGAGCTGCGATCCGGTGACATGTGCGTACAAGGGTCGGAATCCTTCGCCGATTACCGCAAGCAGTTACTGCCTTGGGAAGAGTGTCTCCAGCGACTACCAGTCTACTGCGAGAAAGTGGGTCTGCCTGCCAACGCGACGGAATTTGTCGCCTCGCTCAAGAGCCAGTTGGAAGAAACCGCACAGCAACTGGATGACAAGTTTCCCTCCTGTCGGGGGGATGTGTCGATCAACGAGGCCGGCGAACCGGTACTGCGTCGTGTAACAGCACGGGACATCCCACTTTCGGCCATCTCGCTGCAGACAGCGCTTATGCAGCGCATGCCGGCTAGGCATGTGCTGGACATCATGGCCAACATCGAACATTGGATTCAGTTCACTCGGCATTTCGGCCCCATGTCCGGCAACGAGCCAAAGCTCAAAGAGCCGGCCGAGCGCTATCTGATGACTATCTTCGCCATGGGCTGCAACCTGGGCCCTAACCAGGCCGCACGGCATCTGGCCGGTAATGTCACGCCACACATGCTGTCCTATACGAATCGCCGTCACCTCTCGCTGGAGAAGTTGGACAAAGCTAACCGCGAGCTGGTGGAGCTCTACTTGCAACTTGACCTGCCTAAGCTCTGGGGCGATGGCAAGGCGGTGGCCGCGGACGGTACTCAGTTCGACTTCTATGATGACAACCTGCTAGCCGGCTACCACTTCCGCTACCGCAAGATGGGGGCCGTGGCTTATCGGCATGTGGCCAACAACTACATCGCGGTGTTCCAGCACTTCATCCCACCTGGTATCTGGGAGGCGATTTACGTAATTGAGGGGCTGCTCAAGGCTGATCTCAGTGTCGAGGCAGACACTGTGTATTCCGATACTCAGGGGCAATCGGCGACGGTCTTTGCCTTCACCCATCTGCTGGGCATCAACCTGATGCCACGTATTCGCAACTGGCGGGACCTGGTGATGTGCCGGCCGGATCGCGGCGCTTCGTACAAGCATATCAACCGTCTGTTCACCGACACTGCCGACTGGAACCTGATCGAAACCCACTGGCAGGATTTGATGCAGGTCGCGCTGTCTATCCAGGCCGGCAAAATCTCCTCGTCTATGCTGCTGCGAAAACTCGGTTCCTACAGCCGGCGTAACAAGCTCTACCATGCGGCACAGGCACTGGGCAGCGTGATCCGTACGATCTTCCTGCTCAACTGGATCGGCAGTCGCGAGTTGCGCCAGGAGGTCACCGCGAACACCAACAAGATCGAGTCCTACAACGGTTTCTCCAAGTGGCTATCCTTCGGCGGCGATGTGATCGCCGAGAACGATCCGGACGAGCAGCAGAAACGCCTGCGCTACAACGACATGGTGGCCTCGTCGGTGATCCTGCAGAACACCGTGGACATGATGCGCATCCTGCAGAAACTGGCCCGCGAGGGCTGGCAGTTCACCGATGAAGACGTGTCGTTCCTCAGTCCCTACCTGACCAGCAACGTCAAACGCTTCGGCGAGTTCAACCTCAAACTCAATCGGCCGCCGGAACCATGGATCAAGGATTCGGTGTTTCAACAAGCCGCCGGCTCGCTGCGGGTCAGCACGACCCGCCAGGCCGATACCGAGATGACCTCATGATCAACATATCTCCCACATCTTTTCGCGTTACGCCGTGTGGAGAGGTGGACGTCGCAGCATTGGACAAGCTTCGCAACAGCTTCTACACGTCACAGCTACTTGAACTTGTCGATCGACTGGACACTAGCCTGGCTGAGGTGGGTGGGATGATTGCTGTACGCGACGACTTGCTGAAGCTGCATACGATGGCTCAGGCGTTGGTCGAAGGCACTCTACCGCCGGTTACGACCGAGGAATCCTGCGTCTGGGAGGTAGCCGAATCAGTGCTATTAGATCTTGAGACGTTGAGCTCCTGGATTCGCACTGCTCAGATGATGATCGCGCCGTTGGTCGATCTGGTGCCAAAGCATAGAGTCATTGAGTCGCCAGATCGCGAAGGCAACTGAGCAGGTAATTACCGGAGATAGATCAGCGTTCTGGCTGACTCGGGCTTTTACACTGCGCAATCGGTTTGATTGGAATCCATAAGTGGAAGCTCGCTCTGAAAATTTGTGATCGAGAACTGGCCATTTTTTGCCAAGATGCCCAATTGCTCCTGAGGTGAGGTCGATACCTACCGGGCTGAAGGGCCTGGCTATATCGATGTCGGTTTGCCTACGACATGCGCAAACGCAATGAGCGTATTGCGTACCATGGAGCTGACCACCAGCAAATTGCCGTCAGCTTCAATAACCCACCTGGAGATAATGAGCGGCTTGCGATGCGCAATGCTTACGACGATTTTCGCGTCACGATCAAAGTTGGTATCGAGGACACGATCCTCAATGAAACCGTGGTGCGGTTCCATGACGGCATCTCGGTCGGCTAACAGCTTTTTGTAACGCAACCAACCGAACTCCTGCGAAACATCGAGCCCGTCCACGCCCTGTGTCACGATATCCGCCGGCGCAGGGGTTAAGCTTCGCGCCATCACTAAATTGGCGCAGGGAGTATCTGTTGGTCGGTAGCTGCCTATCATATAAAGCCGCCCGCCCTTCCGGAACGGTTGTTCGTTTTAGCGGAAACGTTCACTGGCTTGGCATCACCGTAATCAGCCCTGAGGACTGCGCTCAACCTGTTCGCAATAGCGACGGAAATTATCCGTCAGGTCGGGTGGGCAGACGCCGCACAGGCGATTTCCAGGCACGGCGTGATCGATGAACGCGGGATAGGGCAAGTTCAATTCCGCCATAATTTCTCGGAAGCGCTCCAGGGTGATCGCTTCACCGAGTCGGGGGTTGCGCTGCTTTTCCTGGGCGATGGTCGAGACTCGACGACCGCTGTAGTCATGGCCGGGATAGACCAGGGTGTCGTCTGGCAGCGTGAGCAGCTTGTTTCTAACGCTGTGAAACAGATCGTCGGCGCTGCCGTTCTGAAAGTCGGTCCTACCGCAGCCGTCGATGAGTAATGCATCACCGCTGAACAGGCGATCACCGAGGAGATAGGCAAAGTGCCCGTCGGTGTGCCCGGGGGTATGCAAGGGTGTGAACTGCAGGCTGCCGACGATGAAAGGAACACCGTCCTCAATGCCCACATCCGTGCAGGGCAATTTGTCGATAGCCGGCCCCGCGATACGGCAGCCGGTCTGCTTCTTCAGTTCCAGCGCGGCGGTGATGTGGTCGGCATGTATGTGGGTGTCCAAGGTGAACGCCAGCTGCAGGTCCAGCCTGGCTAGCTCGGCCAGGTCGCGGTCCGTTGCGGAAATGACCGGGTCGATGAGCACGGCCTGGCCGGTGCCCTCGCACCCGAGCAAGTAGGTATAGGTGGACGACACGGGCTCGAACAGCTGGCGAAATATCATGATGGTCTCGGCTAATGGTGAGTGTTCAGCGGTGCCTGTTCCAGCGCCCTGAGCAGTGCATACTTTTCCTGATCGATCTCGCCCCGCGTGCGAATACCCAGCCGGCGCAGAATCGCCAGCGGCGGGCACCAGCCCTGCAAACCGTGTTGCAGAAGAAACGGCAGCACGACGCCAGGCAGCAGAAACCACTTTCGGTTCGCTGTCAGGCCAAGTAGCAAGCCAGACAGCGCGAGCGAGGAGGCATTGACCTCGAGCACGCGCTCCACGTCCCACTCGCGATCCAGGGCGTCGATACGCTGAAGAATTGCGCTTCGTCCCATCCCGCTGAATCGACGAACGTTCGCGTCCGTTTGCCGATCGATTTCTTGGTTCACAGGTTGGGACGTTGAGCGGCGAACCCGGTCCGCCTGGTCATGATTCGTACTGTTTTGCTGTATCGATAACATGTCTATCTCCTGGTTCGCGCCGACGGGGGCGCAGCGAGGTGAAGAGAAAAGCGATGCCGCACAATTTTAGGTGCCTGTAGGGGACGTCGAGTTCCGAGCCGGGCGTCCGCTGTCGCGTCGATACTATATATTGAAATATATATTGATAAATTATATTGTCAAATCCACCTGACCAGCTGAAGAAGAATGGCCGACATGGCAGATCTCGATATCGAAACCCTCCGCCGCAGTGCTGCGGACGCCTGCGGCTTGCTGAAGGTGCTGAGCAACCCTGACCGCCTGTTGTTGCTGTGCCAGCTGACCCAAGGGGAGCACTGCGTGGGTGATCTCGCCAGTGCGACGGGCATCGAGCAACCGACCCTGTCCCAACAGCTAACCGTGCTGCGTCACAACGGCTTGGTCAGCACCAGGCGCGAAGGCAAGCAAGTGCATTACAGTATTTCCAGCCATCAAGCGATGGAGGTCATGCAGGTGCTTTACCGGCTCTACTGCCAGCATCCCGAACGTGAGGAATCCACGACATGACGATCGACTGGGCGAATTTCACACCGTGGTTCTCGCTCGCCGGGGGCACGTTGATCGGCCTCGCTGCGACCCTGTTCATCTTGTTGAACGGGAGAATCGCGGGCATCAGCGGCGTGGTCGGCGGGTTGCTGCGGCCTGCCAAAGGCGATGTGCTCTGGCGTGTTTCATTCATCGCCGGACTGGTCATCGCGCCGGTGCTGTTTCAGGCCGCGTTCGAGCAGCCAGATATCCAGATTGATGCGAGCACCTTGACCCTGATCGCAGCCGGATTGTTGGTCGGGGTCGGCACGCGGTATGGCTCTGGTTGTACGAGCGGGCATGGCGTATGTGGATTGTCGCGCCGGTCGCCGCGCTCGCTGGTCGCGACGGCCGCATTCATGGCCAGCGGCTTTCTGACCGTATTCGTCATCCGCCACCTGCTGGGCTGAGGAGTTGCCATGAAATTGCTAAGCGCATTTGTAGCTGGGTTGGTTTTCGGCCTCGGCCTGATCCTGTCAGGGATGGCCGATCCATCCAAAGTGATCGCCTTTCTAGACCTCACCGGGCCGTGGGACCCCTCGCTTGCGTTCGTTATGGGCGGTGCGATCGTGGTCGCCAGTGTCGGGTTCTATTTCGCCTCCAAACGGTCCCGGGCGGTGCTGGGAGATGTCATGCGGATGCCCACCGCCACCCGAATAGATCGTCGTCTCGTGCTGGGTAGCCTGGCGTTCGGAGTGGGTTGGGGGCTGGCCGGTTATTGTCCAGGACCGGCGGTCGCGACGCTTTTGAGTGGCCGGAGCGAGCCGCTGATCTTTATTCTCGCGATGCTAGCGGGCATGGCGCTGTACGAGCTGCAGACTCGCTTAGCGGATAAGCCGCAGTGATTAGCTGCGTTAGTATCCGCATGACTCGGCCGAGGCGCCCGGACAGGGCGGCTTATGGTCATTGAGTTTGGACTCGGCTTGCTCGTTGGCATTGTCCTAGCGCTTACAGGGGCGGGGGGAGGCATCCTGACGGTCCCCTTGTTGGTGTTTGTGATGGGCCTTGGTTTGCCTCAAGCGGCACCTATTGGCTTGCTTGCTGTTGGTTTGGCGGCCTGGGTGGGGGCGGTTATCGGTCTTAGGGAAGGAATAGTTCGCTACAAGGCGGCTGTACTGATGGCCTTCTGCGGCATGTTGCTTGCTCCTGCGGGTGTCTGGGCTGCGGGAAGATTAGAGCACAGCATGCTTGCCATGCTGTTCGCTCTTGTTTTGTTTTACGTAGCGTTCCGTTCCGTCCGGCAGCCAAGCCGTCATGCTATTCATGCGCGAGCAATTCCTTGTCAGCTCAATCCTCAGACGGGGCGGTTTCGTTGGACGTCTCGCTGCGCAGCAATTGTCTCAGCGTCGGGTTCGCTGGCTGGTTTCCTCTCCGGGCTTCTCGGCGTAGGCGGGGGATTTGTCCTGGTACCGGCACTGGGCCGTTACAGCGATCTGTCTATGCGATCTGTTACTGCAACATCATTGGCAGTCATAGGGCTTGTGTCGGTTAGCGGCGTATCGTCTTCAGTGTTAGCTGGCAATCTTGACTGGACAGTTGCTCTTCCATTTTCTGCGGGTGCGATTGCAGGAATGCTGACGGGGCAATCAATTTCTGCGCGCTTGGACGGCAAGAGGCTTCAGAAAGGCTTTGGGTTGATTGCATTTATTGCAGCGGTCGCCTTGATGATCGAAAGCATCCGGTATTGACGTAGGTTATCCGGGCATATGCTTGGTTTTAGCGCTGCAACGGCAGAGCTGCGCTTGGTTTGGCAGGATCAGCCGGCCAAGCGCTTCTGGAAATAGCGCAGGAATAAGGCGCATTACTGCACGGCTTCGAACAGATACCGTAATCAGTCTCCTCAGGAGAGAAAAGCCTTTATATCGGCAAACGACTGACCTCTATCTAGAATCCGATTCCGACAGCGCCTCGGACTGATTTGTGGTTTTTTTATCAACAACACCGGGAATGGATCGGGTGGGGCGTTCAAATTGGCCCTTGAGCGCATCCACGCCGCTCTGGGGCTTGGCCAGTGGCAAAAGGTCCTGTCTGGCGTTACGACGTTCCTCCGTATTGATATCCATACGCTTGTCTCGGCTTTCCACCAATCCCTTTTTGGCCTCACCAATCCGATTAAACGACCATGCGAGCTTCGGTTCTCCAAATGGCAACGACTCGCCTGGCTTGCCATGGGTTGCATCCCACGTATGCCAAGTCTTACCGTAGCTGTTCATTTTGCTTTTCATAAGTTCATGGTCTGCTTTAACCGGCAGGCCAGGTGCAACCAGCTGTCCCGAAAGAATCTCTCCATTATGGGGATGCCAATACTGTTTTTCTGATTCCGGTAAACTTTCGAAAATCTTTTCAGAAATTATGTATTCGATACCGTTCAAATTCGCGCTTCGTGTGTTTCCATCGAACAATGCGCATTGCGCAAAATCTTCGTTGGCTTGAGTGCAAAAATGATGCGCTTCCATTTGATGTGATGGATCATCTTTCATGGGATGAAAGCCGACCAAATAGACGTTCATGGGATCCAGAGGCGAATCCGTTTGGAGCATGGCTGCTCCTGCCTCCAAAACATTGGTTTTGGTAGATTCTGCTCTTCCAGCGGGTTCAGTTGACGAGCTGACCGTGCCGAAACCGGTACAGCCCGAAACCATCGCCATGGTTGCGATGCAGAAAACTTTCCTGTTCTGCTGAGCTAAATATTTTCCGCAAGTGGGCAAACGCTTATAGGTTGATTTCAGGGGCGCCAGTGGATTGCTGCAACTGGCGCGTCAATTGGTGCGGCATCAGGCGTTCAGCCGGTCAGTCGCGGCGCTAGCCGGGGTATGGGGCGTGGCGCTGCTGCTGGGGGCGGCTGGCGGCGCGCAGGATGTCATGCGGCCGCTCGGTGTGTTCACGGGCGGCGTTGCGCCCTCGCAGGGTGTTGAGTCTGCCCACGGATTTGTCGGTTTCAGCGAGCCGGCCGACCTTGATCGTGAGCTGGCTGCCGCCAAAGCCGCCGGCCAGTGGGTATTGGTGGACTATTACGCGGACTGGTGCGTGTCCTGCAAGGTCATGGAAAAGGAAGTATTCGGCGACGCGCAGGTGCAAGCCGCGCTCACTGGCGTGCGGATTCTGCGGCCGGACGTGACGCAGACCGACCCCTCCAGTCGCGAGCTGCTAAACCGCTATCAGGTCATGGGGCCGCCGACGCTGCTCTTCATCGGCCCGGACGGGGAAGAAAGACGTATCCAACGCATCACCGGCGAGGTCGACGCGATCCAATTTCTAAGCAGATGGAACGAAACAATGGAGCGAGGCTGATGCTGACAATTAATGCGGGGCCCTTGGCACTCGCCGTTCCGCATGCGCTCATGTTGGTGAGCCTGTTTCTGGCGATGCTCACCGGCTGGTGGGTCGGGCGGCGCAGCGAGCGGAATCCGGAACAGCAGCTGTTCAGGCTGCTGCTGGTGGCGCTACTGGTCGCTCGGCTGGCCTTCGTGCTGGTGTATGTCGAGCATTTCCGAGAAGAGCCCTGGCGCGTGATCGACATACGTGACGGCGGGTTTATTGCCTGGCCAGGCTTGTTGGTGGCGGTGCTGTTGGGTACTTGGCTTGCCTGGCGCGATAGCGGTTTGCGTAGACCACTTGGCGCTGCGGTGATGGTAGGTATGCTCAGTTGGGGATTTGGGACATTCGCATTGCATGCCTTCGAGCAGGGCACGCGGCTGCCCGAGATGGGGTTGCGAGACATCCAGGGCAAGCCGGCCGCCTTGCAGGATTACGTCGGCAAGCCGCTTGTGGTCAACCTGTGGGCCACCTGGTGCCCTCCCTGCAGGCGGGAAATGCCGGTCCTTGCGAAGGCGCAGCAAGACAACACCGAGGTGAATTTCCTGTTCGTCAACCAGGGTGAGGGCGAGCGATTGATCGCCGACTTCCTTGACGCCGAAGGGCTCAGCCTGGAAAACGTCCTGCTCGACACCGGCGGTCGCCTCGGCCAGCATGTAGGTTCTGCAGCACTGCCCACCACGCTTTTCTATGACGCCGAGGGACGCCAGGTTGGCAGTCATCTCGGTGAGCTTTCTCATGCCAGTCTGGCGCGCGCTCTTGAGCAATTTAAGGTAAAAAACCAGCCATGAAATCCGTACGATCACTTTCCTTTTTCATTTCTACGCTGGCCTTGCTACCGGCACCCCTGGTGCTGGCAGAGGCCCTGCCTCCTGCGGTTCAGGCCATTGAAGCGCGTGGAGCCAAAGTAGTCGGCAGCTTCGACGCACCGGGCGGATTGAAGGGCTATGCGGCGCGTTATAACGGAGAGGGCATCGCGCTGTACCTGACACCGGACGGCGATCATGTCGTGATCGGCAGTTTGCTGGATGCCGCGGGTGAAGACCTGACCAAGGCACCGCTTGAAAAACTGGTGTATGAGCCGATGAGCAGCGAGATGTGGCAGCGGCTGGAGAGCAGCACCTGGATAGCTGACGGCGCGGCCGAAGCGCCACGGGTCATCTACATGTTTTCCGATCCGAACTGCCCATTCTGCAACATGTTCTGGAAACAGGCGCGGCCCTGGGTCGAAGCGGGTGACGTTCAGCTTCGTCACGTCATGGTTGGCATGCTGCGTCCGGACAGCGCCGGTAAAGCCGCCGCGTTGCTGGCCGCCAAGGATCCCGAGGCGGCCCTCAATGTACACGAAGCAGCGGGTAAGGCGAGCACGCTCAAGCCGATCGAGGGCATCTCGCCAACAGTGAATGAGCAGCTAGAGGCGAACCTCACCCTGATGGGTGAAATGGGCGCCTCGGCTACGCCAGCGATTTATTACCTGGACGATGACGGACGGCTGCAGCAACATCAGGGCGCGCCTCGCCCCGATGCATTGAATGAGATCATGGGGCCGTTGTCAAAGCGCTAGATCGGCAAAGGTCCGCCAGCACCGATGCTGCATAAAATAATAATGATATGGAGGCTATATGAACGTCCCCCTATTGCCCTTGGCTGGGCTCTTTCTTGTGGTTTCCGTGTCCGCGCAAGCTGCGGATGCGACTGCGGTTTACAGCAAAGGCGGGGCCAACCCCGCCGCCATGGCGTGTGTTACCTGTCACGGAGCCGAGGGTGGGGGGATGGCCGCTGCGGGCTTCCCCCGCCTTGCGGGCCTGTCAGCCGAGTACATGCGTAAGCAGCTGGCTGATTTCGCATCCGGTGCACGCGCCAACCCAATCATGCAACCCATTGCCGCGGCGTTGAGCGCCGACGAAGCCGATGCGGTCACAACCATGTTGGCCGGCAAGCCGCATCCGCAGCCTGATCGAGTCGACCGTACCGCTTTGGCCGATGGACCTGGCGAGACACTTGCCCTGCGCGGTGCGTGGGATCGCAATATTCCAGAATGTGTCGCCTGCCACGGTCCCAGCGGAACAGGAGTCGGCGACGCCTTCCCACCGCTGGCCGGGCAGTCGGCACAGTACCTGTCGTCGCAGCTGACCGCCTGGCGACAGGGCACCCGCAAGAACGACCCCAACGACTTGATGGGCCACATCGCACGTAGCTTGACCGAGGACGAGGTAACGGCGGTCTCGACGTACTTCGCAGGCCTGACCGACAAAGGAGCAGCCAAATGAAGACCCATACAACCGCACTGCTGTTGATGTCATTGGCCTTCCCGGTGCTCGCGGACGACATCGCGATGGAAGATCAGTCGCAGATCCTGACCGGGGCCGGTGATCCCGCTAGCAGCAAGTACTTCCAACCGCCAAAGGAAAGCGAACTGCCTGACAACGCCTACGGGCAACTGGTACAGCAAGGTCGGGCCATATTCGTCGATACCAAGACGCATGCGCCCGACTATGTGGGCAACGGCCTAGCCTGTGCGAACTGCCACCTCGAACAGGGCCGGAAAGCCAACTCTGCACCGCTCTGGGCCGCCTACACCATGTACCCGGCGTACCGAAAGAAGAACGACAAGGTGAATAGTTATGCCGAGCGCCTTCAGGGCTGTTTCCAGTTCAGTATGAACGGCAAGGCACCCGAGGCTGACGGCCCCGTTATCGCCGCGCTTTCAGCCTATTCATACTGGCTTGCAACCGGAGCACCCACGGCGCAAGAGCTACCAGGTCGGGCCTATCCGGAAGTGCCACAACCCGAAGGCGGATACGACCTGGCAAAGGGAGAACAGGTCTACGACGCACAATGCGCCGTCTGTCATGGGCCGAACGGGGAAGGACAGAAGTCTGGTGACCTTTATGTATTCCCGCCACTATGGGGGGCGGACTCGTTCAACTGGGGTGCAGGCATGCATCGGATCAACACAGCCGCGGCGTTTATCAAGGAAAACATGCCACTGGGCAAAGGCGGCACCCTGTCAGACGAAGACGCTTGGAACGTGGCGGCATTTATGAATAGCCACGAGCGACCGCAAGACCCGCGCCTGGTCGATGGCTCAGTCGAGAAAACCCGTGATAAATACCATGCCAATGACGGCGTGAACCTTTACGGCGAAACCGTTAACGGCAAGATGCTAGGTAAGGGGATCTGACAAGCAAGCACGCGTTGGCGCACTTACATGCGTTTGGCGGTTAATCGGTCTGAACAGATGGGCTGAGGAGGCCCGCTTACCTGGCAGTCCGCTTTTGGCCTATTCCATTGAAAAACTAGGTTGAGTGAGCTGGCTGAAGCTGGCTCACTCAACCTCCATCAGCTCAGTGGAGTTCTCCACGATGGTGGGACGTCAGCAGGCCGCTCAGGCCCCTCTGTTCTACACGTTCAATCTGGACGATCACATTCCAGCCAATCACCTGTTGTGCTGTATCGATCAGTTCCTAGACCTGAGTGAGTTGCATCAGCATCTGGATTCGCACTATACGGCCCTGGCTATCGGAATGGTCATAGAGGCAGCTCAGGTCGCTGGGTGTATTGCAGAATTCACCTTGGGGCAAAACCTTCACCCTACTAGGGCAACTCGCTTAGAGATTCTGCTTTGCCCGACTGGGATTGCTTTGCTGCTGCCCGCGCAGCATGGCCGGCATTCGTGACAATGGCGCTGTACGGAGCTGGGAATGGCATCCTGACTATCACGGAGCGACTGTCGAAGGCCAAAGCACCGCGGTTCACCTGGATCATCACTTCGTGCCCAGCGGCTGCCTCAGCGAGAGTTCCCCAAGCACTTCGAACTGATCGAGATCATCGAGGCCCGTGCACAGCTCACGCTGGCGGCAACCTTTCAACAGCACGAGGCCTAGGATCACAGGTCAGGGCTTTTTGGCAATAACCAAAAGCCCGGCCACGATCAACCCGGCACCGGCCAGCATCCGCAGCGTGATCACTTCGCGCAGCAGTAGCCAGGCCATCAGCATCGCTACCACGACGCTGCCCTTGTCGATCAGCGCCACCGTGGCTACGTCCCCCAGCTTCAACGCCTTGTAGTAGAAGATCCAAGACAGCGCCGTGGTGATGCCGGAAAGGCCAAGCCACAGCAGGTTGCGCTGGTTGACCTCGGCAATTTGCTGCACGGGCACCGCCCAGACCGCAAAGATCAGCACGAAGGTGCAGACGAACAGGGTGCGAATCGTCAGCCCCAGCTCGCCGGGCAGCGTGAATCGGGCGTCCAGAATAGGATTCTATAATCGACTATAAAGGCCTATAAAGTTCATTCTAGAGCGGCTCAGCTGCCTGTAAACGCCAGCAGCGAGTCCGATTGCGGTTCATACGGCGCCGTTGTCCCTGATGTGTACCGGTGTTAATGAGAAGCTGAAATTTGGCCCAGAGGTCCAGCATGAAGCTCAAGGGCAGGTTTAGCTGCAAGGCCACCAAAGGATATGGCGGGGTCGATGTAGCGCATGGCGGACTTGATGTCTTTCCAGCCTACATAGGTCATCAAGGCCTTGAGATCCCAGCCATTTGCCGTGGCCCAGGTGGCGAAGCCTCGGCGTAGCGAATGGCTGGTGTACAACTCGGCCGAGACACCGGCGCGTTGCAGGATGTGACGCAACAAGCTGATCAGGCTGCCGGGGTGCAGGGCCTCGCTGCCCAGATGCCCCCAGCGATCCAGGCGACAGAACACTGCGCCACGGGCAATGCCGGCGGCACTGATCCAGTCGAGATAAGCCTGCACAGGACAGAGGCATTTCAAGGCTGGTACGTAATGAGTCGTGCCGAGGTTTTCCCGGTCACCCTTGCTCTGCGGCAGGAATAGGCTCATGCCCGCACCGGCTTCGGCTTGGATATGCTCGACCTGCAGTCGACAGAGTTCGTCGCTGCGAAAACCCCGCCAGAAGCCGATTTGCAGCAGCGCCGCATCGCGCCGGCTGCGCAGCAGGCTTGCCAAATTGCCGGACTGCTGAGCCCGTTCGGCTTCCTGATTCAGCCATTGAATTGCTTGCTCCAGGTGCTGCAACTGCAGCGGTGCAGCCTGCTTCGTTTGCGCCGGATGCAATGTGCGGATGCCTTTGAGCACCTGACGCACCGTGGGCGTCTTGGTCGGATCAGGAAAGCCCTGGGTGATATGCCACTGAGCCAGAGCGGCCAAGCGCTGTTTGAGCGTGTTGCTGCTTAGGGTGTCGGCGTAGTCCACCAGGTAGCGCACGATGCTATCGCTGGTGGCAGGCAGAAAGCCACCCCACGTCACTTCGAAGTGCTCGATGGCCGACTGGTAGCTGCGGCGGGTGTTTTCCCGCGTACCGGCTTGCAGATAGCGCCCGACGTCTTTCATCGCTCGAAATGCCCTTTGTGTACTTGAAAACGGCAGCTAAGCGACCGTTTGTGCCGATCTTATTGGATAACGCTCCATTATTTTATCTGATTTATACACTTGAGAATCGCTTTACATCGGATCGTTTTGGAATGTAAATACATGGTATGTAATCCACTACGAAATCGTAGGAGCAAACCATGGCTCGCGGCGGCATCAACAAGGCACTGGTTCAGAAGGCGCGACAAGCCATCCTGGCGCGGGGCGAGAACCCCAGCATCGATGCTGTACGAGTCGAACTAGGCAATACCGGCTCGAAAACCACCATTCACCGCTATCTAAAAGAACTCGAAGATGCCGAGCGCGGCCGGGTTGCGGCCTCGATCCCGCTCAGCGAACAGCTGGCCAACCTGGTCGGCCAGTTAGCGGATCAGCTAAAGGAGGATGCGCAGGCCGCCGTGGCCCAAGAGCGCGAGCAACTGGCACGTGAGCGGCTCGGCTACCAGAACCAGGCTCGGCAAGCCGAAAGCCGCATCCAGCAGTTGGAAAGTCAATGCGGCGGGCTCACGGAACAGCTTCAGGCTGTTCAGCAAGCGCTACAGCAGGAGCAGCAGCAACGCCAACAGGCCGAGGTTGAGAATGCCCGCCTATTGCAGGCCAACCGCGATTTGGAGGAGCGCCTGCAGGACCGCGATGGGCAGATTCGTTCGCTGGAGGAAAAACATCAGCACGCACGCGACGCCTTGGAACACTACCGACAGGCCAGCAAGGAGCAGCGTGAGCAGGAACAACGTCGACACGAGTCGCAGGTACAGCAGCTGCAACTGGAACTGCGGCAACTGCAGCAGACCTTGATAATCAAGCAGGACGAGTTGACCCAGTTGAACCGCGACAATGCGCGCCTGCTCGCCGAGGCGCGGCAGTTGCAAAAAGAGCAGCATGCGCAGCAACAGCTACTGGCGCAGAAGGTCCAGGCTTTGGAAGCCGCCCAGAGCGCGTTGACCGGCACTGAGCGAGCGAATGAAGCCCTGGAACAGCGTTGCAGCACATTGCAGGAGGAGGTGTCCCGGCTGGGCGAAGCCTCCGCGACCCAGGCGCAGCAAGCGCAGGGCCTGCAGGAGCGCTTGGTCGAAGCGACTACACAGCTGAAGCTACTCGGGGCGTCGCTTGCGAACAGCGATGGTGCACGTAGCACATGAGGAGAACTGTTCCTACACCTGTACGAGGCCGCTCTTCGTTTGATCAATGTCAGAAATGTTGCTAGGTTTCTGACATATCTCAAAAGCTAGCCTTCATCATGAAATCCCTTCCCGAGACGATCATCGAGCACAGCAGACTTCTCCCTGAAGGAGGGGCTCTTGCGCCAAAAGAGTTTCTTTATTTGGCTAGCCGAGCGGCGGTGGACCAAGCATTCTCCCGATTAGTCAAAGGCGGGAAGTTGATGCGAGTTTCTCGTGGCCTCTATGTGGCTCCGGTCACCGGTCGCTTCGGCAAACGTGCGCCGGCGACGGAGAAGGTCATCAGCGCAATGGCTTCGAAAAGCCATCAGGTAATCGCGTTGGGCGGTGCCCGTGCGGCGAACGCGCTAGGGCTGACGCAACAGATGTCGATTCGGGAGGTATTTGTCACCAGCGGACGGCCGAGAATCCTGCAGTTAGGCAAGACTCAGGTGAGAATCGAGCATGCGCCACAGTGGCAAGTCGCCCTCGGAGCGACCATTGCTGGCGACGCTGTACGTGCGCTTGCCTGGCTGGGAAAACCTCACGCCCAAGAGACAGTCGCAAAGCTACGCGTGTGCCTGTCGAGTAGCGATTGGCAGATCTTGAAATCGCATAGATCCAACCTTCCTCCATGGATGGCTGAAGCAATTGGGCGCGAAGCGGCCTTCGCTTGAGCAGGACTTCCAATCTACTCGTTTAAATACAGCAAGTTACAGAGCATATATCCTAATTTTTGCTTTTTCTCGGCATGCCCCATCTAAACGTCAGAATCGCTTCATTGCTACAGCTTTTCTTAATTCGGCAATGAAAATGTCCACATTTTAGAAAACCCAAACAAATCATGTAGATAGAAGAGAAGTGAGTGAATTTTTCCTTTATCTCGGCATGACCCCGAACTCGGTTCCAGCCAGTACGCGTTGCGTTCGCTGCTGAACAACCAACCGGCGGTGGCGATCCCGATCTTCCAGCGTCCCGGCTCTAACGCGATCGACATCTCCAACGATGTGCGCGGCAAGATGGCCGAGCTGAAAAAGAACTTCCCGGAAGGCATGGACTTCAGCATCGTCTATGACCCGACGATCTTCGTGCGCGGCTCCATCGAGGCGGTGGTTCACACGCTGTTCGAAGCACTGATCCTCGTGGTGCTGGTGGTGATTCTGTTCCTGCAAACCTGGCGCGCCTCGATCATTCCGCTGGTGGCAGTGCCGGTCTCGCTGATTGGTACGTTTGCGGTGATGCACCTGTTCGGCTTCTCGTTGAATGCCTTGTCATTGTTCGGCTTGGTGTTGGCCATCGGTATCGTGGTCGACGACGCGATTGTGGTGGTGGAGAACGTCGAACGGCACATCGAGCTGGGGGAGACGCCATTCGAAGCCACCAAGAAAGCCATGCGTGAGGTGACCGGGCCGATCATCGCGACGGCACTGGTGTTGTGTGCGGTATTTATCCCGGCGGCGTTCATTTCCGGACTCACCGGCCAGTTCTACAAACAGTTCGCCCTGACCATTGCCATCTCCACCGTGATCTCCGCGTTCAACTCGCTGACACTGTCGCCTGCCCTGGCCGCCGTGCTGCTCAGAAGCCACGACGCACCGAAAGACCGCTTTACCAAAGTGCTCGACAAACTGTTGGGCGGCTGGCTGTTCCGTCCGTTCAACCGCTTCTTCGAACGTGCCAGCCGTGGCTATGTCGGGACGGTGGGCCGGGTCATTCGCAGCAGCGGCATCGCCATGATCGTCTACGCCGGTTTGATGGTGCTGACGTTCTTCGGATTCTCCAGCACGCCGACCGGCTTCGTACCCGGCCAGGACAAGCAATACCTGGTGGCTTTCGCGCAATTGCCGGATGCCGCGAGCCTGGACCGCACCGAAAACGTGATCAAGCGCATGTCCGACCTGGCCCTGAAACAGCCGGGTGTGGACAGTGCCGTGGCCTTCCCTGGCCTGTCGATCAACGGCTTCACCAACAGCCCGAACGCCGGCATCGTGTTTGTGACCCTCAAACCGTTCAACGAGCGTAAAGACGCCAGCATGTCCGCCGGTGCGATTGCCGGTGCCTTGAACGGCCAGTTCGCCGAGATTCAGGAAGCTTACATGGCGATCTTCCCGCCGCCGCCGGTACAAGGCCTGGGCACCATTGGCGGTTTCCGTCTGCAGATCGAAGACCGGGGCAACCTCGGTTACGACGAGCTGTACAAAGAAACCATGAACATCATCAACAAGAGCCACAACGTGCCGGAACTGGCCGCGTTGTTCACCAGCTACACGGTGAACGTGCCGCAGGTCGATGCTGCCATCGACCGGGAAAAAGCCAAGACCCACGGCGTGGCCGTCAGCGACATCTTCGACACCCTGCAGATCTACCTGGGTTCGCTGTATGCCAACGACTTCAACCGCTTCGGTCGTACCTATCAGGTCAACGTGCAGGCCGAGCAGCAGTTCCGCCTTGAGCCGGACCAGATCGGTCAGCTGAAAGTGCGCAACAACAAAGGCGAGATGATCCCGTTGGCGACCTTCATCAAGGTCAGCGACACCTCGGGCCCGGACCGCGTGATGCACTACAACGGCTTCATCACCGCTGAAATCAACGGTGCAGCGGCCCCTGGCTACAGCTCTGGCCAAGCCGAAAAAGCCATCGAGAAATTGCTCGCGGAAGAACTTCCGAACGGCATGACCTACGAATGGACCGACATGACCTATCAGCAGATTCTGTCCGGTAACACCGCGCTGTTCGTGTTCCCGCTCTGCGTATTGCTGGCATTCCTGGTACTCGCCGCGCAGTACGAAAGCTGGAGCCTGCCATTGGCGGTGATCCTGATCGTGCCGATGACGTTGCTGTCGGCCATCATCGGTGTGATTGCATGGGGAGGCGACAACAACATCTTTACCCAGATCGGATTGATCGTACTGGTGGGACTTGCCTGTAAGAACGCGATTCTGATCGTCGAGTTCGCCAAGGATAAACAGCAGGATGAAGGCATGAGTCCGCTGGAAGCGGTGCTCGAAGCGTGCCGCTTGCGTCTGCGGCCCATCCTGATGACCTCCCTTGCGTTCATCATGGGTGTGGTGCCACTGGTGTTCTCCAGCGGTGCCGGTGCCGAAATGCGTCACGCGATGGGTGTGGCGGTGTTCTCCGGGATGCTCGGGGTGACCTTCTTCGGTCTGCTGCTGACGCCGGTGTTCTACGTGCTGATCCGTAACTTCGTGGAGCGCGGTGAAAAACGCAAAGCGGCCAAAGCGCTCAAATTGGATAAGCAACTGGAGGCGCAACAATGAGCCTGAAAGTCTTCCTGCCGAGTCTCTTGGTACTGGCCCTGAGCGCCTGCGCCGTCGGCCCGGACTATCAGACACCGGCCACCGAACGGGCCAATATCACCAGCGCCACCGACGGCGCGGCCGGTCAAAAGAATTACGACCGCGCACGTTTCGAAGGCATCTGGTGGCAGCAATTCGAAGACCCGACCCTCAACCGTCTGGTCACCCAATCGCTGCAAGGCAACCGCGATTTACGCGTTGCTTTCGCGCGCTGGAAAGCCGCCCGGGCGATTCGTGATGACGCCAGCAACGACGCCATGCCGACCATCACCAGTCGCGCCAGCAGTGAAGTGGGCAAAGGGCAGATTCCGGGCCAGACCACGCAACGGGTTAACAGCGAACGCTATGACCTGGGGCTGGACATGGCCTGGGAACTGGACTTGTTCGGACGCATCCAGCGCAACCTGGAATCCAGTGACGCCGAACAGCAAGCCGCTGAAGCCGATCTGTATCAGCTGCAAGTCAGCATGATTGCCGAGCTGGTGGACGCCTACGGTCAACTGCGCGGTGCACAGCTGCGCGAGAAGATCGCCCTGGCCAACCTGAACAACCAGCAGGAATCGCGCAAGATCACTGAAAGCCTGCGCGATGCCGGTGTCGGCGATCAGCTCGACGTGGTGCGTGCCGATGCCCGCCTGGCCTCCGTTGAAGCCAGCGTGCCGCAACTGCAGGCCGAACAGGTTCGCCAAAAAAATCGTATCGCCACCCTGTTGGGTGAGCGTCCGGACAAGCTGAGCGTTGACCTCAGTCCGAAAGATTTACCGGCAATCGCTAAAGCACTGCCGATTGGTGACCCGGGCGAACTGCTGCAACGACGTCCGGATGTGCGCAGTGCCGAACGCCAGTTGGCCGCAGCCACCGCGCGCATCGGTGTGGCCAAGGCTGATTTGTTCCCGCGAGTGAGCTTGAGCGGTTTCCTCGGCTTCACCGCCGGGCGCGGTTCGCAGATCGGTTCTTCGGCGGCCAACGCCTGGGCACTTGGCCCGAGCATCACCTGGGCAGCATTCGATCTGGGCAGCGTGCGTGCGCGGTTGCGCGGCGCCGATGCCGAAGCTGAAGGCGCCCTGGCGACCTACGAACAGCAAGTGCTGCTGGCATTGGAAGAATCGGAAAACGCTTTCAGCGATTACGGCAAGCGTCAGCAACGCCTGATCTCGCTGATTCGCCAGAGTGAGTCAAGCCGCGCCGCCGCCGAGCTGGCGCAGATTCGTTACCGCGAAGGCACTGACGATTTCCTCGTGCTGCTCGACGCGCAACGCGAGCGCCTCGCCGCAGAAGATTCGCAGGCCCAGGCCGAAGTTGATTTATACCGCGGCATTGTCGCGATCTACAAAGCACTCGGCGGTGGCTGGCAACCGGAGACGGTCGCCGCCCAGTAACGTTTCAACGAGCTCCTTTGGTTGGCCGCAACCAACCAAATTTTTAGCCCCGCGCCTTCATTCGGTCGCGGGGTTTTTTTATGCCGTTTGATGGTGTTTTTCCAACTGACCGCCGTCGGTTCAGCGCGCGTTCAAGTCGACCACTACGGCCCCGGCAACGGCCTCGCTCGCGTTGGCGCCGATCGCTGATTTTATGACGTCCATATTGGCGTTGAACGCTTGCTCGTTAGTGATGCGCTGGCTGAGCAACGCCACCAACAACGCATAGGAGTCAGCATTCACCAGCGCTTGCGAATGATCGTAATGACCAGCCGTCGTTTCTCCGCCAGGCACTGGGTGATTTCCTGCCGCCAGGTTCAGCAAGGCAGCCACGTTCAGTGCCTGATCGGTCGCGCCTTGTCCTTGTGTATCTTCAGCGCTTACCAGATCCAGCGCGCCCGGCCCACCACGTAACAGGCTCTGAATAAGGTCATCGGCGACTTGCCCATAGTTGTACCCTGACTGCGCAAAACGATCTGTCAGACCGTACGGATTGATCGTCAGATATTGATGATCCTTCTTCGCCGAATCAGTCGCGTTTTTCCATTCCTGGTACTTGTCGGCCTGTATCGAAATGGTTCCTGCGTGGTCTTTGAAGCCGTCCAGAAAAACGTTGCTCACGGAAACACCTTGCACGTCGGCCCTGATTATTCTGAGGCTGTTGAGCAATTGATCCCGAGCATTGGAAGAACTCCCCAGAAAGAGCCCGATGGCAAGGTCCGTCTCGAACGTGAAGGCTGGCGTTGTAAGCACCGATAGCGCGTTGTCGATTTTGTGCCGGGCAATTGGCAGGCTCTGCTCAATCAGATGCTTACTGACGTCATTGGGCAGCGACCGGCGTACGCGTGACAGTGATGCTTCCTGAGTGGGGATGAAATTGGTCAACGGCTTGCCCCAAGGCCTGTTATGCCGATTGATGGCGTACCACTGATCGTTCTTGAGAATGACATGCACGTCAAAGGCTACTGCATCACTACCATGCGGTCGCCATTTACCCTGGCTCAAGCGCCGAGTGTTCGCTGCCTGGAGCAAATCGACGGATTTGGCACCTCCGGTCAGTGAGCGCATATGGAACGAAGCCTTTTCAATCAAATGAAGGCTGTGCGTGCTTAAACGTAAACCAGTCTGATAGAGGGATTTGATTTTTTTGTAAACGAGCGTCGGTACCCCATCGAGCGGATTGAAAACCGAAATCGCTGTTTCGACGGCGTAGAGTGCCAGAGTCGTTGCCTTTGAGGCGGCCGAACCAACCTTTGCCAGCGTAGTGAGCGTCATGGAGACCGCACCTAGAGCAGTGAACACCAGCCCGATCGTATCCATGATGCAGCCGTAGATGCCGTCGACAATTTTGTTCCTTTCACCTGACATTAAATCTTCAGAGCACTTTTTAAATGGCACGATCAGATCAACAATGAAGGTGACCCACTCGTCAAAAGTGTTGCTTGCTCTTTCGCGATCGGTGGGCACCGTCGCTGCGTATTTCAGTTCTTCAATCGAGGCGAAGAACTTGTTGTCCGCGATAAACTTTGTAATCAGGCCGAACTGCGGGTTGACGAAATTGGTGTAAAGACTGCGCTCGTGAGAAAAGCTTGTGGAGGGTGCTTCAACGCATCCCAACTTCTCAATCACGACCGTACTGAGGGTACCGTTCCGGGATTTGGCACCTTTGGTGTAGGCATTGATGTCCAGAGGAAGGTGATACGGTGTAGCTGCAGGCTGCAGCTCGTTCAGATCTCCGTGGAAGTCGACTCTGGATGCCGAGTGCATTTTCCCGGAACCGTTGATCAACTGCCCGAGTTTGATATTTTTGCGGCATTCGCCTCGCAGCGTAAACATTTCGTAGCACGTCACCCGACCATTGTTATCTGAAGCGCACATGATGACGCCGTAGCGGCCGGTTGCCTGATCTCGGCTTAGTTGGCTTTCCTTAAGTTGAGGTGTTTTGAGATTGGTGCCCGAATATCCGGCTTGGCCAGTCGGGGTGCCTACCAGTTCGCCTCCGGCTGGACGCACTGTAAAGAAGGTTATTTTGCTAGATTTCAGAATTTCCCGATCAGGCATCGGCAGTCCTGACAAGGCAAGCTTCATCGTCGTCGCTAGCGCGGCTTTCAGATTGCTGTGGTGCTCGGACACTGCGGCTTCGAAAGCGACCTGATTTGATGGCAAGTGATACAGGGCCGGGTAGAGATCGCGGAAAACAGGCGTCTCCCATCGATCCCAATCTTCCATGTCCCCTTCTATGTGCAAATCAAGCATTGACATCTTGAAGGGCCTGGAGAGTCTGTGGGTATTGTGACTGAGCAATTTCTCCTCAAGCACATTACAACCGGGCAACGCTCCCTTTAAAGTTCGTAATGCAATTTTACGGCGATTGGGCAGTGGTGCCAAAAGCGCCTGGCCGGTCTGGACCAGTTCGCTCGCGAATGCCTGGTAAGCCGCAACGGCTTTCTGCTGCGCCTGCTGGCGTGTCGAGAGAGCCGCCTCAGCCGTAATCACTTCGTTGATCACGGCCCAATCGACAATCGATTCGATCGCGGCAATGGCCCGCACACTTTTCATCGCTTCATTGACGGGTTTTACATCTGCGAAGTCCATGATTTCGCTGTAGCTCATGTAACGTGCAGCGCCCTTCAAGGTGAGCTCGATGTAACTCACTGCTTGCGAAAACAACACCCAACGTACCGAGCCCACCGTTAGTTCGGCCGGGATGGATTTCACAATCAGCTCGGGCGCCACACGGGCAAGTAACAAGTGGGAAGCAAGTGGTACGAGGTCCCGTGAGACCCGTTCGTTTTGGACAAGGTACCCTTCCAATTCCAGTCGAGATGAGAACGGGTGCGCATCTACCAGATGGGTGCCGTAAATATCATAGGTCCCGACCCGATGTCGTCCCGCGTCCTGCCAAGGAGTGAGATCGAGCAATATCGCGGTAACCAGCAATTGTCCCAGCTCTTCTTTGCTGACTTCTTCATGTTCTTTCACCCCATACCACTGCAGAGGTTCGATGTATTTTTTTGCGAAAGCCTGGGATGAGCTCTCAAGTACCAGATCAGCAATAAGTACATCGGCGTTATGATGACTGGGATTATCTGGAAGATTGTCCCGCGCAGCCTCATACAATGTATCCAGCAGACTTTTTTTTGCCGGTACGAATTGCAGTGTAAGTCGGCGAATCTTTTTCATTTCATCAGAGGTCAGCACTATGGAAGTACTGTCGAGGCCGGTAATTTGATCCCAGTAATTACCGAGGTAATCGACAGCGGGAAGATCCGCCTCAAGATATTTTAGAAGATTTCTGGCACCCTCCGCATCCGCTGGCACATCAAGCCCGTGGAAACGGAGCCATTGAGGAATACTGGCATACTGAGCGCAATACAGTTCGCCACCGGTAAATTTTGCGGCAGACACTAGGTTCTGCAAAGCTCTTGTGGCTTCTGGGTCTCTCTTGACGCGTTCCGTGAGCTCCACTGATCCTTTAGGGTTGTAAACATACAGGCCACCGTCTGCGCTCACAAAACTGTTTCTCGAATGCAGGTTTTCCTCCGCAAATATCGATAATATCAGGGGCAACTCCAGAAAAGCCTGAAACAAGGCTATTGCCGGAGCCTGAACTTTATACAAAGAGGATTCCGCCTCCAAAACCATATAACTTTCAGCCCATGTAAAATCTGCATCGTCATATGCATCAAATAAACTGGAACCGATACGGTGGATTGCATTTTTGCGCTCCGCGAGATCCGCTTGCATGCACGCGTTATTATCTTCGGAGGCGAGGATCATTCGATTTAAACGTTGATCTAGTTTCATTGTGTAGCCTTCATTTGGTTATGGATTTTCACCTCCCAAACTCAACCACATCATTATCAAGATCAACGCACAAATTATTAATTTACGTAACTACAACGCAAGCATCAATACTAGTGCTCGGTTCGGCGCGAACGGTAGAGCTGATATATGTTTGTTAATCCACTAATCCCCACTCCCCCGACGGCGAGTGCGATGAGAGTGTTGTCTCGGTGTGCAACTTAAGCCGCAGCCGCAGGTTATTGACTGAATCGGCGTGCTTGAGTGCTTCTTCCTCTGTAATCGCGCCTTCTATGACGAGGCCAAACAGCGCGCCGTCGTAAGTCTGCATGCCGGATTCGGCGGATTTCTCCATGATCCCTTTGAGCTCATCGAGCGCGTTCCGGCGGATCAGATCGCCAACGGTTGGCGTGCCCAGCATGACCTCCACCGCCGCCCGGCGCTGCCCGTCGCGGGTGCGCACCAGCCGCTGGGAAACGAACGCCTTGAGATTGTTTCCCAGGTCATGCAACAGCTGCGTATGCCGTTCTTCCGGGAAAAAATTTATGATGCGATCCAGCGCCTGATGGGCGTTGTGTGCGTGCAAAGTAGAGATCACCAAGTGACCGGTATCGGCAAATGCCAAGGCATGTTCCATGGTTTCGCGGTCGCGAATCTCGCCGATCAGCACCACGTCCGGGGCCTGGCGCAGGGTGTTCTTCAATGCCGCGTGGAAGCTGCGGGTGTCGACGCCGACTTCACGCTGATTGATGATCGATTTCTTGTGCCGATGGATGAACTCAATGGGGTCTTCGATGGTAATAATGTGGCCGCTGCCATGCCGGTTGCGGTAATCGATGAGGGCCGCAAGTGAGGTGGATTTGCCCGAACCGGTGGCGCCGACGAACAGCATCAACCCTTGTTTGAGCATCACCGTTTCCAGCAACACCGGTGGCAGATGCAAGTCCTCGTAGCGCGGAATATCCAGCTTGATGTTGCGTGCCACGATCGACACGTCGTTGCGCTGTTTGAAGATGTTCACCCGGAAACGTCCGACGCCCGGTAGCGACATTGCCAGGTTCATCTCCAGTTCCCGATCGAACTCCAGGCGCTGTTCGGCGTCCATGATGGACGCTGCAATTGCAGCTATCTCGCCCGGCTTGAACGGCTGGTCAGAGAGTATTTTCAATACCCCGTCGAAGCGTGCGCTGGGTGGCGCACCGGTAGACAGGAAAAGATCGGAGCCATTTCGCGTGGCCAAGAGACGTAACAGGGCATCGATTTCCATGGCAAAAGGCATCCGCAACATTGAATGAATAAAAAATGACCGAAAAAATTCGTCCCGCGTCTACCAACATAGGATAGTAGACGCCGCCACACGACAGACGTGCAGGAAATCTTGATGAACGCATCACCTATCGGCAGCGATGCCCAGGCCTTGATTGCCAGACTCGACTGGGCAGCCACGCCACTCGGCGCCGCCAGCACCTGGCCGCAAAGCCTGCGAACCGCGGTGGACATCGTAATCCACTCACCGATGCCGATGCTGCTCCTCTGGGGGCCACAGC
The DNA here is from genome assembly GCF_000690905.1 of Pseudomonas sp. Ant30-3. Lineage (GTDB taxonomy): Bacteria > Pseudomonadota > Gammaproteobacteria > Pseudomonadales > Pseudomonadaceae > Aquipseudomonas. The sequence goes on along the minus strand of NZ_JMCL01000066.1, from coordinate 24,390 downwards.
TCACGCAAATCTACAACGACGGCTTCGCGCTGCTGGCGGGCAACAAGCATCCTGCCGCTTTCGGACAGCCGACACACCAGGTCTGGCCAGAACTCGAAGATTTCACCGCGCCGATTTACCGCGCTGTTTTCCAGGGCCAGGTGCGCACCTACAGCGAACAGCGCTTTAATCTGCAGCGCAACGAAGGTAATTCCGATTTCTGGCTGGACCTCACCTACAGCCCGATCTGTGATGAGAGTACGCAAGTCGCCGGGATTCTGGTCACCGCCATTGAAACCAACGAGCGCCGGCGCATTGCCCTGGAGCTCGAGCAGCGCTCCGCCGCCAGCCTCAAAGCGCAACGCGAAACCGAGGAGCGCCTGCAACTGGCGCTGGCCGCCACCGACGCGGTCGGCACCTGGGATTGGGACATCAGCGAGGACCGCTTCATCGCCGACGCGCACTTCGCCCAGTTGCACGGCGTCGACCCGCAGCGCGCCGGCCAGTTGCCGATCAGCGATTACCTCGAGGCGGTGCACCCGGAAGACCGTTCGATGGTCACGCGCAGCATCAAGCATTGCATCACCCACGGCACCGAATACGCCGAGGAATATCGCCTGTTACAAGCCGATGGCCAGGTCCGCTGGGTGTTTGCCCGAGGGCGTTGCTACAAGGACCACCATGGCCGGCCGATCCGTTTCCTCGGCGCCGCGCTGGACCTGACCGAGCGCAAGCACACCGAGCAGGCCTTGCGGCAGAGTCAGACCGAGTTGCAGTTGATCATCAACGCGATGCCGATCCTGATCAGTTATGTCGACCGCGATGAACGCTTCCGCCTGAACAACGCCGCGTACCTGGACTGGTACGGGCTGACGCCGCAAGAACTCTATGGCAAGACGGTTCTCGAAGTCCTGGGGCCAGAAGCCTACGCGTTGCGCGCCGGATACATCGCCCAGGCGCTTGCCGGCAATACCTGTCGCTTCAGCATCAGCACCCCTCATCGTGATGGCAGCGTGCGGCAGGCCTTGATGAATTATTTGCCTCGCCACGGCGCGGATGGTGCGGTGAACGGTTTCTACATTTTTGTGATCGATGAAACCGAGCGTACAAAGACCGAAGAAGCCATGCGCAATCTCAATGAAACGCTGGAAGAACGCGTCGCAGCCCGCACCCGTCAGCTGGCCGAAGCCAACGAAAACCTGCTCAGTGAGATGTTCGAGCGTGAGCGCGCGGAAGACGCGCTCCGCCATGCGCAAAAAATGGAAGCGGTTGGTCAGTTGACCGGCGGCATCGCTCACGATTTCAACAATATGCTCACCGGCATCATCGGCAGTCTCGACCTGGTGCAGCGCTACATTGCCGACGGCCGCGCAGCGGAAATCGGCCGGTTCACCGAGGCAGCAGTGTCATCGGCCAACCGTGCCGCCGCCCTCACCCATCGTCTGCTGGCGTTCTCGCGGCGCCAGTCGCTGGATCGCAAACCTCTTGACGTCAACGAGCTGATCCACTCGCTGGAAGATTTGCTCAGCCGCACCAAGGGCGATCACATCGAGCTGCAACTGCAACTCGGCGCCGACATCTGGGCCGTCAACACTGACGTCAGCCAGTTGGAAAATGCCTTGCTCAACCTGGTGATCAATGCTCGTGATGCGATGCCCGATGGTGGCCGACTGCTGATCGCTACTGCCAATGTGCACCTGAACGGCAGTGCCGTGCCGACGGTGGAGACGGCCAAACCTGGCGATTATCTGATGATTGCCGTGAGCGACAATGGCACGGGCATGACGCCTTCGGTGCTGGCCAAGGTCTTCGACCCTTTTTTCACTACCAAACCTATCGGTCAGGGCACGGGGATGGGGCTGTCGATGATCTATGGCTTCGCCCAGCAATCCGGTGGTCACGTCGACATTGACAGCGTGCCGGGCCAAGGCACGTGCGTACGTTTGTACTTGCCCAGGTTGCTGTCGTCGGAGATCGAACAGCCGCTGTCACCGCCCACAACCGAGGCGCCGGCGGCCTTTGCCGGGGAGACGGTGATGCTGGTCGAAGATGATCCGGCGGTGCGGATGCTGGTGCTCAATCTCCTTAACGAACTGGGCTATCACGCTCATGAAGCCAAGGATGCCCAGTCTGCCCTGCCCTTGCTCGATTCAGACCTGCGTGTGGATCTGCTGGTCACCGATGTCGGCCTGCCTGGCATGAACGGTCGCCAGCTGGCGGAAATTGCCCGTCAGCACCGGCCGCAACTCAAGGTGCTGTTCATGACCGGTTATGCAGAAAAAGCTGCGGAGCGCCAAGGGTTTCTCGAGGACGGCATGGACATGGTCGCCAAGCCGTTTTCAATCGATGTGCTGGCCAACAAGATTCGCACGATGATCAACCATTCCGAGTGACTTGAGGCATAATCGCGCGCCCCGCTGTCACCACCGTTGCAAGGTATCGTCCTGATGAAAGCTCAAGCCCGCCACATCTTGGTGAAGACCTCGGAAGAAGCCGAGCAACTGAAACAACGCATCGCCAAGGGTGAAGCCTTCGATGTGTTGGCCAAGAAATACTCCACCTGCCCGTCGGGCAAACGTGGCGGCGACCTTGGTGAAGTGCGGCCGGGGCAGATGGTCGGGGTGATTGATGCGGTGATTTTCAAGAAGCCGCTGCGGGTGGTGCATGGGCCGGTGAAGAGCAAGTTTGGCTATCACTTGGTGCAGGTGTTTTATCGGGATTGAAGAATGCTGCACACAGTCCACTGTAGGAGCGAGCCTGCTCGCGAATCGACTGCGCAGCAGGCGGCCATTCCATCACCGCGGAATCAACGCCCCCGGCACCTGAATAACCCGACTCGCCAAACGATGCCCCGCTTCAGCTGCTTCCTCCGGATCGCCACCTTTCAGCCGACAGGCCAGGTATGCTGCACTGAACGAATCCCCCGCCGCTGTCGTATCCACTACCCGCTCGACCTTCTGCGCGGGCACTTCAAACACCTCGCCTTCACACCGAATCAAACACGCCTCCGCGCCGCGCTTAAGCACTACCTCCGACGTACCAATTTGCTCATACGCCGCGAACACCGCGTCGCAATCGGAAAAGTGAAACAGTGCCTGTTCGTCTTCGACGGTCAGCAGCGCCAGATCTAAGTGGGGCAGAACGCTGCGGTAGGCGGCCCGCGCATCTTCGACTGTCGCCCACAGGCGTGGTCGATAGTTGTTGTCGAAGACGACTCGTGCACCCCGCATGCGCGCTTCGATCAGGGTTTCCAGCAACTTTTCGCGCCCCTGCACACCCAGTACTGCCAGGGTGATACCGCTGAAATAAAGCACGTCGTACTGCGGCAACGCTGCCAGAATCGGCGCCGCCGCTGCGGTGGTGAAGCACTCGCGCACGGCGGCTTCGTTGCGCCAGTAGAGAAACCGTCGCTCGCCAGCTGCGTCGGTCTGGATGCAATACAAACCCGGCAGGCGACCCGGCAAGCGCTGGACCATCGAAAGGCCGACGTTCTCCTGCGCCCAACTGCGACACATGGCATCGCTGAAGCTGTCATCGCCCAGCGCAGTGACGTAATCCACCGAACCCTCGCTGCCCAGTTCGCGGGAGAGATAGACCGCCGTGTTCAAAGTGTCACCGCCGAAGCTTTGTTGCAGCGTGCCGTCGGCGCGTTGCTGGAGCTCGATCATGCATTCGCCGATCAGGGCGATGCGCGGGGAGGTTCGGGTATTCATTGGAATAAGGTCTCTGCCGTAGCGATGTTGTCTGGATGGCCCTCATCGCGAGCAGGCTCGCTCCCACAGGAAACGCATTCCAGTGTGGGAGCGAGCCTGCTCGCGAAGGCCGCACCTCGGTCCAAAACCTTAAAAACAGGTTTCCATGGTCTCGATGACGTTCAACTGCTCATCCACCAGACAGCCGACCCGCCACTTGTCAAAGGTCAGGCACGGATGGGAAGTGCCGAAAGAAATGATATCCCCGACGCGCAAGTCAACGCCCGGCGCCACGCTCATGAACGCATGCTGGTCCATGACCGCCGTCACTTTGCAGGCGCTGACATCGTCGCCCGTTGCCGGAATCGCGTCCGCTTTGTAACGCAGCAATGGCACCGGCAAACCGGCGTCATACGCGACATCGCGCTTGCCCAGTGCGATCACCGCTAACCCCGGTTCCGGCAGCGACTGCACGTGCGCCCATACTTCCAGCGCCGGACGCAGGCCTTCGTGCAGATCGCTGCGACGGTCGAGTACGCAGCATTGCGCTTCCTTGTAAATGCCATGATCGTGCGCCACGTAACTGCCCGGGCGCAGCACGCTGAGGAAACGGCCGGCAGCATTCTGCGCTTCGAACGATTCAGCGATCAGGTCATACCAGGCTGATCCCGAGGCAGTGACGATCGGCTTGGGAATGGCGAAGGCGCCGCTGTCCTGCAACTGCACGGCGAGACGCACCAGGGACGCTGCAAATGCGCGGATGCCGGTTTCCGCTTGATCGCCGTGGATCACCCCTTCATAACCTTCGATGCCGGTCAGCGCCAGGGCCGGTTGCGCATTGATGGCTTTAGCCAGAGCGACCACTTGATCTTCGGTGCGGCAGCCGCAACGACCACCGACCACGCCGTATTCGATCATCACGTTGAGGCGCACACCGCGCGAGCCGAAATACGCGCCCAAGTCCGCAACGTTGTCCGGGTGATCGACCATGCAGTGAAATTCGAATGCCGGGTCCGCCAGCAGGTCGGCAATCAGCGCCATGTTCGGCGTGCCGACCAATTGGTTGGCCATCAACACCCGGCGAACGCCGTGGGCATAGGCCGCACGGGTTTGCGTGGCGTTGGCGAGGGTGATGCCCCAGGCGCCCGCGTCCAATTGCCGGCGAAACAGCGCCGGGGTCATGCTGGTTTTGCCATGGGGCGCCAGTTGCGCGCCGCTGTTGCTGACGAAGGCCTGCATCCAGCGAATGTTGTGCTCCAACGCCTCGCGGTGCAGCACCAGCGCGGGCAGGCTGACGTCGCGCACCAGGTTGGCGCCGGTATGTGCAGCGCCTTTCTCCACGGCGGCTGAAGAGTGGACAGAAGACATGTTCAAATTCCTTATGTGCGCGGCCGTGAGCAGCCGCTGTTATTCGTTGATGCGACGCGCCAGGCTGTTGGCGCTGTCGATCAGCACCCGGCGATAGTCGTTGTGGTTTTTCTTCGCATCGGCGCGCGGGGCGACAATGCAAAGAGTCGCGATGGCCACGCCGTTCGGGTCTTTGACCGGGGCGGCGAAGCAATGCGTGAAGGTGTCGGCGACGCTGTCGAAGGAGAAAAAACCGTCAATGTGCGCCTGACGGATCTCCGCCAGAAACTGCTCCAGCGGCAGACGCTCGCCATCGGGCAAAATGAAGTCGTCGGGGTCGATCAGGTCAGCGATGGCCTGGTCGCTCAAGTGCGCGAGCAGCAATCGTCCGGAAGCCGTCCACGGGATTGGCGCGTTTTCACCGATGTCCGAAGAAATGCGAAAGTGCCGCTCGCCCTCCTTCATCAACGCCACGGTGTATTTGCGCCCGTTAAGCAGGCACATCTGCGCCGTTTCACGGGTTTGGCTGACGATCTCCTGCAACGCGTGATCGGCTTCGCGGGTCAGGTCGAAATGGCGCAAGTGCGCCTGGCCGAGGAAGTACAGCTGCCGGCCGAGGTAGACGTGACCGTCCTTGCCGACGGGTTCCAGAATACGGCGTTCCAGCAGCGAGGCGACCAATTCGTAGACCGTGGATTTGGGGCTGCCGATGCCGCTGGCGATTTCATTCGGGCGCAGCGGCTGGCCGATTTCCTTTAGAAAATCGAGAATATCGAACGCCCGATCCAGGCCCCGGGCCCGGCGTTTGATGGTGTCTTCGGTCATGTCAGTGATTCCCATACAAAGTGCCGGGAGTTTAACCAGAGTGCGTCGTCGACAGTTAGGCCGCCATCGCGAGCAGGCTCACTCCCACACAGGAATGCGTTGCCTTGTGGGAGCGAGCCTGCTCGCGAAGAATCCACCGCAGGGTTCAGGCCTTCTTCTTGTACGCGATGCAATCAATCTCGACCTTGCAATCCACCATCATGCTCGCCTGCACACACGCACGCGCCGGTGCATGCTCACTTTTGAAGTACTCGGAAAACACCTTGTTGAAACTGGTGAAATCCCGCGGGTCCTCCAGCCACACGCCCGCCCGCACCACGTCCTCCAAGCCATAACCGGCCTCTTCGAGAATCGCGATCAGGTTCTTCATGGTCTGGTGGGTCTGCTCGACGATGCCACCCGTAATGATCTCTCCGTCGACCGCCGGCACCTGTCCCGAAACGTGCAGCCAGCCATCGGCTTCAACGGCTCGGGCGAAAGGGCGAGGCTGACCGCCAGCGGCGGTGCTGCCAGTGCCGTAACGAGTAATGCTCATGAGTGTTTCTCCTGATGTAAAAATGAATTCTGTGAAAAATCAGAACCGCGTGTTCTTCAGAAACTCCGCCAGACGCGGCGACTGCGGGCGTTCGAACAATTCCTTGGGCGGTCCCTGTTCCTCGATCCGGCCCTGATTCATGAACACGATCTTGTCGGAGACTTCGAAAGCGAAGCGCATTTCGTGGGTCACCAGCAACATGGTCATGCCTTCATCTGCCAGGCCTTTGATCACGTTCAACACTTCGGCCACCAACTCCGGATCCAGTGCCGAGGTGACTTCGTCGAACAGCATCAAACTGGGGTTCATCGCAATCGCTCGGGCAATCGCCACACGTTGCTGTTGACCACCGGACAACTGCCCCGGAAAGTGATCACGACGCTCCAGCAAACCGACGCGCTCCAGCCATTTCTCGGCCAGCGCAACCGCTTCGTCCTTGTGCATTTTTTTCACTTTCAGCAAGCCGAGGGTGACGTTCTGCAGCGCGCTGAGGTGCGGGAACAGGTTGAATTGCTGGAACGCCATGCCGGTCATCGCGCGATGCCGGGCGATGACTTTTTCCGCATGCCGCACACGTTTGCCGCCGACCTCGTCATAGCCGATCGACTCGCCGTCCAGCAGGATTTGTCCGCCCTGGAATTCTTCGAGCATGTTGACGCAGCGCAGCAACGTGGTCTTGCCCGAGCCGCTGGAGCCGATCAGTGTGACGACATTGCCGCGCTGCATGGTCAGGTCGACGCCCTTGAGCACTTCGAGCTGACCGTATTTTTTGTGCAGCCCGCGAATGTCCAGCAGGGGCTGAGCGCTGGCGATAGTGGTAGGTTGAGTCATGGCAAGGCCACCCGCTTTTCAATGTGCCGGCCGAATAATTCGATGGCGAAGTTGATGACGAAAAACAGAAATCCTGCGAACAGGTAAAACTCCAGGGTCATGAAGGTGCGGGCGATGATCTGCTGCGTACTCAGCAGCAACTCCGCCACGCCGATCACCGACAACAGCGTCGAGGCCTTGACGATCTCGGTCGAGGAATTGACCCAGGTCGGCAGAATCTGCCGCAGTGCCTGGGGTAACAACACGTAGCCAAGGGATTGATAAAACGTTAGACCAATCGCTTTGCCCGCCTCCATCTGGCCACTGGGCAAGGCTTGCAACGCGCCCCGCACAATCTCGGCGACGTGCGAACCGCAAAACAGTGTCAGGCCAAGCGCACCGGCCTGGAACGCGCTGATCTGCCAACCCAGTGCCGGCGCCATGTAAAAGCAGGCCAGCACCAGCACGAAGACTGGCGTGCCGCGAATGATGTCAACGTAAAAGCGGAACGGCGCACGCATCCAGAACCTGCCGTAGGTCAGCACCAGCCCGGTGACGATGCCGAGCATCGTGCCGAACAAAATTGCCAGCGCCGAGACTTGCACGCTGGTCAGAAAGCCTTGCAACAGGACTTCCCGCGCCACCCATAATTCATGCAACCAACTGGGGGATTCGTACATGGGGCCTCCTATCGGCGGATCGCCAGACGCCGCTCGAGGTAACGCAGCAGCATGGCAATGAGGTAACAGGCCGCTACATAGAGCGCGGTCGTGACCATCCAGGTTTCAATCACCCGGTAGCTTTCGACGTTGATCTTGCGCGCGTAATAAGTCAGCTCCGGCACGGCAATCGCCGCCGCCAGCGAGGTGTCCTTGAACAGCGAAATGAAGTTGTTCGACAGCGCCGGCAGCACGTTGCGCAGCATCACCGGCACGGTGACGTACGCCTTGACCTGCCACTCGCCGAGCCCGATTGCCAGGCCGGCTTCACGCTGACCCTTTGGAATGCTCAGCAAACCGCCGCGGAACACTTCGGTCAGGTAAGCACCGGCGTACAGCGACAGGGTGATGATGAAAGAGGGAATCTTGTCCAGACGAATGCCAAGGCTCGGCAGCGCGAAGTAGATCAACAGAATCAACACCAGAATCGGCGTGTTGCGCACCACCGTGACATACACCGACGCCAGCACCCGCAATGCGCGATGCTTCGACAACAAGGCAAACGCCATCAGCAGGCCGATCACGCAGCCGATGGCGATCGACACCAGTGCCAGTTGCAAGCCCAGACCGAGCCCCACCAGCAAGGTGTCGAAATCGCGCCACACGGCGGCAAAATTCAACTGATAGTTCATGGTCAGCAGTACCTTGAACAGGGCGCGTCAGCCGCGCCCTGCCCTCACGGGATCATTTGAATTCGGCAGGGAAACCAATGGCGGGGGTCGGCAGATCGACGCCAAACCATTGTTTGAAGGACGCCGAGTAGGTTGGGAATTCAACGCCGGTCATGGCTTCATGCAGTGCCGTGTTGACGAAATTCAGCCAGTCCTGATCGCCACGTTTGACCGCGCACGCATAGGTTTGCGGGCTCCAGGCAAAAGCCGGGCTGCGATAACGACCCGGGTTCTGCACCATCAGGTATTTCACTGACGACTGATCCGTCGCCGCCGCATCCGCGCGCCCTGAGTTCACCGCCTGATACATCAGGTCGACGCTGTCGTACTGATCGACCTTTGCCTTGGGCAGCGCCTGGTGCACCAGTTCTTCGGCGTACACGTTTTGCAGCACCGCCACGGTTACGCTGTCATCGCCGGCCTTGAGGTCTTCGATTTCCTTGTATTTGCTGTTGGCCGGCAGCAGCAGGCCGACGCCTTCGCGGTAGTACGGCAGCGTGAACGCCACCTGCTGCGCGCGGCTGGCGGTGACGGTGATGAACTGGCAGCTCATATCGACCTTGTCGGTCAGCAGGTTGGGAATCCGCGCATCGGACGACTGCACCACGAATTCGACTTTTTCCGGGTCGTTGAACAACCCCTTCGCAACGATGCGCCCGATATCGATATCGAAGCCCTGCAACTTGCCATCCGCTCCCTGGAAGTGCCACGGCGCATTGGTGCTGCCCGTGCCCACGATCAATTTTCCGCGGGCCAGAACGCTGTCGAGCTTGCTGTCTGCCGCTTGCGCGACACCCACAGCAGCCGCAGTGGCCGCGAACACAAGTACACACGCTTTTAACAAAGAAGGACGGCGATGCATGGCAAGCACTCCAGGGTGATGTATATTCCGCTATACCGGACGTCGGCGTGTAACAGCGGAATAGACAGCAGAAAGTGTGCCACAGGATTTGGACGTCCTGCAGGAGATTTTGAAATGTGTTTTGAATCAGAGGGATGGGGGAAATTGCCGTTTTGCTCATACGGCAATTGAAGTCAAGTGGCGCTACCGATGGCTACGGATATCGGGTAGCAGGTTCACATTTGGTGCGCAGTGCGGGTTTTGTGTCGATCACTCAATCTACGCATCGCCACAGATCCACTGTGGGAGCGTGGCTTGCCCGCGATGAGGGCGAGTCAGGCGCTATAATTGTTACTTGACCCACCGCCATCGCGAGCAGGCTCGCTCCCACAGTGGATCGCAGTCAATGAAGTAACCGCGTTCCCTGTGGGAGCGTGGCTCCCACAGGAGTGATGTCGATCATCCAACTACGCATCGCCACAGATCCACTGTGGCGCCCTGACCTGCCCCGTGAAAAGCCCTGTGCCGCGGGCGAGATTATTCACCGATCCGCGCCAGCAACACCCGCGTCACCCGCCGCTCCTCCACCGCCACCACGGTCAGCCGCCAGCCTTCCCATTCCGGGCTGTCACCGATCATCGGCAACCGGTCCAGCAGGCTCACCACCAACCCGGCAAGGGTTTGGTAATCCTCGGTAGGTTCCGCCGCGAATCCGGTTCGCTGGCGCACGCGCATCAGGTTCAAGGCGCCGCTGACGATGAATCCGCCCTGGTCTTCAACAACATCAGGGCCTTCGATCTCGCTGGCATCGGGCAATTCGCCGGCAATCGATTCAAGGATGTCGGTCATGGTCAGCACACCCACGAAATCGCCGAACTCGTTGACCACAAAGGCAATGTGCGTCGAGGCTTTGCGCATTTGCTCCAGGGCATTGAGGATCGAATAATTGTCCAGCAGATTAATGGCCTGACGCGCCAGGTGTTCCAGGCTTGGCTCGTTGCCGGCCAGGTATTCCTTCAACAGTTCCTTTTTGTGCACGAAGCCCAACGGTTCATCCACGGCACCATTGCGGATCAGCGGCAGCCGCGAGTAGGACGAGTGCATCAGTCGCGTGCGAATGGTTTCGGCATCGTCGGCCACGTCGATAAGATCGACGTCGGCGCGCACGGTCATCAATGTGCGGATCGGTCGCTCGGCCAATTGCAGCACACCGCTGATCATCACCCGCTCGCGACGGTCGAACAGCTCTTCACTCGGCGTTTCGCCGTTATCCAACAGGTCGGCAATTTCTTCGCCCACTTCGTCCGAGGCCACTTTGCGCCCGCCGAGCAAACGCAAAACAGCATGGGCCGTGCGTTCGCGCAGGGGAAGCACGCCTTGCGCCGACTTTTTGCGCCGCGCCCGGGCGATCTGGTTGAAGATTTCGATCAGGATCGAGAAACCGATGGCGGCGTATAAATAGCCTTTCGGGATGTGGAAGCCTAAGCCTTCGGCAGTCAGTGCGAAGCCGATCATCATCAGGAAGCCCAGACACAGCATGATTACGGTCGGGTGGGCGTTGACGAACCGGGTCAGCGGCTTACTGGCAACGATCATCAAGCCAATGGAAATGATCACCGCGATCATCATGATTGCCAGCTCGTCGACCATGCCTACAGCGGTAATCACTGCATCGAGCGAGAACACCGCGTCGAGCACGACGATCTGAGCAACGATCGGCCAAAAAAGCGCGTAGGCGGTGTTGGACGAGCGTTCGCCGATATGGCCTTCGAGCCGCTCGTGCAATTCCATGGTGGCCTTGAACAACAGAAACACACCGCCGAACAGCATGATCAGGTCGCGTCCGGAGAAGCTCTTGTCGAACACCTCGAACAACGGCTGGGTGAGCGTCACCAGCCAGGAAATACTGGCCAGCAGGCCCAGGCGCATCAGCAGCGCCAGCGACAGGCCAATCAGCCGGGCGCGGTCACGCTGCTCCGGTGGCAGCTTGTCAGCAAGAATTGCGATGAACACCAGGTTATCAATGCCGAGCACCAGCTCCAGCACGATCAACGTCAACAGGCCCAGCCACGCGGTGGGGTCAGCAATCCATTCCATAAAAATGTCTCGATCTCTTCAGTAAATTCAGAATGCCGGGCACGGCAAGGCGCGGCTCAGAGGCCGTGGAATTGCAATGGCAGAAAGATTCAGAAGGCGAAAGACCGGGTGCTTCGTGTGCATCGAGGCAGCGCGTTTGCGCAGGCATAAAGAGAAACCGGGAGGCTCCAGGAGGGTGTTCATGCAAGTCCAGAAAGGAAAAAGGCCTTGAAGAGTACAGGCCGCAGCGACTTTTCCTACAGCGGGAATTCATTACAAAATCTGTAGAAACCCATTCACGCTTGATACAAAACTATAGAAGCGAAGCTTGATCGCGATTGCCGCACCAGGGTCCAACGCCCGTTCACGAGTAGGTTGCTCCGCGCGTTGACCCGACGAAAACCTCAAGAACCCTGCCGCACCCGCTCGACATACCGTACCACCGCCGCCGACTTTTCAAACCGTCGATACACCAGCGACAACCATGAACTCGCTTCACACCCCTTGATCGACCGGTACACCACACCCGGCAGCCCCACATGCCCAACCACCGATTCGGGAACCACCGCCACGCCCTGCCCCAGCGAAACCAGCGCCAGCACCGCTACCAACCCTCCCGGTTGAGGACCGAGCCTGGGCGCGAATCCACCCTCGGCAGCCACCTGCAAGGTGCCGCTGATCTGCTCCGGGAGGACGAACATCTCAGCCTGCAAATGCTCGGGGCCGATGTCCGGCAAGCGGCACAACCACGACTCTGCGGATAACGCGAGGACAAACCCCTCCGCGTCCAGGCGAATCGCGTCGAGCCCGTCTGGCAGGTTCATGGGCGAGCGCACGTAACCAATATCAAAGCGCCCCTCCAGCACCAGCGCCGGCAAACTGACCATGGGATTTTCGCGCACGTTCAGACTGATATCCGGGCACTCGCGGCTGAAGGCCTGCACCTGCTTTTGCAGAAGCCCGGAGTAAACCGCCGAGGCCACGTAACCCAATTCGATGTGGCCAATGTCGCCGCGTCCTGCACGCTGCGCATTGCGTTGCGCCAACTCGAACTGGCGAACGGTGGCTTCGGCCTCGATCACCAGTGCAGCGCCCGCCTCGGTCAAGCTGACTTCGCGGGTCTGGCGCACGAACAGCCGCGTGCCAAGTTCGCTCTCCATGTCCTGGATCTGCCGCGTCAGCGTCGGTGGCGCGATGCCGAGTTGCTCGGCGGCACGGGTGAAGTTGCCTTGGCGGGCAACGGCCAGGAAATAGCGGAAATGGCGAATGTCCATTGGCGCATTAGCTCAAAGGTAATGAAATGCCGGTCCCTGGCTAATAAAAAGACTCAGCGGTCGGGCTAAGCTCATCCGTCACTACAGTAGAGAGCCGCGGCCATGCCCGTCAAACCCCTTGTTCCTGCCGATATTGCCCAAAAGGCAACCGCCTCATGAACGGGGTCAGTCCGCGCCTGACCCTGCTGGCCGCGTCCGGGGTGTGTTCGCTGATTGTCCTCGACACCAACATTGTCGCCGTGACGTTGCCGACGATCGCCCGGGATCTGGGGGCCAGTTTCGCTGACATCGAATGGGTGGTCAGCGCCTACATGCTGGCGTTCGCGGCATTGCTGCTGCCCGCCGGGAGCATCGCTGATCGCTTCGGACGGCAGAAAACCCTGATCTGCGGTCTCGGCATTTTCATCCTCGCTTCCATTGGCTGCGGCGCCGCACCGAGTGCGTTGTTCCTCGACATCGCCCGCGCGATCAAGGGCGTGGGCGCGGCGCTGCTGCTGACCTCGGCGCTGGCGTCCATCGGTCACACCTTTCATGACGAAGTCGAGCGTGCCAAAGCCTGGGCGTTCTGGGGCGCCTGCATGGGCGTGGCGATGACAGCGGCGCCAACACTTGGCGGTGCGATCACTGAATACATCGGCTGGCGCTGGATTTTCTACCTCAATCTGCCCGTCGGCCTGTTCTTGATGGCGATGGTCTGGCGCGCTGTGCCGGAATCCCGTGATCCGCAATCGGCACGGCTTGATCCATGGGGAAGTCTGGCATTCAGCGCCAGTTTGCTGTGCCTGATCTGGGGCCTGATTGAAGCCAACCGCATCGGCTGGAGCAACACGGCCACCTATGCGCGATTGGTCGGCGGGGCTGTTTTGCTGGGGTTGTTCGTCGTTATAGAACGAGTCCAGCAACGGCCGATGGTCGACCTGCAATTGTTCAGGCATCCGCGCTTTATCGGCGCGCTGCTGGGCATGTTTTTCTATGCCGGCTGCGCTCAGGTGATGATGACGCTACTGCCCTTTTATCTGCAGAACGGCTTGGGCTTTTCTGCCATCGCCTCGGGTCTGGGCATGCTGCCGTTCGCCGTTACCATGTTGATTCTCCCGCGCATTGGTGTGCGCCTGGCGCGTCGATTCGCGCCCGCGACCCTCATGGCCGCCGGCCTGACGCTGGTCGGCAGCGGCAACCTGCTCAGCGCCTGGGCGGTGAGCAGCGGCGGTTATCTGGTTTTCGCACTGGCGATTGCGGTGACGGGCGCCGGTGCCGGCCTGCTCAATGGCGACACGCAAAAAAACATCATGGCCTGCGTGCCGCGCGAGCGCACCGGCATGGCGTCGGGCATGAGCACCACCATGCGTTTCAGTGCGATCGTCCTGGGCATCGGTGTCTACGGCGCTTTGCTGGCCAGCCATACCGAGCAAGTGCTGCGCGCCAGCCTCTCGGCGCAGGGTGGGCAGTGGCTTGATCACGCGCAGGAGATTGCATCTCGGGTGGTCGCAGGTGACATGACGGCGGCGATGAACCTGTTGCCTGAAGCTGCACGTGCGTTGATTGAACCGTTGGCGCGCCAGGCCTTCGTCGGTGGTTTCAGCGTGTTGCTGTGGGTCGCGGGTCTGCTGTCTCTAGTGGGCGCGCTGGTGGTCGGCACGCTGATGCGCAAACCGATCCCGGTCAAATCGCCGGGAGTCATGGACGCCATGCCGCTGTCCCTTGTAACCAAGGACACTCATTAAGCGGGAGCACCTCATGGCGAAAATTACTCTGGCCCAGCAATTGGCAACCACCCTGGAACAGGCCGGCGTCAAACGCATCTGGGGGCTCACCGGTGACAGCCTCAACGGCCTCACCGAAGCGCTGCGCAGCATGGACAGCATCGAATGGATGCACGTGCGCCACGAGGAAGTCGCGGCGTTCGCGGCCGGTGCCGACGCTGCCGTGACCGGTGAGCTGGCGGTGTGTGCCGGCAGCTGCGGGCCCGGCAATCTGCATTTGATCAACGGGCTGTTCGACTGCCACCGCAACCATGTACCGGTGCTGGCCATCGCTGCGCAGATTCCGTCGTCGGAAGTCGGCCTGAATTATTTTCAGGAAACGCACCCGCAGGAATTGTTTAAGGAATGCAGCCACTTCGTGGAGCTGGTCAGCAGCCCGGCGCAGATGCCACAGGTGCTGCATCGCGCCATGCGCAGCGCGATCCTTAATCGTGGCGTGGCGGTGGTGGTGATCCCCGGTGACGTAGCGCTGCAGGAAGTCGAAGACAACCTCAAGCCTTGGCCGATGCTGTCGAAACCGCGCACCCTGCCCGCGCCGACCGATCTTGATCGGCTGGTCGAACTGCTGAGCCAGAGCAATGCCGTGACGCTGATGTGCGGGGCCGGTTGCGCTGGCGCCCATGACCAGGTCGTGGCGTTGGCCGATGCCCTTGGCGCGCCGGTTGTGCACGCATTGCGCGGCAAGGAACATGTGGAATGGGACAACCCGTTCGACGTCGGCATGACCGGGTTGATCGGTTTCAGCTCCGGTTATCACGCGATGCTCAACTGCGACACGCTGGTGATGCTCGGCACCGATTTCCCCTATCGCCAGTTCTACCCCACCGACGCGACCATCATTCAGATCGACCACGACCCGCAGGCGCTTGGTCGCCGTACCGCGCTGGACCTGGGCATCGCCGCCGACGTCAGCGAAACCCTCGCCGCCTTGCTGCCGCGCCTGCCCTATCGCGCTGACCGGAGCTTCCTCGAGTCGTCGCTCAAGCACTATGAAAAAGCGCGCAAAGGCCTGGACGATCTGGCGCAGCCCTCCGCGCCCGGTCGGCCGATTCATCCGCAGTACGTCACGCGTCTGCTCAGCGAACTGGCCGATGACGACGCGATTTTCACTGCCGACGTCGGTACCCCGACGGTGTGGGCCGCACGCTATCTGAAGATGAATGGCAAACGCCGCTTGCTGGGCTCGTTCAACCACGGCTCGATGGCCAACGCGATGCCGCAAGCGATCGGTGCGCAAGCAGCGTTCCCGGACCGGCAGGTGATTTCAATGTCCGGCGACGGCGGCTTCAGCATGTTAATGGGGGATTTCATTTCGCTGGCGCAGTTGAAGCTGCCGGTGAAAATCATCATCTACGACAACGCCTCGCTCGGCTTCGTCGCGATGGAAATGAAAGCCAGCGGCATGCTCGACACGGGCACTGATCTGCATAATCCGGACTTCGCAGCGATGGCTAATGCGATGGGCGTTCTGGGGATTCGTGTTGAAGAATCGGAGGACCTGGAAGCGGCATTGCGCCGTGCACTTGCGCATGACGGGCCGGTGCTGGTTGATGTCGTGACGGCTACGCAGGAACTGGCCATGCCGCCGACGATCAAGCTGGAGCAGGCCAAGGGGTTCAGTTTGTACATGCTCAAAGCGGTGATGAGCGGGCGTGGTGATGAGGTGATCGAGCTGGCGCGGACCAATTTGTTCCGCTGACGCACCCGGATTGCTCTGGCGCCATCGCCAGCAGGCTGGCTCCCACCTTCAGGGGGCTGACATGGCGTGGGAGCAAAGCTTGCTCGATTCCAGGGACCGACATGTTGTGGGAGCAAAGCTTGCTCGCGATGGCGGTCTCGGATTTTGCAGGATTTTTGAGGGTGTACTCAATCGGCTGTAGGAGCTGGCCTGCCGGCGATGGCGATGTCTTGGGCGATCAGGTTTTGCGGGTGTACATATCCATTGCTGCGGTGATGGCTTTTATTGGTTTCGCCCTTACGGCGAGTCACTTGGAAAAGCACCAAGTAACCAAGTGCTCTTGCCCCTGACGTCCGGTGGCTCGCTAATGCTCGCCATGCCCTCGCTCCGGTCCTGCTCCGTGGGCCCGCTGCCATCGGCCTTCCATGGCCGGCGGCAGCTAACCCGGCATCCATGCCGGGTTGCCCACTGCGCAGAACCTCCACTCAGCCTCCCGACGGGACGCTTACCGCCACAGCCGCCGAGGCGGCCTGATAGCCGGCCTGGCTCGTGGGTTTGTCCGCATTCCAAATTGATGATTGTTCCCTCGCTCCGCGTGGGGATGCCGCCAGGGACGCTCCGCGTTCCGGAGTGAGCGCTGGACTGCAGCCATGCACAATCGTGACGCAGAGCGTCGCCGGATGCATTACCACGCGGAGCGTGGGAACGATCAGTGAGCGGGCCGAGAGTAACCCGTAGTGAGCTTTGCGCTCTGTGCTGAAGTGGGCCTGCTCGAGACCGGCGCGGCGTTCAGCCCGACGTGAGCTGATCGATATGGCAATAATCTGCGCCCAGCCCCACCGCCAACTGCCGCGCCCGCCCCAACCTGATCGGCCCGCGTTCGATATCAATCAGCAGCCCCGGACAGTCCAGCGTCGGCAACCCCGTCCATTCTTTTACCCGGCCATCTGTAACCAACAACAAACGCTGCTGCTCCGCCGGTAAACGCTTGCGGCGCACGCTCAGCCATTGCTGCGCCTGATCCAGCGCCGCGAGCAACGGGGTGCCTCCGCCGGCTCCCAAATCATCCAGCCACTGGCGTAATCCCGCCGAGGCTTTCAGCCCTTGCACCTGCCATGTGGGCGTGTGGCCGCTGGCTGTCAGCAGCGCCAGCCGAGCGCGCTGGCGATAGGCATCGTCGAACAATTGCGCGAGCACACCCTTGGCGTCGCTTAACGCGTGATGCCGGCGGGTCGACGCCGAGGCATCGACAATAACCAGCCACAGTTCATGCGGCGAACGCGTGCGCATTTCGAACTGCACATCAGCGCGCTGACGCGGGCGGCCGTTGAGCAAGGTTGCGGGCCAATTGATCGAGCCACTGCGTGCCATGTGACGCTGGCCCTGTTTGCCTTGGTCGAGGTGTCCGGCGCGGGGTCTGGCATTCGCCCCCGCTTCTGAACGAGGGCGAATGCCTAGGGCTTTTTTGGCCAGCTCGGGACTTCACGGCGGGCGCCGGTGGGCAATGCCTGAGCGGGCAGCTCACCCCACTGGCCCTGGCCTTCTTGCGGATTCGAGGGTGGCGCAGAAGGTGCCTGACCTTGTTGCGGCGCGGGCGGCGACTGTTCGCGCCGACGATGGCGCAAGGCGAATTCAGCGACGGCGTCGATGTCTTCTTCAGCAATCGCCTGCGCTCCCCGCCAGGCAGCGTGAGCACGGGCGGCGCGCAGCCAGACCAGATCGGCGCGCAGGCCATCGACACCTGCCGCGAAACAGCGCTCGGTAATCCGCGCCAGTGCGGCGTCGTCCAGCGGGATGCTGGCCAGCGCCGTGCGTGCACGTTGGCAGCGCTCGCGCAGCGCTTGCTGTTCGCCTTCCCACTCCGCGCAGAAATGCTGCGGGTCGCTGTCGAAATCCAGTCGACGGCGGATAATCCGGCTGCGCTCGGCCGGTGCCGTGTGGCCGCCGAGTGCGACGTTGAGGCCGAAGCGGTCGAGCAACTGCGGACGCAATTCGCCCTCTTCCGGGTTCATGGTGCCAATCAGTACGAACTTCGCCGAATGGCGATGGGAGATGCCGTCGCGCTCGATGACGTTGGTGCCGCTGGCAGCGACGTCGAGCAGCAGATCGACGAGGTGATCCGGCAGCAGATTGACTTCATCCACGTAGAGCACGCCGCCATCGGCCTTGGCCAGAACACCGGGAGAAAATTGCGCGCGGCCTTCGCTAAGGGCCGCGTCGAGGTCAAGGGTGCCGACCAGCCGCTCTTCGGTCGCGCCTAGGGGCAAGGTGACGAATTGGCCGCTGGCGAGCAAGTCCGCGAGGCCTCGGGCCAAGGTCGATTTGGCCATGCCACGTGGGCCTTCGATCAGTACACCGCCGATTTTTGGATCGATGGCGGTGAGGCAAAGGGCGAGCTTCAGGTCGTCAGCGCCGACCACGGCAGAGAGCGGGAAATGCGGGTTGTCAGTCATCTTTGATTCTCAGTCATGGTCGGTGATCTCAAAGGCACTTTGGACCCTGTAGGAGCGAGCCTGCTCGCGATGGCGGTGGATCAGCCACCCTTTATATTGACTGATCCAGCGCTATCGCGAGCAGGCTCGCTCCTACAGGGATCTGTGTTGTGTCAGCCATCTCGCGATAGCGGTGGATCAGCCACCCTTTATATTGACTGATCCAGC
Organism: Pseudomonas sp. Ant30-3; assembly: GCF_000690905.1. Classification (GTDB taxonomy): domain Bacteria; phylum Pseudomonadota; class Gammaproteobacteria; order Pseudomonadales; family Pseudomonadaceae; genus Aquipseudomonas. The sequence goes on along the minus strand of NZ_JMCL01000066.1, from coordinate 5,520 downwards.
GCTATCGCGAGCAGGCTCGCTCCTACAGGGATCTGTGTCGTGTCAGCTGTCTTCTTCAATATCCAAAAGCAAATTCTCCAGCGCTTGCTGGTATTCGCCCGGCTCTTTCCACATCCCGCGTTGCTGCGCTTCCAGCATCCGTTCGGTCATATTCCGCAAGGCGTGGGGATTATGTTCACGCACGAATTCGCGGGTTGCCGAATCCAGCAGGTAGGCATCCGCGAGCAACGCGTACTGATGATCGTCAATCAACTGCGTGGTGGCGTCGAAGGCGAACAGATTGTCGACGGTGGCCGCCAGTTCAAACGCGCCTTTATAGCCGTGACGTTTCACCCCGTCGATCCACTTCGGATTGGCCGCGCGTGAGCGAATCACCCGGTTCAGCTCTTCTTTCAGGGTGCGGATTTTCGGCAGATCCGGCTGGCTGTGATCACCGTGGTAACTGGCGGCCGCTTCACCGCTGAGGCTTTCCACCGCAGCGAGCATGCCGCCCTGAAACTGGTAATAGTCGTTCGAATCGAGCAAGTCATGCTCGCGGTTGTCCTGATTGTGCAGCACCGCTTGTACCTGGCTCAGGCGCTGGGCGAACTGTTCGCGGGCGGCGGTGCCTTCGTCCGCACCGCCATAGGCGTAGCCACCCCAGTTCAGGTACACCTCGGCCAGGTCCTCGCGGCTCTGCCATAGACGTCCGTCGATAGCGCCCTGCACACCGGCACCATAAGCACCGGGTTTGGCCCCGAAAATGCGCCAACCCGCCTGTCGTCTCGCAGCCTCCTCATCCAGCCCCGACTGCAGCAACGCTTCGCGCTCGGCGCGGACTTTGGCGGCTAGAGGGTTTAGGTCGTCAGGTTCATCCAGCCCGGCAACCGCCTGCACGGCCGCATCGAACAACCGAATCAGATTGGCAAAGGCATCGCGGAAGAACCCCGAGACGCGCAGCGTCACGTCTACCCGTGGACGGTCGAGCAGGCTCAACGGCAGAATTTCAAAATCGTCGACCCGCTGACTGCCCGTCGCCCACACCGGCCGCACGCCCATCAGCGCCATGGCTTGGGCAATGTCGTCACCGCCGGTGCGCATAGTCGCTGTGCCCCACACCGACAAACCGAGCTGACGCAGGTGATCACCGTGATCCTGCAGGTGCCGCTCCAGAATCAGGTTCGCCGACTGGAAACCGATCCGCCACGCCGTGGTGGTCGGCAGGTTGCGCACGTCCACCGTGTAAAAATTGCGCCCGGTCGGCAGTACGTCCAGGCGCCCGCGACTCGGTGCCCCGCTCGGCCCGGCCGGGACGAAACGGCCGCTGAGGGCGTCGAGCAGGCCGCTCATTTCGGCGGGGCCACAGGCATCGAGGCGAGGTGCGACGACTTCGCGGAGGTGGGTGAGGATGGCGGCTACCTCATCCCACTCCGGTCCCTGCGGGAGCGAGCCATTGTGGTGAGGGGATTTATCCCCGTTGGTTCGCGCAGCGGACCCAGAAAATGGGACTGCTGCGCAGTCCAACGGGGATAAATCCCCTCGCCACAGGGGATCATTCGCAGGGAGTTCGGTGGTGGCTAATGTCTGCGCGATAAGCTTGGCAGCAAACAATTCCAGACGTTCGCGGGTGTCGCCAGCGGTCCGCCAAGGTTCATCGCTGACCGCCGACAAGGCATCAGGCCGCGGCCCAGCCCACGGCTCGGCCAACGCACAATCCAGCGGATCAAACCCCAACGCAAACGCCTTGGCCAACGCCCGCAATAAACTCGACTGCGCGCCACGCCCGTCGCCACGGGGTATGCGTAGCAACGCCAGCAACGTATCGATGCGCAGACGCCCGCTCGGTGACTCGCCGAAAATGTGCAAGCCATCGCGGATTTGCGATTCTTTCAAATCGCACAGATACGTATCGAGTCGCGGCAGCCAGATCGCCGCATCGGCATCGCTGTCGAGCCGCTCGTCCAGTTGCAGTTCGCGATCGATGTGCGTGTCGCGCACCAGTTGCAGAATGTCGCGCTGCAATTCCCGGGCACGGCGCGGATCGAGCAGTTGCGCTTCGTAATATTCGTCAGCCAACAGTTCGAGGTTGCGCAGCGGACCATAGGTTTCGGCGCGGGTCAGCGGCGGCATCAGGTGGTCGATGATGACTGCTTGCGTGCGGCGCTTGGCCTGTGCGCCCTCGCCCGGATCGTTGACGATGAATGGATAAATGTTCGGCATCGGTCCGAGCAACGCATCCGGCCAGCAGTGCTCCGAGAGCCCGACACCCTTGCCCGGCAGCCATTCGAGGTTGCCATGCTTGCCGACATGGATTACCGCGTGGGCACCGTAGGTGTTTCGCAGCCAGAAATAGAACGCCAGATAACCATGTGGTGGCACCAGATCAGGGTCGTGATACACCGCACTCGGGTCGACCTGATAACCGCGCGCTGGCTGGATCCCGACGAAGGTCAGGCCAAAGCGTAGCCCGGCGATCATCATCCGTCCGCCACGGTACATCGGATCGCTGTCCGGCGGGCCCCAACGGTCCAGCACGGCTTGGCGATTGGCCTGCGGCAACGCGTCGAACATCTGCAGGTAGTCATCAAGCGGAAGGCTTTGATGGCAGGGACGCTGATCGAGGGTGTCGAGGTCATTGCTGACGCCGCCGAGCAATTGCTGGATCAACGCGGTGCCACTGTCCGGCAGTTCGGCCGGCAGCGGGTAACCTTGCTGATGCAACGCCCGCAGGATATTCAGCGCCGCCGCCGGGGTGTCGAGACCGACGCCATTGCCGATGCGTCCGTCGCGGGTCGGGTAGTTGGCGAGGATCAGGGCGATGCGTTTTTCCGTGTTGGGTACACGCGCCAGATCAACCCAGCGCCGCGCCAGTTCAGCGACAAAATCCATGCGCTCGGGCTGGGCCCGATAGCACACCACGTCCGACTGACTGCGCTCGCTGCGCCACGCCAGATCCTTGAAGCTGATCGGGCGGCTGATGATTCGCCCGTCCAGTTCCGGCAGCGCAATGTGCATCGCCAGGTCACGGGGGCCAAGGCCCTGTTCGCTGGCGCGCCAGCCGGGCTCGTTGTCCTGCGCGCAAATCGCCTGAATAACCGGAATATTGCGGCGAAAGGGTCGCAAATGCGGCGCTTCAGGGCTGGACTGGGCGAAACCGGTGGTATTGAGAATGACACTGGCGCCAACCTCATCAAGCCAGTCCTCGACCACCGTCAGGCAGCCGGGTTCTTTCAGACTGGCCACGGCAATCGGCAACGGATTGAGGCCGGCCGCTTGCAGGCGCTGGCAAAAGACATCGATGAACGCAGTGTTCGCGGCCTGCAAGTGCGAGCGATAAAACAGCACCGCCGCCACGGCTTGACCGGGCTGCCATTCGCCTTGCCAGTCACTCAGGTTCGCAGGGCTTTTGCGCGGATGGTAAATCGCCGAGCGCGGCAGGGTTTGCGGCTCGGCCCAGGCGTAATCGCGACCAAGCCAACCGCTCGCCAGGCAATGAAAGAAGTCCAAAGCATTGTTCATTCCGCCCTGACGCAAAAACTGCCAGAGGCGATCGCGATCTTCCGCATTCACGGTGCTGAGGTCGCTAAGCTCCGGGTCCGGGCGATCATCACCCGGCACCAGAATCAGCTGCACGCCGCGCGCGGCCAGCTCGACCAGACGCTCGACGCCGTAACGCCAATAGCCGATGCCGCCGTGCAGGGAAATCAGAATGACCTTGGCGTGGCGCAGCACGTCATCGACGTACAAATCCACCGACGCATGATTTTGCACCTGCATCGGATTGGCCAAGCGAACGCTCGGGTAATCATCGGGCAATTGCTGCGCCGCTTCCGCGAGCAACGCGAGGCTGGAATCACCGCTGCACAGGATCACCAGTTCGGCGGGCGTCTGGCCAAGGTCGGCAATGTTGTCGTCCGAGACGAAGCCCCCGGGCTGGGTCCTGAGCAGGTGCATGGCTTTAAACGCTGAGCGCGGCGCGCAGTTGCGCTTCAAGCAACGCGGCGTCGAGTTCCTGACCGATCAGCACCAGGCGCGTGGTGCGCGCTTCATCGGCGCCCCACTTGCGGTCGAAATGCTTGTCAAACCGCGTACCCACGCCCTGAATCAGCAGGCGCATCGGTTTGTTCGGGATCGCCGCGAACCCTTTCACGCGCAGAATGCCGTGCTTGACCACCAGTTGCGTCAGCGCATCCAGCAGCAGGCTTTCGTCGGCTTGCGGCAGTTCGATCGAGATGGAGTCGAAGGCATCGTGGTCGTGATCGTCTTCACCTTCATGGTGATGATCGTGATGGCTGTGGCGGCTGTCGATGTGTTCTTCGGAACCGGCGCCGAGGCCGATCAGTACGTCCAGTGGCACGCGGCCGCTGCTGGCTTCGATGACCTTGACGGCGGGCGGCAATTCTTCGGCGACTTCCAGGCGGACGCGAGCGAGGTCTTCGGGGCTGATCAGATCGGACTTGTTGAGGATCACCAGGTCGGCACTCGCCAGTTGATCGGCGAACAACTCATGCAGCGGCGATTCGTGGTCCAGATTTGGGTCGAGTTTGCGCTGGGCATCCACCTGATCCGGGAACGCCGCGAAAGTGCCGGCGGCAACGGCCGGGCTGTCGACCACGGTGATCACCGCATCAACCGTGCAGGCGCTGCGGATTTCCGGCCACTGGAAGGCTTGCACCAATGGTTTCGGCAGGGCCAGGCCCGAGGTTTCGATGAGGATGTGATCGAGGTCGCCGCGACGGGCAACCAGCTCACGCATGACCGGGAAGAACTCTTCCTGAACCGTGCAGCACAGGCAGCCGTTGGCCAGTTCATAGACGCGGCCGTTGGCTTCTTCTTCGGTGCAGCCGATCGAACATTGCTTGAGGATTTCGCCGTCGATGCCCAGCTCGCCAAACTCGTTGACGATCACCGCAATGCGACGACCCTGAGCATTGTCGAGCATGTGCCGCAGCAAGGTGGTTTTGCCCGAGCCGAGGAAACCGGTAACGATGGTGACGGGAAGTTTGGCCAGTGTTTTCATCGGATGCCCTATCGCAAGGTGGCGGGCATACGGGACGACAATCGCTGCGACAGACGCGCGCGGAAGAGTTCGCCACCGGATCACCCCGCCCGGTTGTAGTGAGAATCTGTGTCGAGGCAGGTCTCCTGGCTGACGGTGTGCCGGCCGTTGGGCCTTGCATTCGCTGCGCCTTCCCGCGGACCCGTAGGACAGGATCTGCAGTGGCGTGGCAGCGAACAGCACCGTTCACAGTTGCGGGGGCAGCCGCGGCATTGACCGCGTTCCCTTCTTAGCTTCGGCAAGTGCCGAAGAACCTCGAAGGCGCAAGGCTACGCATCGCGTGGGAGCGGGTCAATGTCCGGGAGTCGTCGCCGACGATTGTGGTCAGGGGACTTGCTTTTATTGAAGGGCTTGCCTGTGATGAGGATTTTCCTGTGGCGAGGGGGCTTGCCCCCGTTCGGCGGCGAAGCCGTCGTCAGACCTGCTCGCGCGGTATTTCTGGAAGAATGATGGGGTCGCTTCGAAACCCAACGGGGGCAAGC
>NZ_JMCL01000065.1 GCF_000690905.1 Pseudomonas sp. Ant30-3 | reverse complement strand
GCTTGTGTGGCGAGGGGATTTATCCCCGTCAGGGCGCGAAGCGGCCTCAAAACTGAAAACTGCGGCGTATCAGGTACACCGCACACGAGGTTCACGACTGCTTCGCAGCCTAACGGGGATAAATCCCCTCGCCACAAAAGCCTCGCTCCTACAGAGGGAGCGATCAGCAGTTAATCAAGCATCGAAATCGCAGTCGGCGCGTCGTTGCCGACCAACGCCAAGTCTTCAAATTCGTTGACCGCGTTGATCTCGGTACCCATGGAAATGTTAGTCACGCGCTCCAGAATAATCTCGACGATTACCGGCACCTTGAACTCTTCGATCATTTCCTGAGCCTTGCGCAGGGCAGGCTGGATCTCGGACGGTTCGAACACACGCAATGCCTTGCAGCCGAGGCCTTCGGCGACCGCGACGTGATCGACACCGTAGCCGTTGAGCTCCGGTGCGTTGAGGTTGTCGAAGGACAGCTGCACGCAGTAGTCCATGTCAAAACCGCGCTGCGCCTGACGGATCAAGCCCAGATACGAGTTGTTCACGACCACGTGGATGTACGGCAGCTTGAACTGCGCGCCCACTGCCAATTCTTCGATCATGAACTGGAAATCATAGTCGCCCGAGAGCGCGACAACCTTGCGCGTCGGATCGGCCTTGACCACGCCCAGCGCTGCCGGAATGGTCCAGCCCAACGGGCCGGCCTGACCGCAGTTGATCCAGTGACGCGGCTTGTAGACGTGCAGGAACTGCGCGCCGGCAATCTGCGACAGACCGATGGTGCTGACGTAGCAGGTGTCTTTGCCGAACACCTGGTTCATCTCTTCGTACACGCGTTGCGGCTTGACCGGCACGTTGTCGAAGTGAGTCTTGCGGTGCAGGCTGGCTTTGCGCTGCTGGCAGTCTTGCAGCCAGGCGCTGCGGTTTTTCAGTTTGCCGGCGGCTTGCCACTCGCGAGCGACTTCGATGAACACGGTCAGCGCGGCAGCGGCGTCGGAGACGATGCCCTGGTCCGGGGTGAATACGCGGCCGATCTGCGTGCCTTCGATGTCGACGTGAATGAACTTGCGGCCTTCGGTGTAGACGTCGATCGAACCGGTGTGACGGTTGGCCCAGCGGTTACCAATGCCCAGCACTACGTCAGATTTGAGCATCGTCGCGTTGCCGTAGCGATGCGAAGTCTGCAAACCAACCATGCCGACCATCAGCGGGTGATCGTCCGGGATCGTGCCCCAGCCCATCAGGGTCGGAATAACCGGGATGCCGGTCAGCTCGGCGAACTCGACCAGCAAGTCGCTGGCGTCGGCATTGATGATGCCACCACCGGCCACCAGCAACGGGCGCTCGGCTTGATCTAGCAGGGCCAAGGCTTTCTCGACCTGAATACGGGTCGCGCTCGGCTTGGCCAGTGGCAGCGGCTGGTAAGCGTCGATGTCGAATTCGATTTCAGCCATCTGCACGTCGAATGGCAGGTCGATCAGCACAGGGCCTGGACGGCCGGAGCGCATTTCATAAAAGGCTTTCTGGAACGCATAAGGCACCTGGCCCGGTTCCATGACGGTGGTTGCCCACTTGGTCACTGGCTTGACGATGGCGGTGATATCGACAGCCTGGAAGTCTTCCTTGTGCATACGGGCGCGGGGCGCTTGCCCGGTGATGCACAGAATCGGGATCGAGTCGGCCGAGGCGCTGTAAAGCCCGGTGACCATGTCCGTGCCGGCAGGGCCGGAAGTGCCGATGCACACGCCGATGTTGCCGGCCTTGGTGCGGGTGTAACCCTCAGCCATGTGCGAGGCGCCTTCAACGTGGCGAGCGAGGACGTGATCGATGCCACCGACCTTCTGCAAGGCGTTGTACAGCGGGTTGATCGCGGCGCCCGGGATGCCAAAAGCGGTATCAACCCCTTCGCGGCGCATCACCAGAACGGCGGCTTCGATTGCTCTCATTTTGCTCATAGTTTTGTGCCTCTTACGTTTTGTAATTGTATACAAGTGGCTTTGCGCAGAGTGTATTCACGGCGGACGGCGCAGGTCAATCCATTTTCTCAAGCGCATGTTTCATTCGTCGGAAGCCTGTCCTGCTGTGGCTTTTCGTCGCATGTGGCGTTTTTCGATAATTATTGTATACAAAATAATAAGTCATTGTGTTCTATTTGTTGCATCGGCCTGCGTCACTTGAGCGCAGGACAACGGCTTTTCCTATAACAAAATCAGGACAGCACCATGAGCGCTTTAACCTTGAACGTTGCAGTCAACCTGACCAGTCAGGCCATCTCCGCCGGCCGCGCAGTCTCCGCGGCCCCCTTGACCATTGCCGTGCTGGACGCGGGCGGGCACCTGCTCAGCCTGCAGCGCGAAGACGGCGCCAGCCTGTTACGCCCGCAAATCGCCATCGGCAAAGCCTGGGGCGCCATCGCGCTCGGCAAAGGCTCACGCCTGCTGGCGCTGGACGCCCAGCAACGTCCTGCATTTATCGCCGCTTTGAACAGCCTGGGACAGGGCAGCGTCGTGCCGGCCCCGGGTGGGGTGTTGATACGTGATCAGGACGGGAAAGTGCTGGGGGCGGTAGGCATCAGCGGCGATCTGTCGGATGTCGACGAACAGTGCGCGATCAGTGCGATCGAGGCGTTGGGGTTGCGGGCGGATGCGGGGGTGAGTGCTTGATTGGGTAGTGACTGACCAATTGCTATCGCGAGCAGGCTCACTCTTACAAGGATCGTGGCTGGACAGAAAAGGTCTGAACATCACAAATCCCTGTAGGAGTGAGCCTGCTCGCGATAGCTATCTCCAGACACATCCGGCCAACAGTTTGGCCTCCCGCTTGAATTCACAGAGCTAGTCTTCTCATGATTGATCATGGGAGGCAAAGGAATGCCAGACTCACCTGCTGCACACCGATTGCGAGCCGGGCGCTACGCCGAAGCCAATCGAATCTACCTGCTCACCACCAACACGCACGATAGGGAGCCTGTCTTCAACGATGTTGTTATCGGCCGATTGGTGGTCGCTCAATTTCGCGCTGCGCATGACCAGGGTTTTGCCAACTCACTGGCATGGGTGGTCATGCCCGATCACTTTCACTGGTTGATTGAATTACAGCAGGGGTCGTTGAGTGAGCTGATGCAAAAGACCAAATCGCTCAGCACCAAGGCGGTAAAGCTAACGACTGGTCGAACGACGAGTCTCTGGCAACGAGGCTTTCACGACCGAGCATTACGACGGGATGAGGATTTGGTGAAAATGGCGCGGTATGTGGTGGCTAATCCTTTAAGGGCCGGGCTGGTGGCCAAGCTGGGGGACTATCCGCTGTGGGATGCTATTTGGGTTTGAGGTCAAACCGAGTCGCGGCCATCGCGAGCAGGCTCACTCCTACAAGGGAAAGCGTTTCATAGGTAGGAGTGAGCTTGCTCGCGATTGGGGCCATGCTGTCTTTCAGTCCGGCTCACACCCCTTCAGCACCAACCGAATGATCGTCTGCGCCGCCGCTTCGTAATCCTCTTCATCCAGCTTGGCCTTGCCGGTGATCGCAGTGATCTGCCAGTCGAAGTCGGCATACGTCTGGGTCGCGGCCCAGATGCTGAACATCAGGTGATTAGGGTCGATGGGGGCGATCTGGCCGCGGTCGATCCAGGTCTGGATGCAGTCGATGTTGTGTTTCGCCTGGCCGTTGAGCTGTTCAACCAGGTCTGCACTCAGGTGCGGGGCGCCGTGCATGATTTCGCTGGCGAACACCTTCGAAGCAAACGGTAGATCGCGCGAGATGCGGATTTTCGAACGAATGTAGCCGCTCAGTACTTCACTCGGGGCACCGTCGGCGTTGAACGGTGTCGAAGCCTGCAGAATCGGTTCGATGATGCTTTCAAGGACCTCGCGATAGAGGTTTTCCTTGGATTTGAAGTAGTAGTAGACATTGGGCTTGGGCAATCCCGCCTTGGCTGCGATATCACTGGTTTTGGTCGCAGCGAAGCCCTTGTCGGCAAATTCTTCACTGGCGGCACGCAGGATCAGTTGTTTGTTGCGCTCGCGGATAGTGCTCATAAACCAAGGGGTTCCTTGCCTGTTCTGGCGGTGGCGCATGGTAGCACCGGCCTCGTCAGACGCTCAAGAATGCCCCGAGCAACGCCGGCCGCGCTATGCTGCCCGGCATTCACTTTTGAAGGACATCACATTCATGGCAGGAAGCAGCTTGCTGTTGCTGATCGACGACATCGCCGCAGTGCTCGACGATGTGGCGTTAATGACCAAAATGGCCGCGAAAAAGACCGCGGGTGTGCTCGGCGACGACCTGGCACTCAATGCCCAGCAAGTCTCCGGCGTGCGTGCCGAGCGGGAAATTCCCGTGGTGTGGGCGGTGGCCAAGGGTTCGTTTCTCAATAAACTGATCCTTGTGCCTTCGGCGCTGGCAATCAGCGCGTTCGTTCCGTGGCTGGTCACGCCGCTACTGATGATCGGCGGCGCTTACCTGTGTTACGAGGGTTTTGAAAAACTCGCACACAAATTCTTGCACAGCAAAACCGAAGACAGGGCTGAACACGCAAATCTGGTCGAGGCGGTGGCCAATCCGGCAGTCGATCTGGTGGCGTTCGAGAAAGACAAGATCAAGGGTGCAATCCGCACCGACTTCATTCTGTCGGCAGAAATCATCGCCATCACCCTGGGCACTGTGGCTGGCGCTTCGCTGACCCAGCAAGTACTCGTGCTGTCAGGTATTGCGATTGTCATGACCGTGGGCGTTTACGGCCTGGTGGCGGGCATCGTCAAGCTCGACGACCTCGGCCTGTGGCTGACGCAGAAGCCCGGCCAGATGGCCAAAAGCATCGGCAACGGCATTTTGCGCGCGGCGCCGTACATGATGAAAAGCCTGTCGGTGATCGGCACGGCCGCAATGTTCCTGGTTGGCGGCGGGATTCTGACCCACGGCATACCAGTCGTTCATCACTGGATCGAAAGCGTCAGCGCGGGGGCGGGTGGTGCAGGGTTTATCGTGCCGACGTTGCTGAACGCGGTGGCGGGGATTGTCGCAGGCGCTGCGGTGCTGGCGGTGGTGATGGTTGTGAGCAAGATCTGGAAAGCGGCGAAGGGCTGAAGCCTGGCACTGTCCACCTGTAGGAGTGAGCCTGCTCGCGATGAGGCAGTGTCAGTCGACATCAATGTTGACTGGACCACCGCTATCGCGAGCAAGCTTGCTCCTACAAAGTTAGGCGTATGCAAAAATCTATAAAAAAAGGCCATTCGACTCGCATCGAATGGCCTTTTTTATTGCCGATGATTTACTCGGCGATCTGCAACTTGCGCGACTCGGTGTAAACGTAACGCACCTTCTCGTATTCGAACGGCGAGTTCAGCTGGCCGTAGCGGAAGCTGGTCTGGTTGCGTTTGTCGATGCTGCGCAACAACCACAGTTCAGGATGGTTGGAGCTGACTTCGGCGACGTTGAGGAAGTTGATGGCCGACTCGGCCGTGAAATCCACCGCCAGGCCGCCGGTATCGCGGATGTTGGATGGTCCCAGGATTGGCAGCACGAAGTAGGCACCGCCCGGCACGCCGTAGAAACCCAGTGTCTGGCCGAAGTCTTCGCTCTGGCGCGGCAGGCCCATGGCGGTGGCCGGGTCCCACAGCCCGGCGATGCCGACGGTGGTGTTGAGCAACAGACGTGCAGTGGTTTCCATCGACCGCTTGCCCTTGAACTGCAGCAGGCTGTTCATCAGGTTCGGCACGTCGCCGAGGTTGTTGAAGAAGTTGCTGACGCCGGTGCGCAAGAAGCTCGGCGTGATGTAGCGATAACCATCGACGACGGGCAGGAACACCCATTGGTCGAAACGGTAGTTGAAGTGATAAACCCGACGGTTCCACTCTTCCAGCGGGTCGTAAACGTTCAACGCGTTGAGCGTCGAACGTTCGAACTCACGCTGGTCGAGGCCCGGGTTGAACTTGAGTTTGCTCAGCGGTTCCTTGAAACCGTCGTTGTCGATCACAACCGGCGCATTGGCTTTGCTGTTGTCGGCATTGGCGACGCCTGCACAGAGTAGCGCTGCGATAAGCAGGAGATGTTTAGCCACGGAAAAACTCCAGCATGGCGTCGCTGTTGACGCGGTAATTTAGGTTGCCGCAATGGCCGCCCAATGGGTAAACGGTCAAACGGTCGCCAAAGGTCTTGCGCAGGAAACCGAGGTCGCCAGGGCCGAGGATCACGTCATCGGCGTTGTGCATGACCGCGATTTTCGGGCTGTCGCGCAGGTAATCTTCGAGGGCATACAGGCTTACCTGGTCGATCAGCTGCAACAGGCTGCCGCCGTCGGTGCGCGCGCGCCACATCGGGATGACCTGCTCGGTGATGTAGCAGTCGAAGTCGCACTGCAAGGCACGCTTGAGGAACGGCGTGAGGCTGGTGCCCTGGGTAATCGGATGCTTGGGTGGCGTGATCAGGCCGCGACGGTTGATCAGGTCGGACGTGAAGGCAATGTCGGCCGCCGAGAAGCGGAACGAGGTGCCGATCAGCATCGCCATCTGCTCGTTGCTCAAGTGTTGCTTGGACTGCTGAAAGTCGTAGAGCAAGGCGTCATTGAGGTCGATGTAACCCTTCTGCTGGAAGTAGCGGGTCAGCTTGCTCAGCACCAATTCGTAAAAAGTGGTGCTGTCGGTGATGCCCTTGACCTCGGTCTGCACCAGCCGGTCGAGGTTGGTGATCGAGGTGTACAGGTTGACCGGCGGATTGAGTAGCAGAACTTTCTTGAAGTTGAAGCTGCGACGGGTTTCATCCAGGTGCGCGACGAATGCCGCATCGAGGGCGCCGAGGCTGTAACCGGTCAGGTAGTAATCTGTCACCGGCACGTTGGGGTTTTGCGCCCTGACGGCCTGCATTACCCGATACATGTCTTCGGCATCTTCCTTGGTGATACCTGGCGTGGCGAAGCGCGATGCAGAGCTGATGAAGTCGAAGCTGGTCGGCGACGACAATTGCACCACGTGATAACCGGCCTTGTAATACAGCTTCTTCAAGTACTCGTTGAGGCTGCTGTCATAGCGTGCACCCGTGCCGGCAATCAGGAAGATCAGCGGGGCGGCTTTATCCTGGGTCGCAATGCGATAGGTGAGTTTCTTGACTGACCAGAAGTTGTCCGGCAGTTCGAACTCACGCTCCGGGCGCAAAGTGACGCTGCGATCCTCCTGATCGATGTCATCGTCCAGCGGCAGCTCCGGACGCAGGTCCGGAGGTGTCGTGGCAATGGTCGCCTCGAACGGGTTGGTCAAGGGGTAGCCATAACTGGCGGCGTCGATGTCGACCGCCAGTGCGGACGCACTCAAAATAAGGCCGCCAAATAAGGCGGCGAAGCGCAAGGAACGGAGCATGACTAGATCCCTAAGAGGAAAGGTGCCGATAAAAGTTGCAGGCTATGACCGCCGGGGTTGCGCCAAGTGCCATGGAACGGCACCCATCAGGCCTAATTCGGAGTAATAGTAGCTGGACGATACACTTTGCAGCTATTTCGTGACTATTTATCTGTTACGTGCGTTTGCTTAAAGCTGCCGGGCGATTAAGCTGGCCGCCGTTTTCGTATCGTTGGAGTGTGCCATGTCCCGCCGTTTACCCGTGATTCTACTGCTTGTTCTGCTGCCATTATGGCTGGCCGCCAGTTATGGCGCACGCTATGGTTTCATGGAGGATGCGCAGTGGGTCGGCGTCTGCGTGGACGAGGCCAGCCGTTGGGAATGCATCGTTCGCTCGAATCTGGGCTTGATGATCCACTTCCAGATTCTCGGCTATTCGGCACTGGCGGCGGCCATTATCGGTTTTGTGATTCCTGGGCGGGCCGGATGGTGGCTCGCGGTGTTGGCTCTGGTGTTCGGGCTGCCGGCACTGGCGCTGTATAACACGACGCTGGCGGTGTTTGCGGTGGTGATTGCCGGGTTGCGGTTGGTGCGGGCGCCCCGCGGCGTTTGAAGAATCGCATCGCCAGCAAGCCGGCTCCTACAGGATTCATGCGCATCGCACACCGTGTAGGAGCTGGCTTGCCAGCGATGGGGTCAGAAGCTGCGCTGCAAATCTATCGCCAGCAAGCCGGCTCCTACAGGATTTATGGCAAGCGTATATCCATGTAGGAGCTGGCTTGCCAGCGATGGGGTCAGAAGCTGCGCTGCAAATCAGACCTTGCGAACCCGCAAGCATCGCCACAACGCAACCACCATCAACACACTCACCAGCGCCCAGCCCCACGCCTGCTGATTCAGCAAACCTTCGCGATACAACTGCGGCGCAATGCCCGCTCCAACGATGAAGGTCAGCAGGGCAATTTCCCGACGCGGCACATTCACCGGACGGCACAGGTATACCAGCGCCGGAAGGATGAATGCGACGCTCGGAAAGCTGCGATAACGTGGGTCGAGCACCAGCTCAAGCATGGTGACTGCAGCAGCGAAACCTGCGGCGGCCACCAGCCAGCCAGCCCGGCGTTCCAGCACCGCGAATGCACGTCCACGCCATCCTTCGCGGGTACTCAAGGTGAGCGCGGCATGCGCCAGCACCAGCAAATTCAGCCCGGTCAGCAGTGCGACCCACAGCCATTCGCTGGCAAACCGCGTGGTCACCCGCGCCAGATCTCCCCAGGCGCCAAGCGCGCAGGCAGCCAAAGCAGCCAGCAGCGGCAGCACCAATGCGGCGCGGGTGCTACGCACTCGGCCGCCGAGCAGCAGCGTGCCGACGAAGATCAAGCCACCCACCGCCAGCCATTGCGACCAATAAGGTACGTTCGACACCGGCCCGGCCAGCACGCCTTTGTCCTGGCGATCGGCATCAAACAGACCCCAGTAACCGCCGACCGCACCTTCACTGGCACGTTTCCACGGCTGGTCGAAGGCTTCGATCAGGTTGTAACGCCAGCCTTCCTGCTCCGCCATGATGACGAAACCGCGAATGAACTTGGCTTCATTGACGCGGCTCGGCAGGGCGGTTTCGCGTTGTCGGCCTTCGCTTGGCCAGCCGGTTTCACCGATCACCACATCCTTGGGAGCGAACTTGTTGCCAAAAACCTGGCGTACTTCGGCGACGTGCTGCAGCGCGGCGTCGATGTTCGACGGATCGTCTTCCCAATACGGCAACAAGTGAATGGTCAGGAAATCCACCGCCGGGGCGACTTCCGGGTGTTTCAGCCAGAACTCCCAGACATCGGCATAGGTGACCGGTTGCTTGACCTGGCTTTTGACCTTGTTGATCAGCCTTGCCAGCTGCGCGCCGGTGATTTCCTTGCGCAGCAAGGTTTCGTTGCCGACGATCACCGACGTGACCACATCGGCGTTGGCGTTGGCAGAAGCAATCAGCAAGTCGACTTCTTTTTCGGTGTCCACCGCATTGCTGTTGACCCACGCGCCGATCATCAATTTCAAACCGTGCTTGCGCGCCAGATCAGGCAAGGCCTCCAGGCCGGTCATGGAGTAAGTGCGGATGCATTCGAAGCGCGTGGCCAGCAATGCCAGATCGGCATCCATGCGCTCGGGGCGCAATTTGAATGGCACGTCGAACGGTGATTGATCTTTGTCGAATGGCGTGTAAGAGGCGCATTGCAGCTTGTGCGTCGCGCTTGCCACGTCCGGCATAACCACCGGTTTGCCGAGTCCATACCAAAAGCCAATGAGGGCGAAAAGCCCCAGCAGGCAGGCGAATAAATAAGCAAGAAACGGAAAGCGGGATGTGGCGGGCATGGTCAGGCCGTCTGGGAGCAAAGCGGCGCATGTTACCTGCATTTAACACTCGCTTGGGTGGTCTGCACGATTTTGACATGCAAAGTTCGGGCGGATCGACCGCTGCGCTGATGGCGATCACCATTAATGGCTTTCTGATGTCGTTTCTCGATGTTTTGAGGTCGTTGGCAGAGCAGGTCGCCATTGGCGTCGGGTTGATGATCAAAAGCGTCAGTACTCCGCTGATGTTGAACGAGTTTGCGGTGAGCGTGATGGAGGCGCTGAGCACCATGACAATACGTTGACGCGGCTCGGCATTCGTCGGGCGCAGCACTTTCGGGGAAGTAACGATGAAGATTCGACGACTTTTAGGCGCGGGTGCCGCTCTGGTGCTTGCGGTTGGCTCCGCCCAAGCCCTGGCCGCGAAAGGGGCTGTGACCATTGGCTACGTTGACGGCTGGTCCGACAGTGTCGCGACCACCCACGTCGCGGCCGAAGTGATCAGGCAAAAGCTCGATTACGATGTGAAACTGCAAGCGGTCGCCACCGGGATCATGTGGCAAGGCGTGGCCACCGGGAAACTTGATGCCATGATGTCGGCCTGGCTGCCGGTCACACACGGCGATTACTGGACCAAGAACAAGGACCAGGTCGTCGATTATGGCCCGAACTTCAAGGACGCAAAAATCGGTCTGATCGTGCCCGAGTACGTCAAGGCCAAATCCATCGAAGACCTGAAAACCGACGACACCTTCAAGAATCGCATTGTGGGCATCGACGCCGGTTCGGGTGTGATGCTCAAGACCGATCAGGCCATAAAGGACTATGGTCTGACCAGTTATCAACTCAAGGCCAGCTCCGGCGCTGGCATGATTGCCGAGCTGACCCGTGCCGAGAAGAAAAACGAATCCATCGCTGTCACCGGCTGGGTGCCGCACTGGATGTTCGCCAAGTGGAAATTGCGTTTCCTCGACGATCCGAAAGGCGTGTACGGCGCGGCAGAGACCGTGAACAACATCGGCAGCAAGGAACTGGAAGCCAAGGCGCCGGAAGTGGCGAAGTTCCTGAAGAACTTCCAGTGGTCCTCGAAAGATGAAATCGGCGAAGTGATGCTGGCGATTCAGGACGGTGCCAAGCCTGACGCGGCGGCCAAGGCGTGGGTGGCCAAGCATCCGGAGCGTGTGGCTGACTGGACTAAATAACCCTACATCTGCGACCCCTTGTAGGAGTGAGCCTGCTCGCGATAGCAATCTGTCAGATGACTGGATCGTCGTCTGACACAACGCAATCGCGAGCAGGCTCACTCCTACATTTATTTGTGCATGCTGGAAATTGGCGCATGGGTCATGTCGTTCTAATACTAAGGTCGTCTGGAACCTGTCCCGCAGCCGCATAAAGTGGATGACGTTACAACTTCATCTGTGCTGCGAGGATAAAAACAATGAACGACAGCATTTACCTCTCGATTCAAAACAGCCCCCGCTTCAAGGAGCTGGTTAGTAAGCGAGAAAAGTTCGCCTGGATTCTTTCGGCGATCATGCTTGGGCTTTACTCCGGATTCATCCTTCTGATTGCTTATGGGCCGCATATATTGGGCGCGAAGATCAGCCCTGAGTCTTCCATTACCTGGGGCATACCGATTGGTATCGGGCTGATTCTCTCAGCCTTCGTCCTGACCGGCATCTACGTGAAACGCGCCAATGGCGAATTCGACGACCTGAACAATGCGATTCTCAAGGAGGCTCAGCAATGATCCGGCGTCTAATGGCTCTATTGAGCATCGCAGCATTTGCACCCGGTGCCTGGGCGGCTGACGCCCTGACCGGTGCAGTGGCCAGACAACCGCTGAACGTCGCCGCGATCCTGATGTTCGTGGCGTTTGTCGGCGCGACCCTGTACATCACTTACTGGGCGTCGAAGAAAAACAACTCGGCCGCCGACTACTATGCGGCCGGCGGCAAGATCACCGGCTTCCAGAACGGTCTGGCGATTGCCGGTGACTACATGTCTGCGGCATCCTTCCTGGGTATTTCCGCGCTGGTGTTCACCTCCGGTTATGACGGCCTGATCTACTCGATCGGCTTCCTCGTGGGCTGGCCGATCATTCTGTTCCTGATCGCCGAGCGCCTGCGTAACCTGGGCAAGTACACCTTTGCCGACGTGGCGTCCTACCGACTTGGGCAAACCCAGATCCGTTCGCTGTCCGCGTGCGGTTCGCTGGTGGTGGTGGCGTTCTACCTGATCGCGCAGATGGTCGGTGCGGGCAAACTGATTCAGTTGCTGTTCGGTCTCGACTACCACGTTGCGGTCATTCTCGTCGGTATCCTGATGTGCATGTACGTGCTGTTTGGCGGCATGCTGGCGACCACTTGGGTGCAGATCATCAAGGCTGTGCTGCTGCTGTCCGGCGCCTCCTTCATGGCGCTGATGGTGATGAAGAGCGTCAACTTCGACTTCAACGCACTGTTTACCGAGGCGATCAAGGTTCACCCTAAAGGTGAAGCGATCATGAGCCCGGGCGGTCTGGTGAAAGATCCGATTTCGGCCTTCTCGCTGGGCCTGGCGCTGATGTTCGGTACCGCTGGCCTGCCGCACATTCTGATGCGCTTCTTCACCGTGAGTGACGCGAAAGAAGCACGCAAGAGCGTGCTGTACGCAACCGGTTTCATTGGTTACTTCTACATCCTGACCTTCATCATCGGCTTCGGCGCGATCCTGCTGGTAAGCACCAACCCGGCGTTTAAAGACGCGGCGGGCGCACTGTTGGGCGGTAACAACATGGCGGCGGTGCACCTGGCCAATGCGGTCGGTGGCAGCATCTTCCTGGGCTTCATCTCGGCGGTGGCGTTTGCGACCATTCTGGCAGTGGTTGCCGGTCTGACCCTGGCCGGTGCATCGGCGGTGTCCCATGACCTTTATGCCAGCGTGATCAAGAAGGGCAAGGCCAACGAGAAGGATGAAATCCGCGTCTCGAAGATCACCACGATTGCTTTGGCAGTGCTGGCGATTGGTCTGGGCATTCTGTTCGAAAGCCAGAACATCGCATTCATGGTTGGCCTGGCGTTCTCCATCGCGGCGAGCTGTAACTTCCCGGTGTTGTTGCTTTCGATGTACTGGAAGAACCTGACTACGCGTGGTGCGATGATTGGCGGCTGGCTGGGTCTGATCAGTGCCGTTGGTTTGATGGTGCTTGGGCCAACTATTTGGGTGCAGATTCTGCATAACGAGAAGGCGATCTTCCCGTATGAGTACCCGGCGTTGTTTTCGATGATCATTGCGTTTGTGGGTATTTGGTTCTTCTCGATTACTGACAAGTCCAAGGCTGCGGACAATGAGCGGGCGCTGTTCTTCCCGCAATTTGTTCGCTCGCAGACTGGGCTTGGGGCGAGTGGGGCGGTTGCTCACTAAGGGTCTGGGTTAGTTGCTGAAATGGAAATGCCCCGGTCGTGAGATCGGGGCATTTTTTTTGGGTAGTGTGCAGGAGAGCGACTTGCCGCGATGGCGGCTCGAATCCGACTGCATTTCTGCGGATATACCAAAATCCCTGTGGGAGCGAGGCTTGCCCGCGAAGGCGGCCTCCAATCCGACCCGATTGTGCGGATGTATTCAATCCCTGTAGGAGCGAGCCTGCTCGCGAAGGCGTCTGTGACCCAATCATTTTCCCGCTATTGCCGCACTCCGCCGCGACAACTTCTACACTGGTAATTCCGGCGCTCTACGCGGCCCTCCGACAACCACTACTCAAGGAGTCAGACCCATGCCCGAAAAGACCTGCGATTGCCCTCAATGTTCGTGCAAGCTCGGCGAACATTCCATTGCGCGCCACGGCAAGCATTACTGTTGCGACGCTTGCGCCCACCATCATGCAAACGGTGAAGCATGCAGCAGTGAAGGTTGCAAATGCGCGGCTCCAAAAAAATAGCAGCGCAAAAAAAAGTGGAGCCTATTTGGGCTCCACTTCCAGTTTCAGGCTGTCATCATCCAGCCGCTCGGTATGTCGTATCACGCCGCCAAGTCGTCGCCCGTCCACGTTGACCAAGACTGTATTCGCCTTCTCCAGGTCTTCTGGCAAAGGCGCATGCACGCGCAAGGCAAAGCGGTTTGGCTCATTCTCAACGGGCTCGAGGCCTACCTGGCACTCGGCACTTTTAGTGATGCGGCCAAAGAGTGAATCGATGCCGTAGTCGATGTGACCCAGGCTGGTCAGCGGCGTGGTCGTCATCATTTATCCTCCCGATCATTTACCCGGCTGGTCGCCACGTAACGTTCTCCACCCCGAATTTTTCCGCCATCGGTTTGCTGGTTTTTTGCACCTTCTCGCGCCCGAACCGCGGAATCCGGCCCACGCCCGCATCACAGCTCGCCCAATGCCATGCCTCAGTGTTATCCATTTTGTCGAGGCGGATAATGAAGGACTTGGGGGCGCCGTGCAGGGTGTATTCAATGACGAAAAGTTTTGCGTTGTTCATAAAGCCCTAATTCCTCCCTCTAGTAATAGAAGGATCGTCCTGGTGGCGGAAAATTCAGTTGGATTGTCAGGCGGTAGTGGTCGATAGCGACTGGGTTCGGGACCTGTACTCGGCAAGTCGTGAAAAAGGTCAATGAATGCTGATCATCGCCCTTAAGGGGGGGCGAATAGAGCGCCCGCGCCTGTGCGCGACATGACTGGCCAAGGCCGCGCTCTGTTAGAATCGCCGGCATTGACTTCACGAGGTGCCCCATGAGCGAGCCAATCCGTCTGACACAGTACAGCCACGGCGCAGGGTGTGGCTGCAAGATTTCGCCGCAGGTGCTGGAAGTGATTCTCGCCGGCAGTGGCGCGCAGAATCTTGACCCTAAACTGTGGGTGGGCAACGCCTCGCGCGATGACGCGGCGGTGTATGCGATTGACGAGGAACGCGGGGTGGTTTCGACCACAGACTTCTTCATGCCGATTGTCGATGACCCGTTCGATTTCGGCCGGATTGCCGCCACCAACGCGATCAGCGATATCTACGCCATGGGCGGCGATCCATTGATGGCGATTGCGATTCTTGGCTGGCCGGTCAACGTGCTGGCGCCGGAGATTGCCCGGGAAGTGATTCGCGGCGGGCGGTCGATCTGCGATGAGGCGGGGATTGCGTTGGCCGGCGGCCATTCCATCGACGCGCCGGAGCCGATCTTCGGCCTGGCCGTGACCGGGCTGGTGCACAAGCGCCATATGAAACGTAATGACACCGCCACCGTCGGTTGCCTGCTCTACCTCACTAAACCGCTGGGCATCGGCATCCTCACCACGGCTGAAAAGAAGGGCAAGTTGCGTCACGCCGACATCGGCCTCGCCCGCGACTGGATGTGCACGCTCAACAAACCGGGCAGCCGTTTCGGCAAGCTCGACGGCGTCACGGCGATGACCGACGTTACCGGGTTCGGTCTGCTCGGGCATCTGGTGGAGATGGCCGATGGCAGCCACGTCACTGCGCGCATCGAATACGCGCGGGTCCCGCAGCTGCCCGGTGTCGAGTATTACCTGGAGCAAGGCTGCGTCCCCGGCGGCACCTTGCGCAATTTCGACAGCTACTCCAGCAAGCTGGGGCGGATTCAGGAGTTGCACAAACGCGTGTTGTGCGATCCGCAAACCAGCGGTGGTTTGCTGATTGCGGTCACGCCCGAAGGTAACGCGCAGTTCCTCGAAGTCGCCGCCGAGCTGGGCCTGTCGCTGCAGCCGATCGGTGAACTGGTCGAGCGACAGACAAACGCGGTCGAGGTGTATTGATGCCCATCGACGTCACCGATTACCGCGACATCTTCCTGCATGACCGGCCGATGATGGACACGCGCGCGCCGGTCGAATTCGTCAAGGGTGCCTTCCCCGGCGTGGCCAACTTGCCGCTGATGAACGACAGCGAGCGGCAGCGCATCGGCACCTGTTACAAGGAACAAGGCCAGCAGGCGGCGATCACCCTCGGCCATCAACTGGTGTCCGGCCCGATCAAGGCGCAACGCATCCAGGCCTGGGCTGAGTTTGCCCAGGCTCACCCTGATGGCTTGTTGTACTGCTTTCGCGGCGGCTTGCGTTCTCAGATCGTCCAGCAGTGGCTCAAGGACGAGGCGGGCATCGATTTTCCGCGGGTCGGCGGTGGCTACAAAGCCATGCGCACCTTCTTGCTGGGGACGCTCGAGCAAGCGCTCACCCAGAGCGATTTCGTCTTGCTGGGTGGCATGACGGGCACCGGCAAGACTGAAGTGCTTATGCAGTTGAACAATGGCCTCGATCTGGAAGGTCATGCCAACCATCGTGGCTCCAGCTTTGGCAAGCGGGCGACCGGGCAGCCGTCCAATATCGATTTCGAAAACCGCCTGGCTGTGGACCTGCTGAAAAAGCGGGATCGTGGGATCGAGCAGTTCGTACTTGAAGACGAAAGCCGCATGGTTGGCAGTTGCGCCTTGCCGTTGCCGCTGTTTCAGGGCATGCAGGAGTTTCCGATGGTGTGGCTCGAGGACAGTCTGCAAGGTCGGGTCGAGCGGATCCTGCGCGATTACGTGGTAGACCTGTGCGCTGAATTCATCGGCGTGCACGGCGAGGAAGGCTTTGCGTTGTTTTCCGAACGTTTGCTGGCGAGCCTGAACAATGTCCAGAAACGCCTTGGCGGCGAGCGACATCGGCGGATGCTGATCCTGATGGAAGCGGCCTTGGCCGAGCAGGCGCGCAGTGGTGCGGTGGACCTGCATCGCGACTGGATCGAAGGGTTGCTGCGAGAGTATTACGACCCGATGTATGCGTTTCAGCGCGAGAAGAAAGGCGCACGGATCGAGTTCGTCGGGGAGCAGGCGGCGGTGCTTGAGTACCTTCGCCAGCGGGTCATTCAGCGACGCTGATGTTGAATCGGCGGGCCCGCGACGAGGCCCGTCCATCCCCTGTAAATCCTAAAGCAGCGCCGCTCCGATCAGCCCGCTGACCACGCCGATTCCCATCGTCATCAGCGCCACGCTCAGCAGCACCCGCGCGTCGAAATCCTTGCGCAGCATCAACAGCGACGGCAGGCTGATGCTCGGTAGGGTCATCAGCAACGCGACCGCCGG
>NZ_JMCL01000064.1 GCF_000690905.1 Pseudomonas sp. Ant30-3 | reverse complement strand
TTGGCGGGTGATTTCGTTGAGGAAGGAATTTTTGGTCAGGATGGTCAGGGTCGCGAAACCGCCAATAACCAGCGACGTCACCGGCAACACCAGATGCCAGAAGTAATCGGCAATTTTGCCCACGGTCGACAAGGACTCGAAGTTGTCCGACACCAGGCCGCGCACCGGAAACCAGTTCAGCGACGTGCCGCCGGCGAACACCACGATCAGGAACATCGCGAAGAGAAACGCCGGCATCGCGTAACCGATGATGATCGCGGTGCTGCTCCAGATATCGAAATGACTGCCATGACGCACCGCTTTGCGAATGCCCAGCGGGATGGACACCAGATAAGTGATCAGCGTCGCCCAGAGCCCTAGGGAAATGGTCACCGGCATCTTTTCCAGGATCAGGTCGGTGACTGTGGCGCCGCGGAAGAAGCTCTTGCCGAAGTCCAGTTGCGCGTAGCTTTTGAGCATCAGCCACAGGCGTTCGGGTGCCGGTTTATCGAAGCCGTACTGCTTTTCAATTTCCTTGATCAGTTGCGGATCAAGGCCGCGACTGGCGCGCGAGCTGCTGCTCATGACTTCGCTGGAGCCGCCGCCGACACTGCCGCCGCCGATGCCCTGCAGGTGCGCGATCGCCTGCTCGACCGGACCACCCGGTGCAGCCTGCACAATGATGAAGTTGACCAGAAGAATGATCACCAGCGTCGGGATGATCAATATCAGGCGCCGCAGAATATAAGCCCACATCAGTGCGGCCCTCCGGGTCTGCCACGTTTGATCAGTTCAGCGGTCATCTGCTGGTTGGTCAGTGGCGTGGTGCTCACCTCCCACCAGCTTTCGATGACTTCGTCGTTAGCCGCCTGCACGCTGGGAATTCCGAAGCGGTTCCACCACACCGTCGAACTGCCCGGCGGATAGTAATTGGGGATCCAGTAATAACTCCATTGCAGCACCCGGTCCAATGCATGGGCGTGGCGCAACATGTCGGTTTTGGTGGACGCGCGCACCAGCCCGTCGACCAGTGTGTCGACGGCCGGGTTCTTCAACACCATGTAATTGTTCGAGCCCGGATCGTTTGCCGCGACCGAGCCGAAATAGTTGTACAGCTCATTGCCGGGAGAGGTGGTCACCGGGTAGCCGGTGACGATCATGTCGTAATCGCGGGACATCAGGCGATTGACGTATTGAGACGAATCGATACGGCGGATGTTCAGGTCGATACCGATCTGCTTCAGCGTGCGCTTGTACGGAAGTAACATTCGATCCAGGCCGTTCTGACTGATCAGAAACGTGAAGCTCAGGGGCTTTCCTTCGGCATTCACCAATTGATCGCCATCGGGTTGCCAGCCGGCCTGTTCGAGCAGTTTCAACGCTTCCAGTTGCTTGTCGCGGATCATGCCGCTGCCGTCGGTTTTTGGCGCCTCGAATACTTGGGTAAATACTTCGTCCGGTATTTGCCCGCGCAACGGCTCCAGAATCGCCCGTTCGGCAGCGTCCGGGAGCTCGCGCGCGGCGAGCTCGCTGTTGGAAAAATAACTTTGCTGGCGGATGTACAGGCCGCGCATCATCTGCCGGTTGGTCCATTCAAAATCCCACAGCATTACCAAGGCCTTGCGCACGCGCAGGTCCTGAAACAGCGGATTTTGCAGGTTGAACACAAATCCCTGAGCGGACTGCGGTGCATTTTGCGCCAGGTGAGCCTTTTGCAGTCGACCGTCGCTAAGCGCCGGGCTGTCGTAGCCGATCGAGTAACCGGTAGCGGAAAATTCGCGGTTGTAATCGTAAGCGCCTCCGCGCAAGACCTGCCGCGCCACGTCGGTGTCGCCGAAATACTCGATGCTGAAGTGATCAAAGTTATACAGACCGCGACTGACCGGCAGGTCCTTGCCCCACCAGTCGGGATTGCGTTCAAAAGTGATCGTGCGCCCGGAGTCGACCTTGCCGACCCGGTACGGGCCGCTGCCCAAGGGAGGCTCGTAACCGCCGCCGCCAGCGAAATCGCGGGTCTTCCACCAATGCTCCGGAAGTACCGGCAGGGTCGCGATGTCGAGGGGCAGGGTGCGGTTTTCATTGGTCTTGAAGTCAAAGCGCACTGTGCGCGGCGACTCAACTTCGACGCCTTTGACGTCGGCGAACTGAGTGCGGTAGCGCAAACTGCCTTGGGTCATCAGCAGGTTGAATGTGTACCGCACGTCTTCAGCAGTGATCGGTTTGCCATCGGCAAAACGCGCTTCGGGGTTCAGGTAGAAACGTAGCGAGAGGCCGTCATCGGACCGCTCCATTTGCTGCGCCACCAGGCCATAAACGGTGTACGGCTCGTCCTGCGAACGTTGCGCCAGAGGCGAATAGAGCAGGCCGTCGATCTGCGATACGCCGATGCCCTTGTCTATATAAGGAAGGATGTGATCGTAGTGACCGATCTCCAGCGCCGAGCGGCGCATTGTGCCGCCCTTGGGGGCTTGTAGATTGGTGTAGGCAAAATGACTGAAGTTGGCGGGATATTTCGCCGGCTCGCCATACACGGTCAGCGCATGCTGTGGGGTGGCATTCACACCGGCAGCACTCAAAAGCAGTGCCACGGCAGTGAGCAATAAAGTAGGGAAAGCCAGTCGCATTATCAGCCTTAAAGCCGGGTGGTCGAAAAGCGTAATTTGTACGCTAGCGGCGCGTTCCTCGCCAGCCGTATCGCGTAACCAAAACACAACGGCCCGCCAAAAAGGCGGGCCGTTGTACAGGCAATCAGACGATGATCAGTCCTGACGGCTGGTCACTTCGAGCAGGTGATAGCCGAATTGGGTTTTCACCGGGCCTTGCACGACGTTGATCGGCGCGCTGAAAACCACGGTATCGAATTCCTTGACCATTTGACCTGGACCAAACGAGCCCAGATCGCCGCCCTGACGGCTGGACGGGCAAGTAGAGTTGGCCTTGGCCACTTCGGCGAAATCAGCGCCGCCTTCGATTTGCGTTTTGAGTTCGTTACATTTGTCTTCGCTGGCAACCAGGATGTGACGGGCAGTGGCTTTAGCCATGGGAAAATACTCCTTTCAACGTTCGGTAAAGTGTTGAGCCTACCGGATTCAGTGGCCCATTTCTTCTCAAAGTTCCTTCGGATGTCTACAGGCCGGCCTTGCGCAGCCGTTCGGCATGCTGCACGTACAGGCCCACCGGGTCGACGCCGGGACGGACTCGGCCAGCGGTCTGATTGATGCTGTCCATGTGATCCAGCGGATAGTCGGAGCGAATTACTTTGCCCAGGTGGGAGCTGAAACGGCCGACCATGCCGTCGTTGTGCTCGGCCTCGGTGGAGAAATAGTGGGAAAAGGCACGGCAGAATCCGTGCAATGGGTCCAGCTTGTTGGCGCCTTCGTCCAGAACGCTTCCCTGCAACGTGCCGCTCCAGGAGTAGTAGCGAACGCCATTGACCTGGTCGCGGCCCTTGCCGCCCCACGTGGTTGGCAAGCCCTGCGGGTATTTGTCATTGAATGCGCCCACCCCTTCAGTAGTCAGCGCGTTCAGCGCAGCAACGGCATTTTGTGGCATTTTTTGATGACCGCTGAGTACAGAGATGAAATCTGCAAACAGCGTGGCCACGGTTTCTGCGACTGCTTCCGGAAGTTTCCCCGGCGTGAGCGCCTTGCGCAGGAAATCGGCCAGTTCCGAGCCGTGATTTGGACCGCTGACGGAAGTGACCGACGCGACAAGCTCTGGCGCAACCGCAGCAGCGTAACGCACGGTGAGTGCGCCTTGACTGTGTCCTATCAGGTTGACTTTCTCGGCGCCGGTGCCGTCCAGCACTCGTTCGATTTGCGCCAGCAGTTGTATGCCGCGCGTTTCGTTGCAATGGGTCGCTGAAAGATGAGGGATGAACACCCTGGCACCAGCGCTGCGCAGGGCTTGTTTGATGTCGTGGAACAAGTCGACCCGGCCAATTCGATCAAAACCGAAAAGCCCATGGACCAGCAGAATCGGAAACTGAGTCGTTGCATTCCGTTGCATGTGCGTACCTTCTTCGGGGAAGTTGATTGGGGTGTCCGGGTTTCACTCTAATGCACTCTTGCGCAGCCGCGATGTATGAAAAGTCCGCTGTAGAACGGCGAAAACGGAATAGGTCTGGTACGAAAACCCGTATGTCCACGAGGTCTTGTTCCGAATCTTCGGACGTCCTTTCAACGACTTCTGCGCGGCGCATTGAAGCGCCTTACTCGGCGATCGGCATTTGCCCCAGACATCCGGCGCATTCGCCCGACATCGCCCTCCGGCAGATTCGCGATTAAATAAGCCTCGATTGTTGCCATCCTCAGGCAACGCGATTTCCATGGAATGGAGTAAACCAATGAGCACATGCGAAGCCGGGATCCCTCAAGAAATCGGGCTATCCGTACCCGTCCTGCATCAGGCGAGGGGCGCCGTTCTGGACCCTGCTGACAGGAAAGCCGTCATCCGGATTCGGCCTTATACCGGCATGGCATGTGGCGACAGGTTGCTGGTGTCCTGGACGGGTCTCGATGTCGAGGGTGTTGTGTATCGCCGCGAGTTCGCGCGTTTCATCAGCGAGCGGCAGGTGGGTGCTGCCGTCGTCATCGTCATCGATGGCGAACATATCGCCGCACTCGACGGCGGTTCACTCGAGGTTTACTACACACTCCAGAGTGCACGGATAACTGAGCCTGCAAGGTCCGGCTCTTTGCACTTGAGCGTGGGCGATGCCAGCACAGGGCTTTTGCCTGCATGTGTTCCCGAAGCGGTACGCGACACGCTCGATCCAGGCCGAGTCCCGCAAGGCACGCTTGTGACCATCAGAGCGTATTCGCGAATGTCGGTCGGCGACCGTGTTGAGCTGTCCTGGACGGGTATTACCCCGCAGGCAAGCCTGACGGATACGCTGATGATCGAGGCATTTGCGCTGGGTGGGGAGCTGTCATTCTGGATCAATCCGGAGCAAATAGCGCCGAACCTCAACAGCACCGTGACCATTGCGTATTCAGTCCGGCAGGGCGAGGAAACCCGCCACTCACAGCCTGCACAATTAATGATCGGGCCGCTGATCCGCGCTACGCTGGCGCCGCCAGAGATTCTGGAGGCTGACAACGGCTGGCTGGCGCTGGAAGATGTGCTCGAGGGTGCAACCATTTCCATCGTTGACGCTGAGACAGAGGACGGTGAGCTGGTCTATCTGAAATGCAATGGCGAGCATTTCAGTCATCGTGACGCGCGCGAGATTTCGAAAGAGTCGGCCGGCGAACCGCTGGAGTTCAGCGTGCCTTACCCGTTTTGGAAAGAACACCGCGGGTCGACCGTTAAGGTGTCTTACTCGATTGAGCGGCTCGACGATGTCACTCAACAATCCGAAATGGCGTTACTGCAAGTGCGTTCATGACGCCGCCCAGCCTTTGCAAGGCCGGACGGCTGAAGCTCAGGGTCGACGCAGCCGCGTTGCCGCCTGAAGCAATAATTGCTCCGTGGCGCTCCAGCCCAGGCAACCGTCTGTGACCGAGACGCCGTAACGCAGCGACGGGCTCAAAGGCTGGCAACCTTCGAACAGATGACTTTCGATCATCATGCCGATCAACGTGGTGTCACCTTGCAGACGCTGCTCGAGTACATCAGTGAATACTGCCGGTTGACGCAGCGGGTCTTTGCCGCTATTAGCGTGGCTGCAGTCGACCATGATCCGTGCCGGGATCTTCAGCTTGCCAAGCTCGCTGTTCACTTGAGCAACGCTGTCGCGGCCGTAGTTCGGCCCGCGATGGCCACCGCGCAGGACGAGATGGGTATCAGGGTTGCCCGGTGTGTGAACGATGGCAGGATGTCCCTGACTGTCGACACCGAAATGACGGTGAGGGTGGGCGGCCGACCGCATGGCGTCGCTGGCAACGGAAATCCCGCCATCGGTGCCGTTCTTGAACCCGACCGGCATGCTCAGGCCGCTGGCCATTTCCCGATGGATCTGTGATTCGGTGGTGCGTGCACCGATCGCGACCCAGCTGAGCAGGTCGTCGAAGTAGCCGGCGGCCATCGGTTGCAGTAATTCGGTGGCGATTGGCAAGCCCAGCTCCAGCATTTCGCGCATGAGCGCCCGGGACAATGTCAGGCCGTGGGCCATGTCATCGCTGCCGTTAAGATGCGGATCGTAAGCCAGGCCTTTCCAGCCTACCGTGGTGCGTGGTTTTTCGACGTAGGCGCGCATGACCAGCAGCATCTGGTCGCTGACTTCAGCGGCGAGACGGGCAAGGTTGCCGGCATACTCGAGGGCGGATTCGGGGTCGTGAATCGAGCAAGGGCCGACGATGACCAGCAAACGGGAGTCTTCACCGTTGAGGATCGAGCGGACGGCATCGCGGTGGCTGGCGACTTGTCGGGTCAGCGTATTGCCGAGCGGCAATTGCTGTTTGAGTTGCAATGAGGTTGGCAGACGCACCGTCAGCGCTTCATTGGCAGGGCTCAGAGTGGACAGTGGCAGAGCAGAGACGGACGAGTTCATATTCAGGCTTCCTGGGCAGGCGGCGGGTTCGTTCCCGCGCACTCGGCCCTACTGGGGTGTTCGACAATTGGCCGGTTTGACCGCGTGTGTGTGCTTGCCACCTGCGGGTGACCGATCGGAGGCGGCAGGCTGTCCCGAGCGGAGGCTGCTAAATCGCCAGGCGGTAAAACTGTCGTGACGGTAATAAGTGGCGTAGTTCATGTCGTTAATCCTCAAGTGTTTGCAAAAGTGGCAAGCTGAAAAAACAAAACCCCCGATCGGGAAGCCGACCGGGGGTTGAGAAATCTCTGGTGGCGACCCGTTTGAAGTGGGCGCCGTGTGGGTATCAGGCGCGCCAGTGGCTAAACCAATACCCAAAATAAAAGCTAACGGACGGACTGACATTATTCACCCGGGCAGCCGCAACCGAGCGCAGGGCGCTGACGGTACTAAGCGTTGAGAGGGTGTTGAACATGATCGATCTCCGATGAATGCGCCGAGCTTACTAGAGGCCGGTACGCGGATTCAATCAGAAAATGCTATCGATTGACGCAGGCACTTCTATTGCTTGAGCGCCGCGCAGGTTGTGACACACTCAGCTCACTTGCCCGGATACAGCCCGATCATGACGCACTCGACCCTCACCCCCGGATATGAATTAAGCCCGGCTACGTCCCGAGACCTGGATTTCGCCCGAGCGCTGACCTGTGAATCCATGCTGCGCTATTACATTCAGCACGACTTGCGCTGGCAGGATGAAGCGTTTGACGTGGCCTGGGCCGGGCGGGAAAACCTGTTGATCCTGAAAGGTGAGGAGCGCGTGGGTTACGTGAGTCTGAGTCGCGACGCCAGGGCCCTGTACATTCGTGAACTGCACGTGCTGGACGCCTTTCAGCGGCAGGGCGCCGGTTCCTGGGTGATCGATCAGGTTTTCGCGATGGCCTGCAAGGAACGACGCCCGGCATTGCGGTTGACGGTTTTTCAGAATAATCCTGCAAAAGCCTTGTATGAGCGAAAGGGCCTCACGGTGGTCGGTAATGACGATTGTTTCTTGAGAATGCAGCGTGACGTCGGAGCCCCGAGTGTCTGAAACGCGCATACGACAAGACTTTCAAGACGAATTGAAACTGTTTTAATGACGCTGGCCGCTAGGTCTGCCAGTTGCTTTTTGCTAAGGTGTCGGCAACTCAATATGACCATATCGCGAGGTGTCTGCTTGATTAGGGTGCTAGTGGTCGATGACCATGATCTCGTTCGTACCGGCATTACACGAATGCTGGCTGACATCGATGGCCTGCAAGTGGTCGGCCAGGCCGAGTCAGGCGAAGAATCCCTGCTCAAGGCGCGTGAACTGAAGCCCGACGTGGTTCTGATGGACGTGAAGATGCCAGGCATCGGCGGCCTCGAAGCCACGCGCAAAATGCTGCGCAGTCATCCGGACATCAAGGTTGTTGCGGTCACCGTGTGTGAGGAAGACCCGTTCCCGACGCGCTTGCTGCAGGCCGGCGCGGCCGGTTACCTGACCAAGGGCGCGGGGTTGCCCGAAATGGTCCAGGCCATTCGTCTGGTGTTCGCCGGGCAGCGTTACATCAGCCCGCAAATCGCTCAGCAGCTGGCGATCAAGTCTTTTCAGCCGACCAACGATTCGCCGTTCGACGCGTTGTCGGAGCGAGAGATCCAGATCGCGTTGATGATTGTCGGCTGCCAGAAAGTGCAGATCATTTCCGACAAGCTGTGCCTGTCGCCTAAAACCGTGAACACCTACCGTTATCGAATTTTTGAAAAGCTTTCGATCAGTAGCGACGTCGAGCTGACGCTACTGGCGGTTCGCCACGGCATGGTAGATGCCAGCCTCTGAACATGACTGATACTTTCGATCCAAGCGCGTTCCTGTCCACCGTCAGTGGTCGCCCAGGTGTCTACCGCATGTTCGACAGCGAGGCGCGCCTGCTTTATGTCGGCAAGGCGAAAAACCTCAAGAATCGTCTGTCGAGCTACTTCCGCAAATCGGGCCTGGCGCCCAAGACCGCCGCGCTGGTAGCGCGAATCGCCCAGGTCGAGACTACGATCACGGCGAACGAAACCGAAGCGTTGTTGCTCGAACAGACGCTGATCAAGGAATGGCGGCCGCCCTACAACATTCTGATGCGTGACGATAAATCCTATCCTTACGTGTTTCTGTCGGACGGGCAATTTCCGCGCCTGAGCATTCACCGCGGGGCGAAAAAGGCCAAGGGCAAATATTTCGGCCCGTACCCAAGCGCGGGAGCGATTCGCGAAAGCCTTAGCCTGCTGCAGAAAACCTTTTTCGTTCGCCAGTGTGAAGACAGTTATTACCGCAACCGCACACGGCCGTGTCTGCAATACCAGATCAAACGCTGCAAGGCGCCGTGTGTCGGTCTGGTCGAGCCCGAGGTTTACGCTGAAGACGTGCGGCACTCGGTGATGTTTCTGGAAGGGCGCAGTAATGCCCTGACGGATGAGTTGTCGGCAGCGATGGAAGAGGCGGCGGTCAATCTCGAGTTCGAGCGGGCTGCCGAATTGCGCGATCAGATCTCGTTGCTGCGCCGGGTGCAGGATCAGCAGAGCATGGAAGGCGGGTCGGGCGACGTTGATGTCATCGCGGCATTTGTTAACCCCGGCGGCGCCTGCGTTCACCTGATCAGCGTACGGGGCGGGCGGGTGCTGGGAAGCAAGAACTTCTTCCCGCAGGTCGGCATCGACGAAGACGTTTCAGAGGTCATGGCGGCATTTCTCGGACATTATTTCATCAGCAGCCCCGAGCGCGACCTGCCAAGCGAGCTGATCGTCAATGTGGTTCACGAAGATTTCCCCACCGTGATCGAGGCGATTGAAGAGCTGCGTGGTCGTGAATTGACCATCAGTCACCGGGTGCGCGGGACCCGCGCACGCTGGCAACAGTTGGCCGTCACGAATGCCGAGCAGGCGCTGGGTGCGCGGCTGGCCAACCGGCAGCATATGGGCGCCCGCTTCGAAGCGCTGGCGGAAGTGCTCAAACTCGATGAGCCGCCGCAGCGTCTGGAGTGCTACGACATCAGTCACTCCAGCGGTGAAGCGACGGTGGCATCCTGTGTGGTATTCGGTCCGGAAGGTCCGATCAAGTCTGATTACCGCCGCTATAACATCGAAGGCGTGACGGCTGGCGACGATTACGCCGCCATGCATCAGGCGCTGACACGACGCTTTAGTAAGCTCAAGGACGGCGAGGGCAAGCTGCCGGACATTCTGTTAGTCGACGGCGGCAAAGGCCAATTGTCGATGGCGCGTGATGTGCTCAATGAACTAGCCGTGCCCGATCTGATTTTGCTCGGCGTGGCCAAAGGCGCGACTCGCAAGGCCGGTTTTGAAACGTTGTATCTGAATGATGCCGCGCACGAGTTCACCTTGCGCGGCGACTCACCGGCCCTGCATCTGATCCAGCAGATCCGCGACGAGGCGCACCGTTTCGCGATTACCGGGCACCGCGCCCGTCGTGGTAAAACCCGCCGTACGTCTACGCTCGAGGGTGTTGCCGGGGTAGGGCCAACGCGCCGCCGTGATTTGTTGAAACATTTTGGTGGATTGCAGGAGCTGTCTCGTGCCAGCATCGAAGAGATAGCCAAAGCACCCGGAATCAGTAAAAAGCTCGCAGAGTTGATTTATGCAAATCTGCACAGCGAGTAGAATGCCACCTCACCTCGTAGCCAGTTGTGCCGATGAATATCCCTAATCTGATTACCGTACTACGCGTCCTGCTCATCCCGATCTTCATTTTACTGTTCTACCTGCCGTACCAATGGAGTTACATGGCGTCCGCTTCGGTGTTCGCATTTGCCGCCGCGACGGACTGGCTGGACGGGTATCTGGCCCGCCGTCTCGAACAAAGCACACCGTTTGGGGCTTTCCTCGATCCGGTTGCCGACAAGCTGATGGTTGCGGTCGCGCTGGTGTTGCTGGTGCAGGAGCACGGTAATCTGTGGCTGACACTGCCGGCGGCCGTGATCATCGGGCGCGAAATTGTCGTCTCGGCGCTGCGTGAGTGGATGGCCGAACTGGGCGCACGTGCGCACGTTGCGGTATCGAACCTCGGCAAATGGAAAACCGCCGCGCAGATGCTGGCGCTGGTGATCCTGCTGGCCAATCCGTCGAGCTTCACGTTCTGGGTTTTGCTGGGCTACGCCTTGCTGCTGATCTCGGCCGGTTTGACCCTGTGGTCCATGGTCCAATACCTGCGCGCCGCCTGGCCGCATCTGAAGACCGAGGTCGAAAAGAAATAAAACATTTTTGAATCAAAGGGTTGACGGGGCATTCGGTTTCTATAGAATGCGCCTCACCAAGACGCGGGAATAGCTCAGTTGGTAGAGCACGACCTTGCCAAGGTCGGGGTCGCGAGTTCGAGTCTCGTTTCCCGCTCCAAATTATGATCTACAGACGTTCATTGAAGTCTGTAAGTCGTTGAAATAAGGACCTTCGGGTCCTTTTTTCGTTCCAGCGAGTTCTACTGGAAACCACCGACAGCCACGACTTTTAAGTCCATTTTTAAGTCCATGAATACGGGCGTGGCGGTTTCCGGATTGTTGCTGGCGGGGCGAGTTCAACGCGACCAGTATCTAGTCCTGACCAAGAGTTCAGGAGCTAGAGCATGGCACTCTCAGATCTGGCTGTCCGGCAAGCGAAAGCGACCGGAAAGGCCTATACCCTCGGCGACCTTGATGGGCTATCCCTGGCGGTCGCACCCGAAGGCGGCAAATCGTGGCACTATCGCTACTACTGGGCCGGTAAGCAGAAACGCATGTCGCTAGGTACTTACCCCGAGGTCAGCCTCCGGGAAGCGCGTACCCTACGCGACGAAGCCCGAGCTCTTTTGGTCAAGGGCATCAACCCCCGAGCACACCGTAAGCAGAAGCGGCAGTCCGTCCGCCTCGCGGACGAGAGCACGTTCAAGGCCGTGTTTGACAAGTGGGTCGAGCATCGGAGGCTTGTCCTCAAGGAAGGACGGCAGAGCACGCTCTCACAGATCCGGCGCATCTTTGCCAAAGACGTTCTTCCTACTCTTGGGAGGCGGTCAATCTATGAGATCCAGCGCCCCGACCTGCTGGAGGTCGTGGCAAGGATCGAACGCAGAAAGGCGCTCACTAGCGCCGAGAAGGTCCGGACCTGGTTTCGGCAGATGTTCCGTTACGCATTGATCATCGCTCCTGGGTTACCGCTGAATCCGGCGTTCGATCTGGACGTCGTCGCGCTGCCTCAGCCACCTGTACGCCACAATCCATTCCTGCGCATGCCCGAGCTCCCGGCCATGCTCCAGATACTACGCAAGTATCCCGGTAAGCTGCAGACCCAGCTTGGCCTTCGGTTGCTATTTTTGACGGGGGTGCGTACGGGGGAGCTGCGGCTGGCGACGCCGGATCAGTTCCATCTCGATAAGGGCCTCTGGATCATCCCCCCTGAAGTGGTGAAACAGCTGCAGCTTGAACTGCGCAAGGAGGGCAAGCGTCCCGGTGATATCCCGCCCTACATCGTGCCGCTCTCTGTGCAAGCGATGGAGGTCGCTCGCCACCTGCTCGATCAAGTGAAGCCAGCCCAGCGTTATCTGTTTGCCCACTACAGTGATTTGAAAAAGCGCATCAGCGAAAACACGCTCAATGTCGCGCTGAGACGGATGGGGTACAAGGATCAACTGACGGGGCACGGCATCAGAGGCACCATATCTACGGCCCTCAACGAGATCGGCTACCCGAAGGTCTGGGTCGATGCACAACTCTCGCACTCTGATCCTGACAAAGTGAGCTCGGCGTACAACCATGCTGAATACGTGGAGCAGCGCCGCAGGATGATGCAGGACTGGGCTGACCGGTTGGATCTGTTCGAGCAAAACCAGATCGAGTCAGCCAGCATGCACCTCACGGTTCATTTAGACGGTGTACCGCAGTTGGCAGGTGAGAAGATCGATGAAGTGATCCCCGCCATGACGCCTGCGCCCATCCTGCTGGTGACGAAGCCAGGAAACACGATGCCAAACCTGCCAGCGGCTGTTCAGCGCATCTCGGCTGTTTCGGGGCCAGCGCCTAAGCGTTCGGACATTCAGCGCGAGCGGCTGGAAATGCTGGAAATGTTCAATGCGCCGCATAACCTGCCGGCTGCTGTGTTCGCTGAGATGGTCGGCAAGTCCCGCCGGTGGATTAGCTACGAGATTCAGGCCAGAAGAGTGCTTGCGTTGAGCCTGGGTAACCAGGGGCAGCGCGTTCCAGATTGGCACCTAGATCCCCTGAAACATAAGCTGGTGCAGGCTGTTCTGAAGCATTCGCAGGACGCTGATTCCTGGGAGATCTACCGAGCATTACTGAATCCCCACCGAATGCTGGATGGCCGCATGCCGATCGAGGCCGTTACGTCAGCGAATTTCCATGAGGCTGTTATGGCTGCGTGCTTTACCTTGAAGAGTAGCGGGAACGCCTCTCTTCAAAGCGCATAGAAAAGGATCGGCCACGAGTTCCGGGCCTTAAGGGGCTGGCTGGGAAACTAAATGCAGCGCCCGTGGCTGCATAGCTGAAATTTGTAATCGAAACGATATTGTGACTGCGAATCGCGACATTCAATCGTTAGCTTGCTATCATAGTTTCACATTCCCCCGCCATGTTGAGATGCTTGAGGAATTAGAAGCCCTGACGGCCACGAACCGTCAGGGCTTTGCTTTGTCAGCCAAATGCTCAGCTGGAAGATGGCCTCGGAGCAGAGGGTGAGATCAGAGCCGAGAGGTTCACGCTGACACTATCAGGTCCCACGGTTGCTGAATTTTGCTCGACCCTGTCATGCCGATGCTTTCGAAGTCTTCGACAACGCATAGATAACGCGGCCGCTTGAAGTTGGCGCAACACGCCTTGCAGAAAGCGATCAAGTCGTCGCTGCGGGCGTCAGCGCCTTGCTCATGGGTGACATAGCCTACGGGCATTTCTCCCTAATGTGGGGCTGAAACACCAATAACCTGTGCCACTCGACGGCCGGGTGTTTGAGTAAGACCTGTTCGACTTCCAGCAGCGAGACGTTCTGGCCACCGACGCGGAAAATGTCTTTTTCTGGGGCTTGATAAGCGTTAGGACATGAGTATTTTATAAACAATAATTTAGAAAGTAATTATGAAATCAATAGTTCTGGTCATAGGCTGGGGGAGTAGATGGAGCTTCTCTGGGCTACCGAGTCCTTGGTGATTGGCGGTCGTCCCTATCCAGGCTTTCCGATTTTGCTTTGGGACACGATGGACAGTTGTGTTCCTGTTAATGAATTTATGCGCCACTTTTTATTGCGGGGAGCCATTGGGTCACGGAAGTCATGGCCAAGCACGGGGCGTGCTTTATACGATTTTTTCAGTTTCCTTCAGGCGCATGACATCGACTGGCGCGACGTAGATCGTGGCGAGGCCAAGAGTGTTGTCGCCGGCTAACGACCTTTACGCAGGTTCACATGTGTTCACCATACCGACTATCTAGCCCTTGTCCGGCCATGGCTGCCAGAAGGGTACGCCTCTCACGATTAGTACCCCGCACCTTGCGGTGCCTCGTCACATTGTCGAAGGCGCTCTTGATTCAGCCTTCTAGATTCACCCGGTGACACGGGTGGTTCCCTCAAAGGGGAACAACTTCTGTAAGCGACTTCGTGTCGCACCTCCGCCCAATTATTGTCAATGGGTACGGCCCCGTCATCGAGGTAGCGCGATAGCGCTGCCCAGCGTTTCAGGCTGTAATCCAGCGCTCTGCTGATGGCTGAACCTTCAGGCACGAGATCGCGCTGGGCCATCATCCAGGCATGCAGCATATCCATCACAGGTACGGCTTTTTCTTGCCGTATTCGGCGCCGTAAATCCGGCTCCAGGTCGCGCACTTCACTCTCGATTTCGTAAAGCAATTGGATGTAGCGCAGGGCCTGTTCGGCGAGCGTGCTCTTGTTGGTCGCGTGCAGTTCGAAGAACTTGCGTCGCGCATGGGCCATGCATCCGATCTCGGTCACGCCGAGTGCGAAGCTGGCCTTGTAGCCGCCAAAATCATCACACACCAGCTTGCCCTTCCAGTCTTGCAGGAAGTTGCGAGCATGTTCACCAGCGCGGCTGGGGCTGAAGTCGTAAACAACAGCTGCTGTTTCGCAGAACTGGCTGGTGGCGTAGGCCCAAACATAGGAGCGGTGGGTTTTCTTTGAGCCCGGCACGAGCATCTGCACGGGTGTTTCATCGGCATGAATAACCTGCTGTCCAAGCACTACGTCGCGCAGTGCATCGACCAGAGGTTGCAGCTGCACCCCAGTCACACCAACCCATTGAGCCAAAGTTGAACGTGGAATCGCCAAGCCGGCACGACCGAAGATCGATTCCTGACGGTAAAGAGGCAGATGGTCAGCAAACTTCGCGATCATGACGTGGGCAAGTCACCCGGCAGTCGGGATTCCCTTATCGATGACCTGCGCCGGAACCGGCGCCTGGATCAGCGTTTCGCAGTCATCACAGACCCACTTGCCACGGACATGGCGCTCAACGGTAAACACGCCGGGCGTGTAGTCCAGCTTTTCGCTGACGTCCTCACCGATACGCTTGAGTGCGCAGCCACATGGGCAGTGAGTGTTGCCCGGTTCGTGATGGATTAGCGTGCGTGGAAACTCTGCCGGCAAAGCAGTGCGTTTGGGCTTTTGCTTTTTCTCGGTCGGAGCCAGCACTGTTTGCAAGGCTTGAAGCTCTGCTTCAATCGCCGCGATATCGGTATCGATCAGGTCATCGAGCAAGCTGGCCTGCTCAGGATTCATCTGCTCGCTGCGCTTGGCAAACTTCAAACGCTTGAGTTGTGCGATCTCGTGGGGGAGCTTCTCGATAACCGTTTGATCGCGGTTGATCTTCTTGCCCATCGTCTCGACCGTCTTACCCAGTGTGTCGACTTGATGGTCGAGCGTCTCGACACGCTGTATCAACTGCTCCGCCAAAGCGCGCAGTTGTTCAGGGGTAAGGTGGTCGAGATTGGGGAGCGAAGTCATGGCGCCGATTTTGCCAGAGCAAGCAGTTCGCGGCGATAGACCGATAGGCTAATGGCAGCCGTTAAAGCAGTGTGATCGCACCGCCGGAGCCGGCGCGTTGCCATGGCAGACCCAACACCAGAGCCTGGAGTTGTTCGGTATCCAACTCCATTTCAGAGCCTTGGCGAATGCCTGGCCAATGGAACTTGCCTTGATTCAAACGCCGAGCCGCCAGCCAGATCCCGAAGCCGTCATGCACCAGAACTTTCATGCGCGTGGCGCGGCGGTTGGCGAACAGATAAGCACAGTGCGGCTTCGCCGCACCAAACACCGCGATCACTCTGGCCAATGCCGTCTCGGTACCGGCGCGCATGTCCATCGGCTCGGTGGCGAGCCAGATGGAATCGATGCGGATCATCGCAGCAAGTCTCGAAGAAAGACCGCGCAGGCAGCAGCACTTTCGGTCGGCCAGTTCACTTTGACGGTGCCGCGCGGGTGCTGGATCTCAACGCAGATATTCGAGGGTGCTGCGGGCGAATTTGCTCCGGCCAACTGGATGGGTAACGGAATGAATGCAGGTTGCAGCGCCGTGCTTTTCTGCGCATGCACTCGAATCCATTTGTGGACTAGGTTTGCATTGAGGCTATGGCTGAGGGCGATACTGGCAATCGAAGCGCCGGGCTGGGCACACTCTTGAATGACCTGGATTTTGAAAGACTTGGAGTAGGAACGGCGTTGTGGCTGCATGAAATACCCGCTTAAAAGGCTAGAACTGGTGCCCACTTAAATTTAAGTGCACACCATGTCTTGGCTTTGCGGGGCCGGGTAAATGACTTGGCCGGACGGATACCGAAAGATCCGTCGGCCGCGGCTTCTAGCGGTCAGTTCGGAATCTCTTGCAAGGACCTGGTCGGTGCCAAATCCGCTGTTAACTCACAAATCTTCACCGCTTCCGTCTAGGGTTGAAGCGCCCTTTGGTGCTCTGCGGTGCGGACTTCAAGGTGTTGTCTCCCTATTTTGGTGTTTTGATTACCTGATGCGCTCTTCTCTCACAAACTATCGACAAGATATCCATCAGCTTGTACTCGTCAGGCCGAGAAGCTTTTCCGCATACTGGTAGTTCTGGTAGGCGGTGCCAGCATCAAATAGCCTGCTCAATGAAGTGCTGCTCCCACAGGTAAGGTCACTGCCGGCAACGTGCTTACTTCAAACTCTTGAGATAAGCGATGAGGTGCTGACGACTCTGCGCGTCGGGCTGCCCCGGGAACATCATCATGTTGCCCGGCAGCAGGCTGGCAGGGCTTGTAAGCCACTTGTCCAGATTAGCGTCATTCCACTGCAGCTTGGCGCCTTGCAGGGCGGCGGAATAGGTAAAAGCCGGCGCCTGGGCGCTGGCGCGATTGAACACGCCGTGCAGACTCGGCCCCATCAGGTTCTTGCCCGCTTCGGGGCTGTGACAGAAACCGCATTGAGTGGTGAACAGGGCTTGGCCTTGAGTGACGTCGCCCTGGGCCAGCGTCAGAGGGGCGGCCAGCAGCAGGGCGCTGGCAACGAGCAGTTGTGTGTGAGTCATTGCGTTTCCTACAAATAAAAAAGCCCCGCCAAGACAGATCTGGCGGGGCCTCAAGAGCAATCAGAATGTATTGGCGAGGTCGATGCCCG
Organism: Pseudomonas sp. Ant30-3; assembly: GCF_000690905.1. GTDB lineage: Bacteria > Pseudomonadota > Gammaproteobacteria > Pseudomonadales > Pseudomonadaceae > Aquipseudomonas. Next base: position 27,929 of record NZ_JMCL01000064.1, on the reverse strand, counting down.
ACTTGCCTGGTGCCAGAATGTTGTTCGGGTCCAGCGCACGCTTGATGGCATGTTCAAGCTTGCGTTTGACAGGGCCGTAGCTCTGCGCAACTCGATCCTGGAATGCTGTGTTGACGCGGTATACGGCGTAGCCTTCCTTCTCGAATACATCCAGCAGTTCGGCAAAGCAGGCGTTAGCGCGTTTGATCTCTTCCGGGTTGGTGCGGTCATACAACACGTCGATGACGTGGTGCATGTCGCGCCAGCCGACGATGAACTCGCCGACATAGTCCAGACCGTGCTTGTTGAGGGTCTTCTTGGCCAGCGCCTGCTGTTTGTCGCACTCGCTGCCTCGGGCCTGGCTCACCGGTGCGAACCACATCGAGCCGCCGCCGCCACGCCAGTTGTACAGGCCAAATTCCTGCAGGTTAGGCACCCCGGACATCAACTGGGCGCGGTACTTGAACGGCTGGGTGTCGCCGGCCTCTTCCTGGGTGACGATTCGGCCCTTGCCCAGTTGCTTCAGGGCTCCAGTGACGATATTCCAGTTGACGTCGACCTGCTCCTGAGTGCCGTACAGCGCGGCGTAGACGTTCCAGGCGCCGAGGTTCTTGTCTTTCTGTATTTGCTTGAGGATCGCGTCAGAGGTCGCGCCCGGCTCGGCGGTGTAGTCAGAGCGACGGGTGTTGCAGGTGGATGCCTCCCAGAGTACGCCGGCGATTACGACCGAGTTCGGGATGACCTGGGCGATGCGCAGTGGGCGGATGAATTCGACGATCTCGGCGATGTCCGATTCGTTCTCGAACTTGATCTCGAACGGTTTGAATACTGGCGGTTTTGGCATTAGCCAGAAACCCATTTTCGTGCAGATACCGTAGTTGGCTTGGGTGAACATTCCGTCCAGAGTCGGGCCATAGCCCCACTTGAATACCTGCCAGGCGTTGTCGCCTTTCACGCCGCCCATGCCGGTGCGGTACACATCGCCGTTGGCCAGCACCACTTCCATACCGCACTGCATCAGAAAATGTTCGCCGTAGGGTGTGTAACCCACACCGCGGTCCATGGTGTTGCCCAACGGACCGGCGATGGCCGACGGCGCAGAGAACGACAGCATCAATGGCAGATTGTGTTCCTGGATGTAGTCGTAAAGCTGCTGATAGGTCACGCCCGGCTCAACCAGGGCGGTACACAGTTCGGGGTCGACGTGGAGGATTTTGTTCATCTTCTTCAGGTCGAGAATGATCTGACCGCGCTGGCCAGGTGCTGCGGAGCCGTAACCGAAGTTGCGACCGGTGGAGATGGTCCACACCGGAATTTTGTGTTCGTTGCAGATCTTCACCACGCCTTGCACCTGTTCGACGGTGGTGGCGGTGACGGCGGCGGACGGCGTGTGCTCGGCAGTGTCCACGGCCATCATGATCTTGGTGTAGGGGATCAGTTGATCGTCTTTGATCAGGACGTTTTCATCGCCCAGCAGTTTGCGAAACTTGGCGATGGCTTGCTCGAAGTTTGCGCTGTCGACGCCGCGCGGGAGCAGGGTCTTGTTGATTTGCTCAGTCATTTGGTTAGCTCCTTCAAGCCTCGATCGAAAACGAAACGAAATTACCGGTCAGTGGCGACGGTCGGCGGGCGATCAGCGGTGCTTGCCCCTCGCTGATGGTGCCCAGAGCTGCAAGGGTGTAGCCCAGCGTGGCCGCCCATTGATCTGAGCCGACGCTGTTGCGGGCGGCCGCAGACACTTGCAACGGAGCTTGCAGGCCATGCATACGGTGTTCGGTAAGGCTGAAGCCGGTGCCGCAGGCGTTCAGGCTCAGGCCCAGTTGTGGGGCGCAGCCGCTTGCGGCTTCGGCGCTGAGCAGGCGGTGCTGTGAAGCGTTGGTCGTGGCGCGGTGCTGGCCGAGCCACTGCACGCGTGCGCCAGCGCTGCGCGCCAGGTCAATGATTAGTGCGGCACTGGCATCGTCGACCAGGCCGATGATGCGTTGCGGTTGCCCGCTGCGCAGGCGTTTTTCAAAACCCAGGATGAAGTCCAGGCTGAGGTCGGTGCGCTGCACCTTGACCTGCTTGCCCGCCGGGCTGGCGTTGACTCCCTGGAGGAACACCGATTCGGTCACCTCATTGTTGACCAAGACCAGGGTCGGTAAGACCGATCTGGTCTGAGCGCCCAAAACACTATTGGCCATGCTCAGGCCGGAGCTGCTCATGGCTATCCCGGCCAGGCTGCTCAAAGCCATACCCTTCAGTACCATGCGACGTTCGACGTTCATAGCTGGCTCCTCAAGGCTTGGCCGCCGAGGCGGGCGTTTTGGAAATGTACTCAGCGACCTGTTGCAGCGAGTTATCGTCGATGAACGAGGCGGGGAAAGCCGGCATGGCGCGAAATCCATTGCGCACAATTGCGGTGATGTACTGCGGTGGCAGCTGGCGGCCGGTGATTTGCGGGCCGACCTGTTTTTCGTGACAGTGGCCGCACACCTTGGCATAGACGTTTTCCCCGCCTTTCCAGACGCCGTCGCCATCGGCGGCGGCGTTACCAGCCAGCACGATAAAGGGCAGGGCAAGGCAGGCAGACAGAGTCCGTTTCACAGCTGAGCTGTTGAGGAGTGAAGACATTTCGTACTCCATTTTCTTATTGGTAGGTGGGTTCATGGGGGCTTGGTTCAGCTCAGAACGGATACGCTCTTGGAGCATGTTGCAGGGTGATCCAGTGGTCAGTGGTGAACTCGTCGATCGCCCAGTCGCCGTTGAAGCGACCAAGACCGGAGTTCTTCTCACCGCCGAACGGCGCGTTGGGTTCGTCATTGACCGGGATGTCGTTGACATGGGTCATACCGGCGTGGATGCGTTGGGCGAACTGCACGCCGCGCTCCAGGCTCGATGTGAACACAGCGCTGGAGAGTCCGTATTCACTGCTGTTGGCCAGTTCAAGGGCATGCTCGGCGTCACGCGCTGACTGAATGCCCACCAGCGGACCGAAGATTTCTTCACGGGCGATGTCCATGTCGGCGGTGACGTTGCCGAACACATGCGGCGGCATGACGTTGCCCAGGGCTTCACCGCCTACCAGCAGCGTGGCGCCTTCGGCTTGGGCGATGGCGATCTTCTGTTGCAGGCCAGCCAGTTGCTTGCCGTTGATCACCGGCCCGATGACGGTTTCAGCTTTGTTCGGGTCGCCGTAGGGCAGGGCTTTGACGCGTTCGACGAAGCGCTGGGTGAAGGTTTCCAGCAGGGGCTGCTCGACGATGATGCGATTGATCGCCATGCAGATTTGCCCCTGGTGGAGGAATTTGCCCACCACGGCGGCGCTGACGGCCTGCTCGACGTCGGCATCGGCCAGGACCACGAACGGACTGTTGCCACCCAGCTCCAGGGCCACGTGCTTGAGGTGCTCACCGCCGCTGGCGATGCGGCCGATGTTGCGCCCGACCTGGGTTGAGCCGGTGAAGGAGATGAACGCCGGGACCGGGTGCTCGACGAAGGCGTCGCCGATTTCCGCGCCGGAACCGACCACCACACTGAGCACGCCCGCCGGCAATCCGGCTTCCTCGAAGATACGCGCGAGCAACAGGCCGCCGGTAACGGGGGTATCGCTGGCCGGCTTGACCACCACGGCGTTGCCTAGCGCCAGGGCAGGTGCCAGGGAGCGGGCTGTCAGGTGCAGCGGGAAGTTCCATGGGCTGATCACACCGATCACGCCCAGGGGCGTACGGTAAACGCGGCTTTCCTTGCCAGGAATGTTGGAGGCAAGAATGCGCCCATGCACGCGGCTGGGCAGGCTGGCCGACTCCAGGGTGATGGCGCGAGCGGCGCCCCATTCGATCTGCGCTTTGATGCGCGTACTGCCGGACTCGCGGATGATCCAGTCGATGATTTCTTCACGACGCTCGTCGAAGATTTTCACCGCGTTGAGCAGTACCTGGCCACGTTCGGCCGGCCCTTTGGTAGCCCAATCGACCTGGGTTACGCGCGCCTTGCGGTAGGCTGCATCGAGGTCTTCGCGATTGGCCAGGGTGATCTGCAGCAAGCGCGTCTGAGTGAAGGGGTCGAACACCTCCAAAGGGCGACCGGCGCTGCCGGCCCGCCATTGGCCGGCGAGTGGCTGCAATTCAAGGTGCTGATAGGCAGGGCGAACGGAGTGGGTAGTAGTCATGTCGAGGTCACCTCTCTTTTTATTAAAGTGCACATGTGCCTACTAACACTTATCGTGCCATGTCCATTTTTTAGATTAATTTCCTTTTAAAACAATAAGTTGAGTTGTTTTGTAGTTGCGCAAAGCCTGCCTCAGGCACAGACTCGATAGAAGTTGTGCGGAAATTTATGCAGAGAAGTCGCACGCTGTTGAAAGCTCGACGCCCAGTTGGGTGAGCAGAAGTTGTGCGGTTATCGGACAAATGGCCAGCAGGGAGCGGCCGAGTCGATCGCTAGCGGATTGACCCGCCGGGAGGGCTGGGCATACTCATAGGTTACCTACCTGCCTCTTGTTGACTGCCCATGACTCGTACTACGCCTACCAAGACTGGCCGTTCTGCCGATGAGGATTTCCTCAAGCAGATGCTTGGCCGGCAGAAGCGCCTGATCGTCGACCGCGCCAGTCAGTTCGGTACCAGCGGCCTGCCATCGGCTGAGCAGTTGGCGGAAACGGTGGCCTTCGCCCCGCAGGAAGGCAGCGTCTGGTTGTGTGGCCAGCGCATGATGCTGCTGCAAGGCTCTGCGTTCGGAGCCATCCGCCGCGAGCTGATCGAGGCGCTGGGGTTCGACAAGGCACGTGGCCTGCTCACGCGCATCGGCTGGCAAGCCGGTGCGCGTGACGCCGCCCAGGTCAGCGAGCAGTGGCCGGAAGGTGATGACACTAGCCTGTATAGTGCCGGACCGCGGCTGCACATGCTCGAAGGCATGGTCAATGTCGAGGTGGTGCGCTTCGAAATCGACTCTGGCATTGGTCACTTCTATTCCGAGTTCCTTTGGCACAACTCACTGGAAGACGACGAGCACATTGCCGCCTATGGCCTGGGCGGCGAACCGGCCTGTTGGATGGAGATCGGTTATGCCAGCGGGTACGCCTCGTCGCTGCTCGGCCGACTGGTCGTGTTTCGCGAGGAGGAGTGCCGCTCGATGGGCCATCAGGCCTGCCGTATCGTTGGCAAACCGGCCGATCAGTGGGACGACATCGATGTCGATCTGGCCTATCTGGATCCAGGCGACTTCCTCAGTCGCAGCACCTACGCCTCGGGCACCGAGACCACCGTTGCCGAGCTGGAGGAACCGGCAGACGGCAAACCGCTGGTGGGCATTTCGGCGGCGTTCGTCGTGGCCACTCAGTTGCTGCAACGCGTTGCACCGACCGAGGCGACGGTGTTGTTGATCGGGGAGTCAGGGGTCGGCAAAGAGTTGTTCGCCCGCTCGCTGTACCAATCCAGTTCCCGGCAGCATATGCCGCTGGTGGCACTCAACTGCGCGACCTTGCCGGAGAACCTGGTGGAGGCCGAACTGTTCGGTGTCGAGCGTGGCGCTTTTACCGGTGCCGAGCGTTCGCGTCCCGGTCGATTCGAACGGGCCCATGGCGGGACGTTGTTCCTCGACGAAATAGCGACCTTGAGCTTCAGTGCGCAGAGCAAGATCCTGCGCGCCTTGCAGGAAGGCGAAATCGAGCGCGTCGGTGGCACGGCGCCGATCCGGGTGGATGTACGGGTCATAGCCGCGACCAACCTGGATCTGCGTCGCGAGGTCGAGGCCGGACGATTTCGTGAAGACTTGTTCTACCGACTGAATGTGTTCCCTATTCATCTGCCACCGTTGCGCGAGCGTCGCGAAGATATCCCGCTGCTGATGAGTTACTTTCTGCGTCATTTCAGCCTGCGCCATGGGCGTCGGCTGGCTGGTTTCAGCACGAGGCTGGTCAATGCACTGCTCACTTATCGGTTTCCCGGCAATATTCGTGAACTGCAGAACCTGATCGAGCGTGGGGTGATTTCCGCCGGCGATGGCGAGGTGATAGACATCGTGCATCTGGCCGAGATTGGCGCACCGTTGATGGCAATGGCGATCGGTCTGACCCCTGAGGGGCGCTTGTCGGCTATCGAGCGACGTGATGAGGCGGCAGGTAAAGTGCGGGCGCCCACAGCGTCAACTGAAGAAGGGGATCATGCAGGCTCACTTCGCGAGCCGGTACTGGAAGGCCTGCAGGCCTTCGTTTCCGGGAGCCAACGGGTGTTGAATACACCCCTGGCAGAAATCGAGCTGCACCTGGTGCGCCTGGCAATGGAGCGCTCCGGTGGCAACATCACGGCGGCGGCGCAGATGCTCGGCATGAGTCGTGCGCAGGTCAGTTATCGCCTCAAGGGGAGCTAGCGCCGGACGCGATCCGGGCTCAACACGATGCCCCGCGACCTGATGATCACGGGGCATTTCGTGGGGGGCTCAGAGGGGAACGGTGAACTTGAGCCAATAGGTCTGGCCATCGGTACGGTTGCGTACGCCGGATTCATCTTGCCATTTGGCACTGAGGGACCAGCCATCCTTGCTGGCATATTGCACGGCCGGACCGATGGAAAAGGAGCGGCCACGGTTGCCATCGGCGGCATCGACCAAAGCCGCGGCGGCGCAATGGGAGGCGCTGCACTGGTCATCGCTCACTTGCTTGTAAGCGTGGCCACCGACACCGAGTACCCAGCCATTGCCCAGGCCCCAGCCAAGGGTGTAGTCGGCATGCAGCTCGCGGCCGGACTGGTAGTGGGTGTCCTGGTTTTCGAAGTTGTAATCGTACATCAGGCGCACATCGGCGTTAAAACCCTTGGGGTCCATGTAGGTCATGGCATACACCGCTTGTACGGTGTAATAGTTCGTGCCGAGGTTGACCAGGTCGTTCTTGTCGTACTCGCTGGCGGTGGGCAGTACGAAGTCGACACCCATAGCGGTGTGGAACTTGTCACTGTGGTGGAAACCGACCACCGGGCCGAGGTGAGCGTCGCCGATGCCGCGCTTGTGGTCATGCGGGCCGTTCTTGATGTTCAGCCGTATGTCATTGAGCGGTAGCAGTGCGTGGAAGCCCAGGCTGCCTCCAAGTACCTGCTGTTCGGTGACCCAGATGAATCGAGGCACGACAGTGGTGACGCGCAGGTCGATGTCGGCCACCTTGTCGCCGGCGTTATCGCGCAGGGTATCGGCCAGGTAGTCGCCGACGAAAACCTGACCGTAGGTGCCGGGTGGCGGCAGGATACCCATGCCGTAGATTTCAATGCCCAGCGGCCAGGACGACACACCGCCTTCGGTAGCCTGGACCAGTGAGGCGCTGCCGGCCAGCAACAGGACAGCGCTGAGCGCAAGGGAAGTGCAGCGGGTGAATTTCTGATGCATGAAAGGCCAACCTTATTGTTATGAGGGGCATACAGCAGCTTTTGATTGCGCAAGGTTGCCCTACTCAACTATTGTGCCAGGTTGGCTTCTTTTATTTTTTGTTGTAAATCAATGGCCTGAGTTCTTACTGTTAATTGTTCAAGGCCTGGGCTGCACGCCTGTGACGGTTTTTGTTAAGAAAGTTCGACCGAATGCGGAAAGTTCGTGATTATTCATGCGCCGCTTTGCCCGACGCTATGGCGGAAGGCATTCGGTGTCTGGCCGCCGAGGCGGCGGAAAAAACGTGAGAAGTAAGTCGGGTCGCTGAAACCCAGGCTGTCGGACAACTGGCTGATGCTCATGTTCGTGTAAGTCAGATTACGTTTGGCTTCCAGCAGCAGGCGTTGGTGAATGATCTGCAGCGCGGTTTGCCCGGCCAGCTCCCGGCACAGGATGTTGAGGTGCACGCTTGAAACGCCGATGCGCTGAGCGAAGATGTCCACCGACAGGTGCTCGCGGTAGTGCTGCTCTACCAACTTGATGAAGTGGCTGAGCAAATGCTGGTCGCGTTCGCCACGATTGCTAGGCGGCGTGTTGAGTTGACGGTGGCGACTGGTCCAGACCATCAGCACACTGACCAGCGAGTGCATCAGCACGTCGCGCGCCGATGCGCTGCTTTCGTATTCCTGAAGCAGGGCGGCAAACAGGGTGTTGATATAGCGGCGATCACGCCCGACCGGGTAGCACCCGCAAGACGCCAGAACTGTCAGCGGTGCGCCCAGTTGCGACTCCAGCCTGGCCACCAGCGGCACGCCGAGGGTGAGCACATAACCCTCGATATTTTCCGAGAACTGAAAACCATGCACGGTTAGCGGCGGAATGACCTGAATGGCCGCTTCCAGCACGTCACTGCGCTTGCCCTCGATGTCGACCACCGCCTGGCCGCGTTGGACATAGAGCAGCTGGAACAGGTCGGCGTGACGGTGAGGCTTGATCTCCCAATGGTGCAGGCTGCTGCGTTTGGGTATCGATTCGCAGTGCAACAAGTCCGGGGTGGTCCATGCCTTGTTTTCGCCATACAGCTTGAACACAGGGATGTTGTTGACGCTGGTTTTCATCGTGCTCGGCGACCTTGAGAGTGGAAATGCACAGTGTGTGGGGTCGTTCGATAATCGAACAAAATTTGTAAAAGTGCAATTTAATCAGGAAAAATCACCTTTTCATCTGAGTTTTGTCAGTAAAAATGCAGGAGAAATATAGAACAACAAAATCCAGTCGCCGTTTGTAAGCGGTTGGAGCGCACATCAGAGATTAAAATAATGAAAACTCAGGTTGCTATTATCGGCGCCGGCCCTTCCGGACTTCTGCTTGGCCAATTGCTGCATAATGCCGGCATCGACAACGTCATTCTCGAGCGCCAGACACCGGATTACGTCCTCAGCCGTATTCGTGCCGGGGTGCTGGAGCAAGGCACTGTCGACCTGCTGCGCGAAGCGGGTGTATCCGAACGCATGGATGCCGAAGGCCTGGTCCACGACGGCGTGGAGTTGCTGGTGACCGGCAAGCGTATTCGTGTCGACCTCAAGGCACTGACTGGCGGCAAGACCGTCATGGTCTATGGCCAGACCGAGGTCACTCGCGATCTGATGGAGGCTCGCAGCGTCAACGGCGCGCCGATCATCTATTCGGTCGAAAACGTGCAGCCCCACGAGATGAAGGGCGAAAGCCCTTACGTCACCTACGAGAAAAATGGACAAACCCACCGCATCGACTGCGATTACATCGCCGGTTGCGACGGCTTCCACGGTGTCGCCCGTAAGAGCATTCCCGCAGAGGTTCTCACCCACTACGAGCGCGTGTATCCATTCGGCTGGCTTGGACTGCTGTCCGACACGCCACCGGTCAACCACGAGTTGATCTATGCCCACCACGACCGTGGCTTCGTGTTGTGCAGTCAGCGCTCGCTGACCCGCAGCCGTTACTACTTGCAAGTACCGCTGACCGACAAGGTCCAAGAGTGGTCCGATGAACGCTTCTGGGGTGAGCTCAAGGCACGTCTGCCACACGACGTGGCGGACAAGCTGGTGACCGGTCCTTCGCTGGAGAAGAGCATCGCGCCGCTGCGTAGCTACGTGGTCGAGCCGATGCAGTACGGCAAGTTGTTCCTGCTCGGCGACGCCGCCCACATCGTGCCGCCAACCGGTGCCAAGGGCTTGAATCTGGCCGCCTCGGACGTGTGCTACCTGTATCGCATCCTGGTCAAGGTCTACAAGGAGGGGCGTACAGACTTGTTGGAAAAATACTCCAAATTGGCACTGCGCCGTGTCTGGAAGGGGGAGCGTTTCAGCTGGTTCATGACCAACCTGCTGCACGACTTCGGCGAGCACAAGGACGCGTGGGACCGGAAGATGCAGCAAGCCGACCGCGAATATTTTTTCAACTCACACGCAGGCCTGGTCAACATCGCAGAGAACTACGTGGGCCTGCCCTACGAAGATATCGAGTAATCCGCTTCTACTGCGCCCACAGCCAAGTTGTGGGCGTTGAACGACAAATACGGAGGTAATCATGGGCCTGTTCGACTGGAAACACTGGCTGGTGCTCTTGCTCGTAGTGGCGGTGCTGTTCGGCGGTAAACGCCTGAAGAGCCTGGGGTCCGACTTAGGCGAGACGATCAAGGGTTTTCGCCGCTCGGTGAGCAGCGACGACGAGGCGCAGCCTCGCGTTGCAACGTCGGCGCGGGTGCAGAGCGGTACCGCACAAACTCAGCAGACGCAAAGCGGACAGGCACCATTGGGCCGTTAATCGCTCCGCCATTTGCACCCTTCGTTTGCCGAGGACCGAGTTCATGTTGTTTAAAAGTTCGATGCGCACACAGTTGCTGACTTCGCTAGGGGCCAGCCTGATGTTGGTCATGCTCTCGGTGCCGCTCTGTTTCTACTTTTCCACTAACGTCCTGTCTGAACCGACATGGTTCACGGGAGCCTTGGCACTTCTCGCAGTTGGCGTGCTGGCGTGGTTACTGGCTCTGAGTTTGTTCAACCGTGTGTTATTCACGCCACTGGGTCATTTGCTCGAGTGCATTGCGCAGTTGGATAGAAGCCATTGCGCTGAGCGGGTAAACAATGCCCGGACAGACGAGTCGGGTTGCCTGGAATGGGCCGCTGATACTTTGCGTGATTTTCGCTCGGATAACCAGCACTGCTAAAGTCATCCATCGCCTGGCAGCTGACAGTGGACGAATTGGTGAGGTGCTTGCGGTCATCCACAGCATTGCAGAACAGACCAATCTACTTGCGCTGAACGCCGCCATTGAAGCTGCCAGGGCCGGCGAGCAGGGCCGAGGCTTTGCCGTTGTGGCCGATGAAGTACGCAACCTGGCACAACGTACTGCCCAGTCCACGGCTGAAATCAACACCATCATCGCCACCGTGCAAAAGGGTGCAGAAAGTGCGGTACAAGCCATCGAGAGTGGGAAACGCAGCATCGAGAACGGCGTTGAACAGGTCCAGCTTGCCGGCAAGATTCTGAACGGCGTAACCGACGCTGTGCATACCATCTGTGAGATGAACCAGCAGATCGCCGTTGCGGCCGAAGAACAGACGCTGATAACCGAAGATATTTCACGCAACCTTAGCGAGTTGGTGGTGATTTCTGCGAGCAATCAGGAAAACGTGCGACGCACTGAAGGTGCTGGTAGAAGTCTGCACCGCGTGGTCGGCGTACTCACCGAGCTGGAAAAACGAATACCTGCGCTGCGCAGCTAGTCATCACGCGCAGACGATAACGGCTTGTGAGCGGGCTGCGGATACTGAACCTCTACAACAACAATAAAAATGTGTAGAGGCATCCATGAACTATCTATACGCAGCTGTGCCGCGCCCCGCTTACTCTGCTGGAAAACACCTGAAGGCCATGGGGCTGATCGGGGTGATGATGCCGCTGGCCGCACAAGCCGATTTTGTCCAAGACAGTCAGTTGAACCTGGGTTTGCGCAACTTCTATGTGGACCGCGATTTCAAAGGCGATAACCCGAAAACCTCGCGCGATGGCAGTTGGAGCCAAGGCTTTGATCTGCGCTTCACCTCCGGTTATACCCAGGGCCCGCTTGAGTTCGGTCTCGATGCGGCGGCGCAATACGCCTATCGCCTTGACGGTGGCGGCGGTCGTGGTCCGGACAGTGTCTTGCCCTATAGCCAAAGCAACCGGGAGCAGGCAAAGGATTACGGCCGGGCGGCGCTGACCGGAAAAGTCCGCTTCTCGAAGACCGAGCTGAAAATCGGTGAGCATCGGCCGACGTTACCGGTGGCCTTCCAGGACGACTCCCGGCAGTTGGTGACGACCTTTCATGGTTTTCTGGTCAAATCCAACGAGATAGACAACCTGACGCTGACTGGCGGGCGATTCACCGAGATCAGCACCCGTGAATCCTCCAACAGCGAAAAGATGTACCTGTTCACCAAACCAAACGGGCCCCGCCACACCAGCGATGGTCTGGACTTTGCCGGCGCCACCTATGCCTTCAGTCCCAATCTTTCGGCCAGCTACTTTTATGGGCAGTTGGAGGATATTTACCAGCAACATTACCTGGGCCTAACCCTCAATTCGGACCTGGGTCGTGGCTACCGCCTGAAGACCGATCTGCGCTACTTCAACAACAAGGAAGAGGGTGAGGCACTGTACGGGAATATCGATAACCGCTCCTACGGAGCAATGACCACCTTGAGGAAGGGCGGACACGGCTTTGGGGTGGGTTATCAACGCATGCTGGGTGACAGCACGTTCCCGACCCTGAACGGCTTTGCGCCGCAACCTTATCTGGTGAACTGGTCGGCAGTGGCCTTCATCAAACCCAACGAAAGCTCCTGGCAGGCGCGCTACGACTATGACTTTGCGGCCATGGGCATGCCCGGCCTGACCCTGACCACCCGTTACCTGCGCGGCACGGGCATTGATCGCGGTGGCGACCTCAGCGACAGCGCTGAAAGCGAGCGCGATCTGTTTCTGGCTTACGTGGTGCAGAGTGGACCCCTGAAGGGCGTGGGCATGGAGTGGCGCAACATTAACGCCCAGTTCAAGCATGGCAATGACTACGATGAAAACCGTGTGATGACTACCTATACCTGGAAGTTCTGGTAGGTCGTGGAGGCGGCGGTCGCTCTGCCTGGAGCGGCCTGGCCGCCATGACTACGTGCAGAGACGGTCGGTGAAAAACCTCAAAGCGGCTTGGCCAGTGTTTGCGATGGCAACTCACCGAAGGCCTGCTTGTAAGCCGCGGTAAAGTGGCTGGGTTGCGCAAAGCCCCAGTGAAATGCCAACGCCGATAACTGCAGCTCTCCGGGTTGGTGGCTCAGCAGTACTTTGCGTATCGCATGCAGCCGGCAATTCTGGATGTAGCGTTGCGGGCTGGTCCCTAGAGCGTTGCGAAACGCCTGCTCCAGACTGCGTCGGCTAGTACCGCTGATGCTCACCAGCTGAGTGATGCACAGCGGCTGGTCGAGATGGGCATGAATAAAATCAACCACCCGCTTCACGGTGCCCGGCAACAGGCGGCGTTGCGTCTCGGTGTGCAGGCTGGGGATCAGTTGTAGCAGGTTCTCGCAAAACAGGTGCTGCACATGAGACTGGCTGGTTGGGGTTGCCAATAAGCCTGAGGCGTTGCCGGTTTCGCTGTCTACCAGACGCAGCAGGCTGCCTAAGCTCTGCATGGCGGGATGGCGGCTATCAAACAGCAGCGTCTGGGTCGGGCGCCGAGGCTCGTGGGTCTGATGGTGGCGCTCCAGGTGATCGAGCAGCAATGCAGCATCCAGGGCGATGACGATCGCCTTGACCCCCTCATGCCAGATGACATCCACCTCATGCCCAGGGCTGAATACCAACAGCTCTCCAGAATTCGCTTGCAGGCCATCGGGACGACTGCTGATCGTACCCTGCAGGGGTAAAATCCCATGCCAGCTGTTCAAGGGGCTTGAGCTCACGCGCACCTCACGGCCCCACTGCGCCCCGAACAACTTCATCTGCGGCAAGGACTGCAAGGTGAAATCAATGTCCAGAGTTCCTCGTCCCCCGAGGCTGATCCGACGTTCTTCAAGATGGTTGTTGAGCAGCGCCTCGGCATCATCGATATTGCGCGAGCGCAGCAATGGCTCAGCTGCAAAAGGAATATTCCTGGCAGGGCAGGAGTCGCCCCATGAAGGAGGGGGTAGGCCGCTGATATGGGGCGTATTCATCACCGTAACCTTTGTTCTTTTTAGTCTGGTTTGACCAGCTTGGTTTTTAGTCTCGGTTGTTGGCTGCACAGGCCATTATCGATCCTGCCCCATTGTACATCAACGGCGCTGTTGTTCCTGTACATAGCCAAGCAGGCGTTGCGCCTTGAGGTGCTGCGGTTGTTGCGCCAGCAGGCGCTGCAAATACTGCTGCGCCGACAGGAATTTACCGGCCCGCGTGTCCAGGTAAGCGGCAGCATACAAGAGGTCGATATCTTGTACCGCACGCTCAAGACCGGCCACTACCACGCGTCGGGCCTGTTCAGGCTGGTTGAGTTGGCTGTGTAATAAGCCAAGGTTGTAATACAGGCGCAGGTTTTGCGGCTGACCGGGTAGGGCTTTCTCCAGCCAGTACACGGCCTGTGCTGGCTGGCGGCGCTCGGCCTGCAGCAGTCCCATTGCATAGGCCAGGTCGGTGAAACCGGCGCGTTGCTCACCGCGCTGCAGGCCGGCCTCCAGAGTCTCAAAAGCTTGGTCCGATTGCTGCCGGCCAAGTAGCAAACTTGCCAGTGCCACGCGCGCCGGTGTGAAATCCGGATCCTGGCGCAGTACTTGGCGGTATTGGTCGAGCGTCTGTTCTTCACGGCCCTGTCGCGCCAGCAGACTGGCGAGGTTGAATCCAATTCCCGGCAAATCGGCGTTGGCTCTCAGGCGAGCTTCGTGGTCCTCGAGTAAGTGCTTTAGATTACTGCGCTGGGCGACCGGCAGTTGCTCCTGCAGATCCACCAAGGCTCGAGCGGCCTGATCGCGCACGGTGAGTGCCGGGTCGTCGAGCAAGGCAGGCAAGTGTTGCAGGCGTTGTTCGCTCGATGCATTCGCCATGGCTCGGACCGCACTGCTGCGTACCAGTGCGTCCTGATCCTTGAGAGCCTGACTGAGTTTATCGAGTGCGGGCCCTTCCACGCCGGTCAAGGCCTCGGCGGCAGAGGCCCGAACAATTGCCGGTCGTGTCGCGTTTGTTATCAGTCGTGCAGCCAAGACGATAGCCTGAGGATCGTGCTCGCGAGCACCTTGCAACACCGGGCCATAATGCTCAGGTCGCCGGGGGCCAAAGCGCTGGCTGATTTCACTGGCTGCCCATTGTGGCGAGCGATTGCGATGACAGTCAGTGCAGGCGTTAGGCGCGCCGGTGATCGGCGTCAGGTCTGGTCTTGGCAGTCGGAAGCTATGGTCGCGTCGTGAGTCGATCACCATGTAGTTGCGGGCAGGGGCGTGGCAATTGGTACATTGCGCGCTCGGGCTGCCTTGAGGGTGGAAATGATGGCTGGGGCTATCGTAGGCCTTCTTTTGCAGCGACGAGAACCGCGGGTTGCCCTGTGGATTATGGCAGGCCGTGCACAGCGTATTGTCCTGAGCGTACAATACGCCGCTGTGAGGGTTGTGACAATCGCTGCAGGTCACGCCGGCGGCGTACATTTTGCTCTGTACGAAGGAGCCGTACTCGAACACTTCAGCTTGTTGCTGGCCATCGGCGTAATAGGCCCCTGCGGTCAGCAGGGTAGGGTAGGCCGTATCTGCCAGTGGCTTGCCCGGCTGGCTACCAACGCCGAGACTTTCCTGCTGTGCGTGGCAGCGTGCGCACTGTTCAACTTCGTAGCCTTTGGCATGCGGCCCGAAGTCCACGAGCAAACCGCGGTCGGTTGCGTTGCTGGCGGGCTGTTGTTGCGACTCTGGCAGACTGGCCCACGCCAAATGCCGGGCTCCTGGCCCATGGCAACTCTGACAGCCCACCGACAGCTCGCTCCAGGTGGTGGCGAAGCTGTCCTGTTTGGCGTCGTAGCCTTTTTTCAGATTGCCGGAGTGGCACTGGGCGCACATGCCGTTCCAGTTCTGCGAGCGGCCGGTCCAGTGCAGTGCGTCATCCGGGGTAAAGCGTTGACCGGGGTAAAGCGAAAACCAGCGCTGCCCGCCATCCGCCTTGGCGCGGTTGTCCCAGGCGACGGTCAACGACTGTAATCGCCCGCCTGGGCGCTCGATCAGATACTGCTGCAGAGGGTAGACGCCAAAGGTGTAGGCCAAAGAAAAGTCGTGACGTTGGCCCTGTTCGTCCTCGGCATTGATGTAGAACTTGCCATCACGGGTGGTGAACCTTACTTCGACTCCCGCATCATCCTGAAAGGTCTGATCGGCGAAATTTCCCAGCACATTGTCCTGGGTCGGCTTGCGCATCGACCAGCTGTGATGCGACTGCGACCATTGTTGCGTCTGGCGGGCATGGCAGCCCTGACATGCACTTGGGTCGACGTAACCATCGTCCAGCTTCTGCATTGGCGGGCGAGCTTGAGCGGCGAGGAGCCAGCCGGTCCATGCGCACAGCAGCAACAGCAGAATCCCCCGTGAGAAATGCGCTCTATGCCGACTACCTCGCTTCATTTGCCCCCACCTCATGCTCAATAGTGGGTGCCCGTGCCCCCGGAAATGGAGGCCATGATGAACGGCGATTGACCGGTTCCCCAGCCCTTTGGGCAAATAACGACGCAGGTGAATAAGCGCTTGCGCAACCGCGTTAGCGGCACGCACCGAGCCATCTGCATACTGGCGCCTCAGCCAATAATAACAACTGAGGAACCGCCCCCCATGAGCTGGATGACGAAACTCATACTTCCCCTGATGGTTGCCGTGTGCAGCCACGCGGCCATGGCCGCAGATGAGCGCCCGAACTTCCTAATAATTGTCGCCGATGACCTGGGTTACAGCGACCTGGGCAGCTTCGGCGGTGAAATCAGCACCCCAAACATCGACTCGCTTGCCCAGGGCGGTGTGCGCCTGAGCAACTTCCACACCGCGCCCACCTGCTCGCCGACACGGGCGATGATGTTCTCCGGTGCAGACAGCCACGTGGCTGGCCTGGGTAACATGGGCGAGCTGCTTCAGCCGTTCCAGCAAGGCAAGCCTGGCTATGAAGGTTACTTGAACGAACGCATGGTCACGGTGGGGCAAGTGCTCCAGGACGCTGGCTACAACACCTATACCACCGGTAAATGGCACCTGGGTCGCACCGAAGAAACCAGCCCGAAGGCACGTGGTTTTGACCGCTCCTTCATTCTGGTCCAAGGCGGCGCCAGTCATTTCGATGACCAGCACGCCATCATTGCCAAGGATCCGAAAGCGATCTATCGCGAAGACGGCAAACAGGTGGAAGTGCCCAAGGGTTTTTACTCCAGCGAGTTCTACACCGATCGGCTGATTGACTACATCGATGCCGACAAAGCCAGTAACAAGCCGTTCATGGCCGTCTTGTCCTACACCGCGCCGCATTGGCCGCTGCATGCTCCGGATGACTGGCTGGATAAATACAAGGGCCGCTACAACGCAGGCTATGAGCCGATTCGACAGGCACGTCTGGAGCGTCAGAAACAGCTGGGTATCGTCGCGGCGGATACGACGCCCAACACGCCAATGGCCAAGGGTCTTCCAAGCTGGAACCAGTTGAGCGATGAGCAGCGTCAGCGTGAGTCGCGCAACATGGAGATCTATGCGGCGATGGTGTCCAACATGGACTACCACATCGGTCGACTGCTCCAGTACTTGGAGAAAACCGGCAAGCTGGATAACACCTTTATCGTGTTTATCTCCGACAACGGTGCCGACGGCAACAGCCCACTTGACCTGCCCGGCAACAAGGAATGGCTCGCCAGCGACTTCGATAACAGCCTGAAGAACCTCGGTCACAAAGGCTCGTATGCCGACTACGGCGCACAGTGGGCCCAAGTCAGTTCCACCCCGTACCCGCTGTTCAAGGGCTTCACCAACGAGGGCGGGATTCGCGCGCCGGCTATCATCAGCGCGAAAATGCTAAAGAAGGCCCACCTGCAAGGCACCCTCAATAATGACATGGTCCATGTGATGGACCTGATGCCGACCCTGCTGGACCTGGCCGGCGTCCCGGCACTGGGCAAGACATTCCACGGTCGTCCGGTGCAAACCATCAGCGGCAAGAGCATGCGCCCGTTGCTGGAAGGTCAAGCCATGGCTGAACGTCAGATTGGCTGGGAATTGTTCGGCCGCAAGGCGCTGCGCAAGGGAGATTGGAAAATCACCTTGGTCAACCAACCTTACGGCAACTCCAACTGGCAGCTGTACAACCTCAAGAGCGACCCTACCGAAAGCCGCGACCTGGCCCAGAGCGAGCCGGCCAAGATGAAGGAAATGCTCGTGGCGTGGGACCAGTACGCCAAGGAAAACAACGTGCTCGATGGCAAGTTCGACCTCAAGTACGGGTTCCAGACCTGCCTCTATGAATACTGTTTCAAGTAAGAGGGTACCCGATAACGCCACTATCCTGTAGAAGCGCGGCTTGGCGGTGATGTCGTCCTTCTGATCTTCCCCCGCTTTGGTGGACGTCTAGGAGAATGCGAAAGCTATGCCATACGGGACAATAGTAAAAAACTGATCATGAGGGGCGCAGGACTCCAGCGGCGGCATAGTCTGGAAAAGACATCATCGACTCGGTCGGTGGATGCTCATAGGTCGAGGACAGCACGGCACTGAGTCGGTCGCCCAACAGGTCCCAGGCGCGTTTTTTCTCTTCGGCATAATCATGATGCAGGTAGTGGCGCCTCACCCGGGAACCGGCCAGCACATGGTTTTGGCAGCGGTCGATGACGTCCAGGCTGACTCCCAAAGCCTGCATCATGGTCGCGCCCGTACGGCGCAGATCATGCGGCGTCCAGTCACCGTTCTGGCCGTCGGCAAGCACCAGGGTATCGTCATGACGCCGTCTTGACAGGGCCTTGCGGGTTTTTGAACCGAGCCTGACGATCGCCCACCTGCTTACTCACTGCTTTCACATCAACATGCTGATCATCCTGCTTGTTGGGAAAGCACCACTGAGAGTCTCCCGTGAGGATCTTGAGTTCCTGAAAGAAATGCAGCGCAAAGGGAGAGAGGAAGACATGGTGGTCCTGTTTCTTGCCGCGAGTGCCTTTGACGTTTTCGCTCGGAATGAACCAGGTCTGCTGGTCCAGATCGACATTTTTCCATTCGGCCTGTAGCAATTCGCCAATCCGGCACAAAGTGCCCAGGCTGATCCAGAGCGCGAGTTGGGTCTCCTTCTTTAATGGACGAATACCCTCGTACTTATGACCAGAGGGGAGGGCGTTGTAATCGGCGGTCATTTTCTGGAAGCGGTTGTGCAGTTCCAACAGCTCAGTCAGCGAAAGGGTCCGGCTTCTTTCTGCCTCGTAGTCGGCAGGGATCAGGGGGGAGATGTCGACCAGCTCAGTTGGATCACCCTCGACCAATAAGGCCCGCCAAGGTTGGCGCTTTCTAGCCCAGCTGAACATCTGAGTGAGGTCGGCGAAGAAACTGATCGCTTGGAAACGATGCTCGTTGCGGCGCTTGCCTGGCTGGACAATACCGATTGACTGTCAGTGGGTGACTACTCGCGGCTTCAAGCAAGCCGCGAGTTGGCCGGCTGGATCTGCGATATTTTTGACCACTTGGGCGATGCCAATGTGGAAGCCGAAGTGGCAGATCGCGTGGCTCAATTGAGTAAGCGTTTCCCAGGCTATCCAGGCTAATCCCGATATTCCGTCCGCCACAGTGCAACGCCAGGGCGGACACTATTGGTCGGCTTCTGGCAAACTCCCCCCAGAACATCTCTCTGGCCTCTGGCCGATGTCGGGAATAATAATGAAACTGCATCAACTTCGAGCCCTCGTCTCCATCCATGAAACCGGCAGTCTGCAGGATGCCTCAGCCGTCCTGCACTTGACCCAGTCGGCGCTGAGCCGGGCCATCAAAGAACTCGAGAATGAACTGGGTATCACCTTGCTAGTACGCTCGAACAAGGGCATGACCCTCACCGAATACGGCCAGCGCATGCTCGGCCACGCTCGCCAGGCCCTGGAAAGCGTGCGCCGCGCGCGCCAGGAAATCGAAGACATGAAAGGCCTGGTGGTCAGCGAGATCACCATCGGCGTGACCCCGGTCACGGCCATCCTGCAACCGCTCAAACAGATCCTGCTGGAATTCCAGCAGACCTACCCACAAGCCTCGCTGCGCGTCCTAGAGCTGCGCCCGGCACAACTGCTGCAACATCTGCGCGACGGCCTGCTGGACTTCGCCCTCACCTCGCAACTGCCGGCCAACACCGTGGGCCTGGACTGGCAACCGCTGCGCCAGATCAACGGCTTGGTGGTGGTGCGCAAGGAACACCCGCTGCGCAACGTCAAATCCCTGCGTCTGCTGCAACAGGCGCAATGGATCAGCGTCGATCCGCTCAGCGATACTCAGTCGCAATTCAACCAGCTGTTTGAAGGCAGCGCTCTGTCCCGCCCGCGTAAGACCCTGGAATGCACTGCGATGAACCTGGCGATCAAGCTACTGATCGACAGCGACGTGGTGATGATCATGAGCGAAGCGGCCCTGGGCCACGATCTGGTCAGCCTCAGTGACATGTCAAAACATTTGCAACCGATCAACATCCAGGAGCCGATACCGGACTACTTCATCAACCTGGTGTGCGTTAACCGCAGCTATTTAACCAAGACTGCCGGGCAGCTGTTTGAGATGTTGCAGCAGGCGTTGCAGAGTGGGTGATTCCTGCTGCCTGTTTGATGGCTCTTGAAACTTTACATTCGAGAACCACTTGCGAAGCTTACAGTACCGTAGAAGCGTGAAAAGTGAGTCTTGTCCTCTCCGATTTGCAGGAGATCTGGCAGTTGCAACGCTACTGTGAAGACTCCGCCCAGCATGGCGCCCAGGAGCCAGTCAGCGCTGCCGAGTGGCTGCTGCTGCAGCCGATCAGACGAAGCTTTCAGCAGCGGCTGAACCACGAACAACGCCAACAACAACTGTTACAGCAGCGATTGGATGAAATATCCCACTCCTCACACGAACTCGAACAAAGCGCGGCGCTGGTGACCAGCAATGCCGAAGGGCAAAGCGAATCGGCCACTGTCGCCGCAGCGGCGGTAGAACAACTGAATGTGAGCATTTTGCAGGTGGCGGCGCTGGCCGATGAGTCGCGTCAGACCAGCGTCGTGGCCAGCGAACAGTTGGCCGACGGGATCGGCCAGCTCACCAATTTGGTGCAGCAGGTGTCCGAGATGGCGCAGCAAGCCATCACCACCAACGAACTGATCCTGAACACCAACTCGCGCACCATCAATGAAATGTCCGGCACCATCCGCGGGATTGCTTCGCAAACCAACCTGCTCGCCCTGAATGCCGCCATCGAAGCGGCCCGCGCAGGTGAGAGCGGCCGTGGCTTCGCCGTGGTGGCCGATGAAGTTCGCCGTTTGGCCTTACACAGCCAGGAGTCGGCGGCAGAAATCAGTCGCAACATCGAATCGGTGCAACAGCACATCAAGGATGCCACGGTGCAGGTGTCCGACTTGACCAATCTGGCGCATCGCAGCGCCGCCAGTTCCGAAGCGGTGTGCGCGCTGCTCAATCAGGTGCAACAGCGAACCCTGCAATTGACCGGGCAGGTCGACCAAGTGGCGGTCAGTACCGAACAACAGGGCAAGACCGTTGCGGAAATCGCCGAACTGGCCGACCGCGTCCGCCAAGGCAATGCCGACAACCTGCAGGCCGCCGATCAGGCGCGATCCATAGCCCACCATCTGGCTCATCTGACGGGGTAATCAGCATGAATGGATTGCACGGACTACCGCTCTTGCTCGCCGCTGCCACCGCTCTGGCCACCCTGATCCTGCTGTTCTATGGCTTGCACCGGCGCCTGCAGCGGCAAAAGCGCCAACATATCCAGTAGAACATTCGCCAGCTGGCCTTGTTGCGTGCACTGATATCCGGGTTTCAGCGCCATCGCGGCCTGAGCAATGGCGTGCTCTGTGGCGATGCCAGCCTGAGTCAGGATCTTGCCACCGCACGCCAGGGGTTGGACCAGCATATCCGTGTGATCCAGGAGTTCGACAGCACGTACCGGGACGCCTGGAACAGCTTGATCGATCACTGGTCGCGCATGCGCGAAGGGCGCAGTAGCGACCGGGCGAACAATCTGGTGCAGCATCACCTGATCATTCGCAACAGCATCTTTCTGATGGAGGATGTGGCGAGCGAAATCGATCTGACTGAGGGCCGTGCCGAGCTGGGCTACCTGCCCTGCATCTGGCGCGAGGTAGTCCAGGCAGCAGAATGGGGCCGGCCAGGCGCGCGCCCTGGGCACCGGCATCGCGGCGGCCGGTCAGAGCAGCGCCGAGCAGCACGTGAGGATGCGTTTTCTCTACCAGAAGATCGAGCTGCTGGCCGGCACGGCCTTCGCCACTCTGCAACGCCACGCCACCGATCACCCGCAGTCTGACGTGTTCCGCCTGCAGCATCGCGAACAGGTGGTGGAGGATTTTCTGCGCGGCACATAAAGAGGAGCTGCTCGACCAGGAACAACCCGTGATTGCCGCCAAGACCTACTTCCAACGCGCCACCCAAGCCATTGATGAACTGCTGGCCCTGGTGGATGCGGCGCTGGCTCAGCTACAGCCCCGCTAAGGAAGCGCAGATGCTAAATACCGTCCAGCCGCTGCGCTACGACCACCAGACGCCCGCCTGCCCGCCAGTCCACGGCCTGCCGAGCGTCCCCATAGTCGCCACCCGCTATCGTGGCCTGTCACTGACCAGCCATTTCCAGCCGATTTTCAGTATCGCGCATGGCCGGGCGGTGGGCTACGAAGGGCTGATTCGTGCACACCATGCCGGATGGCACGGCAGAGCCGCCGGCAACCCTGCTGGCCATGCCGAGTGATAGCAGGGAAAGCTTGGAGCTGGACCGCACCTGCCGGACCTTGCATGTGCATAACTTTGCGCGGCAGGCCACGGATCAAGCCTGGCTGTTTCTCAATTTGAACTCGCAGCACTTGGTCAGCGTACAACCGGACATTGGTTTTACCCACAACTTGCTGCAGACCACTGGCATTGCGGCGCATCGACTGGTGATAGAGATCATTGAAAGCGAGGTCAGCGATCATGAGCAGTTGAAGCGCTTCATCAGCCATCTCCGCCAGTTGGGGTGCCTGATAGCCATCGATGACTTCGGCGCGGGGCACTCCAACTTTAATCGCATCTGGGATCTGCAACCCGACATCGTCAAGATCGACCGCCGCCTGATCCAGGATGCCGGTCATTTGCGCCGGGTGGAGCGGATTCTCACCGGCATCATCAGCTTGCTGCACGAGGCTGGCAGCCTGGTAGTAGTGGAAGGCGTGGAAACCGAACACGAGGCACTGGTGGCCATTGCGGCCAACGCCGACATGGTTAAGGGCTTCTACTTTGCCAAACCACAGGCCCGCATCGACGCCGAGCAGAGTTTGGTCACTACCTTCGACAGCCTGCTGCGCGGCCAGCAGTGGCAAAGCGTCAAACGCAACGCCGACTTGCAGCACTATGTGTGTGAAATAGAAGGCTTGTTTCAACAGGCCGTGGTGCACTTTTCCGCCAACCAGCAGTTTGACCTGAGCAGCGCTTTGCTCTTCAGCGACCCGCGCACGGTGCGCTGCTATCTGCTCAATGAAGCGGGGTATCAGGTGCCGCGCAATGACTATGCCCCGCACTACCAACAGCAGCTGAATGCGCGCTTTGTGCCCCTGCTGTGTAAGCACTACCACTACCGGGCACTGAAGCAACCAGGGGGCATCCAGATCAGTCGGCCCTATCTGTCGGTGGCGGATTCGCGCATGTGCATCACGCTGTCGCAGACCGTCAAGGTTGGCGGCACGCTCTATGTCTTCTGCTGTGACCTGGATTGGCAGGAACAGTGATGCGCCCGCCCAGAGGGCGAAGCTGGCCGGATGATCTGCGCCTTAATTTCTGTGTAGCGCAACGCCGCAGCGGGCGTTTGGAGGCTGCCGCAGTAGGCGAGAGTTTTTTTACAACCTCTCAGTGATTCAGATCGTAATGGGCTGGGAGGGAGGGCATATGCATGAGTTTGAAATTGCCGGTGAGAATTACGGCATACCCGACCCCGACGGGTGGGGCCCACCCGTGAACTCGGAGGTCCGCAAGACCCTGATCAAAGCGTTGTACGGGAAAAAGACGTTTCGCTACCTCTATGACTTTGGCGATGGTTGGGATCACCGGATCAAAGTCGAAAAGAAACTGCCTGTTGTGGCATGTCCCCAGGTGCCGTATTGCATCGACGGTGCCAATGCTTGCCCACCGGAGGACGTGGGCGGTTGGCCGGGTAATGCCGAATTTCTTGAAACGATGGGAGATCCCAGCCATCCAGAGCATGAAGACATGTTGGAGTGGCACGGCAGTACCTTCGATCCAACGGTTTTTGAATGGGAGCGCGTTAATCAGTGGTTAAAGGAGATTAAGGTCTGAGATGCAAGGCGGTGTAGTTCGGACGGTTACGTTGGTACTGTCTTCCGGACCGAACATGATCTACCTGGTTTGACGCACGCTTTACCAAGGCCGAAAGGCTGGGCTGATCTCGCTACTGGGAGTTACATCTACCACATGCTCGCCGCGGCCGGGCTGAACAGCCTGTTCATTGCCTTGGCCTTTGTTTATGAACTGCTCAAATATACCGGCGCCCTGTACCTGCACTAGCTGGCCTGACAGAACCTGCGGCCAGGCGGCCGGTCGACGTTTGAAGCGCGGGAGCTGGACACCGACCCACCCTATAAATTATTCAGCATGGGGCTGGTCGCTAACCTGCTAAATCTGAGAGTTATTGTTTTTTTCTGTCTGTGCTGCCGCAGTTCATCACCGACCTCAATCATGTGCTGAGCCAAAGCCTGATACTGGGCAGCGTACAAAAGCGGGCATTCCGGATGGTTGGCGGACAATCCAGGCTGGCTCAAGGCACAGCGCTATATAGTGGGAACCGTGCTGGCCGGCTTGTCTGCTCGGATAGCTATTTGAGTATGCACTCAGCCAGCTCCGAAATGGAGAACGCTAAAAGTGGTGGTACACCCCAACAGCTAGATCCTGCGGGGTATCGCCGCGATCTGCCAGTGGAATGGCGGCGAGGGTCTGGCCGGCATTGGGTTCATTGACGACTAGCCCGGCGCGCACATAGATCGCTGTTTGCGGGGTAAAAAAGTGGTCGTAACCGACCATCACCCCCCAGGCGTCGTTGTTGCTGCCCTGAACCTGTCGACTAACCAGTACCGCCCGGGCCAGGTCCTTGCCCACCGGCATCATCGCCCCTGCAGTGATGACATTAAGCTGCGGTACGCCGGCCGCTTTCACGTCCTGTTGTTGCCAGGTCAGACTGGCACTCAAAGGGCCAAAGTCATACATCCCGCTGACAAAGTAGTAATCGTTGCGCACCTGAAAATGGCTGCTGTCATGCGTCTCGAAGGGGTCACTCCAATAGCGATTGTAGCCTCCGAGCAACACGACCGTCGGGCTCCAGTAATCCACCCGCATACCCTCACCCCTAATCATGCGCCCTGTGCTGGAAGCATCCTCCACG
Organism: Pseudomonas sp. Ant30-3; assembly: GCF_000690905.1. Classification (GTDB taxonomy): domain Bacteria; phylum Pseudomonadota; class Gammaproteobacteria; order Pseudomonadales; family Pseudomonadaceae; genus Aquipseudomonas. Next base: position 2,966 of record NZ_JMCL01000064.1, on the reverse strand, counting down.
CCGAAGTGAGGATTGAGCCCAGGCTCAGGCCGTGCCATTTTGGCGTGGTGTAGGCCAGTGAGTTCATCGGACGCAAATCAAGGGCATACGAACCTGGTGCACGGACAGGCAGACTCAGGGAAGAGTAAGGCGACTCTTTGGCCGTTGCGAGAAAAGGGTCGACGAGCGCCGGTGCACTCATGGAGTAAGTCTTGCCGACCTCCAGTTTCCCCCAGGTTTTTGAGCGCAATGCCAAGGCAGCCAGACGCAGCCTACCGACATCGACCCAGCTGGAATTGTGGGACAGTGCACTGCCGTCGAAGTTGAACCCTTCCTCGACCACCCCTTGCAGCGAGAGATCATCGTTCAACGATTTGCGAAAAAACAAGCCGATTTTGTTGGTCCAGGCCCCGCCACCAGCAAAGCGCGTACCAGACTTGCTCCCTGAGTCATAGGTGTCGACATAACCATCAAGCGTACCGTACACGTTGAAAGCATCACCATCGCGCGTGTCGACCGTGTACGGCCCGAATCCCGGGGCGAGCATTTTCAGAGCAGGAAAGCCTTCGGCATCGACCACGCCGCTGCTCATTAGACCGAAGCTCAACAAGGCACCGCCGAAAAGAGGGCGCCAGGACGACGAGGTAAGTAATGCCATGTGCAAACACCTTAGATCCGTGTGGAGGTGGCGCAGCATTCACTGCTCGGTCGCAACACTCCCATTCACCATTACTCAATCCCTTGATAAAAGTCAGTGCAGAGGCTCTAAAACCACCTGTTTCAGAACTTTTGCGGAAAACATGGCCACAAGCTTTCCAGGAAAAAGCCATCTCCGAGCGTTCGGGTTACCGAATGACTCAGGTTAGTGGCACCGTCGTTGTGCCTACCGAGTCAAAAATGCCCAGATCTGCGCAGGTGCCTGTTGGCTGGACCGATCTTTCCCGCACCGTTGGTGAGGGCCTTGCAGAAATGCCAAGTGCAGATTGCCGACGCATGCCCAAGACTGCAGCCACACCCCTTACCTGGGCTAAGGAAAATAAGTATGAGAACCCCCCTAGTTAGTAACGGTCTCGGTGTCGATACCGCATCAAGTGTTGCCTCCGAATCCCGCATGATGCGGCGGGTGGTGATCGCCTCTTCCCTGGGCAATGCCCTGGAGATCTACGATTTCACCGTTTACAGCTTCTTCGCCGTGATCATCGGCAAGCTGTTTTTCCCCGGTGAGTCGGCAATCGCTTCGCTGTTGATGTCCTTGGCGACTTTTGCTGTCGGCTTTCTGATGCGTCCGTTGGGCGCAGTGCTGATCGGTCGGGTCGCCGACCGGCGCGGACGCAAGACCGCACTGTCGCTGACCATCGGTTTGATGACCGTCGGCACCGGGATCATCGCTTTTACTCCGACCTACCCCAGTATCGGCATCGCCGCGACCTTCCTGCTGGTGTTCGGCCGATTACTGCAAGGCATCTCCGCTGGTGGTGAAGTAGGCACCGCTTCGGCCTTTCTGATGGAATCAGGACGCACAGACACTCGTTGCTTCATGGTCAGCTGGCAAGGCGCCAGCCAAGGTGCAGCAGCGCTGGTCGGCGCATTGACCGGGCTGGTGCTCACTAGCACCTTGAGTGACGAGGCCCTGCACTCGTGGGGCTGGCGTGTGCCGTTCATCATTGGCCTGTTGATCGGCCCAGTGGGCTGGTACATCCGTCAGCATCTGGACGAAACCCATACTGACAGCCATAACCCCACGCCCCTGAGTGAAGTACTGCGCACGCAAGGCCGTACTCTGCTGTTGGGCATTGCGCTGATGGCCAGCTCCACCGTCAGCATGTACATGGTGGTTTTCTATATGCCGACCTATCTGGTACAGACGCTGCACTATCCGAGCACGTTCGCCTTCGCCCTAGTCGGCCTAGCCAGTGCGTTGCTGGCAGTAGTCCCGCCATTATCGGCACGCTATGCCGACCGTTTCGCGCGGCGCAAACCTCTGCTGTACTGGACCGTCGGGTTGCCGCTGGTGATGGTCTACCCATCCTTCCTGCTGCTGGGCGGAGAAAGCACTGGCCTGTGCATGCTGGCTATCACCTTGCTGATCATGCCGCTGGCAGTGGGTATAGGCCCATCTCTGGCGCTGATGATGGAAGCCTTTCCCCGGGCGCAACGAGTCACTGGCCTGTCTATTATTTACAGCTTTGGCGTAACCCTGTTTGGCGGCTTCTCCCCGCTGCTGGTGACCTGGTTGATCGGTGTGACCGGTAACCCGTTGACCCCCGCATTTTATTTGATCGCCGCCGTGGCCCTGAGCCTGTTCGCGCTGCGTTTGTACCCCGAACATCCAGGCCGCGCTTGACGCTGGCACTAGTGCCAAAAAGAGGAATCAGCCATGACTAACCTGATTATCAAGCAGCAACTGCAAAACAGCGCCGAACACTTCGCATTGATTCGCCGCGATATCCATAGCTTTCCGGAACTGGGTGCCGACACCCTGCGCACCGCCGCACTGGTCGCTGAAATGCTTGGCGGTTGGGGTTATGAAGTGCATACCGGGGTGGGCGGCAATGGCGTGGTCGGTGTCCTGCGCCGGGGCAATGGCAAACGCAGCCTGGGCATTCGCGCCGACATGGATGCACTGCCGATTCTGGAAAAAAACGGCCTGCCCTGGGCCAGCCAGCATCAAGGGCGCATGCACGCCTGCGGCCACGATGGCCACACCACGACCTTGCTGGCAGCAGCCGAACAGCTCGCCCACACTGCGGAGTTCGACGGCACACTGAACCTGATCTTCCAGCCAGACGAGGAAGGTCTGGCCGGCGCGAAGCTGATGATCGAAGATGACCTGTTCGACCGTTTCCCATGCGACGCGGTGTACGCGTACCACAACATGCCGGGCCTGCCAGTCGGGCAGGCGGTGGTACAGGTCGGCGGACTGATGGCCTCCTCCGAGCGGGTCACCATCACCCTGACCGGTCGCGGCGGTCACGGCGCCATGCCTG
>NZ_JMCL01000063.1 GCF_000690905.1 Pseudomonas sp. Ant30-3 | reverse complement strand
GCGAGGGAGCTTGCTCCCGCTTGAGTGCGTAGCGCTCACAAAATCTGCGTCGTTTGCCGCATTTTGGGGCCGCTTCGCAGCCCACCGGGAGCAAGCTCCCTCGCCACAAGAGTTGTTGCAGGACCTATAACAAAACGCCCCACTCTCAATGAGAGCGGAGCGTTTTTTATGAGGCTCAATCAAGCGAAACTTGGGGTTTCGCTGCTTTCTTCAACCAGTTCCAGGGCGATGTTGTTCTGTGTGTTGATCTTGCGATACAGCACAGCATCGGTTTCCAGAACTTTTTCCCGCGCCGGGAAAATTTCCGCCAGTTTGGTTGCCCATTCGCCGGAGGTCTTGGCCGGGAAGCATTTTTCGATCAGTTCCAGCATGATCGAAACCGTCACCGACGCGCCAGGCGAAGCGCCAAGCAGTGCGGCCAGCGTACCGTCCTTCGCCGCCACCAGCTCGGTACCGAACTGCAGAATGCCACCTTTTTTCGGGTCTTTCTTGATGATCTGCACCCGTTGGCCGGCCACTTCAAGGCGCCAGTCTTCGGCTTTCGCCTCCGGGTAAAAACGGCGCAGGGAATCGAGTCGTTGCTCCATCGACTGCATCACCTCGCTGACCAGGTATTTGGTCAGGTCCATGTTGTTTTTCGCCACGGCCAGCATCGGGCCGATGTTACCGGCGCGAACCGACATCGGCAGGTCCATGAACGAACCGTGCTTGAGAAACTTGGTGGTGAAACCGGCGTAAGGTCCGAACAGCAGCGACTTCTTGCCATCCACCACACGGGTGTCGAGGTGCGGCACCGACATGGGCGGCGAACCGACCGCTGCCTGGCTGTACACCTTGGCCTGGTGATGTTTGACCACGTCCGGATTGTCGCAACGCAGCCACTGGCCGCTGATCGGGAAACCGCCGAAGCCTTTGCTTTCTTCGATGCCCGACGCCTGCAACAACGGCAGTGCCGCACCGCCTGCGCCGAGGAATACGAATTTGGCGTCGACCTCACGGCTGTTGCCGCTGTTGACGTCCTTGATGCTGACGGTCCAGCCGCTGCCGTTACGCTTGAGGCCGGTCACGCGCTTGCAGTACTTGACCTGGGCATCGGGTGCGCTGGTCAGGTGCTTGAGCAATTGGTTGGTCAGGGCGCCGAAGTTGACGTCGGTGCCGTTGATCACGCGGGTGGCGGCCAGCACTTCGTCAGCCGGACGGCCCGGCATCATCAGCGGCATCCACTCGGCCATCTTCGCTTTGTCTTCGGTGTATTCCATGTCGGCAAAGGCGTGGTGCTTGCTCAGCACGTCGAAGCGTTCCTTGAGGAAGGAAACGCCGCCGTCGCCCTGCACGAAGCTCAGGTGCGGCACCGGGCTGATGAAGGTTTTGCACGAGCCGAAGGTGCCTTTTTTGGTCAGGTACGACCAGAACTGCTTCGACACCTCAAACTGGGTGTTGATGTGCACGGCTTTCTTGATGTCGACGGTGCCGTCGGCGGCCTGCGGCGTGTAATTGAGCTCACACAGCCCGGCGTGGCCAGTACCGGCGTTGTTCCACGGATTGGAACTCTCGGCAGCACCGGAATCCATCAGCTCGACGACTTCCAGCTTGATCGCGGGGTCGAGCTCTTTGAGCAGTACCGCCAGGGTGGCACTCATGATGCCGGCCCCAACAAGTACTACGTCGACTGCTTCGTTATGCGCCATTTAACGCGTCTCCAAAATCTGCAGCACCAAATTGTCGGCATGGCTGCCAGGCGGTTCGGGGCGTGTCAGTGAAGCCCCAGGTCGCCGTGGCGGTGATGCCATGTCCGAATCTTCGCAATTCATCGCAACTTCGACGGACGCTACCGGCCGGGTCAATGAGGTCTATGAACTCATTTCAACGCGCGGCTGGCAATTCGACTTATGGTCGAGTCATCCGTTTGTGCAACCAAATCCGTAGCGGACAGGCTTCAGGCTCCGGTGTTCGAGGAGTACTCGGTCCTGTGTCGTTGGGCTGTTTCAGACGCTAATGGTGCATGTTCAGACGCAAAACTATTCATTTGCTCGCCACACTCTTGTGAAGTTGTGAAAACCCGTTTTTTTTCACGCTCTTTTGAAGACGTGAACCTCAAAAAGGGCTGTCCAGGCCTGGCACTGTGCCCGAGTGAGTAGCCGACATGGATGTCATGACAGGCAAAAACGGGCAAACAAGCTCAGTGACCGAGCGGAATGACAGCTCTGCAGATTCGCGAAAAGTGGAGGTTTTGCCAGAGGAACAGCAAGCGCGCCAGCTTCACTCGATCTGTGTGGGCGGCTCTCTGTGGGCGGTACAAGGTGCCAATGCAAGCGCATTGGCGATGTCGCGAGGCCCGATCAGGAGACGTCCTTATAATCGGGGGGAGATTGTAGCGAAGAAACGTGGGGAAATGGACGTGTTTAATGACTTTTATTAAGCGTCTGGTCAGGTGGTCAACAGATGTTGCACGCGTGAGCGTGGACGACGCGGGCTGACGCGTGCGCTGGGCGGCAACGCCTGGTGCAGCCAGTTGAGACGGATTTCTTCGATTTCGACCCAGCCATCGCCCATCGGCTGGAGGCTGCACTGCTTGAAAGCCTGGCAGTGACCGTTGCGGTCGAGCAGGGCGAAGCAGCGGTGCAACGGGCGTGGCGCGAACAGCGAGATGAGATAGCGCATGACGAAATACCGTGTGAGGGTGATTGCTGTGAAGAGTGCCAGCGACGCGTGACGCAGCCATGTATGAGCGATGACATCTGTGTGACAGGAACCGCTACCCGCCGGCTTTGTCAGAGTTTTCAGCAATCGTTGCGAGACGCTAGGTCGCGACGATGGCGCACCGCTATACTGCCGGCCTGTTAGTGCCTGATTCTGGAGAGATGAGCATGTTGCAACGCCTGTTGTTCGGTTTGATCACTGTGACCGGTTTGACCCTGGCCGGCTGCGCCCACAGCCCGCAACAACTGAATCCCGAGCCGAAGCTGAACGCTCAACTCGCGCCGGTCGGCCGCGGTCAGCCGGTGGTGGTGAGAGTGGTGGACGGTCGTCCTTCGCCAACCCTGGGCACCCGGGGTGGCATGTACCCGGAAACCAGCGCGATCACGGTGCAGGGCGCGCAGATCCTGCCGAAACTGCAAGCGCAAGCCGAAGCAGCCGTACGCCTGTTGGGCTTCACGCCAACCTCGAACGCGATGAACGCGCCGCAATTGACCGTGACCCTCGCCGAGCTGAAATATCAGTCGCCGAAAGAAGGCATGTACGTGACTGAAGCGACCATCGGAGCGACGTTCCGCTCCGATGTGCAAAACGCCAATCGCCGTTACAGCGGCCGTTACGGCGCTTCGCTGGACCAGCGTTTCGGTATGGCGCCTAACCAGGAAACCAACACCAAGCTGGTGAGTGATGTCTTGAGTGACGCGCTGACTCGCCTGTTCAAGGACCCGACGGTAGGTCAGGTTCTCGCCGAATGATCGTACGCTGAAATCAAAAAGCCCGGTGCCAGTGATGGCTCCGGGCTTTTTTGTGCCTGCTCGTTTTGGCAGGCTTTTGTGGGAGTGAGCTTGCTCGCGATGGCGGCGCGTCGGACGACTTCAATAGTGAATGTCGAGCCCTCATCGCGAGCATGCTCGCTCCCACAGTGATATACGGTTTCAGGCGGCCTGCGAATAGAAATCGAGAACACTGACACCCGTCAGCAAATCCATCTCCGGCAAATCCGCATGCTGGTGCCCGCCCAGTGCGCAGTAGACCAGCCAATTGCGATCCTGAACGTTGAAAGCGAGGCTGCCGACCAACGCCTGTTGTTCGTCATTTTGTGCGATGAGGTAAAGGCGGTCCTGATTTTCGGCGTGCAGCATGGTGATGTCCGTGTCGTTTTCGAGGGGCGCCAGACTGGCTTATTCAGATGACGGTGCCGTGACACAGAGCAACACTCTGTCGGATGTTTCGCTGTTTTTTGTCAGAAATGAACGGCACGCGGGCAGGCTTTCGGTAGAATCCGCCCCGCGGTCGCCGGTCGGGCGACCTTGCCCAGGGTTTGCCGAGGTTTGAGATGTCGCTGCATTTGATCACGCTGTTTACTGCCCATCCCGCCAAATTGATCAACCTGCTCGCCCTGTTTCTGGCGTTCCCCGGCAGCTGGCTGCTGCATGCCACGCGTCAACGTGAGCAGCGCGCGCTGGCCAGCCTTCAGGCTCAGCGTCAGAGTCGGCCCAGTGAAGAGCCTGCGCTGGATTGGGCGACCCTGCGCATGAACCGGTTTTTTTACCGCTTCGGCTTTGCCTGCCTGGGCGTGGCGCTGCTGGTGTCGTGGATCAGTACCCGGGTTTGAATCCCGCTTTAAGCAAAAGGATTGTCCGAACGCAGCACGCGCCTGCGGCACCTCCTTAGGCGCACACAAGTCCCCTCGCCACAGGGGATGTGGTGCAGACAGACAAAAACGGCGCCTCGAAGGCGCCATTGTCGTATCCAGCAAAACCTACAGCGCCAGTCCCGCCTTCACCCGATACTGATTGCGCACCGGCGTCGCATACTGCTGCACCATGAACGGACGGTGTTCCGACGGACATTCAGCCAGGCGACGCTGCCATTCTTCCTGCGCCTTGGCCAGTTCGTCCGACTCGAACACCTCGGCGGCCAGTGGCACCAGCAGCTGCGGGTCGGCATCTTTCCACTGCGCGTAAGCCAGGTAATGCACCGGGAACAGGCGATATCCACCGAGGATCTGCTTGTCCATCTCGATTGCCAACAACTTGGTGTCTTCAAACAGTTCGGTGATCGGCGCGGCGAAATTCACATGCACACGACCCTTGTAGCCGGTGATGCCCTTGGCGATGCTCACATCATCCTCGCCTGGCACTTTGGTGTAAGTGCCGGTGGTGGCGCGGATGTACAACTCGCGCGCTTTGGCCTGATCGCACGGGTCGTATTCATAGCTGATCGACACCGGGGTTACGTTCAGCGAGCGAATGACTTCACCGAACGGCTCGTCCTTGCGGCTCATGTGGAACATCTTCAGGATCGCCGACTCGGTGCGGTCGTCGCCATCCTTGGCCCGGCCTTCTGCCTGGGCAATCCAGATCGAAGCGCAGTCGTTGCGAATCGAGTGGTTGATGTATGCCGATAGCAACTGATAAGCCGCCATTTTCTCGCGTCGACCACTGATGGATCGGTGCACGATAAAGCTCTTGTTCAGACGCATCAGGTCGCTGACGAAGGGCTTCTGCAACAGGTTGTCACCAATCGCGATACGCGGCGTCGGTAAACCGGCGTGATACACGGCATAGTTGACGAAGGCCGGGTCCATGACGATGTCGCGGTGGTTGGCGATGAACAGGTAGGCACTGCCGGACTTGAACTGCTCGACGCCGGTATAGGTGACGCCGTCGGTAGCGCGTTCGATGGTGTGGTCGACGTAATATTCGACCTTGTCCTGCAAAGTCGCCACCGAAGTGATGCCGGCAAACTCACGGCGCAGCTTATGGGCTATAAGGGGTTTGAGCATCCAGCCGAAGGCACCGGCATAACGCGGGAAGCGGAAGTGAATGAGGATGTCTAGAAATGCCTTGTCGCCGAGCAGCCGGTTCAGTACCGCTGGGACTTCGCTGTCGTCGTAAGGTCGGATGGCATCGAATTCGCCCATCATGCTCTCTTGTTAGAAACGGCTAGGGTAAGTAAAGGTTTTTGATCGAAAACCAACAGGGCACGGTCTGAAAAGTGGGCCAGACAAAAATAGCCCTGCAAATAGACCGGCGATTATACGCACAAGTCACCTGGGAGACCGCGATGCTGGAAACTGCGCAGTATGATTGTCCGTATTGTGGTGAAGGGGTCGAGACGTCCGTCGACCTGTCGGGGGGGGATCAGACCTATATCGAAGACTGCCAGGTGTGCTGTCGGCCGATAACGTTTGTGCTGCAGGTGCACGGCAAGGAATGGCATCTCGAAGTGTTCAGCGAAAACGAGTAAGGGGCGGCCATGCAGCGAATCTACGAACCGGAAAACCTGATGGAAGGCGAGCTGCTGCAAGGGATGCTCGCCAGTGAGGGCATCGAGGCGCATCTGGCCGGGCGTGATCTGGTCGGTGGCGGTGGCGAACTGCCGATATTCGGCCTGTTGGGCTTGGCGGTCGAAAACGACCAGGCTGACTACGCCCGCGAACTGATCGCTGCGTACAATGCGGCGCTGCCGCTGCCCGGGGAAGAACCGGACAGCTTTCCCGGCACGCTGGTCTGTTAGGCTGACGTTCGTTTTATCAAGAGTCGTGTTGCCCCATGTGTGGACGTTATGCCTTGTTTCGCTGGAACCCCGCCTTCGCGGCCCTGCCTGGCTTCCCTGCCGATCAGCAGGCCCAGTGGAACATTTCTCCCAACGATTCGGTGTTGATGCTGCGAGCCGGTGCTGACGGCCCACGCGAGTTGGCCCGCGCCCGTTGGGGCTTAACGCCGCCATGGCTGACCGATTTGTCGCGCACCCCGGCGCATGCCCGCGCTGAAACCGTTGCCGAGCAGCCGATGTTTCGTCAGGCATTGCGCGAGCGGCGCTGCCTGCTGCCGGCCAATGGTTTTTACGAATGGCGCGGCACTGCGCGCAAACGCCCTTACTGGCTGACGCCGGGGGAGGGTTCGACGTTGTTTTTTGCCGCCATCTGGGAAGCCTATCCAGTACAGGAGCAGGTGTGGCTGAGCACGGCGGTGATTACCCAGCCGGCATCAAATCAACGGCGCCCGCTGATTCTTGATGAGGTAGGGCAGCAAGCGTGGCTTGATCCGCAAACACCGCTACATACCTTGCAGGCGTTGCTGTTTGGTGAACCCGCTGCGTTGCGCGAGCGGGTGTTGGCGAATCTGGTGAATGATCCGAAGCTCAATGGGCCGGAGTGTCTGACTCCGGGTTAATTCGTGTCTGTGAAACCTGAAAATTTTTCCCTGAGGCGAGGGGAGCTTTTCCTCAAATGAAAGTCTGTATATCAGTTGTATCTGGCGCCGATATCATTCCGCGCCTAGGATACCCGGCAGGTTTCCACGGAGTTTTTTGATGAACAAGCGATTGGTTTTGTGTGCACTGAGCGCAAGTCTGCTGCTCGCCGGCTGTCAGTCGGTCAACACCACCAGCGGCGGCGCCGTTGGCGTTGAACGCAAACAGTACATGTTCAGCATGTTGTCCACTGACGAGGTCAATCAGATGTACGCTCAGTCTTATCAGAAGACTGTGGGCGAGGCGACCAGCAAGGGCGTGTTGGACAAGACCAGCACTGAAGCCAAGCGCGTACAGGCCATCTCCAATCGACTGATTGCCCAGGCGCCGATTTTCCGTCCTGACTCTGCTCAGTGGAAATGGGAAGTTAATCTGATCAAGAGTGACGAGCTCAACGCCAACTGCGGCCCTGGCGGCAAGATCATTTTCTATACCGGCCTGATCGACAGCCTGAAACTGACGGATGATGAGATCGCGGCCATTCTCGGCCACGAAATCGCCCACGCCCTGCGCGAGCACGGTCGCGAAGCGATGTCCAAAGCTTACGGGATTGAAATGGCCAAGCAGGGCGCCGGTGCCTTGTTCGGTCTGGGTCAGAGCAGCATGGCGCTGGCCGACACCGTGGCCAACTACGGCATGACCTTGCCGAACAGCCGCTCCAACGAGAACGAAGCCGATCTGATCGGACTGGAACTGGCCGCGCGCGCCGGCTACAACCCGAACGCCGCCATCACTCTGTGGAACAAAATGGCCAAGGCCTCGGAAGGTTCGCCGCCTGAGTTCATGAGCACTCACCCGGCATCGAGCAGTCGTATTGCCTCGCTGCAGGCAGCGATTCCGAAAGTGATGCCGTTGTACGAGAAGGCGCCGAAGTCCTGATGTTCATAGGGCGAGGCTGCTGACGCTTTCGCGAGCCGGCTCGCTCCCACAGTTTTTGTGCCGTACCCATCTTGAGACCGGTCGAGAAACTGTGAGAGCGAGCCTGCTCGCGAATAACGATGACGCGGCTTACCGGCCTAGCGCTTCAAACCCAACCACTGCTCTGCATTGCTTTGTACACCGCGACGATCGCCAGAATCAGGAATGCCGAGGCGGCCAGTCGACGGATCAGCGTCAATGGCAATTTTTCTGCCGCAAAATTACCCGCCAGTACCACCGGCACGTTGGCAATCAACATGCCGACCGTCGTGCCGATAATCACCAGCCAGAGATCCGGATATTGCGCGGCGAGCATCACTGTCGCGATCTGTGTCTTGTCGCCAATTTCAGCAAAAAAGAACGCAATGAGCGTGGTCAGAAACGGCCCGAACTTGCGCGCGGTGCTGGCTTCGTCGTCATCCATCTTGTCTGGCACCAGGGTCCATAGCGCGGTCGCGGCGAAGCTGATCGCCAGAATCCAGTGCAGCATCACGCTCGAGAAAAACCCACCGACCCAGGCGCCTACTGCACCGGCAGCCGCATGGTTGGCCAGGGTCGCGGCGACGATGCCGGCGATGATAGGCCAAGGCTTGCGAAAGCGGGCAGCGAGAATGAGCGCGAGCAGTTGCGTCTTGTCGCCGATTTCGGCCAAGGCAACGACAGCGGTGGGAACGAGTAGAGAATCCAGCATCAGGGTTTTCCTAAGGGGCGGGTCGACACGGCTATGACACGTACGACCTCCCCGCCCCGGGTAAGGTGTTCGTGTCATAGGTCTTGTCAAACCCTGCGAACCGTCTGATGCGGACGCTGGGGTCGCATACGCCATGGTCTGTTGACCAAGTATGTTGACGTATGCCGGACGAGCATGGCGCTCGTGGGAGACTACTCCCCTAGGACGGAGCGGATTCTGCCTAGGCGAATCCTGTTAGGCAAGCACTTATTTTTCAGCCGCGTTTGGCACGGTAGATCCGAAATCCCTGACCTTCGGCCTTGATTGCGCAGATGCCCAAGTGCTCTTCAATCAGCGGTTGATACTTTAGGAAACTGTTCGCAACCAAGCGAAGTTCGCCGCCGTTTTTCAGATGTTTAGCTGCTTTTCGCAGCAAGTTCTCGGTAGCGAAATAATCGGTATGCACGCCGACATGGAACGGCGGGTTGCTCAAAATCGCACTTAAACCCATCGGCGCAGCGTCGATTCCGTCACCGGTAATCACGTCTGCTTCCAAGCCATTGGCGGCCAGTGTCAGGCGGCTGCTGGCGGCGGCGAAAGCATCCACGTCGAGCAACGTCACCTGGTTATGCGGGTAGCGCCGTTTAACCGCTGCGCCCAAAACCCCTGCGCCACAACCGAAGTCCAGTAGATGGCCACTGGGTAATTTGTCCAGATGTTCAAGCAACAGCGCGCTGCCACGGTCGAGGCGACCATGGCTGAACACGCCTGGCAGACTGATGACGGTCAGCGGGCCTTCCGCCAGCGGCAACTCGTAGGTCTGGGCCAGGCTTTCCAGGGATTTCGCCTGCGGTGCATCGGCCACGGTCACTTGCCAAAGCTGGCAATGGCGCGCGCTGTCGAGCTTGCGCGGCTTGCCGAACTGACTCAGTTGCTTGGCTGCGCCTTCGATGCCGCTGCGCTTTTCGCCGACCAGGAACAGCTCACGACCGGCCAGCCGCGAGGCAAGGGCGTTAAGGATGTAGTCGGTGAGGTCCTTGGATTTAGGCAGAAAGACCACGGCGCTGTCGAACTCGCGCTCGGGTGCGGTCACGCCGAAATGGCTGCGCTCGACGAATCGGGCGTCCAGCGCCGCTTGATCGCCGGCATGCCAGCACCAGCCATGCGCGTCGGGCAGGCGCCCGAGCAAATCGTCGGCGGGCAAACCGGCGAGTAACACCGAACCCTGGAATAAACCGGCCTGACGAAGCAGTACTTCACTGCGCGGATCCATACTTTGCTCCCTGAAAAAAGTGCCGCAGTCTATCAACTGACGACCCGCAGCGCTGTACCGCTGAAAAAGCCCTGAGCATTTTCGGTCAACTGGCCAACGATTCGCTGCCGCGCTTCACGACTGCCCCAGGCGTTGTGCGGGGTGACGATCAAGCGAGGGATGTCGGCGGCCAGCAACGGATTGCCGGCGGTGGGCGGTTCGACGCTGAGCACGTCCGTCGCTGCGCCGCCGAGGTGCCCGTTGCGCAATGCATCGGCCAGCGCCTGTTCGTCGATCAGGCCGCCGCGCGCAGTGTTGACCACGAACGCGCCGGGTTTCATCGATGCCAGTTCACGGGCGCCGATGAAGTGACGGGTGTGGTCGTTGAGCGGGCAATGCAGGGTCAGTGCATCGATCTGGGGCAGCAGCTCGTCCAGTGACAAGCGATCCGGGCGGACAGGGCGGCCGGGAATTTGCCCCAGCAGCACGCGCATGCCGAAGGCTTCGGCCAGTCGCGCCACTGCACCGCCGAGCTCTCCGTGACCGAGCAGGCCGAGGGTTTTGCCTTGCAGTTCAACGATCGGGTAGTCCAGCAGACAAAATTGTTTCGCCAGCTGCCAGCGACCCTCGCCGACGGCTTTTTGATAGTCGCCCAGACGCGTCGCCAGATTCAGCAGCAACATGATCGTGTGCTGCGCCACCGATGGCGTGCCGTAACCCTGACAGTTGCAAACTGTAATGCCGTGCGCACGAGCGGCGGCCAGATCAACGTTGTTGGTGCCGGTTGCGCTGATCAGAATCAGCTTCAGATCGGGGCTGGCGGCGATGGCGGCGGCATCGATCACGATTTTGTTGGTGATAGCCACAGTGGCGCCCTTGAGGCGTTCGGTGACTTGCTCCGGCGCGGTCTGCGCGAACAGCTGCAGATCATCGAAGCAGGCGCGCAATGGACCGAGGTCCAGATCGCCGAGGTCCAGCGAAGGGTGGTCGAGGAAAACGGCGCGGCGAGTGTTCGTCATCAACTGTACCTTTTGTGCGATGAACTGAAGGCGTAATCTGCTGAGCCTATCAGATGAAACAATGTGGTGAGGGTGCTCGCCCCCGTTGGGTCGCGCGGCGGCCCCTTTACCGGGCAACCAGGTTTGGCGGGTGTATCGAGTGGACAGGTTGGCGACTGCTGCGCAGCCGGACGGGGGCAAGCCCCCTCGCCACAGAAATTGATTTCGTTTCAGAATTATTTACCAGACCAAGCTGCCCCGAGGAGCCACCCATGTACTGGACAGAATTCCTTACTGTCGCGCTTATCCACCTTCTGGCCGTAGCCAGCCCGGGTCCGGACTTTGCTGTGGTGGTGCGCGAAAGCGTGACCCATGGTCGGCGCGCCGGCACATGGACGGCGGTGGGTGTCGGCACGGCGATTTTCCTGCATGTCGGCTATTCACTGCTTGGCATCGGCCTGATCGTTTCGCAATCGATCGTGCTGTTCAATGCCTTGAAATGGGCCGCTGCCGCTTACTTGTTGTACATCGGCTTCAAGGCGCTGCGGGCGAAACCGGCCCAACCGCTGTCTGAAGATCTGCACAAGGAAGCCGGTGAGCGCACAGCTCGCGGTGCGTTCACGTCCGGTTTTGTAACAAACGGCCTGAACCCTAAAGCGACCTTGTTTTTCCTGTCGCTGTTCACCGTGGTCATCAACCCGCACACGCCACTATCGGTACAAGCCGGTTACGGAGTTTATCTGGCGGTCGCCACTGCGGTGTGGTTCTGCCTTGTGGCGATGCTGTTCAGCCAGCAACGCGTGCGCGCCGGTTTCGCGCGCATGGGCCACTGGTTCGACCGGACAATGGGCGCCGTACTGATTGCACTGGGTGTGAAAATCGCATTTACCGAAATGCATTGAGGCGACGGAATACGACCGCGATGCCGGTGTCGCGGCCAATCCATTACCCGGGCTGATTCGCCTGGCGCTGGCGGACGTACTCCAGAAACCCGTCCATGTCACTGCTGCACAGAATGCGCGACGCTGTCTTGACCTCTTCCATGGGCCAGTTCCACCAGGCGGACGCCAACAGTTCCTGGCGCACGTCTTCTTCGAAGCGCCAGCGAATATGGCGGCTGGGGTTGCCGCCGACAATTGAATAGGGTTCGACATCGCGGGTCACTACGGCCCCGGCGGCGACTACCGCGCCGTGGCCGATGGTGACACCGGACAGGATCATCACGTCGGCGCAGATCCAGCAATCGCTGCCGATCACCACATCGCCCTTGGTCGGGCTGCAGCCGGGTATGTCACGGGCCTCGTCAATCATCAACGGGAACGGGTAGGTGCTGACCCAGTCGGTGCGATGCCCGCCACCGAGCAGAATTCGAACGCCGTCGGCAATCGAGGTGTAGGAGCCGACCTTGAGGATCGTATCGTCGCCGAACTCCATGACCTCGGGAATGCCATAGGTCCCCACGCCGATCTCATAACGAGGGTAACGCAGGCGGATTTTTTCCGGAGCACGCTGCAGTTTTTCCAGGCGCTTGAGATGCTTTCGGACTTTTCGTTCTTTGAGTTTTTCGAGAAATTTCATGGCAGGGCCTGGAGAAACGGGAAGGGCACGTTCAGCGATGCAGCATCAGGCGTTTCATACGACGGAAACTGGTTCGGTTCAATTGGCGCCAGGGAATGGAGCGCAACAGCTTCCAGGCCTCTTTCTTGTCTTCGACTACCGCGTACTTGAGAGCCTTGTTCAGCAGTTGGGTGCGTGCGCTCTGGTACCCGGGATGATCGACGTAGGGTGCGATGGCCGCAAGGTCCGCCTGTAGCAACACCTTGTAATTCCTGGACAGATTGTTGGCATGCCGGCGATAGCGCGTCACGCACACTGGCAACTCATGCACTTCGTACCCCTGCCGGGCGATGCGCAGGGTCATTTGAAAGTCCTGGACCCGCAAGGTTGGTGCATAGAAGCCGGCACTGCGCATTGCACTCATGCGGTACAACGCCACCGGTGCGCCAATCACCACGGCGCCGCTGAGAATCTGATCGAAATCATAGGTGCGGATCTCATCGCGCTGCTGCTGCTTGATGGCGTTGCCATCGCAGTCCATGTAGATGATCAGTGCACCTACACAGCCGACCTTCGGCTGCTGTTCCAGGTAATTTACCCTGAGGTGCAGCGAATCGGGCAGCATGATGTCGTCCAGGTCCGGCGTCGAAACGTAGTCGCCTTTGGCGTAACGCAAGCCGTGGTTGAGTGCTGCACTTACGCCTTGATTGGCTTGCGAGTACAGCTGGAAATCATGGGTTTGCTGCAGCTGTCTGAGCATCGCGACGCTGTTATCACTGGAGCCATCATCGACGATGATAACCTCAAAATTCGGGTAATTCTGAGCGAAGATGCTGTCGATCGCTTCTTCCAGGTATTTTTCCGCGTTGTAACAAGGCGCCACGATGGAAACCAGGGGTACTTGTTTGCTGGAGCGATCCAGAGGGGCGGTTACTTCTGTATTCATCGTTGTCATTGTGTCGATAAAGATGCATAGGCTCGCACGAAACCTGTGTTCGCTTCCATTGCAAGTTGCCCGCTATGGGCAATAAGCCTGCCGTCGAACGCCCTAAATAGTGGCGCAAAGCTAGTATTTGAACCTGCGGTGAAATCATTCCTTCGGCTGATTTGGTCGCAGATCAAGGGCACTAGAGTGCTTGCTTTCAGCCACGACCGTGCAGTCAGAATAGGGATTCTTATGTTGCAGACTCGCGTTATCCCCCCAGCCGAAGGCGCTTACCAGTATCCGCTGCTGATAAAGCGCCTGCTGATGTCCGGCGCGCGTTACGAGAAAACCCGCGAGATCGTCTATCGCGACCAGTTGCGTTATAGCTATCCGACCCTGATCGAGAGGGTGGCACGGCTGGCCAATGTGCTTACGGCTGCCGGCGTAAAGGCTGGAGACACCGTGGCGGTGATGGACTGGGACAGCCATCGTTATCTGGAATGCATGTTCGCCATCCCGATGATCGGCGCCGTGATCCACACCATCAACGTGCGCCTCTCGCCGGAGCAGATTCTCTACACCATGAACCACGCTGAGGACCGCTTCGTGCTGGTCAACAGCGAGTTCGTGGGCTTGTACAACGCGATTGCCGGGCATCTGACCACGGTCGACAAAACCCTGCTGCTAACTGATCTGCCGGACAAAACCGCCGACCTGCCGAACCTCGTCGGCGAGTACGAACAGTTGCTGGCCGCCGCGAGTTCGCAGTACGACTTTCAGGATTTCGACGAAAACTCCGTTGCGACCACGTTCTATACCACCGGCACCACCGGCAACCCCAAGGGCGTCTACTTCACCCATCGGCAGCTGGTTCTGCACACCATGGGCGTGTCGACCATCATGGGCTCGGTCGACAGCGTTCGGCTGCTCGGAACCAACGACGTCTACATGCCGATCACGCCGATGTTCCACGTGCACGCGTGGGGCCTGCCGTATGTAGCGACCATGCTCGGGCTCAAGCAGGTTTATCCCGGACGTTACGATCCGGAATATCTCGTGGAGTTGTGGCGCAAGGAAAAGGTCACTTTTTCGCACTGTGTACCCACCATTCTGCAGATGGTCCTCAACGCGAAGGCTGCGCAGAGCGCCGATTTCGGTGGCTGGAAAATTGTTATCGGCGGCAGCGCGCTGAATCGCGCCTTGTATGACGCGGCCAAGGCCAAGGGCATTCAGTTGACCGCTGCGTACGGTATGTCGGAAACCGGGCCGCTGGTGTCTTGCGCGCACCTGAACGATGAGCTCATGGCGGGCACCGAAGACGAACGCACAACCTATCGAATCAAGGCCGGCGTGCCCGGGCCGTTGGTCGAGGCGGCGATTGTCGACGCAAACGGCAATTTCCTGCCGGCCGATGGCGAGACGCAGGGCGAGCTGGTACTGCGAGCACCGTGGCTCACCGAGGGATATTTCAATGAGCCGAAAAAGGGCGCAGAACTCTGGGCCGGGGGCTGGCTGCACACCGGGGATGTGGCGACTCTGGACACCATGGGCGTGATCGACATTCGCGACCGTATCAAGGACGTGATCAAAACCGGTGGCGAATGGATCTCCTCGCTGGACCTCGAAGACCTGATCAGCCGGCACCCGGCGGTACGCGAAGTAGCAGTGGTGGGTATCGCCGATCCGCAGTGGGGCGAGCGACCGTTTGCCCTGCTGGTGATCCGCGAGGGCCATGAAGTCGGGGCCAAGGAACTCAAGGAACACCTCAAGCCGTTTGTCGAACTGGGGCACCTGAGCAAGTGGGCGATCCCGAGCCAGATTGCCCTTGTTACGGAAATTCCCAAGACCAGTGTCGGCAAGCTCGACAAGAAGCGCATTCGCATCGACATCACCGAATGGCAAGCCAACAACAGCACCTTTCTCTCGACCCTTTAAGCCTTTGCGGCGTGCCTGAAATGGCACGCCAGGCCCACCAAGCAAGCGCTCGGCTTGTCAAATCCGTAATTTGAGCCATCCTTGCCCTGCCGACACGTGTCGGCCTGGCGAAAGGACTGTTCCAGAGTGGCCGGCAGCTGCAAATCACACTTTAGAGGGATCAAGCAATACAACCTGCTGGCTATAGTCCGCTCAAGGATTTTTAAGAACGTGGCACACGCACAAAACGGGGCGATGCAACTTTGGAGTGACTTGGGGACGCCATGGCGCCCGGTCAGCCTCAGCGTTTTTAAAAGTACTCACTGCCATAACAATAATGCACATGGAGTAGCGTCGATGACATCAGTAAACCAGTTCTGGCGCCGGGCGAAGCTGCCCCTGGCTGTCAGTCTCGCCTCTACGCTCGCCGGGCCTGCATTCGGCGTCAGTTTCAACGTCGGTGAAATCGAAGGTCAGTTCGATTCATCCCTGTCGGTCGGGGCGAGCTGGTCTACCCAGAGTCCCAACAAGAATCTAATCGGCGTTAACAACGGTGGGCGCGGGCTGTCGCAGACTTCCGATGACGGCCACATGAACTTCAAGAGCGGTGAAACCTTCTCGAAGATCTTCAAGGGCCTGCATGACCTGGAACTGAAGTACGGCGACACCGGCGTCTTTGTGCGTGGCAAGTACTGGTATGACTTCGAACTCAAGGACGAAAGCCGCCCATTCAAGGACATCAGCGACAGCAACCGCAAGGAAGGCGCCAAGTCGTCCGGCGTTCAGCTGCTCGACGCCTTCGTTTACCACAACTACTCCGTTGCCGATCAGCCGGGCTCCGTGCGTCTGGGCAAACAGGTCGTGAGCTGGGGTGAAAGCACCTTCATCGGCAGCGGTATCAACTCGATCAACCCGATCGACGTTTCCGCGTTCCGCCGTCCGGGCGCCGAGGTCAAGGAAGGCCTGATCCCGGTCAACATGTTCTACGTCTCGCAGAGCCTCACCGATACCCTTTCGGCAGAAGCGTTCTATCAGCTCGAATGGGACCAGACCGTCGTTGATAACTGCGGCACCTTCTTCTCTCAGCCGGACATCATTGCCGACGGTTGCGACAATAACCTGCGCGTGCTGAACAGGCGTTCGACCATTCCGGGCGCAGCACTGCCGACGCTGACTGCACTGGACGTCGACGTTGACAGCGAAGGTGTGCTGGTGCGCCGTGGCCCGGATCGCGATGCGCGCGACAGCGGTCAGTGGGGCGCGTCGCTCAAATACATGTTCGAGCCGCTGGACACCGAGTTCGGCGCATATTTCATGAACTATCACAGCCGCGCGCCGATCTTCAGCGCCACCGGTGCTCCGGCCTCGGTTTACGCCCGTGCGGCAGCATTGCCACCGGCATTACGAGCACTGGCGCCGTTGGTTGTCGCGGGTAACTCGAATTACTTCGTCGAGTATCCGGAGGACATCCGCCTGTACGGTTTGAGCTTCTCTACTACCTTGCCTACCGGTACGGCGTGGAGCGGTGAAGTCAGCTACCGTCCGAACGCACCGGTGCAGCTCAACTCCACCGATATCCTGTTCGCCGGTGTACGCCCCCTGGGCGGCGCATTGACCAACGCTTCGCTGCTCAATGGTGTGCCTGGTCAGGACCTGCACGGTTATCGCCGCAAAGAAGTGACCCAGTTCCAGACCACCCTGACGCACTTCTTCGATCAGGTCATGGGCGCCAGCCGTATGACCCTGGTGGGTGAAGTGGGCGTGACGCACGTCGGCGGTCTGGAAAGCACTTCCGACGTCCGTTACGGACGCGATCCGGTGTACGGCCCAGGTGAATTGCCTGCCACTGGCGGTGCCGACACCTGCCTTGCGCTCAACTCCAGCACTATCGCCGGTGCCGGTCCTGGCGCTGCGACCAACAATCGCACCCGCAACTGCGACAATGAAGGCTTTACCACGTCGACATCGTGGGGTTACCGCGGTCGTGCCATCTGGGATTACAACGACGTGTTCGCGGGTGTGAACCTGCGGCCGAACGTGGCCTGGTCTCATGACGTGAGCGGTTATTCGCCTGGCCCTGGCGGCAACTTCGAAGAAGGTCGCAAGGCTGTCAGCCTGGGCGTCGATGCCGAATACCAGAACACCTACACTGCGAGCCTGGCGTACACCAACTTCTTCGACGGCAAGTACACCACCGTTGATGATCGCGATTTCGTAGCGCTCAGCTTTGGCGTGAACTTCTAAGCATTGATGATCAGGACGAACACACCTATGAAAACAACAAAGAGTCTGTTCCAAGCCGGTGTTCTGGGGCTTTCGCTGCTGGCTACCAGCGTGATGGCTGCGGTCCCGGCCGCCGAGGCGGACAAACTGGGCAAGAGCCTGACCCCGATGGGCGCCGAAATGGCCGGCAATGCCGACGGTTCGATCCCGGCCTGGAAACCGCTGCCAAAAAACGCCGGTTCCGTTGACGGCAAGGGTTTCCTGTCTGACCCGTACGCCAGCGAAAAACCACTGTTCACCATCACCGCGCAAAACGTTGACCAGTACAAGGACAAGCTCGCCCCGGGTCAGTACGCGATGTTCAAGCGCTACCCGGAAACTTTCAAGATGCCGGTCTTCCCGTCGCATCGTGGCGCTACCGTGCCGGATGCCGTGTTCGCCTCCATCAAGAAAAACGCGACCAGCACCAACCTGGTATCGGGCGGCAACGGTCTGGAAAACTTCGAAACCGCCGTGCCGTTCCCGATCCCGAAGACCGGTACGGAAGTGATCTGGAACCACATCACTCGCTATCGCGGCGGCAGCGTGACCCGCCTGGTAACTCAGGCGACGCCACAGCCGAACGGCTCGTTCAGCCTGGTGTACTTCCAGGACCAGTTCGTGTTCCGCGACAAGATGAAGGATTACGATCCAGCAAACCCGGGCAACATTCTGTTTTACTTCAAGCAGAAAGTGACCGCGCCGGCTCGTCTGGCAGGTGGCGTGCTGCTGGTTCACGAAACGCTTGATCAGGTCAAGGAACCGCGCTCGGCGTGGGTCTACAACGCCGGTCAGCGTCGCGTGCGCCGTGCACCGCAAGTGTCCTATGACGGGCCGGGTACCGCTGCCGATGGCTTGCGCACCTCCGACAACCTGGACATGTACAACGGGGCGCCGGATCGCTACGACTGGAAGCTCGAAGGCAAGAAAGAAATGTACATCGCCTCCGACAGTTACAAGCTCGATTCGCCGCAGCTCAAGTACGCAGACATCATCAAGGCCGGTCACATCAACCAGGATCTGACTCGTTACGAATTGCGCCGGGTCTGGCACGTGGTCGCTACCTTGAAGGAAGGCCAGCGTCACATCTACGCCAAACGTGACTTCTACATCGACGAGGACACCTGGCAAGCCGCAGTGATCGATCACTACGACGGTCGTAATCAGCTGTGGCGTGTGGCGGAAGCTCACTCGCAGAACTACTACAACGTTCAAGTGCCTTGGTACACCCTGGAGACCTTGTACGACTTGCAGTCGGGCCGTTACCTGGCGTTGGGGATGAAGAACGAAGAGAAATCAGCCTATGACTTCGGCTTCACCGCAACTACCGGCGACTTCACCCCGGCGGCACTGCGCCAGGAAGGTGTTCGCTAAACGGCGTGGATAGAAGCTTACCTGCGCAAAACGCCCCGACTGGTTCGGGGCGTTTTTTTTTGCGGTTTATAAAGCAGTCTCAGTGCCCGGATGTGTGAATGATCTTTGGGAGTAGAGCTTGCTCGCGAAAGCGGCATAACGGACACCCGATGCCTTTGGGTTGGGCCGGACGCAGGCTGCGCCAGCTGCTACACGGTTTTGTGTTGCTGCGCAGATGTGGCGCAACGCCTGCGAGCCAGGTCGGCTATCAGGCCGCCTCGGCGGCTGTGGCGGTGAGCGCCACCTCGGGAGGCTGAGCGCAGGTTCTGCGCAGTGGGCAACCCGGCATGGATGCCGGGTTAGCCGCGAGGGCGAAACCAGTAGCCGCCGTTACCCCACCAACGGATATGTACCCAACCCCAACCCCAACGCTCCACCACCCCAGCCTTTTTGTAGCCATTTGTAGCATTAACCTTCATTACCTCCGCGTTTACCGCTAGTCTGCGGACATCTGCAACGCCGCCAACAGCAATTCAAACAAGAGCCGGCCATGACTGATCTGTCCCCACTCCCGGGCCACGCAAGCGCTGCCGTCGCCACAGTCGACGGTCGCTTCTTTCGGCCCCCGCTGCCTGATGGCCACGTGCTGCGGCCGCGTCTGTGCGAGCGCTTGAGTGCGGGGCTCGCTGGCAGACTGTTGCTGGTCAGCGCCCCGGCCGGATTCGGCAAGAGCTCGTTGGCGGTGGAGTTCTGCCAGAGCCTTCCAGTGCATTGGCAAAGCCTCTGGCTCGGTTTGAGCCCACGAGATAACGATCCGGGCCGGTTCCTCGAACGGCTGCTCGAAGGCCTTCAGGATTTTTACCCCTCATTGGGCCGGCAATCCCTGGGCCTGCTGAAAATGCGTCAGCGGCACCAGCCGTTCGCTTTCGAAGAATGGCTCGACGGGCTGCTCGATGAGTTGGCGGAGCATTTGATACCCACCGCCCCCTTGCTTCTGGTACTGGATGATTACCATCTTGCCCAAGGGCCGGTGCTCGATCGTTGCCTGCAGTTTTTTCTCAATCACTTGCCCGATGGTTTGCTGGTGATGGTCACCAGTCGTCAGCGTCCGGACTGGCATCTGGCGCGCCTGCGGCTATCGCGGCAACTGCTTGAACTGCACGAGCAGGACCTTCGCCTGACCCATGATGAAGCCGTGACCCTGCTTGATCGCCACAGCACTTCCTTGCGCGGCGAAGCGCTGGAAAACCTGATTCAACGCAGCGAAGGCTGGGTGGCCGGCCTGCGGTTCTGGTTGCTGGCCGCTTCCGAAGCAGGTACCGAAGGTGCGCTGCCGCAATCGTTGCACGGTGGCGAGGGGCTGATCCGCGATTACCTGCTTGAGGAGGTGATCGATTGCCTACCCGCCGAAGTCCAGTCGTTCCTTTACGACACGGCGCCTCAGGAGCGTTTCTGCAGCGAGCTGTGCGACGCCGTCCGCGAAGCGCATGACAGCGCCGAGATCCTGCGTTATCTGCTCGCCCACCAGGTGTTTCTGGTGCCGCTCGACGAACAGGGCCATTGGTACCGCTACCACCATCTGTTTTCCGATCTGCTGCGCACGCGTCCCGCGACTCAATCAATCGTCCCGCCGGCCAGCCTGCATCTGCGCGCCTGTCGCTGGTTTAACGCGCAAGGGCTGCTCGATGATGCGGTGGAGCAGGCATTACGCGCCGGTCACCTCGACGTCGCCGCCAATCTGGTGCAGAACCTTTCGGAAGAACAACTGCTCGCCGAACAGAATGTCGGCATGTTGCTGCGCTGGAAAATGGACTTGCCAGACAGCCTCCTGATAAGCACCCCGCGCTTGATCGTGCTCTACAGCTGGGCGCTGGGGCTGGCCTGTCAGCTGGACGCCGCCGAGGAACTGGCCAGTCACTTGAGTCGATTCCTGCCGGCGCCGTCGGCCACGGCGCAGAAATCCATGCTGGCGCAGTGGCTGGCCCTGAGCGGAATCATCGCTCGCGGTCGCGGCAACCGTGAGCTGACGCTGCTGTATTGCGGCGAAGCGCTGGAAAGCCTGCCCTCCAAACGGTATGGCCAGCGCCTGATGTGCCTGTCGACCTTGTCGAACCTGGCGATTGCCGACGGCGATCTATGGCAAGCACGGGGCTTGAACCGCGAATCTCTAGAGCTGGCGCAGCGTGTCGGTAACCCGTTGTTTGAAGCGCTGGCCCATTACGATCGCGCACGGGTGCTGCAGGCACGCGGTGAAATTTTGCGATCGCTGGATGAAGTGCGCCAAGGGCTGCAGCGCCTGCAAGGGCTGTCGCCGCAAAGGCTTTACGCGGTACGCGCGCGCCTGACGTTATACGAAGGTTTTCTGCTAACCCTGCGGCTGCAGCCGCAAGCAGCGCGCGCGCGTTTGCAGGCCGGTCTGGCGGAAGCTCGCGCCTGTCGCGACATCAGCGTACTGATCGGTCATTGCGTAATCGCCCGGCTCGAAGGCAATTGCGGTGAATTTGCCAAGGCGTTTGCCGAACTCGCAGAAGCCGAACGGCTGATGCACATCTGGGACGTCCCGCCGATTTACTACCTGGCGATGATCACTCTGGTCAAATGCGAGCTCTGGCTGGCCCAGGGCCGCACTGATCTCGCGCAAGCCTGGCTCGCCCGGCTGGGGCAGACCTACAATGGCGAGCAACCGGCAGCGCCGCCGGAATTCCACCCGCAACTGCCGCTGCACATCGAGCTGCAGCAAGCATTGCTCGAAGTCATTCAGGACCAGCCGATGCTCGCCGAAGGGCGCTTGAATGCGTTGATCGAACACGGTCTGCAAAGCGGCAGGCTGATGCTCAGCGTCATGGCCCTGACCCAGAAAACCGAACTGCTCCTCGCTCATGATCGCGAACCGGAAGCACGGCAGGCATTCGCGCAATCACTGGAGGCTGCCAGCGGCGGCGTTCTGCAGGCATTTGACGATCTGTTGAAAAAACATCCGGACTGGCTGCGCGAGCAACTGCGGCACGCCGCTAAAACTCCAGTGTGGCAAAGTCTCTTCGAGCGCCTGCCTGCGGCGGCAGTCCATATCGCTGCCGAACCCAACCACACGCGCGAACAACTCAGCTCCCGTGAATTGGCTGTGCTGAAATTGATCGCGCAAGGCTGCTCGAACCAGGAAATCAGCGATCAGTTGTTCATCTCGCTGCACACGGTAAAAACCCATGCCAGTCATATCAACAGCAAACTTGGGGTTGAACGGCGCACACAAGCGGTGGCGCGGGCCAAGACGTTGGGGGTGTTAGGCTGAGCCATTTGCGTGTTTCAGGTGGCGGCCAGTACGCTGATACAAATGTGCGAAAATCGCCCATCCCTGTTTTTTGAGTGCGAAGCGATGTCCCAGTTACCGACCCTCATCCGCGAAACCTTCCCCGTCGGCCCGTTGCAGTGCAACTGCACGATCATCGGCGATCCGATCAGCAAAAAGGCGATCGTGGTCGACCCGGGTGGCAATCATGAACTGATACTGGCGCGGCTCGACGCGTTGGGCCTGAAGGTCGTCAGCATCATTCACACCCACGCACACCTCGATCACTTCCTGGCGTCCGGTCAGTTGAAAGAGAAAACCGGCGCGACCCTGCATCTGCACAAGGAAGACCAATTCCTCTGGGACAATCTGGAGATGCAATGCCAGATGTTCGGCGTGCCCTATACGCCAGTGCCTTCGCCGGATCGCTGGCTCAGCGATGATGAAGAGCTGGCCTGCGGTTGCGGCGTTGCGCTGCACACGCCGGGGCATACGCCGGGCTCGATGAGTTTCTGGTTCGCCGATGCCAAACTGCTGATTGCCGGCGATACGTTGTTCCGTCGCGGAGTGGGGCGCACGGATTTGTGGGGTGGCGATCAGGCTACCCTCGTGCGTTCGATCAAACAGCGGCTGTACACCCTCGACGAAGACGCGACCGTGGTGACCGGCCACGGTGCGGATACGCGACTGGGGGATGAAATGCGTGACAACCCTTTTGTGCGCGCCTGAGGGTGGCCAGGGAATTTTCGTCGTCGGACATGATCCAAAATCCGCAAAGGCTGATGCCTTGAGCCGTTGCACCACCGAATGCAAAAGTAGGAGCACTTAATGTTCACCAAGCAGCGTTTGATTATTGTCGCATCGGCTGTGGCCTTGCTGTCCGGCTGCGCATCGCCCAACCCTTATGACAATCAGGGCCAAGCTGATAACGGTTCCACCGGCATGAGCAAGACCGCCAAATACGGTGGCCTCGGTGCGCTGGCCGGTGCCTTGGCCGGTGCTGCCATCGATCACAACAGCCGTGGCAAAGGGGCGTTGATCGGTGCCGCTGTGGTCGGTGCTTCTGCCGCCGGTTATGGTTACTACGCCGACCAGCAAGAGAAAAAATTGCGCGCCAGCATGGCCAATACCGGTGTCGAAGTTCAACGTGAAGGCGATCAGATCAAGCTGATCATGCCGGGTAACATCACCTTCGCCACCGACTCGGCAAACATTGCTTCAAGCTTCTACCAGCCACTGAATAACCTCGCCGGCTCGTTGAAAGAATTCAGCCAGAACCAGATCGAAATCGTCGGTTACACCGACAGCACCGGCAGCCGCCAGCACAACATGGATCTGTCTCAACGCCGCGCGCAGAGCGTAGCGACTTACCTGACTTCACAAGGGGTCAGCGGAGCCAACCTGAGCGCCCGCGGTGCGGGTCCGGATAATCCGGTTGCGAGCAACGGCGACGTCAACGGTCGCGCACAGAACCGCCGGGTCGAAGTGAATCTGAAAGCGATTCCGGGCCAGCAGTACGGTGGTCAGCTGCAAGGCAACGTTCAGCAATACCCGTAACAGCCTGAGACAACCCTGCGGGGTGAGGCCCGGTCAGCGCCCCTGATCCCGCAGATACAAAAAAGCCCCCGGACGATCACTCATCCGGGGGCTTTTTCATGGCACGCGAAACCTGATTACTTCTTCAGGCCGTAATGCTCGTCCAGCATGCCAGGCGCGTTCGGGGATTTCGGTGCGTAATCGCGCGGCGGCTCCTGACTGCGCGGTGGCGTCAGGCGCTCGCGTGGAGCCTGTGCTGCGTCAGCATGCAGGGCGGCCAGCAAACGTTGACGGGTCTGCTCGTCCAGCGCGAGACGGTTGGCGCCGTCGGCGAGGTGTTCCTGCACTTCCTGGTAGCTTGCGGTCATTTTCTTGACCAGGGTTGCAGTGGTATTGAAGTGGGTGACCACTTCGTTTTGATAACTGTCGAAACGTTCCTGAATATCGTCCAGCTGACGTTGCGTGCGGTTAGGCGCAGCATTCGGCGCCAGGCGAGCGATCAGGAATCCAATGGCGACACCCACAACCAGGGCAAGAGTCGGCAACAACCAAACTAAGAGCGAGTGTTCCACGAGTCCTTCCTCTATAAACGGCTTTGCTTTACGTTAACGGCTCGAACCTGCGCTGTATACCGCGATTCACTCGCAATTCACCAGCACAGACAATTTGCTAGACGAGTCGACCCGATTCGAGGTCACGGAGTTCCTTCCTTGCTTATGCGCGAAACCCCCGTAGTGATTGATGGCCCGGTGGGTCAACTGGAAGCCCTGTATCTGGATAATGAACAGCCGCGCGGCATCGCGCTGATCTGCCATCCGAACCCGGTGCAGGGCGGCACCATGCTCAACAAAGTCGTCTCGACCCTGCAACGCACCGCGCGCGATGCCGGCTTGATCACCTTGCGTTTCAATTACCGTGGCGTCGGCGCCAGTGAGGGCACGCATGACATGGGCACCGGCGAAGTCGACGACGCGCAGGCCGCCGCTGAATGGCTGCGGGCGAAACATCCTGAACTGCCGCTGACCCTGTTCGGTTTTTCCTTCGGCGGTTTTGTTGCAGCAAGTCTCGGCGGACGTCTTGAAGCCAAAGGCGAGCAACTCGCGCATTTGTTCATGGTCGCCCCGGCGGTCATGCGTCTGAGCGATCAGGATCAACTGCCGCAGCACGGCGCGCTGACATTGATCCAGCCGGAATCCGACGAAGTCATCGATCCGGCGCTCGTTTACGAATGGTCCGACACGCTGGAACGCCCCCATGAGCTGCTGAAAGTGGCAGAATGCGGACACTTTTTTCATGGCAAGCTGACCGATCTCAAAGATTTGATCCTGCCGCGCCTTTCGAATTGATTGCAGTCTGACAAGCGATTACCCATGACGACTCGTACCCGCATCCTCACCGGCATCACCACCACCGGCACGCCGCACCTGGGCAACTACGCCGGCGCCATCCGCCCGGCAATCCTCGCCAGTCGCGACAGCAATGCCGACTCGTTTTACTTCCTGGCCGACTACCACGCCCTGATCAAATGCGATGATCCGCTGCGCATTCAGCGCTCGCGTCTGGAAATCGCCGCGACCTGGCTGGCCGGTGGCCTCGATGTCGAGCGTGTGACCTTCTATCGCCAGTCCGACATCCCGGAAATTCCCGAGTTGACCTGGCTGCTCACCTGCGTTGCCGCCAAGGGCCTGCTCAACCGTGCCCACGCCTACAAAGCCTCGGTCGACAAGAACGTCGAAAACGGCGAAGACCCGGACGCGGGCGTTACCATGGGCCTGTACAGCTATCCGGTGCTGATGGCCGCGGACATTCTGATGTTCAATGCGCACAAAGTGCCGGTCGGCCGCGACCAGATCCAGCACGTGGAAATGGCCCGTGACATCGGTCAGCGCTTCAACCACCTGTTTGGCCAGGGCAAGGAATTTTTCACCATGCCTGAGGCGCTGATCGAAGAAAGCGTCGCCACGCTGCCAGGTCTCGACGGTCGCAAGATGTCGAAAAGCTACGACAACACCATTCCGTTGTTCAGCAGCGCCAAGGAAATGAAAGACGCGATCTCGCGGATCGTCACCGACTCCCGTGCGCCGGGCGAAGCGAAAGATCCGGACAATTCGCACCTGTTCACCTTGTTCCAGGCCTTCGCCACGCCGGCGCAGTCCGACGAGTTCCGCAGCGAACTGTTGCAGGGCCTGGGTTGGGGTGAAGCGAAAAACCGCCTGTTCCAGCTGCTCGACAGCGAGCTGGGCGAGCCCCGCGAACGTTATCACCAGTTGATCGAACGCCCGGCGGACCTGGAAGACATGCTGCAGATCGGCGCGAAAAAGGCCCGGGCTGTGGCGACGCCGTTCCTCAACGAACTGCGTGAAGCGGTCGGCCTGCGCTCTTTCGTTGCGCAGACCCAAGTCGCTGCTACAACTAAAAAGAAAGCCGTTAAAGGCCCGCGTTTTGTCAGTTTCCGTGAAGAAGACAGCAGTTTCCGTTTTCGTCTGCTGGCGGCCGATGGCGAGCAATTGCTGCTGTCGCGCAACTTCCCGGACGGCAAGACTGCCGGGCAAGTGACCAAGCAATTGCAAGTGGGCCAACCGTTGGATGTGCGCAGCGAAGACCGCAGCTTTAGTGTCTGGCTGGAAAGTGAATGCGTGGCGGACAGCCCGACGTTTGCCGACAACGCCGCTCGGGACGCTGCCATCGAGACGTTGCGCATCGCTCTGACGCCGGTTCAGGAATAATCAGCGGCACGGTCCGACCAAGGGCCGATTGCCATTCTTACGGGCCGTCGCTACAGTGACGGCCCGTTTTTGTTGCCTTGCTAACGAATTATGACGCCCCTAGAACGATATCAAGCAGATCTGAAACGCCCGGACTTCTTCCATGACGCCGCGCAGGAAACTGCCGTGCGCCATTTGCAGCGCCTGTACGACGATCTGGTCGCGGCCTCGCAACACAAGCCGGGGCTGCTCGGCAAACTGTTCGGCAAAAAAGACCAGGTACCGGTCAGAGGCCTGTATTTCTGGGGCGGCGTGGGTCGCGGCAAGACTTACCTGGTCGACACCTTCTTTGAAGCGCTGCCGTTCAAGGAAAAGACCCGCACGCACTTTCATCGTTTCATGAAGCGCGTGCACGAAGAAATGAAGACCCTGGGCGGCGAAAAAAACCCGCTGACCATCATCGCCAAGCGTTTCTCCGACGAGTCGCGAGTGATCTGTTTCGATGAATTCTTCGTCTCCGACATCACCGACGCCATGATCCTCGGCACCTTGATGGAAGAGTTGTTCAAAAACGGCGTGACCCTGGTCGCCACCTCGAACATCGTGCCTGACGGTCTGTACAAGGACGGCCTGCAACGCGCGCGCTTCCTGCCGGCCATCGCGCTGATCAAGCAGCACACCGAAATCGTCAACGTCGACAGCGGCGTCGATTACCGCCTGCGTCACCTTGAGCAAGCGGAGTTGTTTCACTTTCCGCTCGACGAAGCGTCCCACGAAAGCCTGCGCAAGAGCTTCCGCGCGCTGACCCCGGAATGCACGGCGGCAGTCGAAAACGACGTGCTGATGATCGAAAACCGCGCCATCCGCGCCTTGCGCACCTGTGATGACGTGGCTTGGTTCGAATTCCGCGAGCTCTGCGACGGCCCGCGCAGCCAGAACGATTACATCGAACTGGGCAAGATCTTCCACGCGGTATTGCTCAGCGGCGTTGAGCAGATGAGCGTCACCACCGACGACATCGCCCGGCGCTTCATCAACATGGTCGACGAATTCTACGACCGTAACGTCAAGCTGATCATTTCGGCTGAAGTCGAACTGAAAGACCTTTATACCGGCGGGCGTCTGAACTTCGAATTCCAGCGCACGCTGAGTCGTCTGCTGGAAATGCAGTCGCACGAGTTTCTGTCCCGGGCGCATAAGCCGTAGGACATTTCGGAAAATAAAAAAGGCCTGCATTTGCAGGCCTTTTTGATGCAGGGCATCGCTAACCTGTGGCGAGGGAGCTCGCTCCCGCTGGGCTGAGAAGCGGCCCTCAACCATTCACCTCGCTATGTCAGTCACACCCCCGGTTAGCCGGACTACGACCGCTGCGCAGTCGAGCGGGAGCGAGCTCCCTC
>NZ_JMCL01000062.1 GCF_000690905.1 Pseudomonas sp. Ant30-3 | reverse complement strand
GCGTGCGCTCAAACTTTCTACAGCGCCGATTCGTCTATATTGCACCCGGAGCGGATCTGGTCTTTGTAGCAGCTGGCGCAGCCTGCGTCCGGCTGCGAAGCAATCGTAAACCGGTCAACGCGGGGAATCAGGACAACCGTGATCTCTGGACTTACGACTGCTTCGCAGCCGGACGCAGGCTGCGCCAGCTGCTACAGAATCGTGGTTATCACTGACGGCAGTCACCATCAACCTTTGCTTTTGCTCGGATCGGCAGAACGCGGGAAGGTGCGTTCTTCTTCGAGGGTGCCGTCCTCGCGGTGAATTTTCAGGGACGCAGTTTTGCCGTCCAGAAATTCGCGCGCCAGTTTGATGATTTCCGCCTTGGTCGAAGCCGTTTTCGAAGCACGGTCCGCGCCTTGCTTTTTCAATGACCAGCCCGTGTCGGTTTTGGTGATGTGATAGTTGTCCATCCGATCTCCTCGCGCCCGTGGCGCATTAGCGATGTGGTGTGCTGTTGACCGCTGCCCTCGTCATGAGTTTAAAAAGTGGTCGGGGGATGACCCTGCTTGGTGTTAAATAGGCCACCTCAGGCTACAGCTCACACCCTGTCGCGTATTCAGTGCAACGAGAACCGATATGAACGCCTATTCCAACACCAGCGAATTCCCTGCCATCGGCACAACCACGGTGGTCAGCGCATGATTGAAGTGACTGAAGTTTCCATTGCCGAGCTGCGTGCGGCGCTCGAATCCGGCCGTACCACGGCGGTCGAACTGGTTCAGGCCTATCTGGAGCGGATCGAAGCCTTCGACGGGCCGACCACCTCGACCGCGCTGAACGCAGTCGTAGTGCATAACCCGCAAGCACTGGAAGAGGCACGCGCATCCGACGCGCGCAGGGCCAAAGGCGAAACACTCGGCCCGCTCGATGGCATTCCTTACACCGCCAAGGACAGCTACCTGGTGAAAGGTCTGACCGCTGCGTCGGGCAGCCCGGCCTTCGTCAATCTGCTGGCCCATCGCGACGCATTCACTATTGAACGGCTGCGCGGCGCCGGGGCGATCTGCCTGGGTAAAACCAACATGCCGCCGATGGCCAACGGCGGCATGCAACGCGGCGTCTATGGCCGGGCGGAGAGCCCGTATAACGGCGACTACCTCACCGCGCCTTTTGCCTCGGGTTCCTCCAATGGTGCAGGCACGGCGACGGCCGCCAGTTTCGCCGCCTTCGGCCTCGCCGAAGAAACCTGGTCGAGCGGTCGCGGGCCGGCGTCGAACAATGGTCTGTGCGCCTACACGCCGTCACGCGGGGTGATCTCGGTGCGCGGCAACTGGCCGCTGACGCCGACGATGGACGTGGTTGTGCCGTTCGCCAGAACCATGGCGGATCTGCTGGAAGTGCTCGATGTGGTGGTCGCGGAAGACCCCGACACCCGCGGCGATTTGTGGCGTTTGCAACCCTGGGTGCCGATTCCGAGCGTTGCCTCGGTGCGCCCGGCCGCTTATCCGCAATTGGCGGCTGATAGCGCTGCGCTGGCCGGCAAGCGCTTCGGCATACCGCGCATGTACATCAACGCCGACCCCGACGCAGGCACCGCGCAGGCGCCCGGCATTGGCGGGCCAACGGGCCAACGGATCAACACGCGGCCTTCGGTCATCGCCCTTTGGCAAGAGGCCCGACACGCGCTCGAAGCTGCCGGCGCGCAAGTGATCGACGTCGACTTCCCGCTGGTCTCCAATTGCGAAGGCGATCGTCCAGGCGCACCGACGGTGTTCACGCGAGGCCTGGTGTCCAAGGAATTTCTCCACCACGAATTGTGGGACCTGACCGCCTGGGCCTTCGATGATTTCCTGCAAGCCAACGGCGATCCGCAGCTGAACCGCCTTGTGGATGTCGACGGCCCGCTGATTTTCCCGCACGACCCCGGCACCCTGCCCAACCGTGAAGGCGATCTCGTCGCCGGCATGGACGAATACGTGCGCATGGCTGAACGCGGCATCACGCCGTGGAATGAAATCAGCACGGTGGCGGACGGCTTGCGCGGGCTCGAGCAAACCCGGCGCATCGACCTTGAGGACTGGATGGATGAACTGGGCCTGGATGCGGTGCTGTTCCCGACCGTCGCAGACGTCGCACCGGCCAATGCCGATATCGAGCCAGCGTCGGCCGATATTGCCTGGAGCAACGGCGTCTGGGTGGCCAACGGCAACCTCGCCATCCGTCATCTCGGCGTGCCCACGGTGACGGTGCCGATGGGCGTGATGGCAGATATCGGCATGCCGGTCGGGCTGACATTTGCCGGGCGCGCCTACGACGATTCCAACCTGTTGCGCTTCGCCTCGGCATTCGAATCGACAGGGTCAAAACGCCTGATCCCGCCGCGCACTCCGCCGCTGTCTGCCCGCTGAAAAATCGGGACTGGAGCATTCAGTCCCGCCTCTCCAAGGCTACTTGACCAGACGCTTTTCCTTGGACGGCCGATAGCCGAAATAGGCGCTGTAGCATTTGCTGAAGTGGCTGGGCGACACAAAGCCACAAGCCACCAGCACGTCCACCTGGGACAGTTCCGTGTGCTGCAGTAACCGCCGGGCCTCGGTGATGCGCAGCTCCATGTAATAGCGTTGCGGCGTGGTACCCAGTTGTTCCTTGAACAAACGCTCCAGCTGGCGGCGTGAACGACCGGCGTAAATCGCCAACTGCTCCAGTTCCAGCGGTTCTTCAAGGTTGGCGTCCATCAGCTTCACCACTTCTCGCAGCGGTGCACTGACGCAGACATTTTCCGTCGGCTTGATGCGCCGATAGCGCGATTCCTCGAACGCCAGAATATCCTCGATGCCTTCGACCAGCGCCTTGTCGTGCAAGCCCTTGATCCAGTCCAGCGCCATGTGAAAAGCCCCCGAAGGGCTGGACGCGGTAAGCCGGTCCCGGTCGATGACATAAGGTTCGCTGGTGACATGGGTGGCTTTGGAAATTTCCGCCAGTGCCGGACGGTGCTCGGGGTGAATCGCACAGCGGTAGCCATCGAGCACCCCCGCGCTGCCGAGAAACCATGCACCGTTCCACAGGCCGGCAAGGATAACGCCGTGATCCGCTGCCAGTCGCAGCAGGTGATTGAGTTCGTCGCCGGCGTTCAGTTCGGTGCGGTAGCCGCCGCAAATCACCAACAGATCGAGGTCATGGATTGCCGATGTATCGATGCGCCCGTCGGGGCGGATCACCAGACCGAGGTCGCTGATGACCTCGCCGTCATGCAGGCCGAAAGTGCGCGATGAGAACAAACCCGGGCGCAGCAGATTGGCCGTGACGATCGTGTCCAGCGCTTGGGTGAATGCGGGCAGGGAGAAATGCTCAAGCAGCAGGAAACCGGTGCGGGTCATCCGAGCCGGCTGAGATGGCTCATTCAGATAGCGGAGGTTTTTGCCCTTCATGCCACCGCTGAATTGACGTCTTTCGGTCAAGGTGCGACTCACTCGGCTGCGTTGATGAACCTGGCGTCAGGTGCGCTGATAAAACGCCATGCTAACCGTAGATCTTCGACAAATATATCAATCCTGATACATGCCCCCTCGCACCTGTGGTACATAACCATGACCGCGCGATCCAAGAGGTTTGCTTATGTGCCGCTCTTCCCGTTTGCCGCTGCTCGCCGCCCTGCTCGCCCTGTTCGCGGGCGCCGTACACGCCGCCACGCCTTCGCCGGCACCCGACAGTCTGCAACCGCTGCTGGCGACCATGTACGAACGCCTGAACATCGGCGATCTGGCGGCGTTGGCCAAGTGGGACAGCGGCAAGCCGATCCAGGACAACGCGCGGGAGGCGCTGGTCATCGCCGATGCACGGAGGCAGGCCACGCAGAACAAGGTCAACGCGGACGAGTTCGCCGACCTGATCGCCGCGCAGATTGAGGCCAGCAAAGTGGTGCAATACGGGCGACTTGCGCAATGGCAGGCAGCGGGCAAGGCGCCCCCTACCCCTCGACTAGATCTGGAGAAGCAGATTCGCCCGCAACTGGATCAGTTGCAGCAGCGTCTGTTGCAGCAATATGCGGCTTTTTCGCGGTATCGCACCGACCCGGATTGCCCGCACTGGCTGGGCAAGACCCGCGCAACGTTGATCAAGGATCAACTGCACGGTCAGGCGCTGATCCGCGCGTCCGGTGAACTGTGTGCCGTCGGCCGCTGACGCCAGGCCTCCTCGACATCGCACCCGCTGAAAAAAATCCGGACCGCTACGACGCCTGATCGACTACCATGCCCGCCGCCGGTTTCCAAATGGGATTAATAGGGAATCCGAGGTGCCTTGCATGGCATCAAACGGAACTGCCCCCGCAACTGTAGATGCCGAGCCTGCTCCTCAACTGCCACTGGGATGATTCCCGGGAAGGCTGGAGCCAGGCGACGACGCATCAGTCAGGAGACCTGCCGGCCAAGCAAATCACTAACCGGCGGGGTGTCCGGGAAGGACATCCTTGCGCCCGGTTCCCGAGTTACAACGGCAGCGATCAACGATGTGTTTCCAGTCCGTACCCTGCTTTTATGTACGGTCAACCGGAGATTGCGTCATGCGGCTGTCGCGCCTTGCCACCCTCGTCACTGCCTTGGGTTTTTCCACCCTCGCCCATGCGGCACCGACTCACTATCCCCTGACGGTGGAAAACTGCGGCAGCACGCTGACGTTTGCCCAGGCGCCGAGCCGCGCGGTGACCATTGGCCAGGCCGGCACCGAGATGCTCTACGCCATGGGCCTGAGCGACAAGGTGGTCGGCACTTCGTTGTGGTTCAACAATGTGTTGGCGCAATACCAGCCCGTCAATGACCGCATCGAGCGTCTGGCCGACAACGAACCGAGTTTTGAAGCGGTGATCGGCAAGCGTCCGCAACTGGTCGCCGTCGAGCTGGAATGGATGGTCGGGCCGCAAGGCGCGGTCGGCACCCGCGAGCAGTTTCATGAGATGAACATCGCGACCTACCTGATGCCCTCCGATTGCGAAGCCAAGGACAACCTGGTCGGCGCCGACGGCACGCGGCTCGAAGCCTTTCGCGTTGACAGCCTGTACAAAAGCATCAGCCAACTGGCGCAGATTTTCAACGTGCAGGCGCGCGGCCAACAACTGATAGCAACGCTCAAGGCCAGCCTGGCGAAGTCGGTGGCGACGGCCGCGCAGAACAAGGATTTGCGCCACACCAGCGCACTGTTCTGGTTCTCCAGCGCCAGCCTCGACATCGACCCTTACGTTGCCGGACACAAAGGCATTCCCGATTTCATGCTCAACACCCTGGGCGTGCGCAACGTGGTGGAATCCGACGAAGAATGGCCGACCGTGGGCTGGGAAACCATCGCCAAGGCCAACCCGACCTTTCTGGTGATCGCGCGCATGGACCGCCGCCGCTTCCCGGCTGACGACCACCTGAAAAAACTCGAATTCCTGCGCAGCGACCCGGTCACCCGCAACATGGACGCGGTGAAACACAACCGCATCATCATTCTCGATGCGATGGCCATGCAGGCCAGTGTGCGCATGTTCGAGGGTCTGGAAACCCTGGCGACGGCCATCCACGGCTACGACCTGGGGCAATGACGGCGATGCTGATGCGTACAGTCCTCGCGCTGGTGACCTTACTGGCGGCAGTGATTGCCGGCGTGACCATCGGTGAAACGGCCATTGAGCCGGGCGTGGTGTTTCAGGTGCTCGCGAACAAACTGTGGGCCGCCGGTCATGTGCTCGACCCGATCGATGAAGGCATCGTCTGGAATTACCGCCTGACCCGCGCCCTGGTAGCCGCGGCCTGTGGTGCCGGGCTGGCGACGTGCGGGGTGATTCTGCAATCGCTGTTGCGCAACCCGTTGGCCGATCCTTATCTGCTGGGCATTTCCGCCGGTGCCTCGACCGGCGCCGTGCTGGTGACGCTGCTGGGCTTGGGTGCGGGGCTGATTTCGCTGTCAGTCGGCGCGTTTGCCGGCGCGGTGGCAGCCTTCGCGGTGGTGGTGTTGCTGGCGCGGGCCAGCGGTGCGCCGGGGCGAACCGGGCAGATTATTCTGGCGGGGATCGCCGGCTCGCAGTTGTTTAATGCGCTGACCGCGTTTCTGATCACCAAGTCGGCCAGCGCCGAACAGGCGCGCGGCATCATGTTCTGGCTCTTGGGCAATCTCAGCGGGGTGCGCTGGCCGTCAGTGTGGCTGGCGGTTCCAGTGGCGTTGGTCGGTTTGCTTGTTTGCCTGTGGCATCGGCGCGCACTCGACGCCTTCACGTTTGGTGCCGACTCGGCCGCCTCGCTAGGCATCGCGGTGCGTCCCGTGCAATTTCTGCTGATCAGTTGCGCGGCGCTGGTGACGGCGGTGATGGTCTCGATTGTCGGCTCGATCGGCTTCGTCGGGCTGGTCATCCCCCACGCTGCGCGGCTGTTGTTGGGCACCCAACATGCCCGCCTGTTGCCGGCCAGTGCGCTGGGGGGCGCGGTGTTCCTGATTGCCGCCGACATCCTCTCGCGCACGCTGATCAAAGGCCAGGTGATCCCGGTGGGCGTCATCACCGCGCTGGTCGGCGCGCCGGTGTTCGCGCTGATTCTGATCGGCCGAAGGAATGCGCGATGAATGCCGTGCAGTCTGTTGGCGACGCCGTGTTGCGATGTGAAGGCCTGGGGTTTCATGTTCGCGACGTCGAGCTTTTGCACAACGTCAATCTGGAGGTGCGACGCGGCGAAACCCTGGGCATTGTCGGGCCCAATGGCTCGGGCAAATCCACCCTGCTGAAACTGTTGGCCGGTTTGCGCATCCCCGGCCGGGGCGCCGTCTACCTCAATGGCAAAACACTCAAATCGGTGGCGCGACGTGCGATTGCGCAGACCCTCGCCGTGGTCGAGCAACAGGCCGATACGCTGGACACCATCAGCGTATTTGACGCCGTCGCCCTCGGCCGCACGCCCTGGCTGTCGGCCTTGCGCCCATGGTCGAGTGAGGATGACGCCATCGTCCAGCAGGCGTTGCGCGATGTCGATGCGGCGCATCTTGAAAGACGCAGCTGGCACAGTCTGTCCGGCGGCGAACGCCAACGCGTGCACATCGCCCGCGCACTGGCCCAGCGTCCACAGATTCTGCTGCTTGACGAGCCGACCAATCACCTGGATATCCAGCATCAACTGGCGATTATGCAAGTCGTGCAATCGTTGCCAGTGACCACGCTGATCGCCTTGCATGACCTGAATCAGGCGTTGAGTTGCGACCGTCTGGCGGTGCTCGAACGCGGGCGTCTAGTGGCGCTGGGCAAACCACTGGAAGTGCTGACGCCCCACCGTTTGCGCGAGACATTTGGCGTGCAGGCGCACTACCTGGTCGACCCGTTCGACGGCGCGCAGATTCTGCGGATCAGGCCGGCTTGAAGCCGGTGTGAAGCAAATAGCGCTGCCCTCCCCCTCACGGGAAAGGGCAGACACTGGTTTCAGGAGTGGTTGATGTCGCGGTCTTTGGTTTCCGGGAGGAAGAAGATCCCGAGTACCGCTGTCATCAGGGCGATCACGATCGGGTACCACAGGCCGTAGTAGATGTCGCCGGTCGCGGCAACCATCGCGAATGCCACGGTCGGCAGGAACCCGCCGAACCAGCCGTTACCGATGTGATACGGCAGCGACATCGAGGTGTAGCGAATGCGCGCCGGGAACAGTTCCACCAGCCACGCCGCGATTGGCCCGTAAACCATGGTCACATAGATCACCAGGATGGTCAGCAGGAGCAGCACCATCGGATAGTTGGTTTTCGCCGGGTCGGCTTTCTCCGGGTAACCGGCTTCCTTAAGCGCACCACCCAAGGTCGCGATGAAGGCGTCGTTGCGAGCCTTGAAATCGGCGCCCGGCATGTCGGTGCCTTCGAAGCTCGGGATGTCCCTGTCGCCAATCCGTACTTGCGCGACGGTTCCCGCCGGCGCTTCTTCGTTCTTGTACGGGATGGCTTTCCTGGCCAACTGGGTCTTGGCGAGGTCGCAGGAGCTGGTGAATTTGGCCTTACCCACCGGGTCGAACTGGAACGAACACTGGTTGGGATCAGCAATCACCGTCACCGGGTTCTTCGCCTGCGCGGTGAACACATCGGGGTTACCGTACTGGGTCAGCGCATGGAAGATCGGAAAGTAGGTCAGCGCCGCAAGAATGCAGCCGGCCATGATGATGCCCTTACGCCCGATGCGGTCCGACAGGCTGCCGAAAATCACGAAGAACGGCGTGCCGATCAGCAACGAGCCGGCGATCAGCAGGTTAGCGGTCTGCGCGTCTATCTTCAGGGTTTGCAGGAGGAAGAACAGCGCGTAGAACTGCCCGGTGTACCACACGACTGCCTGGCCCGCAGTGCCGCCAAGCAACGCCATGATGACAATTTTCAGGTTGTCCCAGCGGGCGAAAGACTCGGTCAGCGGCGCCTTGGATGACTTGCCTTCGGCCTTCATTTTCAGGAACACCGGCGACTCGCTCAGTTGCAGGCGGATATAGACCGAGACGATCAGCAGCAGGATCGACAGCAGGAACGGTATCCGCCAGCCCCACGCCTCAAAAGCTTCAGTGCCCAGAATGGTGCGGCAGGTGAGGATCACCAGCAGCGACATGAACAGGCCAAGGGTCGCGGTGGTTTGAATCCACGAGGTGAAAAACCCGCGGCGGCCCTTGGGTGCATGCTCGGCCACGTAGGTCGCCGCGCCGCCATATTCGCCACCGAGCGCCAGGCCCTGCAGCAAGCGCAAGGTGATCAGGATGATCGGCGCCGCAACCCCTATCGTTGCGTACCCCGGTAGAAAACCGACGATGGCGGTGGAGACGCCCATAATCACAATAGTGATCAGGAAGGTGTGTTTGCGCCCGATCATGTCGCCCAGCCGGCCGAACACGATGGCGCCGAAGGGTCTAACCGCGAAACCTGCAGCAAATGCCAGCAGCGCAAAGATGAACGCCGTTGTCTCGTTGACGCCGGCAAAGAAGTGTTTGGCGATGATCGCCGCGAGGGAACCGTACAGGTAAAAGTCGTACCACTCGAACACCGTGCCCAAAGACGAGGCAAAGATGACCTTGCGCTCCTCTTTGGTAATCGTGTGTTTGGGCGTGCTGCCTGTAGAAGTGTTGTCGATTGCGGCCATGGGTCATCTCCGTCTTTCTTGTTGTAGGCCGGAGTACCTCACTACCATTTGCCGCACCCAGGCCCCAGGGCTGATGTCATCGGATTACGGTGTGCGCGAAGCGTGCAACAGGCAAAAGGCCTTGCATCGCTGCAAAGCCTTTGAAGGAAGCATAATCATGTTCTGCCAGATATCCACTCGCCATCATGCGTAAATCCGGGCCATCGTCTGGAAATCGGTCAATTTCCCTGACAAAAGCCCTGTCAGCCTGGGGTGCGTGC
Organism: Pseudomonas sp. Ant30-3; assembly: GCF_000690905.1. Lineage (GTDB taxonomy): Bacteria > Pseudomonadota > Gammaproteobacteria > Pseudomonadales > Pseudomonadaceae > Aquipseudomonas. Next base: position 20,763 of record NZ_JMCL01000062.1, on the reverse strand, counting down.
CGCGTTTGCGGTGATTCAACTCACGGCTGGCGGCTGCTGACGCTTTGCGCGCCCTGCTCGAACATGGCTTCGAAACGCGGCTTGTTCGCGGCGTAATAGGCAGCCACGGCTTTATCCGAAGACGTTTCACGTGCCTGCATCATCAATGCTTCGAGGTCAGCCTGGGGGATCGAATAGTGAGCGAAGAAGTACGCCACTTCCGGGTACTGCGCACTGAAACCCTTGCGCGCCACGGCGTGAATCTGCTCGGCGCCGCCGAAAATCTTCTTGGGGTCGTCAAGGTAGCGCAGCGACCATTTGGAGAACATCCAGTGCGGGCTCCAGGCGTTGACCAACGACCATTTATTGCGTTTGAGGTTGCGATCCAGCTCGTTGAGCATGCCGCTCTCCGAGGACGCCACCAGCTTGTAACCGGTGAGTTTGTATTCCTCGATGGCCTGGACCGTGAGCTTGTACTGGCCGTTACCGACTTCCGAGGTGAGGATCTTGCCCTCGAGCTTTTCCCTGACCGCCGGCTTGTTGAGGTCCTCGACGCTGGAGATTTCGCTGATCGGGATCGACGTCGGCACGGCCATGCCGATGCGCCCTTCATAGAGAACGCCGAGGTCCTCCAGGCGATCCTTGTGCTTGTCGTAAAACGCCTTGTGGGTGCTCGGTAGCCAGACCATCGGGATCAGATCGATGTTGCCGTTGGCCAGCGCCTGAAACTGGATGCCGATATCGGCCATGACCAGTTTGACCGGTTGCTTGAGGTGTTCCTGCAACGCGGTAGTGGCCAGTTTGACGGTGATTTCGGTGTCGGACCAGTTGACCCAGCCAATGCGTATCGGCGGTCGATCGGCGGCGTGGGTCCACGTGGCGCTGGCGGCCAGAACCAGGCCTGCCAGGCAAGCGCTGGCTATTTTTCGATACGGCGAATGAGCGTTCATCAGGCGTCTTCCTATTGGGATGGGATAGGCAGCTTGCTTCACTTGAACGGCCTTACGGTCGTGATGGCTGCAGTCTCGGGCTGCTTCATCGTCGGGGCCTCGTGACTTTCGTCGCGGCCCTTTCGAAGCTGATCTTATGCCCGGCTTTCAAGCCACGCAAGAGAAATGTACACGTGTGTCAGCGCTGATTGACACCCATGTACATTTATCCTAGTTTCAAGTCGCCGAGTCTGATGATGCCCAACCTGGAGCGCCTCTGAAATGTCCAGTGATCCCCTGCTGCAACCCTATAAAATCAAGCACCTGACCCTGCGCAACCGGATCATGACGACCGCGCACGAACCGGCGTATCCCGTGGACGGCATGCCCCAGGCGCTGTACCGCGCCTATCACGTCGAACGTGCCAAGGCCGGCGTTGCCCTGACCATGACGGCGGGGTCCGCCGCGGTATCGCGAGACAGTCCGCCGGTGTTCAACAACATCCTTGCGTACAAGGACGAGGTGGTGGGATGGCTGAAGGACCTGACGGACGAATGCCACGAACACGGCGCGGCGGTGATGATCCAGTTGACTCATCTGGGTCGCCGCACGCGGTGGGACAAGGCTGACTGGTTGCCGGTGGTTTCACCCTCGCACCGGCGCGAGGCGTCGCACCGTTCGTTCCCGAAGAAAATGGAAGACTGGGACATTGAGCGCATCATCAAGGACTACGTCGACGCTGCCGAACGCATGCAAGCCGCAGGGCTCGATGGCCTGGAATTGCAAGCGTACGGGCATTTGATGGATCAGTTCTGGTCACCGCTGACCAACGATCTCGACGGCCCATATGGCGGATCGCTGGAGAACCGCATGCGCTTCACCTTCGATATTTTGCGCGGGATTCGCCAGCGCGTCGGCGAGAATTTTCTGCTCGGCGTGCGCTACACCGGGGATGAAACCCTGCCCGGTGGTTTCAACGCGAGCGAGGGGCTGCAGGTTTCGCACATGCTCAAGGACAGCGGTCTGGTTGATTTTCTCAACGTGGTGCGCGGGCATATCGATACCGATGCGGGCCTGACCGATGTGATCCCGATCCAGGGCATGCGCAACTCGCCGCACCTGGATTTTGCTGGTGAGATTCGTTCGGCAACAGGCTTCCCGACGTTCCACGCGGCAAAGATTCCTGACGTTGCCACTGCGCGCTATGCGATCGCTTCGGGCAAGGTCGACATGGTCGGCATGACCCGCGCGCACATGACCGATCCGCACATCGTGCGCAAGATCATCGAGAAGCGCGAGGAAGACATTCGCCCGTGTGTGGGCGCCAACTATTGCCTGGACCGCATCTATCAGGGCGGCGCCGCCTATTGCATTCACAACGCGGCGACCGGCCGGGAAACCAGCATGCCGCACGACATTGCCAAGGCGGCGCTCAAGCGCAAAGTGTTGGTGATCGGCAGCGGCCCGGCGGGACTGGAAGCGGCGCGAGTCGCGGGCGAACGCGGGCATGACGTGACCGTGCTGGAGGCGGCCGACCAGCCCGGCGGGCAGATCCGCCTGACGGCGTTGAGCGAACGGCGCCGCGAGATGATCGGTATCATCGATTGGCGTATGGTGCAGTGCGAGCGGCTGGGGGTGAAATTCCACTTCAACACCTGGGCCGAAGCCGACACCGTGCTGGCGCATGAGCCGGATGTGGTGATCGTCGCCACCGGCGGCTTGCCGCACACCGAGGTGTTGCGCCAGGGCAATGAGCTGGTGGTGTCGACCTGGGACATTATTTCCGGCGACGTAAAACCGGGGCGCAATGTGCTGATTTTCGATGACGCTGGTGATCATGCAGCGCTGCAGGCTGCGGAAGTTATTGCGCGCAGTGGTGCGACTGTAGAAATCGTCACACCGGACCGGTCGTTTGCGCCCGAAGTGATGGCCATGAACCTGGTGCCGTACATGCGCAGTCTGCAGGACCTGGACGTGACGTTTACCGTAACGTATCGGGTCGAGTCGGTGGAACGGCGCGACGGCAAACTCGTTGCGACGTTCGGCAGCGATTACGGGGCAGTGAACAAGCAGCGCGTGGTCGATCAGGTGGTGGTCAATCACGGGACAATTCCGCTGGACGACCTGTATTTCGAGCTGCGCCCGCATTCGCGCAACGGCGGCGCAGTGGAACACCACGATCTCATCGCCGGCCACCCGCAAAACATCATCACCCACCCACAGGGCCTGTTTCAATTGTTCAGAATTGGCGACGCGGTGGCTGCACGCAATACCCATGCAGCGATTTACGATGCGTTGAGGTTGGTGAAAGACCTCTGAGCGAATGGGTCCCGGTAGATCACATTTTCTGTCCAGGCCACATATCTGCAGGAGCGAAGCTTGGTCCGGGCGGCGTTCCGACGATGGCGGCGGGTCAGGCAACATTGATACTGACTGTGCCGGCCTCATCGCGAGCAAGCTTGCTCCTACGGAATTGTGTTCGAGCGCAAATCCTCTGCACACCGCCGATCTGCCGTAGGACTAAGCTTGCTCGCGATGGCGGTGGGTCAGGCAACATTGATGCTGAGTGTGCCGGCCTCATCGCGAGCAAGCTTGCTCCTACGGAATTGTGTTCGAGCGCAAATCCTCAGCACGCCGCCGATCTGCCGTAGGAGCAAGCTTGCTCGCGATGGCGGTGGGTCAGGCAACATCGATGCTGACCGGGCAGACCTCATCGCGAGCAAGCTTGCTCCTACGGAATTGTGTTCGAGCGCAAATCCTCAGCACGCCGCCGATCTGCCGTAGGAGCAAGCTTGCTCGCGATGGCGGCGGGTCAGGCAACATTGATACTGACTGTGCCGGCCTCATCGCGAGCAAGCTTGCTCCTACGAAATTGTGTTCGAGCGCAAATCCTCTGCACGCCGCCGATCTGCCGTAGGAGCAAGCTTGCTCGCGATGGCGGTGGGTCAGGCAACATCGATGCTGACTGTGCCGGCCTCATCGCGAGCAAGCTTGCTCCTACGGAATTGTGTTCGAGCGCAAATCCTCTGCACGCCGCCGATCTGCCGTAGGAGCAAGCTTGCTCGCGATGGCGGTGGGTCAGGCAACATCGATGCTGACCGGGCAGACCTCATCGCGAGCAAGCTTGCTCCTACGGAATTGTGTTCGAGCGCAAATCCTCTGCACACCGCCGATCTGCCGTAGGAGCAAGCTTGCTCGCGATGGCGGTGGGTCAGGCAACATTGATACTGACTGTGCCGGCCTCATCGCGAGCAAGCTTGCTCCCACGGAATTGTGTTCGAGCGCAAATCCTCTGCACACCGCCGATCTGCCGTAGGAGCAAGCTTGCTCGCGATGGCGGTGGGTCAGGCAACATCGCTGCTGACTGTGCCGGCCTCATCGCGAGCAAGCTTGCTCTTACGGGATGGTGGTAGACCACAAATCCTCTGCACACCGCAGCTCCTACGCAATTGTGTGCGACCGCAATTTCAGGAGTGGTTACAGGCCTTTGCGCGCCAGATCCGCGCCTTGCTTTACGGCATTGCCGATGATGCTTTCGATGTGCTGATCGGTCATCGATTGCAGCGCCGCTGCGGTGACGCCGCGGTAGGCCTCGAGGGTGTCGAGCATCTGTAACGGGTCGTTATCGGCCAGCAACTGCCCGCCGCCGACCACCACGCCATGGGCGGCGCGATGGGCGATGGCTTCGGGAATACCGGCGAGAATCGCCTGGCTGACCAGCGCTTTGTACAGCAGCGCCGGAAACGCCGGCCCGGTACCCGACAAAGCACTGAGGTAGTCGATGCAATCTTCGTTCGGCACTTCATCCGCCGTGCCCACGCACTCGAACATCTGCTGCACAAATTGCCGATCGTGTTCATCCAGCGCGCCGGCACTGAACCACGGGGTGTACGACTGGCGTATTTGCACCGCAGCATTCGGCATCGCCCGAACCACCCGGTCTGCTCCGGTAGCTTCGCAGATCAAAGAGGCAGGCACACCCGCCATCAGCGAGACGACCGTTTTGCCTCGCGCATGGATCGTCAACTCGCGAAACTGCTCGGGCCTGATCGACAGAACGACAATGTCACTCAGGTCCACCAACTGCTGATTATCCGCCAGTACCCGCACCTGCGGCCCGAACGTGCCAGCACCCGAGCGATTGGAAATCAGCAGACGATCGGCACTCACGACGCTGCGCTCCAGCAGCGATCTGGCAATCGCCCGCCCCAGCATCCCGGTGCCGCCAATAATCCCCAGCGTCTTATTCTGCATCGGGATCCGCCTGCGCAAAGGTGTCGACCAGTGCCACAAACACCCCAGGCTCTTTCTCCGCATAACCGAACTTGCCGAAAAAGCGGTCGAGCTCGCGCCGCTTAGGAACCTTGCCGGTAAACACACTGACGTACTGCGGAATGCGCCGAAACCGCACAATCACGTCTTCGTTGGTTTTCATGGAGATGTAACCGATCTGCGTCAGGTAAATCGTCCGCGCCCGTGTGTCAGCGGCCTCAGGCTCGTAGCCAAAACGGCGGAACATCGCCGCCAACGCGTTGATCCGCGCCTCGTCGGCGCGCGCAATTTCGGCGGTTACCTCCTCAGACTGCAGCGCCCAACTGCGCACCGCGAATTCGAATTGCGAGTCGAACAACTCAGGATTCAGCCAGCATTCGAAAACGTTGAGGATCGCTTCGCTAATGCTCTCCGCATAGCTCTCGCTCTGGGTAAGCAGCCCGCCGGTGTTCTTGTCGCGCCAGCGTGCCAGCAGCGCGGCCAGCAGCTGTTCGCGGTCTGAATAAAACCAGTAGAAACTGGTGCGCGACAGGTTCAGTCGCTTGGCTAGCGGCATCACGCGCACCGCGTCGACCCCGGATTCCTTCAGCGCTTCATAGGCTGCATCCAGCCAGCCATCGACCGAGCCGCGCCATCCCGCATCCTGCGCCTTGGTGCGCGTTTTTGCTGCTTGCGACATGTTCGGAATCCACCCTGAAACAGAAATTCTGCCCCACTTTACCGCGCGGACTCCATTGCGTACACAACCTGTACACCGACGTACATTTTCTCGGCAAACTCAAACGCTCGCTTGCGCTACCTTCGCCTCGCGTCCTTTGAAGGCCAGGCCGAAACAGAAAAATATTGCCAGGGCAAAACCCGCCGGGAACAGCCAGATGCTCTTCCAGTCATGTCCGTCGGCCATTGCGTAGTGGTCGGTTACCTGCCCGGCCACCCAGAAACCGATCAGCATGCCCAAGCCATAAGTCGCCAAAGTAATCAGCCCTTGAGCCGAACTTCTGAAGCGCTCCGACGCTTTTGCATCGGTGTAAATCTGCCCCGAGACGAAAAAGAAGTCATAGCAGATGCCGTGCAGCGCGATGCCAGTGAACAGCATGAACGCCAAATCACCGTTATTGCCGAAGGCGAACAGCACATAGCGCAGCGCCCAGGCCAGCATGCCCACCAGCAACGCAATCTTGATGCCGAATCGGTGAATGAACAGCGGCAACAGCAACATGAACAGCACTTCGGACACTTGCCCGATGGCCATCTTCGCGGTCGGATTGGTCACGCCGATTTCCGCCAGGAACGGATTGGCGTTCTGGTAATAAAACGCCAGCGGAATGCAGATCAGGATTGACGCAATGAAAAACACCAGGTAACTGCGATCCTTGAGCAAACCCAAGGCGTCCAGGCCGAGCATTTGCTTGAGCCCGCCGCTGCCGGTTTCCGGCGGCAACGGTGCGGTGCGCGGCAGGGTGAAGCTGTACAGACCCAACACCAGTGAAGCAATCGCCGACATCAGGATAGTATTGCGCAAACCACCCGAAGAAATGGCCCCCTGCGAATCCCAGGCAAAGACAAAACTGATCACCACGCCGGCCACGATCCAGCCGATGGTGCCCCACACACGGATGCGCGAAAACTCCGCCGCCGGGTCGCTCATCTGGCGGAACGCGACCGAATTCACCAGTGCCAGAGTCGGCATGTAGATCATCATGTAAGCCAGCACGAACGGATAAAAAGTGCTGAAGTCCGGCGCTGCGTAGAGCTGATACAGCAGCACCGCGCCCACCAGATGCAGCACGGCGAGGATCCGTTCAGCATTGAAAAAACGGTCAGCGATCAGCCCGATCACGAACGGCGCGATGATCGCGCCCCAGGACTGGGTCGAGAACGCCATGCCGATCTGCCCGCCAGTGGCGCCCAGATTGCTGGCGAGGAAGGTTCCGAGGGTGACGAACCAGCCGCCCCAGATAAAAAACTGCAGGAACATCATGGCGCTCAAGCGCGCTTTCATCGTGGTCATAACGGGTCACCGTCTTATTGTTTTTGTTGTTGGATAATGATGATTGCGGCGCCCGTCAGGCGTCAGGCAATCCCAGCAAGCGTCGATTGAAACCTTCGTCGGATTGCACGCTGACAAAATCGTCGAAAGCCTTTTGCGTCTTGTTGATCATGTGTTGCTCGATGAAGGCAGCCCCTTGCGCAGCGCCCTGCGCGGAGTCCTTCAGGCAGCATTCCCACTCCAGCACTGCCCAACCGGCGAAATCGTATTGGGTGAGTTTGCTGAAGATGGATTTGAAGTCGATCTGGCCATCGCCCAGCGAGCGGAAGCGCCCCGGCCGATCAACCCAGCCCTGATAACCGCCATACACACCGGAGCGCGCGTCGGGGCGGAATTCGGCGTCCTTGACGTGGAACATGCGGATCCGCTCGTGATAGCGATCAATGAAGCCCAGGTAGTCCATTTGCTGCAGCAGCAGGTGACTCGGGTCGTACAGGATCGCGGCGCGTGGGTGGTGATCGACCGCCTCAAGGAAACGCTCGAACGAGGCGCCGTCATGCAGGTCTTCGCCGGGGTGAATTTCGTAGCACAGGTCAACGCCGGCCTCTTCGAAGCAGTCGAGGATCGGCAGCCAACGCTTGGCCAATTCGGTGAACCCCTGTTCGACCAAACCGCTCGGCCGCTGCGGCCACGGGTACAGGTAGGGCCACAGCAGCGCCCCGGAAAATGTCGCGTGCGCGGTCAATCCCAAGCGCTGACTGGCACGCGCCGCCAGCTTCAACTGGTCGATCGCCCATTCGGTCCGTGCTTGCGGCTGACCGCGCAAATGCGCCGGGGCGAAGTCGTCGAACAGTGCGTCAAATGCCGGGTGCACGGCCACCAGTTGGCCCTGCAGGTGCGTCGACAATTCGCTGATCTCGACACCGGCTTGTGCGCATACGGCTTTGAGTTCGTCGCAGTATTCCTGGTTGTCGGCCGCACGGGCGAGGTCGATGAATTGCGTGCCCAGCGTCGGTAGCTGAATCGCCTTGTAGCCTTGTGAAGCGGCCCAGTGAGCGATATTGCTCAAGGTATCGAATGGCGCTTCGGCGGACATGAATTGCGCGAGAAATATTCCCGGGCCGCGCAGGCCTGGCTGTGCAGTAGCGTTCACGGTTGGGTGCTCCGGGTGCGTGGGCAGACCAGGTCGGTCCACTTGGTGTTGCCACGGTGATTGGCGATTGCCGCTTCGATGAACGCCATGCCGCGCAATCCGACATCAATGCCGGGTACGCCGGGCGCCTCATTGCCGGTGACCTTGCTGCGAATGGCCGTGGCGAAATCGCCGTAGAGATTGGCCATGGCTTCCAGATAACCTTCGGGATGGCCTGCAGGCAGGCGCATCCGCTGGGTTGCGGCTTCACACAGCCACGGCTGGCCGACACCGGAACGCAGGACGCGCATTGGCTGATCGAGGGCACGATGGATCAGGCTCGCCGGTTCTTCCTGGCGCCATTCAAGACCGCCCTTTTCGCCATAAACACGGATCTTCAACGGGTTTTCTTCGCCCGCGCAAACCTGGCTGGCGATCAGCACACCGCTCGCGCCGTCAGCCATCTTCAGCAGCATGGCGGCGTCATCGTCCAGTTGCCGGGTGGCTACATGGATATTGAGCATCGCGCACAATTGCGTGACCGGTTGATCCGCGACGAACTCGGCCAAGGAAAAAGCGTGGGTGCCGATGTCGCCAATGCAACCGCCCAAGCCGGAATGCTCCGGCTGATCGCGCCAGCCCGCCTGCTTGTTGCCCTGCCCCGCGACATCCTCGCTCAGCCAGCCTTGCGGGTATTCAACGATGACCTTGCGCAGGGTGCCAATCGCGCCATCGCGAACCATCTGCCGTGCCTGCCAGACCATCGGATAACCGAGGTAGGTGTGGGCCAGGCCATAAAGACGTTTGCTGTCTTGCACCACTGTTTTCAGCGCAAGCACCTCGGCCAGGTTCAGTGCCGCGGGTTTTTCGCTGAACACATGGAAGCCCGCTTTTAATGCCTGAGTGGCAATTGGTGCGTGCAGATGATTGGGCGTGACGATGATCAGCAGTTCCATGCGCTGCTCGGCCGGCAGCGCGGATTCGCTATCAAGCAGCTGCTGCCAATCGCTGTAACAGCGTGAAGCCTCAAGCCCAAGCTGCGCACCGGTGCTTTGGTTGTTGCACGTATCGCGACTGAACGCGCCGCACACCAGCTCGAAACGCCCGTCGAGACCGGCCGCCTGACGGTGAGCCTGGCCGATGAAGGCGCCTTCGCCACCGCCGACAAAACCGATTCTTATTTTTGCCACTGGAACATTCATCGCAACGCTTCTCTGTTTTTCCGGCAGTTTCAGGCTTAAGCTCAGCTGACGATGTAACCGGTTACATCATGGGCGAAATTTAAGCTGAGTTTTACTGAGTGTCAAACACCGGCTGACCAACGCCGGCACATTTCAGGCTTCTGTGTCGCTGCGTTAAACTCGCCGGCCGCACTGTGTTCAACGAGGTGAACTTGTCCAATATCCGTGAAGTAGCCCGCCTTGCCGGGGTCTCGGTGGCGACGGTATCGCGAACCCTGAAGTCGCCGGAACGGGTGCTCCCGGAGACGCGGGACAAGGTCAATGCCGCTGTGGAACAGGCTGGCTATCGTCCGAATCTGATGGCCGTGCAGTTTCGCTCGCGGCGCACCGGCAATCTGGTGATCCTGGTGCCGGCCATCGCCAATACGTTTTTCGCCCGGGTGATCAGCGGCGCGCAACAGGCCGCTCAGCTCGCCGGCTATCGGCTGTTGCTGTGCGATACCCAGGGGCGCGAAGAAATCGAACGGGAATTCGCCGAGCTGGTGTACGCCCATCAGGCCGACGGCGTGATTCAGTTGCGCGCCTATGACCCGTTCGAAGCGCCCTTCCCCAGCGCCGAAACCCCACCGATCGTCAATGCCTGCGAAGTGATTCAAGGCGGACGCCACCCCACCATCAGTCTCGACAACCGCGCCGCTGCCAAGGCAATGACCGAGCACCTGATTGAACTGGGCCACCGCCGCATCGGCCTGATCAAAGGCCCCAAAAGCAGCCCGCTGACCCGCGACCGCGTGGCCGGCTATCAGGATGCGTTGCGCGAGGCGGGTATCGCCAGCGACACCGGCCTGATCTGCCACGGTGATTTCACTTTGAAGGCCGGTCAGGACGGCGCCGCTGAAATGCTCGCCCTCTCCGACCGCCCCACGGCGCTGTTTTGTGAAAACGATGAAATGGCCATCGGCGCGTTGAAGCGCATCAAGCAATTGGGCCTGCGCGTGCCCGAGGACATTTCATTGGTGGGCTTTGACGACATTCCTTTCGCGCAATACTGCGACCCGCCGCTGACGACCATTGCGCAACCGGCCGAAATTTTTGGGCGCAAAGCCGTGGAAATGCTGATCGCGCTGATCGAGAAAAAGCCGCTTGAACAACGGCATGTGATCCTGCCCTTCGAGTTGACCTTGCGTAACAGCACGGCGGCTGTCAAAGCGCGCGACGATCAGTCACCGGGGCGTGTTGCTCCATCAACTCGGCGATCCAGTCGATGAACACGCGCAACTTGATACTGATGTGTCGATTTGGCGGAAAAGCCACGTACACGGGCATCGGATCGAGTCGCCAGTCCTCGAACAACGGCACCAGTTCGCCTCGCGCGACGTGCGCCTTGGACATGTAGTCGGGCAACCACAACACGCCCATCCCGGCCAGGCCCGCCGCGAGGTAGGCATTGCCATCGTCAACCGCCAGCACGTAGCGCCCGTTGACGTGAACGCTCTCGTCGCCCCGGCTCATGGCATACGGCAGCGCTTTGCCGGTGCGCGCCCATAAGTAGCCGACGATCCGGTGGGCCGAATCCTCGAGCGCCTGCGGGTGCATGGGCGTGCCCAGGCGTTGCAGATAACCGGGCGCTGCGAACACGCCAAGCTGCAGATCACCGATCCGCCGCGCCATCAGCGATTGATCGGTGAGCTCACCGCCGCGCACCACGCAGTCGACGTTCTCGCGGATCAGATCGACGATCCGGTCGCTGACGCCCATGTCGATCTGGATGTCCGGGTAGCGCGCGTGAAAATCCGGCAGCGCCGGCATCAGAATCATCCGTGCAAACGGGCTGGGCACGTCCACCCGTAATCGGCCGCGTGGCAATGCTGCTGCGGCAGACAAACCCGTCTCGGCATCATCCAGATCAGCCAGCAGTTTGACCGCACGCTCATAGAATGCCGCGCCGTCGGCGGTTACGTTGACCTTTCGCGTGGTGCGGTTGAGCAATTTGACGCGCAGCCTGGCCTCCAGTTGCTGGACCAGTTGCGTCACGCTGGTCTTGCTCATGTGCAAAGTGTCCGCCGCCTTGGTGAAACTGCCCGTTTCGACTACTCGGGCAAACGCTTGCATCGCATCGAAACGGTCCATTTACATTCCCGGGATTGTTTGAGTTTTACAAACAGTGATGGCTAGAGTTGCTGGTTTATCCCATGGCTACAAGCCCCTTAAAGTCTCTTCATCGTTAATTGAGGAGATACCCACATGACCAATACCCGCGATGTAGTTTTTCCAGCTGGCCGCCAAGCGCTTTACGAGCTCAACCGTTACTCACCGGCGGTTCGCGCCAATGGCTTCATGTTTGTGTCCGGGCAGGTTGGCAGCCGTGAAGACGGCTCACCCGAGCCGGAACTGGACACGCAGGTACGGCGAGCGTTTCAAAATCTCAACGCCGTTCTGGAGGCAGCCGGTTGTACGTTTGACGACGTGGTGGATGTGACGGTGTTTATCGTTGATCCGGCCTCAAAGTTCGAACAGATCTGGAGCATCGTGCCGGAGTTTTGGGGCAACGCCCCGTTTCCGAACATTACGTGCGTCGGTGTGACCTGGCTGTACGGGTTTGATTTCGAGATCAAGGTAATTGCGAAGTTGCCGCAGGGGTGATGTGGGCGTCTTGCCTTTAGACTGGCGTACGCAAGATCTGTAGGAGCCGAGCTTGCTCGCGATGACGGGGTGTCAGGCGACGGTTGTTTTAAGGGTGTACACTCGGTGCCTCGCCCTGGCTGTCAAACGCGGTGCAGTGCGCCTGCGTGATGCATCGCCAGGCGGCCGGTCTTGTCGCTCTTGACCTCGTATTGAGGTTCGTCGCGTGAGGCCGGCCGATGTTTGCCCATGAACTCGACGTCTTTGACGTGCACCTTGGTGACCTTGCCATGGATCTGGCCAGCCTCGGAGTTCCAGTGGACAGCGTCGCCAACCTTGAATGAAGGGGTCATGGTGTTCTCCTGCAGTCACAGCAATGGTCAGGGGATTGCTAAATCCGACACCTCGGGCGGCTGGAACGTTTCAAGATACGCCAACACATCATCGATCTTCTGCGCATCGCTCATGCCCCAGAAAATCATGCGAGTGCCGGGCACCACCGCTTTGGGATCTTCGAGGTAGGCAGTCAGGGTTTCGCGGGTCCAGACGATACCGGCAGCTTTCATCGCGTCGGAGTAGACATAGTCGGTAGTGCTGCCGGATGCCCGCCCGAAAATACCGTTGAGCTGCGGACCAAAGGAACCCCGCGCCGACTCACCCACCTGATGACAACCACCGCAGATCCGCTTGAACAGTTTCCCGCCGTCCTCGGCATCACCGGCAGCGTAGGCCTGCTGGCCGAACAGTGAGGTAATGAGCGCCAAAGTGCAGGTGGTGAGTGAGGCTTTGTTCATGTAGAGGTCCAGATCGGTTGTTCCAAGTGTGCAAAGAATGCCCAAAGTATTCGCCATGTTCTCACACACGAAAACCAAAAAAGCCCCGCAGGCGCAAACCTGCAGGGCTTTTTCTGTGGCTCCCCGGCTTTTCAGCCAGCGGAGTTTTTCACCATCCGCTCGCTTGCAGGCGAGCCAATGCCATTACTGAGCGTTTTTCAACTTGATCACATCGCCGGACACCGTGGTGGTGTAGCCGGTCAGTACGTACGCCCAGAACCAGTTTTCCTGGACCTGGGTGTTGATCAGTGCGTCGCCGCCCTTGGCTTTGATCGCGGCTTCTTGGGCGCGGATGAAACGGTTGTTATGGCGAATCGGGATGCAGCCGAACAGCAGCATGCCGGTGGCGCTCGCTTCGCTATGGCCAATCACGGTGTATTGGCTGGCGTCGTACTGACGGGACTTCATCGGGACGCCGGTGCAGCCTGTCATGATCAAACCCAAGACGCTGACGGCAAGCACTTTGCTGAGGTAATTCACTGAGTAACTCCATGAGAAAACGCCCGGGATCCATCTCTCGGGCGGCGCACACTCTAGCGGAAAAGATGGCCAGATGATATCGCTCGATAGCCGTCCGAGGCACTGGCAGCGACCTTTCTTTGCGCATACCATGCCGCCACTCCTGCCGTCAGAATGTGCTCATGATCAAAGCCAGTTTGCGTAGCCGCCTCACTATATGGTTTGCCGGTTTGTCGTTGCTCACCTTGCTGAGCGTGGGCTTCTACGTCGGCCACATCGCCACCGGGCAGATGAAACAGGCCAGTGGCAATGCGCTCTTGAGCACTGCTCGTTCAGCTTCAGAACTGCTGGGCGCGCAGTTGCACGAACGGCAACTGGAAGTTTCGCTGCTGAGCCGCGCCCCGCTGTTCAGACGTGGCAAACTGGACGATCCGGACATCCTGACGTCGATGGAATTGCGCTCACAATCCCGCGCCGAATATGCCTGGATGGGCGTGGCCGATGCCGAAGGGCGTGTACGCCAGGCGGCGAGCGGCTTGCTGGTCGGCCAATCGGTGCAGGCGCGGCCATGGTTCCAGGCCGGCTTGCGCGGCGCCTACACAGGCGACCCGCACGAGGCTGTTTTGCTCGCCAAGTTGTTACCGGGTAATGCAACAGGCGAGCCGCTGCGTTTCATCGATTTCGCCGCGCCGATTCTCGATAATCGTGGCCAGGTGGTCGGGGTGCTGGGCGCCCACGCGCATTGGAGCTGGGTGACCCGGATCGTCGATTCAGCGGTGCGCAAAGGCGCGATGCCGGACGTCGAAGCGCTGATTGTCGACCACGACGGTAAGGTGCTGTACCCGGAAAATCTCATGGGTGAACAGCTGTCCAACCTGCCGACAATGTCGAGCGACGCCGGCACAACGCCTGGCTGGTCGGTGGGCAACGGCTTCCTCACCAGCATTGTTGCTGTGCCTACGCCGGCGGGCACCGACCTGACCTGGTACATCGCCGTCCGCCAGCCGCTGGACATTGCGCTACAGCCCGCGCGCGTGCTGTTTTACGAACTGCTGATGCTGGGCGTAGCGGCGGCGATCGTCTTCGCCTTGGTCGCCTATTACCTGGCCCTGTCCCTGAGCCGTCCCATTGAGCAACTGGCCAGGTCAGCCCTACGCGTGCAAAACCAGCAAGCCGGGGCGACGTTTTCGCTGAATCACCCGGTACGGGAAATTGCCCAGTTGGGCCAGTCGATGCATGGCATGACTCAATCGTTGCTCGGCAAGGAACGCGAACTGCAGGAGGCCAACGCCTCGCTCGAAGCCACAGTCGCGCAACGCACCGCCGCCCTTACCGAGGCCAACGCCGAGCTGTTGAAACTGGCGACCCACGATGCCCTGACCGGCGCGTTCAACCGTCGACGTTTTGATGAAAAACTGGCCGAGTACAGCCTGCTGTTTCAGCGCACCGGGCGCACGTTCGCCTTGCTGGTGATCGACGCCGACCACTTCAAAAATATCAACGACACTTACGGTCATGACGTCGGCGATGACGTGCTGCGGCAATTGGCCCAACTGATTCAGAGCAGCACCCGCGTCACCGATTTCGTTGCCCGTTACGGCGGTGAGGAGTTCGCGGTGCTGCTGCCGGATATCGAAGCGCCGGAGAGCCCGGAGGTCGTTGCCGAGAAGATACGCGCTGCGATTGCCGGGGCGACTTTCGATACGGTGGGCAAAGTCACCGTCAGCATTGGTGTCGGTCTGGCAAGGCTGTCGGACGGCACCACGACGGCGCTGATCAAGAGAGCCGATCAACAGCTGTATGAAGCGAAGCGCGCGGGAAGAAACACGGTGGCGTTCAATTCGGGAGACAGCGGCAAACCGATTATTTCCTGACGCCCGCTGCCGATTTATCAAATCGTCGTTTTCAGGGCGTTGTACCAGTGTGCATAGGGCGTATTGGCAACCTTGTGCCGATTGAAGTCGGGACTGCCGTCGTCCCACCAGACGGGGCCCCGCTCGCCCAGCCCTACCTTGGCGGTTTGCACCCGTGCTCTGGCCGCCTTCATGTGCGCGGGGTCGCCGCTGGCTTTCGCAGCCTTGACCTCACGGCGCGCGGCCATCAATTCGTCGACGAGTTGCTGCCGCGCTTCCTCGCTCAGGGAAGGATCAGAGCAGCGCCATAATTGTTCCTTGACCACAAAATAGCGACCGTCCGGCGTCGTCGGGTTCATCTTCGATACTCCTGTTGCAACGGCATGAACTCGCTCATTCGCGCACAAGGTAGCAGATCGACAATCAGCAGGCGGCATGTGATCCAGATCACATTGTCCTTGATGGGCTACGGTTATCAGCACGGACAGGCACTAACCGCAGGCATCCCTGTCTCTAACTGCAACGCATTACCAACCCCCGGTATGAGTGCCGCAGCGGATTGCACCAGCCCGTAGGAAAAGGATTCGTCGATGCCTGGACGCCAACAGCCGGAGTCACCGCCAACAATCCCGCCTGGAACCGCAGCACCGAAACCGGTCAGGGCCGGCGCAACATTCCGCCTGATCGTCAGCTTTATGCTGCTGGTCATCATGGCCTTCGTAACCGTCGAGGGCTGGCGGATCTGGCGCGACTATCGCTCGGCTTTCGCAACGGCCCGGGACTCCGTGACGAACCTCGCACGCGCCACGGCCCAACACGCGGAAGATGCCATCCGGCAGGTGGACATACTGACCGCTGCCCTGAGCGAGCGCGTGGAAGGCGACGGCTTGCAAAATATCAACGTCGCGCGTATTCACAATTTGCTGGTTCAGCAATCGAAGATCATGCCGCAGCTGCACGGGTTGTTTGTGTACGGCGCAGATGGCCAGTGGATCGTCACCGACAAGCAAGAGACTCCAGAACCGGCCAACAACGCCGACCGTGATTATTTCCAGTACCACCGCACGCATGACGATCGCAATGTACGCATCGGCAAAGTAGTCAGAAGCCGCTCCACCGACGATCTGATCATCCCTATCTCACGCCGCCTGAATAACCCCGATGGTTCCTTCGCGGGCGTGCTGCTGGGGACAATCAAGGTCAGTTATTTCGTCGATTACTACGGCGACTTCAAGATTGACGACAAGGGCGCGCTGGTTCTGGCCCTGCGCGATGGCACGATTTTGGTGAGACGCCCGTTCATCGAGTCCGTGGTGGGTAAAAGCCTGGCGAACAGTGAGATCTTCAGGCGCTATCTGCCCATCTCCAACGAAGGCGTCGCGGAAGTCAAAGCGGTTGTCGACCACACGGATCGTCTCTACGGCTACCGCGCGCTGAGCACCTACCCGCTTGTTGTCGAAGCCGGACTTTCACGCGATTCGATCACGGCCCCGTGGTGGCGGGACCTGCTGAAATCCGGGTTGGTGCTGGTTTTCCTGATTCTGGTTCTGACGGTCTTCGGCTTGATCGTGCTCAGCCAGCTGCGCCAGAGAATGGCCATGGCCCGCGAGATACGGCACGCGCATCAGGCCATGCGGGAAATGGCGCTGACGGACAGTCTCACTGGCCTGGGCAACCGTCGGCGCCTGGATGCGGCGCTGATCGATGAAATCCGTCTGGCAAAACGTCAGGGCTCAGCGCTCGCGCTGATCATGCTCGATGTCGATCACTTCAAACGCTACAACGATGCCTATGGCCACGCCGCCGGTGATGACTGCCTGAGCGCCGTCGGCCGCGCGATTCAGCAAACGCTCAAACGGCCCGGTGACCTTGCCGCCCGCTATGGTGGCGAAGAATTCACTGTGCTGCTGCCGAATACCGACAGCGCCGGCGCAGTGCGAGTGGCCGAAGACATCCTGCAGGCCATTCGTGCGCTGAATATCGAGCACGCCGGGCATCCGTTGGGCAAAGTCACAGCCAGCGCGGGCATTACCACGGGGCACCCGGCCACGACTGAGGTGACCTCGGCGTCGCTGCTCAAATCGGCTGACCGCTGCCTGTATCTGGCCAAGCAGCAAGGCCGCAACCGTTGGTGTTCGGATGACCGGCCGGTTGAGCGATCCAGCGGTGGATAAGTGCCGGCGTCGCGCTTATAGCGGGCAGTCCTCGCGGTCCAGACGCTCGCGCAGAAATTCCACCAACGCCTGCACCGGCCTTGAGCCCTGACGATGCTGCGGATACACCGCTGACAATGTCAGCGGTCCTGTCCGAAACTCATCCAGTACGGTGACCAGGCTCCCCTCTCGCAACGCCGCCCCGACGATGAACGTCGGCAGGTAAGTTATTCCGAGGCCCGCTACCGCCGCGTCCTTGAGCACCTCGCCATTATTAACCCGCATCCGCCCGGCGACATTCACTGCCAGCGGCTTGCCCGGCCCTTCGAAACGCCATTGCACCTGTCGACCATGGCCATAAGGCAAACAATCGTGCCCCTGCAAATCCTCAGGCTTGAGCGGCGTACCGCGCTCCTTCAGATACGCCGGGCTGGCGCAATACACACGATCCACAGAGGCAATCCGCCGGGCGATCAGTGTTGAATCCTCAAGGACGCCAATGCGCAGCGCCAGGTCATAGCCTTCGCCGAGCAAATCCACCGAGCGATCACTCAAGTCCACTTCAACAGTGACGTCCCGGTAGCGCTGCAAAAACAGTGGCAGCAAACAGCCCAGATGCGCCAGTGCAAACGACAGCGGCGCACTGACCCGGATCGTCCCGCGCGGCTCGCTGGTCTGCCCGGCGATGCCCTGCTCGACTTGCTCGACATCACCGAGCAAGCGCAATGCCGACTCGTAGTAGCTCTGCCCCAGGGGCGTGACGTCGAGTCGCCGGGTCGAGCGGTTGAGCAGGCGCACACCCAAACGTTCTTCAAGCTGCATCAGGCGACGGCTGACGAATTGCTTGGACAGGCCGAGCTGATCAGCGGCCGCGGTGAAGCTCCCCGAGTCCATGACCTGGCAAAAAATACGCATATCTTCGAAAGGGTTCATTGTCACGCCTTGGTTGACAGTCAAACACGTTATAGCGGCTTTTTCACTTTCGAGCATCCTATTAATCTGTGTCCACGGTGCTGATGAAGCCCACCTCCATGTGACCTCACCGATTAATTAAAAAGGATTTACTCGATGAACATCGTCAAAAAAACCTTGGCCGCCTCCTTCCTCGCTCTCGCCGTCGGCAATGCATCCGCCGCCGGTAGCCCGGGTGTCGAGCACAACACCCAGGCGTTCCTCGAAGCGCTCGCCGCTGGTGGTGGCAAACCGCTTGAACAGCTGAGCCCGAAAGACGCACGGGCCGTACTGACCGGCGCGCAAGCATCGGTGAAGGTCGACCTGTCGGGTGTAGATGTCAGCGAGCGTGCGATCAAGGTTGACGGCCAAACCATCAAGCTGAAAATCGTTCGGCCGGCCAAGGTCAAAGGCGAGTTGCCGGTGTTCATGTTCTTCCACGGTGGCGGCTGGGTATTGGGCGATTACCCCACTCACCAACGTCTGATCCGCGACCTGGTGGTCGGCTCCGGTGCGGTGGCGGTGTACGTCGATTACACGCCGTCGCCAGAAGCGCAGTACCCGACCGCGATCAACCAGGCCTACGCCGCGACCCGCTGGGTGGCCGAGCATGGCAAGGAGATTGGCGTCGACGGCAAGCGTCTGGCAGTGGCCGGCAACAGCGTCGGCGGCAATATGGCAGCGGTCGTGGCCTTGATGGCCAAAGAACAGAAAACGCCGGCGATTCGGTTTCAATTGTTGATGTGGCCAGTGACCAATGCGCAGTTCGACAGCGGTTCTTACCAGCAATTTGCCGAGGGCCACTTCCTGACCAAAAACATGATGAAGTGGTTCTGGGACAACTACACCACCGACGCCAGCGAGCGCGCACAGATTCACGCCTCGCCGTTGCAGGCCAGCGCCGACCAGCTCAAGGGCTTGCCCGCCGCGCTGGTGCAGACCGCCGAGTTCGACGTGTTGCGTGACGAAGGCGAAGCCTATGCCCGCCATCTCGACGCGGCGGGCGTGCCGGTCACGGCGGTGCGCTACAACGGGATGATTCACGACTTCGGGCTGCTGAACCCGCTGAGCCAGATCCCGGAAGTGAAGGCTGCGGTGCGTCAGGCGGCACTGGAACTGAAGACGCATCTGAACTGAGTGCTTCCCCTTCGCCACACCACAATGTGTGGCGAAGCTTCTGTTCTGTAGGAGCCGGCTTGCTGGCGAAGGCGCCCGCAAATGCGCCATCGCCAGCAAGCCGGCTCCTACGAAAAGCGATTGCGCACCCTTCTCCCTCTTCTCCCCGCCGTCCGGAGTCATCCCATGTCCTTCTTCCTCGCTCACCTGCTGTCCTGGAGTGCCCTGTTGCTGGTGATTGACACGGTGCTCTGGCATGTTGCGCCGTTCACCCATCGCGTCACACGGGTCGGCGTGCGTCTGGCGTTGTTTGTGCTATTCAGCGCGCTGATCATCAACGCTGGCGTCAGCCCCTTGCAGGCGCCGCTTTTGGCCGAGGATCGCGTGGCGCAATTGGGCGCCACGGCGCTGGGGATTCTCTGGTGGCTGTACGCTGCGCGGGTCCTCACCGAAGTGATCGGCCTGGTGCTGATGCGGCGCATCGGTCACAGCGGTCGGTTGTTGCAGGATGTCATCGGCGCGCTGGTGTTCCTGATCGCCATCGTCGCAGCGGCGGGTTACGTGCTGGAACTGCCGGTGAAAGGTTTGCTGGCGACCTCGGGGGTCGTCGCAATCGTTGTCGGCCTGGCATTGCAAAGCACGTTGAGCGACGTGTTTTCCGGGATCGTCCTCAACACCACCAAGCCGTATCAAGTGGATGACTGGATCGCAATCGACGGCGTCGAAGGCAAGGTGCTCGACATCGACTGGCGCGCCACTCACCTGCTCACCAGCGCCGGCAGCACGGCGGTGATCCCGAATTCTGTAGCGGCCAAGGCCAAGATCGTCAATCTCAGTCGGCCCAATGACCGGCACGGCGTGTCGATCAGCATCATGGTGCCCAATCACATTCGCCCGCGTCGGGTGCTTGATGCGCTGGAGCGCACGCTGCAAGGCAGCAGCCGTTTGCTGCTTGATCCGGCACCAAAAGTCGTGCTCAAAGAGACCGGCGAAACCATGTCCGAGTACGTTGCGAGCGGTTTCATCGCCGAGCTCGGGAAAAAGAGTGAAGTGCGCAATCAGCTGTTCGACCTGGCGCACCGACACCTTGAAGCGGCGGGTATTTCCCGTCAGCTCGATGGCGTGATCGAACCGACGACCCGTGCCCGTGCCCTGCTCGATGAGGTGAAAATCTTCCGTTCACTGAGTCAGGACGAACGCGATCAACTGGCGCAGTCGATGGTTGCCCAGCAATATGCAGCGGGCCAAGTGGTGCTGGATCTGGGCGAAGTGCCGGACAGTCTGATGGTGGTT
>NZ_JMCL01000061.1 GCF_000690905.1 Pseudomonas sp. Ant30-3 | reverse complement strand
TTTGCTGAAGCGCGGCCAGCTGGCCACGACTCGGTACCCGAATTTCTTGACGACCATAGAGCATTGGAACCACCTGATCCCATCCCGAACTCAGCAGTGAAACGATGCATCGCCGATGGTAGTGTGGGGTTTCCCCATGTGAGAGTAGGTCATCGTCAAGATTAAATTCCGAAACCCCTATCTGCGTATGCAGGTAGGGGTTTTGTTTTGGCCGCAGGAAAGTTGTGGTCCATGCATTGGCTAGCGCGTTACATAGCAGGATAGTCTCAGCCGACGACCTTATTGATTGATACGGACTCAAGTAGGCGCTGGTTTTTGGTATGGTGCAGCTCGTTTTCAAGCGGACTGATTCAAGGCTAAGGACTGCCGACATCTATAGTCAAAGAGCTGCAACAGAAATGCCTGAAGCCATTCCCATCAAAGATCATGAAACAGAGTCGCGCCTAGTTAACAAAAGGCTGATGGCATGCGCTCTGTTTGTCGTCGCCATCACTTGCGTTCTGATAGTGCGCATGTACTTCCTGGAAGTGATTGAGTACGACTACCACTCGACCATTTCCGAAAACAACCGTGTTCATGTCCTGCCAATCCCGCCGACTAGAGGTCTGATATACGATCGCAACGGGGTAGTACTGGCGGATAATCGGCCCAGCTACAACCTGACGATCACCCGCGAGCGCGCATCAGATGTCAATGCAGAGCTCGACGAGGTCATCAATCTTCTGCACCTGCCGACTGAAAATCGAGAGCTTTTTGATAAAGCGATGAAGCAGACCCGTCACCCCTTTGTGCCGGTAACCTTGTTTTATGAACTCAACGAACAGCAAATTGCGGTACTCGCGGTGAACCAGTTCCGCCTGCCTGGTATCGATGTCGAGCCACAATTTGTCCGCAACTATCCAATGGGTGCCCACTTCGCGCATTCGATTGGTTACGTCGGACGTATCAACGAAAAAGAAACCAGGGAACTCGATACAGTCGAGTACCGCGGGACTCAGTCGATTGGCAAAACCGGTATCGAAAAATTTTACGAATCAGCGCTGCACGGCCATGTCGGATACGAAGAAGTTGAAACCAACGCTCAGGGTCGCGTGCTCAGAGTCCTTAAACACACCGATCCCATTCCAGGCAAAAACATAGTCCTTAGCCTCGACGTCAAGCTGCAAGAGGCCGCAGAGGAGGCATTGGGTGATCGCCGGGGTTCCGTTGTAGCGCTCGACCCGTCGACCGGTGAAGTGTTGGCCATGGTCAGCAAGCCCAGCTTTGACCCAAACCTGTTTGTCACCGGTATCAGCTTCAAGGAATACGCGGCGTTACGGGATTCAATAGACCGCCCACTTTTCAATCGTGTTCTCCGAGGCTTATACGCACCCGGTTCGACCATCAAGCCAGAAGTTGCGATCGCCGGCCTTGACGCAGGTGTAGTCACTCCGCAGACCAGAGTCTTCGACCCCGGCTACTATCAGCTTCCAGACTTCGACCACAAATACCGTAACTGGAACCACAGCGGAGACGGCTGGGTAGATATGGATGCAGCAATCATGCGCTCCAACGATACCTATTTTTATGACTTGGCTCACAAGCTCGGCATTGACCGCCTGCACGATTACATGGCGATGTTCGGCCTCGGTGAGAAAGTCTCGCTCGACATGTTCGAAGAATCGGCCGGCCTGATGCCGTCCCAGGCCTGGAAGCGTGCTACTCGCCGCCAGCCCTGGTTCCCAGGAGAAACGGTGATCCTGGGCATCGGTCAGGGCTACATGCAGGTCACACCACTGCAATTGGCCCAGGCCACTGCGCTGATCGCAAACAAGGGCGTCTGGAACCGGCCGCATTTGGCCAGAACAGTGAATGGTGTGGCGCCCGTGGACGAGCACCCGGTGCCAGATATTCTGTTGAAAGACCCCCGCGACTGGGGGCAGGTCAACCACGGTATGCAGATGGTCATGCATGATGCTCGCGGGATTGCCCGTGCGGCTGCCGCAGGTGCTCAGTACCGCATTGCGGGTAAAAGTGGCACCGCGCAAGTAGTGGCGATCAAGCAGGGTGAGCGTTATAACCGCGCGAAAACCCTGGAGCGTAACCGCGACAATGCGTTATTCGTCGGCTTTGCTCCAGCCGAGCATCCTAAAATTGTCATTTCGGTAATGATTGAAAACGGTGAAGCGGGTGGTCGGGTGGCGGGGCCGGTGGTCCGGCAGATTATGGATGCCTGGTTGCTGGATCATGACGGCCATCTGAAAGCGCGATACGCCACGCCCGGCAAGAAACCAGGCGATCCTCACGTATGACTATGTGTAGCAGGTTTACGTAAGCACTGGCCCAAGACCGCTCTCACTGGAGACTACCGTGAGAGCACTCGTGCCGGCTTCAATAAAGGGAAACCTCAAATCCCCGGTACCGGGCAGCTCATATCACCCTCCGGGCATTTCAGGTAACCCTTGAATGTTTCCACCCGCGCTTTCGTCAGGTCAGTAAGGCAATTACTGTAGATCAGCGGATACACACTGCCGCCCGCCACGCCTGAGGCTGAGAATCTGCACTCGGCATCGCGAAACGCAATCCACGAGCGCTGTGCGCCAACTAACAGCTTCTTGCTATCCGGACTGCCCTTCAAACGCGCCGTGATTTGCTGATAAAGCGCATTCAGTTCCTTGTCTGCTGCCTTGTTCTGCTGGACCGCGCATTGATTCATGGACGATTGATCGGTCGCGTTGTCGCACTCTGCAGCCGAGGCCAGGGTTGTGAACAGCAAGGGCGTCAAAGCCCAAAGGAAGCGTGCTTGCATGGGATTCTCGCTGTGACATGAAATTGAGATGCAGTGTAGCGAACCGCAATCCATTTGTTGCATTGCTGCCTGGCGCAGGGCCAGAACTTATAGATGTAAATGCAGCCGAATATTGCAGGACGGTTGAATGTAAGGCCAGTTGTACAACTTTAAGGTTGGTCTTGTGGTCTTACAGGCCTACTGTTCATTACAGGAGGTGAGCTATGAATCCCGCATCAGATCGAATCGAAAGAAAGATCCTGCTCAAAGCGCAGCGCTCGCACGTCTGGCGTGTGCTGGCCAATGCCGAAGCGTTTGGGCAGTGGTTTGGCGTGGCGCTGGAGGGCAAGCGCTTCGTTGCCGGTGACTGGACTCAGGGCCAGATCACTTACCCAGGTTACGAGCATCTGCTGTGGAATGTGTTGGTGGAGCGGGTCGAGCCCGAGCGGGTGTTTTCATTTCGCTGGCACCCCTACGCGGTCGAGCCGGATATCGATTACACCCAGGAGCCGACCACGCTGGTCAAATTCGAGCTCGAAGACCTCGAAGATGGCACCCTGCTGAAGGTCACCGAGTCTGGTTTTGACCACATACCCCAAACCCGTCGCCTCAAGGCTTTCCGTATGGACAGCCGCGGTTGGGATGAACAAATGGGCAACATCGAAAAATTCGTTAACGAAACCACTAATGCAGAGAAGGTATAGCGAATGTCTTACACGCGATGGTAGCGATGTCGTCTATGCCAGATTGGATCCGATGCGTATTCTGACCACATCAACTGAAGCACAGGAAGCGCTTCAGGATCATGGATGATCGACCATCAGCAAGGATTCGCTATCGACAGGGAGTCGACAATGGTCTTGGAAAAACCCGCCTCTGGCGGGTTTTTTTTCGCCTGTCGAAAACTCGACATTCGGGTGTTTGATCTACGGGCGCCACGATTTCAGTGCCGCTGCCACCCGCTCGGTAATCTGCGTTCGCTGCATCAACGACTGTGCCGAGCGCCGATTGGCCTCCTGCAATACATGGGCGGGAGCCGTCCTGGGGGTGCCTGAGTCAAAAGGTGGCGCCGGTGCGTACTCGAGCTGTAGCTGCACCAGTTGTGCGGTGTCCTTATCGAACAGTTCAGCGGCCAGCGTCAGAGCGAAATCGATCCCGGCGGTGATCCCGCCTCCTGTCAGTAAATTACCGTCACGCACCACTCGCTCCATCACTGGAATTGCTCCCAGCGGCGCGAGCAACTGATGGTAGGCCCAGTGGGTGGTGGCCCGTTTGCCCTTGAGCAGCCCTGCTGCACCGAGCACCAGCGCACCGGTGCAGACGGACGTGACGTAGCGCGCGCCCGCCGCCTGCATCTTGATGAAGTCGAGCGTCTCCTCATCCTCCATCAACGCACCGACGCCGCTACCGCCCGGCACGCAGATCACATCCAGCCGGGGGCAATCGGCGAACGTAGTGGTGGGTTTCAGCATAAGGCCGGTGCTGGCCGTGACCGGCATCAGGTCTCTCCAGATCAGATGCACCTTCACATCCGGTAATGAAGCCAGCACATCGAAGGGCCCTGTCAGATCCAGTTGCTGCACCTGGGGGAATAGTAGAAAACCGATCTGCAAGGTCATGGTGTATTTCTCAGGAGGCGGGTGGACGACCTCACCTTAGCGTCGTAGGATCTGGCGCATACGCCAATTACCCCACGAATCACGCCAATTATGCCCAGGATTATTCACATGCTCGCCTTTGCGAATGTGCAGTTGCTCGATGTCACCGGGCCCTTGCAGGTATTCGCCTCTGCCAACGACATTGCCGGCCACAAGGGCTTGCCTCCGCCGTACGCGCCCACGGTGATCGCTGCGGGTGGCGGGGCGGTGCTGTCTTCGGCAGGTCTGGCGGTATTGGCTGAGCCACTGCCAGCGCAGGGCAGTGACACAGTGATCGTGGCGGGAGGCTGGGGCGTTTACTCGGCAGCGGAAGATGAGGCGCTGGTAAAGTGGCTGCGCGAGCATGCGAAGGGTTGTCGGCGGGTTGCCTCGGTCTGCACCGGCGCGTTTCTGCTGGCGGCCAGTGGCTGGCTTGACGGGCGACGTGTGGTAACGCACTGGACGCGCTGCGAACAGCTGGCGCGGCAGCACCCGCAGTTGCGGGTAGAGCCCGATCCTATCTTCATTAACGACGGGCCGGTGTGGACTTCCGCCGGGGTCACTGCGGGCATCGACCTGGCGCTGGCCATGGTCGAAGAAGACTTAGGCCGCGCGATGGCCCTGGAAGTCGCGCAGCAGTTGGTGGTTTTCCTCAAACGTCCCGGCGGCCAGGCGCAATTCAGTGTGACCCTGTCTTTGCAAAAGCAGGGCAACCGCTTCGATGACCTGCATGCCTGGATCAGCGAAAACCTCACCATGGACCTGGGCATCTCGACCCTGGCCGAGCAGGTGGGCATGAGCGAGCGCAGCTTCGTCCGTCACTACCGCGCAGACACCGGCCAAACCCCGGCGCGAGCGATCGAACTTATCCGGGTCGAGACCGCGCGGCGTTTGCTCAGCGACACCTCTGCTGCAATCAAACGCGTAGCGATGCAGTGCGGGTTCGGCAGCGAAGAAACCTTGCGGCGCAGTTTTGTGCGCTCCATGGGCGTGACGCCGCAAGCCTACCGCGAGCGATTTTCTATCACTGCTGCAGCAGATCCAGCAGCGCTTTGACGGTCGCTTCGGGCGCTTCTTCAGGGATGTTATGCCCTACGCCCGGTAGCACGCGGCGCTCGTAGGGGCCGCTGAAATGCTCGATGTCCTCATCGATTTCCTCTGCCGGGCCCACACCATCATCCGCGCCACACAGCGAGATAGTTGGTACGCTGATCATCGGTTGGTTCGTCAGCGC
Source organism: Pseudomonas sp. Ant30-3 (assembly GCF_000690905.1). Classification (GTDB taxonomy): domain Bacteria; phylum Pseudomonadota; class Gammaproteobacteria; order Pseudomonadales; family Pseudomonadaceae; genus Aquipseudomonas. The sequence continues at coordinate 32,782 of NZ_JMCL01000061.1, read as the reverse complement.
TTCCTCGAGCCAATCCAGTGCGGGATCGCCGGGCGCGTACATGAAGCGGTGACGATAGGAATGAATCACCACCTCGACGAAGTCTGCGTTTTCGAAAGCGGGAGCGCTGAGCGAATAGAGCTCCGGACCATCGGCCCAGGTCGGCGACCACAGTTTCCACAGCAGCTCACACAGACTCCGGCGATTCTCGGTCAGGCCTTGGACGCCGCGCGGCGTATGGAAATAATATTGGTACCACAAGCGATGTTCGGTTTTCGGATCGAGCGGCTGGCTCGATTCAGGAATGTCCTGCAGGTTGTAACCATCCCCGGTGACCAGGCACCTGACCCGCTCCGGCCACAGCGCAGCCACAATGCATGCTGCCCGACCGCCCCAATCGTAGCCGCATAAAGCGGCTTTCTGAATGCCGAGAGCGTCCATCAGATCCAGCAGATCCTGAGCCAGTGCCGCTTGCTGACCGGAGCGCATTGTCTCGCAATGGTTGAAACGAGTCGGCCCATAGCCGCGCAGGTACGGCACGATGACACGGTAACCCCGTGCGGCGAGCGGCGGGGCGACTTCATCAAAGCCGCGAGGGGAATACGGAAAACCGTGAAGCAAAATCACCGGATCGCCGGACCTTGGGCCGTGCTCCTCGTAAGCGATTTGCAGCGTCGGAGTCAGGGTATAGTGGACCAGCAAGTCGTCGTTCATGGATCACTCCCGTGGCTGCAAACCGGTCTCAAGGCTGCCAGTAATTCTTCTCGCCACTCAACTTCCGGTCGAGAAAACTCGCGGCGCTGATCAGCGCCAGGTGCGTGAGTGCCTGCGGCGTATTGCCCAGGTGCCGAGCGTGGCTGTCGAGTTCCTCGGCATACAAACCCAGCGGGTTTGCATAGCGCAGCAGTTGTTCAAATTCGAGATGCGCTTTTTCCACCTGCCCAGCGCGGGCCAGACATTCCACGTACCAGAACGAGCAGGCCGCAAAAGCGCCTTCGGTGCCGGCGAGCCCGTCGATACCGGCATCTTCGTTGCGGTAGCGATAGACCATGCCATCACGCACCAGGGTTTTTTCGATCGCCGCCAGCGTCGAGAGCCAGCGTGGATCCTTGGCACTGACGAAGCGCACCAGCGGCATCAGCAACATCGAACCGTCCAGCGCGGTACCGCCGATGTGCTGCACAAAATGCCCGCGCTCCTCGTCCCAGAAGTTTTCCCAGATGTCGGCGTAGATGGCCTGACGGGTTTCATCCCAACGCGCGAAAGGGGCGGGCAGGGAGCGTTTGGAGGCCAAGCGAATCGCGCGATCCAGTGCCACCCAGCACATCAGTCGCGAGTGCAGAAAGTGATGCTGCTCGCCGCGCATTTCCCAGATGCCGACGTCCTTTTGCTCCCAGGTGCGGCAGACTTCGTCGACCACTTCCACGGCATGCTTCCAGCCTTCGTGGGAGATGGCGTCGCCGTATTTATTGACCAGATACACCGCGTCCATCAGTTCGCCGAAGATATCCAGCTGGACCTGATCATAGGCGCCATTGCCGATGCGCACCGGCGTCGCCCCGCCATGTCCAGCGAAGTGCGAAAGCTCGGTTTCCGGAAGCTTCTGGCGCCCGTCGACGGCGTACAGAATGTTCAGCTTTACCGGTTTGCCCTGGCAGTCGCTGACCCGACCGCGCAACCAGCGCATGTAATCGTTGGCTTCCTGAACGAAGCCCAGACGCATGAATGCGTAAACCGTGAACGACGCATCGCGGATCCAGGTGTAGCGGTAATCCCAATTGCGTTCACCGCCCGGTGTTTCCGGCAAACCGAACGTTGCCGCCGCGAGGATCGCCCCGTGTTTTCGCGAGGTCAGCAGCTTCAGGGCGAGCGCCGAGCGGTTGACCATTTCCCGCCAACGCCCGCGATAGTTGGACTGCCCGGACCAGTCACGCCAGAACTTCAACGTGCGCTCCATGCACAGCGCAGCGGCGCCCTCCTGGAAGCGTGGGTCATCGATACCGCCGAGCAGGAATTGCGCGGTCTGGTCCTGGCTCAGGCTGAATTGCGCGACGGCGGAATTGGCGTCGACGGACAGCTTCTGATCGGACTTCAAGCGCAAAGAGGGTTGGCCGGCAGCCTCGAACACGACGTCTTCGGCATCCGCCCGTGTGCGGGTGTCGGCGCGCGCATAGTCAAGGCGCACGGCGCAGCGCATATTAAACGTCGCTCGACCACTGACCACGCGAACCTTGCGCATCAGCACCGGCAGGTCATCTTCACTGTCGCCAATCGGCAGGAGGTCGGTGACCTCGACCACCGCGTGCGCACTCAACCAACGGGTTTGCAGGACATTGGTGTCGGGTAGGTAAATCTGCTCGCGACGGGCGTCGGGCAGGTCGGGAGCCAACTGGAAAATCCCCGCTTCCGGCGTGTCCAGTAGCGAGCAGAAGATCGACGGGCTATCGAATTCCGGCCAGCAGAAAAAATCCACACTGCCTTTATCGTTGACCAGTGCGGCGCTGCGCATGTCGCCGATGATGCCGTGGGCGGCGATGGCGCTTTGTCGTTCCGTAAGATGATCAGCCATTGCCGCGAAACTCCGGATAGAGGCTCATGCCGCCGTCGATGAACAGGGTAGTGCCGACGATGTAATCGGAAGCATCCGAGGCGAGAAAAACCGCCGCGTTAGCGACATCCTCGACGTCGCCGACCCGGCCGTAAGGAATGAGTTTGAGCAAGTCTTGCTCGTCGACATCGCGATTGATCGCCGTGCGAATCGCCCCCGGTGCAATGCCATTAATGCGGATGCGCTGGTGGCTGACTTCCTGAGCAAGGGTCTGCATCAGTAAGTCCACGCCACCCTTGGAGGCCGCGTAGTTGACGTGCCCGGCCCAGGGAATGCGCTGGTGCACCGAGCTCATGTGGATGATTTTTCCGGCGGCGCGGGACACCCCTTCGCGAACGCCTTGCTGATTGAAAATGCGCAGGGCTGCGCGGGCGCAGAGGAACTGGCCGGTGAGGTTGACGTTGATCACCGCATTCCAGTCGGCAAGCGTCATGTCGAGGGCCGGGGCGTCTTTCTGCAGGCCGGAATTGGCCACCAGAATGTCCAGCGAACCGAACGTCTCAAGGGTCTGCGCGAACAGTCTGTCGACGTCTTCTTCTTTGGAGACGTCGGCACCGATGGCGATGGCGCGACCGCCGTTGGCGTTAATCTGCCGGGCCAATTCTTCGGCGGGCGCGGCCTGGGAATGGTAGTTGATCACCACGGCGGCGCCGGCGGCGGCAAGCGCTTTGGCGACACCGGCGCCGATGCCGGAACTGGCGCCGGTGATCAGCGCAACTTGTTGCTCGAGGGAAATCTGCATGGGCGATCTGCGCCTTCAAGTTGGGGCCTTATCAGCTGACCGGTTGATGCTGTGCAGAGTTCACTTGGCATCGACGCCGGCCTTTTCACATTCAACCAACATTTCGACCCTTCCCCGACCCTCTGCCTTATGGCAACGTGCAGACCCCTGACAAGACCTGCATATCATGGCCAACCCTTACCGCGAATTATTCAAAGCGCCCGGCAGTGGCTCGTTCGTGCTGGCCGGCATGATCGCGCGCATGCCGATTTCGATGACCGGCATCGGCCTGATCACCATGCTTGCGCAGTTGCAGGGTGGTTATGGCCTGGCGGGAGCGGTGGCAGCGACCTTTGCTTTGGCGACTGCCTTCTGCGCGCCACAGGTTTCCCGTCTGGTCGACCGCTTCGGCCAGCGGCGGATCCTGCCGGTGGCAGCGCTGATCGGTGGCGGGGCGTTGTTGATGGTGCTGGTTTGCACGCGCCTGCAAGCGCCGCACTGGACCTTGTTCGTGTTCGCTGCGCTGGCCGGTTGCATGCCCAGCATGTCGGCGATGGTGCGGGCACGCTGGACCGAGATCTATCGCGGCCAGCCACAATTGCAGACGGCCTATGCGCTGGAATCGGTGCTCGACGAAGTGTGCTTTATCGTCGGGCCGCCGCTTTCGGTGGGCTTGTGCGTGGTGGTTTTTCCCGAGGCCGGGCCGTTGGCTGCCTTGTTGATGCTGGCGATCGGGGTTACCGCGTTCGTCCTGCAGCGTAATACCGAACCAGCGATTCATCCCCACGAAGAACACCATCAGGGCTCGATCATCCGCTCCAGCGAGATTCAGTTGCTGATGGCGGCGATGGTTGCCCTGGGCACCATCGTTGGCGTGATCGACGTGGTCAGCGTGGCCTTCGCCCAGCATCAGGGCCAGCCGGCGGCGGCGAGCATTGTGCTGTCGGTGTACGCGGTCGGTTCATGCCTGGCGGGGCTCGCGTTCGGCGCGCTGCGCTCGAAAGTGCCGCTGCCGCGATTGTTCCTTTACGGCGGCGTTGCCACGGCGATCACGACATTGCCGTTACTGCTGGCGAGCAATATTTTCGGACTATCGATGGCCGTGTTTGTCGCCGGTCTGTTCTTTGCGCCAACGCTGATTGTGGCGATGGCGCTGGTCGAGCAGATCGTGCCGCCTGCGAAACTCACGGAGGGCCTGACCTGGCTGGTGACCGGGTTGAGTATCGGCGTGGCGGTCGGCGCGGCCAGCTCCGGCTGGCTGGTGGATGCCTTCGGTGCGCCCAGCGGTTTCTGGGTGGCGATTGCGGCGGGGCTAGTAATACTGGTCTCGGCGATTCAGAGCTATCGCCATTTCAAATGATGATCTGCCTGTGGGAAGCTCGCTCGCGATCGCGGCGTGTCGTGCAGCTTTGATGCAAGCTGACACTCGGCCATTGCAAGCTTCCCTTGCAACCTAGAACCTCCCACAAGGTCCTGCGTAGACTAATTCCGCGGCTCGCTCATCCGTTCTCTTAGCAGACAACTTTTCGAGGTGAGCCCGGTGACCCAGCTGACATTGCTGTGCCTGCCCTATTCCGGCGCCAGCGCAATGGTTTACAGCCGTTGGCGGCGCAAAGTGCCTCAGTGGCTTGACGTACAGCCTGTCGAACTGCCGGGGCGCGGGGCTCGCTTCGATCAGCCGTTGCACACGGACATGCGTGCGCTGGCGATGCAGCTGGCGCAAGAGCTGAAGCCGCAGATAGAAGCGCCCTATGCGCTGTTCGGGCACAGCCTCGGTGCCTTGCTCGCGTGCGAGTTGGCCCATGCCTTTCGTGCGCTCGGCTGTCCGGAACCGGCCGCGTTGTTCGCCTCGGGCACTGCGGCGCCGACCATGCGTGCCGATTATGACCGCGGTTTTGCCGAACCGAAAACCGATGCACAACTGATCGAGCAGCTGCGCACGCTCAACGGCACCCGTGAAGAGGTGCTGGCCAACGAAGAATTGATGAGCCTGACCCTGCCGATCCTGCGCGCGGATTTTCTTTTGTGCGGGCGGTTTCAACCCGTGCAGCGACCGCTGCTCAACTGCCCGGTGCACGTGCTCGGCGGCAAGGCCGACAAGGCCACCACCGAGCAGTTGATCGGCTGGAGCAGGGAAACCCACGGCAGTTTTTCCCTGGACATGCTGGCCGGAGGGCACTTCTTCATTCATGAGCACGAAGCCAAAGTGCTGCGGGTCATCAAGGATCAGCTTGAAGTGCATCATCGCCGGCATGCCATGGTTGCCCCTGCCTGACACGACACGTGCTTAACCCTGTGGGAGCGAGCCTGCTCGCGATAGCGGTGTGCCATTCAGCAAGGATGTTGACTGACATACCGCTATCGCGAGCAGGCTCGCTCCCACAGGTTTCTCGACACCTGAAAAGCCGCGTATTACCCCTTCTCTGATACATATTCTCATTCGCTAATTTTTCCGGCCTGCATTCGTTTTATAGGGACGACATGCCTTTGTGCTTTCTGCCTACTGAAACCGGATGCTAAGAAATGAATGCTGAAGACTCCTTGAAACTTGCTCGCCGGTTTATCGGGTTGCCCCTGGAAAAGCGCCAGATGTTCCTTGCGGCCTTGCACAAGGAGGGCGTGGATTTCGCCCGTTTTCCGATACCTCAAGGCGTCGAAGCCGAGGATCGTCAGGCGCTGTCCTACGCGCAGCAACGCATGTGGTTTCTGTGGCAGCTGGACCCGCACAGTGGCGCCTACAACTTGCCCGGTGCAGTGCGCCTTACTGGTCGTTTGAACCACTCGGCGCTGGAGCGGGCGTTCGCCAGCCTGGTGGCGCGTCACGAAACCTTGCGCACGGTTTTCCAGCACCAGCCTGACGAGAGTCTGCTTCAGGTTGCGGCCAGCGCGCCGCTGCAGATCGGGCAGATCGACTTCAGTGCGCTGCCGCTCGCCGAGCGTGAACACGCGGTGGCCAACGCGGCGCAACAGCAATCATTGCTGCCGTTCGATCTGGCGGTCGGGCCGCTGTTGCGGGTGCAGTTGCTCAAGCTTGCCGAGCAGGAACATGTGCTGCTACTGACCCTGCATCACATCGTCTCCGATGGCTGGTCGATGAACGTGCTGATCGACGAATTCATCCACTGCTATGACGCTCACGATGCCGGGCAGGAACCGCAGCTGGCCCCGTTGCCGATTCAATACAGTGACTACGCCCTGTGGCAGCGGCGCTGGCTGGAGGCCGGCGAGCAAGCGCGGCAACTCGAGTACTGGCAAGCAACGCTGGGCCAGGAGCATCCGGTGCTGGAGCTGCCCACCGATCACTCGCGTCCGGCGATGCCGAGCTATCGCGGCACGCGCTATGAATTCGGCATAGACGCCGCGCTCGCCGGGCAATTGCGCAGCACCGCCCAGCAGCACAACGTTACCTTGTTCATGGTGTTGCTCGGCGCCTTCAATGTGCTTTTGTACCGCTACACCGGGCAGACCGACATCCGCGTCGGCGTGCCGATTGCCAATCGCAATCGCGGCGAAACCGAAGGCCTGATCGGCTTCTTCGTCAACACTCAAGTACTGCGCACGCAACTCGACGGTCAGACCCGCGTGGCTGATCTGCTCGGCGCCATCAAGGAAACGGCGCTCGGTGCCCAGTCGCACCAGGACTTGCCGTTCGAGCGTCTGGTCGAAGCGCTGAAACTCGAACGCAGCCTCAGCCACACGCCGCTGTTCCAGGTGATGTACAACCACCAGCCGCAGGTGGCCGACATTTCCACGGTCACCACCGCATCCGGGCTGCAGCTGGGCGCGATCGAGTGGGAAGGGCGCACCACGCAGTTTGATCTGACGCTGGACACCTACGAAAAGGCTGGCACGTTGCACGCCGCGCTGACGTACGCCAACGACCTGTTCGATGCGTCGACCATCGCGCGCATGGCGCAGCACTGGACGCGCCTGTTGCATGGGATGGCAAGCGATTCGCAGCAACGCATCAGTGAGCTGCCGCTGCTCGAAGCGGCCGAGTATCAGCGCATCGTGCGTGACTGGAATCGTGCCGACGATGGTTTCGCGTACGACCTGTGCATTCATGAATTGATCAGCCAGCAAGTCGCCACCCGCCCGAACGCGTTGGCGGTGACCTTCGCCACTAAACAACTGACGTACGCCGGGCTGGATATTCAGGCCAATCGCCTCGCCCACAAGCTGGTCGAACTGGGCGTGGGCCCGGAGGTGCGGATCGGTGTGGCGATGGAGCGTTCCGATGCGATGCTGGTGGCGTTGCTGGCCGTGCTCAAGGCCGGTGGCGCCTACGTGCCGCTGGACCCGGATTACCCGGCTGAACGCATTGCGTACATGCTGGAAGACAGCCGCGCCCTGGTATTGCTGACGCAGCAGGCTGTCGCCGCGACATTGACTGTTGGAGTCGGCACGCAAGTCTTGCTGATGGACGATATCGAATCGGTGCTGGCGCCTTACCCAACCAGCGCACCGGTCACCCGCGTCACGCCGGACAACCTCGCCTACGTGATTTACACCTCTGGCTCCACCGGCAAACCCAAAGGTGTGGCCATCGCCCATCGCAACGTGCTGGCGCTGATCGACTGGTCGAAATCGGTCTACCGTGGCGAGGACATTCAAGGCGTACTGGCCTCAACTTCGGTCTGCTTCGATTTGTCCGTATGGGAGCTGTTTGTGACACTGGCCAACGGCGGCTCGGTGATCATCGCCCGCAATGCCCTGGAATTGCCGCAGTTGCCGGCCCGGGATCAGGTGCGCCTGATCAACACCGTGCCGTCGGCCATCAACGCATTGCTGCGTGACGGGCAGATCCCGTCGGGCGTGCGCATCATCAACCTCGCTGGCGAGCCGCTGAAGCAGAGCCTGGTGGAGGCGTTGTATCAGCATTCATCCGTCGAGCACGTCTACGATTTGTACGGTCCATCCGAAGACACCACCTATTCAACCTGGACCCGCCGCGAGGTCAATGGCCGCGCTAACATCGGCCGCCCGCTCAAGCACACCGCCAGTTATGTGCTGGATGCCGACCTGCAACCGGTGCCCCAAGGCGTGGCCGCGGAGCTGTACCTGGCGGGCGCGGGCATCACCCGCGGGTACCTCGCACGCCCGGGCATGACCGCTGAAAAATACCTCCCGAACCCGTTTGCCGGCAACGGCGAACGCCTGTACCGCACCGGTGACCTGACCCGCTATCAAGCCGACGGCTCACTGCAATACGTCGGGCGCATCGACCATCAGGTCAAGGTCCGCGGCTTTCGGATCGAGCTGGGTGAAATCGAAGCGCGCCTTTTGCAGCAAGAGGCCGTGCGCGAGCTGGCGGTGTTGGCGCAGGACGGCGCCAATGGGCAGCAGTTGGTCGCGTACATCGTGCCGACCGACCCAGCGTTGGTCGATGACAGCGGGGCGCAAGCTATCCTGCGCGAATTCCTGAAAGCGGCGCTGCATCAGCATCTGCCGGACTACATGGTCCCGGCGTTCCTGTTATTCCTTGCACACTTGCCGTTGACACCCAACGGCAAACTGGATCGCAGGGCCTTGCCGCCGATTGACGGTTCGCAGCAACAGCGTGAACACGTTGCACCGCGCACGGCCATGGAAAAAGCCCTCGCTGCCATCTGGCAAGACGTGCTGGCCCTCGACAACGTCGGTCTGGATGACAACTACTTCGAACTGGGCGGTGATTCTATCGTCGCAATGCAAGTGGTCAGCCGAGCGCGTCAGGCCGGGATCGTCCTGAGCCCCAAGGATCTGTTCCAGCACCAGGTCATCCGCAGTCTGGCCCAGGCTGCCCGTAGTGATGATCAGTCGTTGATCGATCAAGGTCCGGCGAGCGGCGCGGTGGCATTGGCGCCAGTGCAACAGTGGTTTTTTCAACAGGCGATCCCCGAGCGTCAGCACTGGAACCAGTCGCTGCTGCTGGTGCCGCGTGAGGCATTGAACGTCGAGGCGCTGGACCGCGCGTTCGAGCAATTGCTGACCCTTCACGACAGCTTGCGCCTGCGCTATGAAGAGACTGCCGAAGGCTGGCAGCAAACCTACGCGGCGCCCACCACGCACTCGGTGTTGTGGCAGCGTCAGGCCCAGTCGGTCGAAGCGCTCAATGCTTTGTGCGACGAAGCCCAACGCAGCCTCGATCTGCAAAGTGGATCGTTGGTCCGGGCACTGCTGGTGGCAATGGCCGATGGCACCCAGCGTTTGCTGTTGGTTATCCATCACCTGGTGGTGGACGGCGTTTCCTGGCGTGTACTGCTGGAAGATCTGCAACAGTTCTACAACGGCACCATGGAGATGGCAAAAACCAGCACTTATCAACACTGGGTCACTCGTCTGCAAGATCATCTTCCAGCCTTCGAAAAAAGCCTGGGCCACTGGCAAACCCAACTGCGCGACGCTCCGAATGATTTGCCCTGCGACCGTCCGAACGGTGCGCTGCAAAACCGCTTCGAGCACAAGCTCGAGATCAGGCTCGACGCCGCGCAAACCCACAAACTGTTGCAACAAGCTCCGGTGGCCTATCGCACCCAAGTCAATGATCTGCTGCTGACCGCACTGGCACGCGCGATTTGCCGCTGGAGCGGGCAGGGCAGCGCACTGATTCAGCTCGAAGGGCATGGTCGCGAAGACCTGTTCGACGACATCGATTTGACCCGCACCGTCGGTTGGTTCACCAGCCTTTTCCCGATCAACCTGATGCCGGTGAGTGACCTCGGCGCGTCAATCAAGACCATCAAGGAACAGTTGCGAGCGGTGCCCGATAAGGGGCTCGGCTTTGGGGCGTTACGTTACCTCGGCACGCCTGCAATGCGCGCCGAACTGGCTGCATTGCCGCAAGCGCGTATCACCTTCAACTATCTTGGCCAGTTCGACCGCCAGTTCGATGACGCCGCGATGTTCGTGCCGTCCAGCGAAGGCAGCGGCCAGGCCCAGGACGCCGAGGCGCCGCTGAGCAATTGGCTGACCGTCGAAGGTCAGGTCTACGGCGGTGAGTTGGCGCTGAGCTGGGGTTTCAGTCGCGAGATGTTCGACATCACGACCATCCAGCGTCTGGCTGACGATTACGCACAAGAACTGAGCGCGCTGATCGATCATTGTTGCGCCCTCGAGTTCGCCCAGGCCACGCCCTCCGACTTCCCGCTGGCGCGCATCAGCCAGACGGAACTCGACGGATTGCCGGTGGCAGTCGCCACACTCGAAAACCTTTACCCACTGTCGCCGATGCAGCAGGGCATGCTATTCCACACCCTGTACGAACCCGAAACCGGCGCCTACATCAGCCAGTTGCGCCTGGGCATTCAAGGCCTTGACCCGCAGCGTTTTGCACAGGCCTGGCAGGCTGCGCTGGAGCGCCACGAAATCCTGCGCAGCAGTTTCCACTGGCAAGGCCTCGACACCGCGCATCAGGCGATCGTCCGGCAAGTCGCGTTGCCGCTTGAAGTACTTGAGGCATCCGGCACAGACACGCTGGCCGACACCGAACGTGCCCAGGGTTTTGAACTGGGCTGCGCGCCGCTGTTTCGCCTGAAGCTGGTCCGCACCGGCACCGATGACTGGCACCTGATCTACACCAGCCACCACATTTTGATGGACGGCTGGAGCAACGCGCAGTTGCTCGCCGAAGTCATCCGGCACTACTGCGCTGGCGAGCCGCTACGGGCGCCGGCCGGGCAATACCGTGATTATCTGGGCTGGTTGCAGCAGCAGTCCGCCGTCGCCGGCGAGCAATTCTGGAGAACCGCATTGGCACCGCTGCAAGCGCCAACGCTATTGGCCGAAGCCTTGCGACCACCTGTGGGGGCCGAGGGTAGCGAGCAACACCGTGTCGCCCTGACCAGCCGCGTAACCCAGCGTCTTGGCGAATTTGCCCGTCAACAGAAAGTGACCCTCAACACTTTGATGCAAGCCGCCTGGAGCCTGTTGCTGCACCGCTACACTGGCCAGGATTGCGTGGTGTTCGGAGCCACTGTGGCGGGTCGTTCTGCACCGTTGCCGGGGATCGAAGAGCAACTCGGGCTGTTCATCAACACGCTGCCGCTGATTTGCACGATGCAGCCCGACTGCACGGTCAGCCAATGGCTGGCCAAGTTGCAAGGGTTGAACCTGGCCATGCGCGAGTTCGAGCACGTACCGCTTTACGACATTCAGGGCTGGGCAGGGCAGCAGGGTTCGACGCTGTTTGACAGCCTGCTGGTGTTCGAAAATTTCCCGGTGGCCGAAGCGTTGAAACAGGGCGCCCCGGCCGGGTTATCGTTCTCCAACCTTCACAACCACGAACGCACCCACTATCCGTTGACGTTGGGCATCGAACTGGGCGAAGGCCTGAGCCTGGACTTCAGCTACGACGCGGCGCGATTCAGTGCGGCTCAGGTCGCTGAGTTGTCGATGAATTTGCAGCACCTGCTGATGCAGCTGGTGGCGCAGCCGGACGCCGCCCTGGGCACGCTGGAACTGCTCGATGCCGACAGTAAATTCGCGCTGCTTGCGATCTGCCAACCGCCGACGATCGAGTTATCCACAGCACTTCTGGTGCACGAACAAATTGCCGCCCAGGCTGCCGCGACCCCACAGGCGCCGGCGTTGCGGGTTGATGGTCAGTCCCTGAGCTACGCGCAGCTGAACAGCCAGGCCAACCGCATGGCCCATCGTCTGATTGCCCACGGTGCCGGGCCGGGCAAGCGTGTCGGTCTGGCGCTGCAGCGTGGCCCCCAGCTGATTATCAGCCTGCTGGCGGTCCTTAAAAGTGGCGCAGCGTATGTTCCTCTTGATCCGACCTACCCGATCGAACGCCTGACCTACATGACCGATGACAGCCGTCTCGACGTGCTGCTGTGCGAATCCGGCCTGCTGGAAGAGGTACGAGGCGTGCTACGGCTGAGCTTCGACGACAGCGCCGGCTACTGCGAGACCAATCCGCCAAACCACGCGGTCGCCGACGATCTGGCCTACATCATCTACACCTCCGGCTCCACCGGACAACCCAAAGGCGTGGCCATCGCCCACGCCGCGTTGCGCGAGTTCTGCCGGAGCGCCGCCGACTATTCGCTGCTGTCAGCGGCGGACCGCGTACTGCAGTTCGCGACTTTCAGCTTCGACGGTTTCGTCGAACAGTGCTTCCCGGCGCTGTGCGTCGGCGCGGCGCTGATCATGCGCGGCGATGACATGTGGGACACCGGTCGGCTCGCCGCTGAAATCGTTCAGAACGGCGTAACCGTCGCGGACTTGCCGGCCGCTTACTGGTATTTGCTGGCCCGGGAATGCGCAATCGGTGGGGTTAGCGGTCTCGGTGCTCTGCGCCAGGTTCACGTCGGCGGCGAGGCGATGTCGGTTGAAGGGTTGCGCATGTGGCATCAGGCCGGATTGAGCCAGGTGCGACTGCTCAACACCTACGGTCCTACCGAGGCGACTGTGGTGTCCAGCGTGCATCAGTGCCGCCTCGACGACGCCAGCGATGCGCACGGTATTCCGATCGGTCGCGCCATCGCTGGCCGCGCGCTGTACGTGCTGGACCCGGCGGGTCAATTGTTGCCTTCCGGCGGTGTCGGCGAACTGTGTATTGGCGCGCCGGCCGGCCTCGCTCAGAGCTACTGCGATCGCCCCGCGCTGACCGCCGAACGTTTCCTGCCGGACCCGTTTGCCCAGGAGCCAGGTGCACGTTTGTACCGCAGCGGTGATTTGGCGCGTTACAACGCCGAAGGACATCTGGAATACGTCGGCCGTATCGACCATCAGGTGAAAATTCGCGGTTTGCGCATCGAAACGGGCGAGATCGAAGCCTGCCTGCAGGCCCATGCAAGTGTGCGCGAGGCGGCGGTCATCGCGCAGGACGGTACGCAACTGGTGGCATACATCGTGGCCAGCGGCGTGGTGGATTGCGAGACAGACTATCTGCAAGGCCTCAAAGCCGGCTTGCGTCAGTCGCTGCCGGAATACATGGTGCCCAACCACCTGATCCTGTTGCCGAACCTGCCGCTCAACAACAACGGCAAACTGGATCGCCGGGCCTTGCCGCGCGCCGAAGCCAGCGGTGCCCAGCGTGACTTCGTGGCCCCGGCCGAAGGGCTGGAAACGCAATTGGCACTGATCTGGCAGGAGGTGTTACAGGTCGAGAGAGTCGGCCGCAACGATAACTTCTTCGAGCTGGGAGGCCACTCGTTGCTGGTGTTGCAAGTGATTTCGCGGGTGCGTCAGCAGTTGCAGCTCGAACTGTCGGTGAGCAGCCTGTTCCGTGCCGCGAACCTGGCGGAATTTGCCGAGCGAGCAACCCTGGCGGGCGTCAGCGGACAACCGGTGCTGCAACGGGCGCCGACCGCTCAGCCGCCAGTTCTGTCGTACGCTCAACAGCGCCAATGGATTCTCTGGCAGCTGGACCCGCAAAGTCCGGCCTACAACATTCCCGCCGCGTTGCGCCTCAAGGGTTCGCTGAACCGCCAAGCCCTGCGCGAGGCCTTCGCCCAGTTGCAAGCCCGCCACCAGACCCTGCGCACGACGTTCGAACAGGATGGCCAGCAGGCGCGTCCACTGCTGCACCACAATTTGGCGCTGCATGTGGAGCACCGCTCGCTCGATCAGGTGTCGGTCGCCGCGGCCGTGGCAGACGAAATTGCGCGTCCATTCGACCTGCGCAACGGTCCGCTGTGGCGCGTGTTGCTGCTGCAGGTGGACACCGACGAACACGTGCTGGTGTTGACGGTGCACCACATCGCCGCCGATGGCTGGTCGATGCAAGTCATGGTCGATGAGTTCAGCGAGCTGTATCACGCAGGCGTTGAAGATCGTTCTGCCGATTTGACTAGCCTGCCGGTGAACTACAGCGACTACGCCCGTTGGCAACGCGACTGGCTGGACGCAGGCGAGGGTGCCCGCCAACTGACCTGGTGGCGCGAGCAACTGGCCGGCCGCCAGGCGCCGCTTGAATTGCCAAGCGAACTGACTCGTCCGGCTCGTCGCACCGAACGCGGAGCCAGCCTGATGCTCAACGTGGATAGCGACTTGCTCGCCGGTTTGCGTCAATGCGCCCAAGTGCAACAGGTGACCCTGTTTATGCTGTTGTTGGCGAGTTTTCAGACCTTGTTGCATCGCCAGAGCGGCCAGTCGAACATCAGCGTCGGCGTACCCAGCGCCGGTCGTTCGCGCCTGGAAACCGAAGGCTTGATCGGCTTCTTCATCAACACTCAGGTGCTGTGCGTCGAGATTGATGGGCAGCAGCCGTTCAGTTCCTTGCTGCAGCAGGTCAAGCAGGTTGCCTTGGGGGTACAAGCGAATCAGGACTTGCCGTTCGAGCAGTTGGTCGACGCCTTGCAGCCCGACCGCAGCCTCGATCACAGCCCGTTGTTCCAGGTGCTCTACAACCACCAGCAGCAGTTGGGCGCGAGCGTCGTGCGCACGGTTGCAGGCTTGAACGTCGAGCGTCTGCACTGGCAGCAGCACACCACACAATTCGACCTGGTGCTCGACACTCAGGAGCAGGGCGAAGCACTCGACGCCAGCCTGACTTACGCCACAGACCTGTACGACGAGGCGTCGATGAAGCGCCTCGCCGAGCAGTGGCTGAATCTGCTCCACGCGGTGGTTCGCGATCCACAGCAACGGGTCGCCGAGCTGTCCCTCATCGACCGGTCACAGCAAGAGGCCTTGGTGCAGCACTGGAATCCTGCGTTCCTGGCACAACCGGGGTCGCCGACCCTGCACCAGTTGTTCGAGGCGCAAGCCGCGCAACGACCGAACGCCATCGCCCTGGTTCACGAGGGCGAGCGACTGACCTATGCCGCGCTCAACGCCCAGGCCAACCAACTGGCGCGCAAACTCCGCGAGCAGGGCGTCGGCCCCGAAGTGCGGGTCGGCATCGCGACCGAGCGGGCGATGCCGTTGGTGATCGGGTTGTTGGCCATTCTCAAGGCCGGTGGTGCCTATGTGCCGCTCGATCCGCACTACCCGGCCGAACGCCTGGGCTACATGATCGAAGACAGCGGCATCACGCTGTTGCTGACCCAGCACCACTTGATCGACGGTCTGCCGGCCTGTGACGCTGTGCCGGTGCTGAGCCTGGAATTGCTGCAACTGGAAGCCTTCAGCGCTGACAACCTGTCGGCGCTGGCGACCCCGGACAACCTCGCCTACGTGATTTATACCTCCGGTTCCACCGGTCGGCCAAAAGGCGCATTGCTCAGCCATGGCAACGTTGGGCGACTGCTCACGGCCACCGCTGGCGAGTTCAACTTCGGCCCGGACGATGTCTGGACGCTGTTCCATTCCTACGCGTTCGACTTCTCGGTATGGGAACTGTTTGGTTCGCTGTGCACCGGGGGACGGCTGGTGATCGTGCCGTATTACATCAGCCGCGACCCGCAGGAGTTCCATCGTTTGCTGTGCGACGAAGGCGTGACGGTGTTGAACCAGACCCCGACCGCGTTCCGCCAGTTGCTGCCGATTGCCTGTGCCAGCCCAAAAAACATGGCGCTGCGCCTGGTGATTTTTGGCGGTGAGGCGCTCGAAATCGCGAGCCTGCGTCCCTGGTTCGAACGCTTCGGCGACCGGCAGCCAACCCTGGTCAACATGTACGGCATCACTGAAACCACGGTGCACGTGACTTACCGTGCGATAGGCCTGGCGGATCTCGATGGCAAAGCCCAAAGCCCGATCGGCCTGCCGATCCGCGACCTGCGCTGGTACTTGCTCGACAGCCAGTTGCAGCCAGTTCCTGAGGGTGTGGCCGGCGAGTTGTACATCGCCGGTGCCGGGCTGGCGCGGGGTTATCACGGACGCTTCGACCTGACCGCCGAGCGCTTTGTGCCGAGCCCGTTCGAGGCCTCGCAGCGGCTCTATCGCAGCGGCGACCTGGCGCGTCAGCGTGCCGACGGCAGCATCGATTACCTCGGGCGGATCGACCAGCAAGTGAAGATCCGCGGTTTGCGCATCGAACTGGGTGAAATCGAAGCCGCGTTGCTGGCCCAACCGGGCGTGCGCCAAGCGGTGTTGAGCGTGCATTCGGGCGACGCCGGGCAGCAGCTTTGCGCCTATGTCGTGGCCGAACAGACACCGACAGACCCGATCGCCTGGCGCGACAACCTGCGCGCTGCGCTCAAGGTGGATCTGCCGGATTACATGGTGCCGAGCCACTGGTTGCTGCTGGATGCCTTGCCACTGACCGCTAACGGCAAGCTCGACCGCAAGGCCTTGCCGATGCCCGATGCGCAGGAATGGCAGCGTCCGTTCGAAGCGCCCGAAGGCGACCTTGAGCAGCGACTGGCGGCCATCTGGGCCGACATGCTGGGCGTGGCGCAGATCGGTCGGCGCGACAACTTTTTTGAGTTGGGCGGGCATTCGCTGCTCGCCGCCCAGGCCAGTGCCCGTGTGGAACTGGAACTCAGCATCGAGTTGCCGCTGCGCACGCTGTTCGAATCCGCCGACCTTCAGGCTTATGCCGCCATGGCCGGGCAACATGCCCCGGCTGACCACGATGCACGTCTTGATGCGCTTGAGTCGCTGCTCGACGAGATGGAGATCAACTGATGGAACACACCACCGCCCAACGCATCGCCACCCGCTTCGCCGGCCTGCCTGCCGGCAAGCGCCGCGAGTTTGTGCAACGCATGCAAGAGCAGGGCGTGAGCTTCGGCCAGCTGCCGATTCCGCCCGCTGCCGAGCTGCAAACGACGTTCGAGCTGTCGTACGCGCAGCAGCGTCAATGGTTCCTCTGGCAGCTTGATCCGCACAGTTCGGCGTACAACATTCCGGCGGCGTTGCGTTTGCACGGGCCGCTGAATGTCGCGGCATTGCAACAGAGCTTCGACGTGCTGCTGGAGCGGCATCAGAGCCTGCGCAGCCGTTTTGTCGAGGACGACGGGAACGTGTTGCAGACACTGGCCGATGTCACCTCGCTGCCCATCGAACGGATCGATCTGCGCGGCGAACCTCAGACGCAGCGCTTCGATCAGGCGATGAACAGCGTTGAGCAGGAGATCGCCCGACCGTTTGATCTTCAGCACGGGCCATTGTTGCGGGTCACTCTGTTGCAGCTCGACGCCGAAGACCACGTGCTGTTACTGACTCTGCACCACATCGTCACCGATGGCTGGTCGATGGGCGTGTTGGTTGAGGAGTTTTCCCGACTTTACGCCGCGCATTGCCAAGGCCGGAACGCTGCGCTTGAAGCATTGCCGATTCAATATTCGGACTACGCCCTGTGGCAACGCCGCTGGATGGAAGCAGGCGAGCTGGAGCGTCAACTCAACTGGTGGCGCGACCGTCTGGGCAGCGAACAACCGCTGCTTGAGTTGCCTACCGACCGTCCTCGCCCGGCGCAGCCGAGCCAGCGCGGTGCGCGTCTGGATTTTACCCTCGACGCGACCTTGGCCAGCGGCCTGATGACCCTGGCCAAACAGCGCGGCGTCACCCCGTTCATGTTGTTGCTGGCAAGTTTTCAGGCGCTGCTATATCGCTACAGCGGCCAGTCCGACCTGCGCATCGGCGTGCCGGTTGCCAACCGTAATCGTGCTGAAATCCGTGGCCTGGTCGGCTTTTTCGTCAACACTCAGGTGATGCGTGCCGAGCTCGATGGGCGATTGCCGTTCAGCCGGTTGCTCGACCAGACTCGCGCCGCATCCCTGGATGCCCAGGATTATCAGGACTTGCCTTTCGAGCGGCTGGTGCAGGCGCTGCAAAGTGAACGCAGCCTGAGCCACAGCCCGCTGTTCCAGGTGATGTTCAACCACCAGCAAGCCAAACCGGCAGCGGTCAGCGGCTTGCTCGCCGGCCTGCGCGTCGAGGCGCTGAATGCCACGGCGCAGACCACGCAGTTCGACCTGCAACTGGACACGCAGGAAGAGGGCGACAAGCTGTTCGCCAGCCTGACCTATGCCATCGATTTGTTCGACGCTGAACGCATCGAGCACCTTGCGCGTCATTGGCGCAACTTGTTGGCCGGTGTGTTGGCGAACCCACAGTGTCCTATTGCCGAGTTGCCGCTGCTGGATGCCGACGAGCGACTGCGCATTCTCGATGACCTCAACGACAGCGCTCGAATCTATCCGGGCGAAGTCTGTGTGCAGTGCCATTTCGAGGAACGCGTGGTTGAAAACGGCGAGGCAACGGCGCTGGTGTTCCAGGGCCAGTCACTGAGTTACGCCGAGCTGAACCTGCGTGCCAATCGCCTGGCCCATCACTTGCGCGCCCAAGGCGTCGGCCCGGAAGTGCTGGTGGGGATCGCCTGCAACCGTTCGTTTGAAATGGTCGTTGGCTTGCTGGCCATTCTCAAGGCTGGCGGCGCCTATGTGCCGCTGGACCCGCAATACCCGGTTGATCGCTTGAGCTACATGATCGAGGACAGCGGCATTGCGCTGTTGCTGACTCAGGAGCATCTGCTGGCGCAACTGCCCACATCGGACAACGTTCGCACTTTGTGCCTGCACGCCGAGGCCGATTGGCTAAGCGACATGCCGGGCACCAATCTGGCAAACCTCGCCACTGCAGAAAACCTCGCCTACGTGATTTACACCTCCGGTTCCACCGGCAAACCCAAGGGCGCGGGCAACCGCCATGTGGCGCTGCATAACCGTCTGGAGTGGATGCAGCAAGCCTACGATTTGCAGCCGAGCGACCGCGTGCTGCAAAAGACGCCATTCAGTTTCGACGTGTCGGTGTGGGAGTTTTTCTGGCCATTGATGAAGGGCGCCACCCTGGTCATCGCCGCGCCGGACGAGCATCGAGATCCGCAGCGTCTCGCCGCGTTGATCGTCGAGCAGGCGATCACCACGCTGCACTTCGTGCCTTCGATGCTCTCGGCGTTCATCGGTGCCGACGAGGCGCTGGCCTGTACCTCGTTGCAGCGCATCATTTGCAGCGGTGAAGCGTTGCCGATGGAACTGCAACGCCAGACCTTGCGCTGCCTGCCGCAAGCCAATCTCTACAACCTGTATGGCCCGACCGAAGCGGCCATCGACGTGACCCACTGGACCTGTGTGGAAGAGGGGCGCGACAGCGTACCGATCGGTCGTCCGATCGCCAATCTACGCACGTGCATCCTCGACAGCGAACTGCAACCGTTGGCCCTGGGTGCGGTGGGCGAGTTGTACCTGGGCGGTGTCGGTCTGGCGCGCGGTTATCACCGTCGTAGTGCGCTGACCGCCGAGCGTTTCGTGGTCGATCCGTTCGGCAGTGGCGAGCGCCTGTATCGCACTGGTGACCTGGCGCGTTATCGCGCTGACGGCGCCATCGACTACTGCGGCCGTATCGACCATCAAGTAAAAATTCGCGGTTTGCGCATCGAGCTCGGCGAGGTCGAAGCGCGCCTGCACGAATATATCGATGTGCAGGAAGCCGTGGTGCTCGCGCTCGATGGCCCGAGCGGCAAGCAATTGGTTGCGTACATCGTGCCGCAAGATAAAGCTTTGGTCAGCGCCGATGCCGAGCACCAAGGCGTCTGGCGCGAAACCCTGAAAACTCATCTGCTGGCGAGCCTGCCGGATTACATGGTGCCTGCGCACACCGTACTGATCGAGCAAATGCCCCTGAGCCCCAATGGCAAACTCGACCGCAAGCGCCTGCCGGCACCGACCTCGCAGGTCAGCCAACGCGCCTTCGAAGCACCGCGCAACGAACACGAACAGGTGCTGGCGCAGATCTGGCAGGACGTGCTGGGCGTGGAGCAGGTGGGGCGTCAGGACAATTTCTTTGAGCTGGGCGGCGACTCGATCATTTCGATCCAAGTGGTCAGCCGTGCGCGCCGTGCCGGTCTGAGCCTGCAACCCCGTGACCTGTTCCAGCAGCAAACCTTGCAAGCCCTGGCCGCCGTGGTCAAGGAACAAGCCGCACCGCTGGCGCAACAAGGGCCAGTGGACGGCCTGCAAAAGCTCACACCGATCCAGCGCTGGTTCTTCCAGGAATCGATCCCGCAACGCGCGCACTGGAACCAGGCGGTGCTGCTGACGCCGCGTGAAACCCTCGAATTGCCGCGCCTGCAAGCCGCGCTGCAACGTTTGCTCAAGCAGCACGATGCGTTGCGTTTGCGCTTCAGCCAGGTCGACGGCCAATGGTCGGCACGCTATGTCGGAGCCGACAGCTGCGATGTCATCGACATGCTCTGGACCGCTCGCGTCGCCAGCAATGAATCGCTGGAAGCGGTGTGCGACGAAGCGCAGCGCAGCCTCAGTCTGCAAGACGGGCCGTTGCTGCGCGTGGCGCTGATTGCTCTGGCCGATGGTTCCCAGCGTTTGCTTTTGGTGATTCATCACCTGGCTGTGGACGGTGTGTCGTGGCGGGTGTTGCTGGAAGATTTGCAGGCGGCTTACCAAGCGCAAGAACTGCCACCGAAGACCAGCGCCTTTCAGACCTGGGCCGACAAACTTGACGCGTACGCACGATCCGAAGCCGCTGCCGGCGAACTGGACTGGTGGCAGGCGCATTTGAGTGTGGCGAATGATTCGCTGCCCGCCGCCAACGCTCAGGCCAGTCAGGCCGGGCATTTGCGCCAGGGCGTCAGCATCGGTCTCGACCGCGAACAGACTCGCCAGTTGCTGCAACAGGCGCCGGCGATCTACCGCACACAGGTCAACGACCTGCTGCTGACCGCGCTGGCTCGCACCCTCAGCCGCTGGACCGGCCACGCCTCGGCGCTGGTTCAGCTCGAAGGTCACGGCCGCGAAGAGCTGTTCGACGACGTCGACCTGACCCGCACCGTCGGCTGGTTCTCCAGCCTGTTCCCGGTGCGCCTGACGCCGACTGCCGACCTTGCCGGTTCGATCAAGGCCATCAAGCAGCAACTGCGCGAAATCCCCGGCAAAGGCATGGGCTACGGCCTGTTGCGCTACATGGGCGATGCGTCGACCCAAGCGGCGTTGGCGGCGTTGCCGCAAGCGCGGGTGACGTTCAACTACCTCGGCCAGTTCGATCAGAGCTTCGCCGAAGACGCACTGTTCAAACCGGCCACGGAGTCCAGCGGCGCTGCGCAATCGGCGCAGGCACCGTTGCCGAACTGGCTGTCGGTGGACGGTCAGGTGTATGGCGGTGAACTGAAACTCGACTGGACCTTCAGCCACGAATGTTTTGACCCGCGTGAAATCGAAGCGCTGGCTGCGGATTATCAACGCGAGTTGCTGGCGCTGATTGCCCATTGCCTGAGCGACGGCGCAGGCGGCGTGACCCCGGCGGATTTCCCATTGGCGCGCCTGACCCAGGCGCAACTCGATGGTCTGCCGGTGCCGCCCGCACAGATCGAAGACCTGTATCCGCTGTCGCCGATGCAGGCCGGTTTGCTGTTTCACAGCTTGTACGAGCCGGCGTCCGGCACGTACGTCAATCAGCTCAGCGTCGAAGCCGGTGGGCTTGATGCCGATCGGCTGGGCCGCGCGTGGCAAACGGTGCTCGACGCCCATCCGATCCTGCGCAGCAGCTTTCACTTCCCGGACGGCTTCGAGGTGCCGGTGCAGCTGGTCCATCGTCACTTGCAGTTGCCGCTGACACGCCTCGACTGGTGTGGCCGCAGCGATCAATCCGAAGCGCTGGCGCAGTTGATCGACAGCGAGCGCCTGCAACTCGATTCGACCCGCGCCCCGCTGATGCGCTTGACCCTGGTACGCCTCGACGATGAGCGTCAACAACTGATCTACACCCACCATCACCTGTTACTCGATGGCTGGAGCAACTCGCTGCTGTTGAGCGAAGTCTTGCAGCGATATGCCGGGCAGGCTGTGCAGACACCGGCCGGGCGTTTTGCCGATTACATCGGCTGGTTGCAACGTCAGGATGCTCATGCCGACGAGATGTTCTGGCGCGACCAACTGGCGGCGCTCGACAATCCGACCCTGCTGGCGCAAAGCCTGGCCCATGGCGACTGTAAAAACCTGTCGGCACAGGAATTCGCCGACCATCTCCAGACCTTCGATGTCGTCACCAGTCAGCGCTTCCGAGAGTTTGCCCGTCAGCAAAAAGTCACGCTCAATACATTGGTGCAAGGGGCCTGGGCACTGCTGTTGCAACGCTACAGCGGTCAACGCTGCGTCGCTTTCGGCGCGACCGTGGCGGGGCGGCCGGTGGATGTGCCGGGGACTGAAAGTCAGCTCGGCCTGTTCATCAACACCTTGCCGGTGATCAGCAGCCCGGACGCGGTAGAAAACGTCGGTCAGTGGCTGACTCGTTTGCAGGCACAAAACCTTGAATTGCGTGAGCATGAATTTACCGCACTGAGCGACATTCAGCGCTGGGCCGGACGTGCCGGCGAGCCACTGTTCGACAGCCTGCTGGTGTTCGAAAACTTCCCGGTGGCCGAAGCGCTGCAACAGGGCGCGCCAGCCGGTTTGAGCTTCTCTGTTCCACAGAACCACGAGCGCACCAACTTTCCGCTGACCCTGGCCGCCACTGCCGAAGGCCAGCTCAGCCTGAACTGGAGCTACCAGTGCAGCCACTTCAGCGCCGCCGCGATTGCCCGCATGAGCGAGCATTTGGCGGCGCTGCTGGCGGCGATGGTCGCCGCGCCAGAAGCTGCGTTGAGTGAGCTGAACTTGCTGACTACGGCGGAACGCACACAGCAGTTGGTCGAGTGGAACCCGGCGTTTACTGCGGCGCAGAACCCGCTCTGCGTGCATCAATTGATAGAAACCCAGGCGGTCATCCGTCCGGACGCCACCGCCCTGATCTTCAACGATGTGGAATTGAGCTTCGACCAACTCAACCGTCGCGCCAACCAATTGGCCCACCGACTTCGTGCACTGGGTATCGGTCCGGAAGAGCGGGTTGGCCTGGCCATGCAGCGCTCGCCGGACATGATCATCGGCCTGCTGGCGATCCTCAAGGCTGGCGGTGCCTACGTGCCGCTGGACCCGGCCTACCCGACGGAACGCCTGCGTTACCTGATGGAAGACAGCGGCATTTCGCTGATGATTTGCCAGTCGTGGCTGCGGGGAAAACTGCCGTTGCCCGACGGCCTGCCGGTACTGGAAATCGACCGCGAGCCGCTGCAATTGCTGGCCGACACCAACCCGGTCAACCGGACCTGCGGGGAAAATCTCGCGTACCTGATTTACACCTCTGGCTCCACCGGGCGCCCTAAAGGGGTAAGCGTGGCCCACGGTCCGTTGGCCATGCATTGCCTGGCAATTGGCGAGTTGTACGGCATGACCCCGGATGATCGCGAGTTGCAATTCGCCTCGATCAGTTTCGACGGCGCTCACGAACGCTGGCTGACGCCACTGGTGTTCGGTTCGGCGGTGATGCCGCGCGATGACGAGTTGTGGAGCGTGGAGCGCACCTGTGCCGAGATTGAAAAACACGGCATCACCATCGCCTGCTTCACCCCGAGCTATCTGTCGCAGATTGCCGATTTCATGGGCGAGGCGGGGCGTGACTTGCCGATTCGGTCGTACACCCCGTGCGGCGAAGGCATGGCCAAGCACGCGTTCGATGAAGTCCAGCAAGTGCTGCAACCCAAGCGCCTGATCAACGGTTACGGCCCCACCGAAACGGTGATCACGCCGCTGATCTGGCTGGCATACCCGGATACCGAATTCGACTCGGCGTTCATGCCGATCGGCCGGCCGGTCGGCAACCGCAGCGCCTACATTCTGGACGGCGGTCTGCAGCCGCTGCCGGTCGGTGTCGCGGGTGAGTTGTACCTGGGCGGCGAGGGCGTTGCCCGTGGTTACCATCAACGCCCGGACCTGACCGCTGAGCGTTTTATACCGGACCCATTTGTGCCAGGTGGCCGCTTGTATCGCAGTGGCGACCTTGCACGGCTGCGTGCCGACGGCGTCGTCGAGTACCTCGGCCGTATCGACCAGCAAGTGAAAATTCGCGGGTTCCGTATCGAACTCGGCGAGATCGAGGCCTGCCTGCTCGAACACCAAGGCGTGCGTGAAGCCTTGGTGATTGATCGCGAAGGACCGGTCAGCCGGCAGTTGGTCGGTTACCTGGTGCCGCGCGATCCGCTCGCCGATGAGCAGGATTTGCTTGAAGCGCTGACGGCTCATTTGCGCAGTCGGCTGCCGGCGCACATGTTGCCGGCGCATTTGATGTGCCTGGCCGCACTGCCACTGACGCCGAACGGCAAGCTCGATCGCCAAGGCCTGCCAGCGCCGGAGGCTACTCGGCAGAACCACGATCATGTGGCCGCCGCGTCGCCCGCCGAAGCGTTGCTGGTGGAGATCTGGCAGGAATTGCTGGGCCTGGATTCGCTGGGCGTCACCGAAAACTTTTTCGAGCTGGGCGGCGATTCGATCATCTCGCTGCAGGCGGTGAGCCGTGCCGGGCAGCGCGGTCTGGTGTTCAGTCCCAAGCAACTGTTCGAGCAGCAAACCATTCGGGCGTTGGCCTGCGTGGCCACCAGCCGTGACGTAGCGCTGACCGAAGCACCGAAAGTCGCCGCTTTTTCGCTGGTGCCGCACATCGATAGCGCCGCCCGTGAAGGCCTGCAGGATTTGTATCCGCTGTCGCCGATGCAGCAAGGCATGTTGTTCCACTGCCTCGATTCGCCGGAGCTGAATCCCTACGTCAACCAGTTGAGCGTAGCGGTGGACGGTTTGCAGGTACCTCGTTTTCGCGCCGCCTGGCAGTCGTTGGTTGCGCGTCACGAAGTGCTGCGCGCCGCGTTCCGCTGGCGTGACGGCCTCGCCGATCCGCTGCAAGCGGTGTTCGCTGAAGTTGATTTGCCGATCGAAGAACTCGACTGGCGTGAATGCTGCGATACCGAACAGGCGCTGGGCGAGTTGGCGGCGGCAGAACAGGCCAAGGGGTTCGACCTGAGCTGCCCGCCGTTGATGCGTTTTATCCTGGTGCGTCTGGGCGATGATCGTTACCAGATGATCTGGATTTACCATCACCTGTTGCTCGACGGCTGGAGCGCCTCGCGTTTGCTGGGCGACATGCTGCGCCTGTATCACAACAACAGCCTGCCGACCCTGACCGGTCGCTATGCTGACTACATCGCGTGGCTGCAACGCCAGGACGGTGCGCAGGCGCAAGGCTTCTGGCGTGAGCGTCTGGCGCTACTCGTTGAACCGACCATTCTGGCCAAGGCTGGCGGTGCGACAGGCTCCGGCCACGGCGTGATGTACAGCAACCTCGACGCCGACGCGACGCGCAAACTGCACACCTTCGCCAAGCGTCAGCGCGTGACACTTAACACGCTGGTGCAAGGCGCGTGGCTGCTATTGCTGCAGCGTCACAGCGGCCAGCGCAGCGTCGCGTTCGGTGCCACGGTGGCGGGGCGTCCGACCGGTTTGGCGGGTGCTCAGGACATGCTCGGCCTGTTCATCAACACCTTGCCGGTCATTCAGACACTCGATCCGCACCAACCCCTGGGCGAATGGTTGCGCCAGTTGCAGGATTACAACCTGATGGTCCGCGACTTCGAGCACACGCCGCTATCGGACATTCAGCGCTGGGCCGGGCAGGGTGGCCAGGGCTTGTTCGACAGCATCATCGTGTTCGAAAACCATCCGGTGGACCGAGCCTTGAAAGGCGGCGAGGAAGGGGAACTGCGCTTTGCCGAAGTGGGCAGTGGCGGTGTCACCAATTTCCCGATGGACTTGATGGTCAGCGCCAACGAAGACGGCCTGGAAGTCGAATACCTGTTCCTGCGTGACCGCTTCAGTGACGCGGAGGTCGAGCGTATTCGTGCGCAGCTGGAAGGGTTGTTGCGTGCGCTGCCGGAGGACGCTTCTTGCCTGCTCGGCAATATTGGTTTGCCGCAGCCACGTTTGAGCCTGCCGCAGGCGTCCGACGACAACGCTGATTTGCTGCACGCGTTCAATCAACACGTCAAAGCGCAGCCGCAGAATATCGCCTTGATCTGTGAAGATCGGCACGTCAGTTATGCCGAGCTTGAGGCGCAGGCCAATGGGCTGGCGCAGCAATTGATTGATCGCGGTATCGGCCCGGAAAGCCTGGTTGCGGTGGGGTTGTCGCGTTCCGAACGCACCATCGTCGCGTTTCTCGCGGTGCTCAAGGCGGGGGCGGCTTACCTGCCTTTGGACCTGGCGTACCCGGCTGAGCGACTGACCTACATGTTGAGCGATTCGGCCGCCAGCCTGCTGCTGTGCGACAGCGACCTGGGTGATCGACTGACCCTGGCCGACAGCCCGCCGCGCCTGCTGCTGGATCAGTTGAGCGTCGCCGACAACGTTGTATCCCCGGTTTCCCAGCCGTTGCCGGGGCACTTGGCGTACCTTATCTACACTTCCGGTTCCACGGGCCAGCCCAAAGGCGTGGCCGTGGCGCGAGGACCGATTGCCCGGCACTGCCGCGGCATCATCGAGCTCTACGAACTGGCGCCGCGCAGCCGTGAGTTGCACTTCATGTCGTTCGCCTTCGACGGGGCGCAGGAGCGCTGGTTGAGTGTGATGTTGGCCGGTGGCAGCCTGGTGATTCGCGATGACAGTCTGTGGGGCCCTGAGCAAACTCTCGAAGTCATGCGGCATCACGGTGTCACCGTGGCTTGCTTCCCACCGGCGTACCTGCAACAAATGGCCGAAGTGGCCGAACGTCTGGGCAACCCGCCGGCGGTCGAGGTGTATTGCTTTGGCGGCGATGCGGTGCCGGAGGCCAGCTTCGAGCGGGTCAAGCGTGCCCTGCGTCCGCAGCGTCTGGTCAACGGTTATGGCCCGACCGAAACCGTGGTCACGCCGCTGCTGTGGCGTGCCGAAGCCAGCGAAACCTGCGACGCGGCTTATGCGCCTATCGGGCGCGGTGTGGCGGGCCGTGGTTTGTATGTGCTGGATACCGATCTCAATCCGCTGCCGGTCGGTGTCAGTGGCGAGTTGTATCTGGGCGGCGAATGCCTGGCGCGTGGTTATCACCAGCGCCCCGGCATGAGCGCCGAGCGATTCATCCCCGATCCGTTCGAGGCCGGCGGCCGCATGTACCGTACCGGCGACCTTGTGCGCCAGCGAGGGTGCGGGTTGATCGACTACCTGGGGCGACTCGACCAGCAAGTGAAGATCCGCGGTTTCCGCATTGAACCAGGCGAAATCGAAGCGCGTCTGCGTGAGTACGCTGGCGTGCAGGACGCCGCCGTGGTGGTGCACGACACGCCGACCGGCAAGCAATTGGTGGGTTATGTGGTGGCGGCCGGTGCGGTCGGGCTGGATCGGCGTTTGAAGTCTGAACTGCAAGCGCAACTGCCGGATTACATGGTGCCGGCGCGGATCGTGGTGCTGGAGCGATTCCCGCTATCGGCCAACGGCAAGCTCGATCGTCGCGCACTGCCGACGCCTGAATGGGCGCTCGGCGGCTATCGTGCGCCGCGCAACGGCCTGGAGACGGCGCTGACCGCAATCTGGCAAGAAGTGCTCGGCGTGCCGCAAGTCGGCATCGACGACAACTTCTTCGAACTGGGGGGCGATTCGTTGCAAGTGCTGAAGGTCATCTCGCGTGTGCGCAGCCAGCCCCGCCTGGGCTTTGAATTGAAGCTGCGCGATCTGATGCAGAAGCCATCCATTGCCGAGCTCAGCGGCTATCAGGCCATCGAATCCACGTCTGCACCGGAGCCGCTGCTGGCGCTGAATGCACGGCTCGCGGATGTACCGGCGCTGTTTTGCCTGCACGCCGGGTTCGGCACGGTGTTCGACTACGAGCCGCTGGCGCGGCGACTCGAAGGTCGGCGTACGGTTTACGGCGTGCAATGCCGCATGCTGCTCGACCCGCACTGGCAGGACGAGTCGCTGCTGGCCATGGCCCAGGCCTATACGCAACGGATTCGTGCCCAGCAAGCCACGGGGCCGTATTACTTGCTGGGCTGGTCGTTGGGCGGTGCGTTGACCCAATTGGTCGCTCACGAGCTTGAAAACCAGGGTGAAGCCGTGGCGTTTGCCGGGTTGGTTGACAGCTACGTGGCCGGCACCGCAGAAGCGGGGGACTGGCGCGAAGACTTGAGCGATTTTCTGAAATTTGTGCTCGGTTTGCCGGCTGACGAGGCTCACGCCTTGATCGCGCTGAAAACCGATGGCCTGAGTGAAGGCGCGGGCTCCACCGCCGTCATCGAAGCTGCATTGCACTGTTCCAATGAGCAGGCCGCATTGGGCGCGGGGGAGCTTACGCAGATCTTTGCCACCGGCTCACGCCTCAAGCAACTGGCGCTGGCGCATCGTCAACTGCCGGCCATCCACGTCTCGGCCCATCGCTGGTGGATGGTCGGGCGCGAAGACGAACGCCGGGTGTTCGAGGCTCAGGTCGGCCGTCAGGGTGTTGATCGTCTGTTGGCAGGCGGGCATTACGAGCTGCTGCGCGGTGATGAGTTGCTCGATGAGCTGGAAGGCTTGCTGGAACAACGCTTGGCTATGGCTTGAAAACGCGACATGGAAGGCGAGACGAATAACCTGTGGCAGGGGGGATGTGTGGTGGGGGGATTCTGTGGCCAGGGGATTCTGTGGCGAGGGGGTTTACCCCCGTTGGACTGCGCAGCAGTCCAATTTTCAGGGCCGCTCCGCGCCCCAACGGGGATAAATCCCCTCGCCACAGGTCAATGATGCCTTGGCCACAGGTCAATGCCTTGGCCATAGGTTTTTCGCTTCAAAATTTGTATTTACGCACCTGTTTTTGGGAAGGATTTGTCCATGGCCGTATTGCCAGAACTTGAAGCATTTCTAGAACTCGCCGAGTTCGGCCGGATGACCGGTAAAAGTCGTGCGATGCATGAACAGTCGCCGCAACAGGCGCGGATCGATTTTGAAGCATCTTCCGGGTTTCTGGACGTGCCGCTGGATAACCTGGTTTGCGAGCGTTTCACCTTGACCGCACGGGACGGCCACAGTCTGCCGGCGCGGCTGTATCGCGATGGGCAAGCGATCGACGGCTTGCAGCCGGTTGTGTTGTATTTCCATGGCGGTGGCTATGTGGTTGGCAGCCTTGATTCCCATGATGCGCTGTGCCGGCGGCTCGCCTTGCAGGGCGGGTTTGCGTTACTGACCGTGGATTATCGACTGGCGCCGGAGTGGCGTTTCCCGACGCCGGTGCTGGACGCCTGCGATGCCGGCAATTGGCTGGTGCGCGAAGGCGCGGCGTGGGGGCTGGATGCAGACCGGGTGGCATTGGTCGGTGACAGTGTGGGTGCGACACTGGCCACGGTACTGTCGATCATGGCCGTGCGTGAGCCTGCGGAACTGGCGTTGAAACCCAAAGCGCAGGTGCTGCTGTACCCGGTGACGGATGCGACCACAAAGCGCGCATCCCATCGAGATTTTGCCGAAGGCTATTTGCTGGAAACGGCAACGCTGGACTGGTTTTACGCGCATTACGCACGCACCGCAGAGGACCTTGCGGATTGGCGCTGCTCGCCGTTGCTGGCGGCTGATCTTTCAGGCATGGCGCCGGCACTGGTGTACCTGGCCGGGCACGATCCGTTGCGTGACGAAGGTAAGGCGTATGCCGATCTGCTGCGCGCGGCGGGGAACGAGGTGACGCTACTGGAGCAGGCGGGGATGACCCATGACTTCATGCGCATGGCAGGGTTGTTAGGGGAAGTTGAAGGGACTCACTCGGAAGTGGCGGGGTGGGTGCGTTCGCGGGTTTGAGTTGAATTGAAAAACTGCCATGCCTGGATCAGGGGGGCGGTTTTGTGCCCGGGCAGATGTTTTTGGATTGGCTGCACTGGCGCCATCGCGAGCAGGCTCGCTCCCACATTGGATCTTCAGTGCTCACAAAATCGCTGTAGGAGCGAGGCTTGCCCGCGAAGGCGGACTCACATTTACAACAAATCCCAAGCCTGAAAAAATGCCCGCATCTCACGACACGGGCATTTTTCATTTCAGCTCACGACTCAGAAATCATACTTCGCGGTGATCTGCAGGTTGCGCGGCTCGCCGTAGAACGTGGTGCCGAAGTTGCCCAGGCCCGACATGTATTTCTTGTCGAAGACGTTGTAGGCATTGGCGGTGAAGCTCAAGTGTTCGTCGTATTGATAACGGGTCATCAGGTCCACGAGGGTGTAGCCACCTTGTTTGAGCAGAGTGTTGCCACCTTCACCGTTACCCAGGTTCGGGCTATAACTTTGGCCGTAAAACGCGCTTTGCCAGCTGACGCCGCCGCCGATGGTGACCTGGTCCAGTGCGCCGGGCAAACGGTAGGTAGTGAAGGTACGCACCACGTGTTCCGGTTTGCTTGAGGCGAGCGGGAAACCGAAGATGCGTTGTTCGTCCTCGTCGCGGGTACGCGCATAGGTGTAGCCGGCAGTCACGTTCCAGCCATCCGCCAGTTCGCCTGCCAGTTCCATCTCCACCCCCTTGGTGGTGGCGCCGGAGATGGCTTTATAGACATCCTGTCCGGTGCCGACGTCGGTGGTGACGTATTGCGCAACGTTGTCCTGCTCGATCTGGAACAAGGCCAGGCTGGCGTTCAGCTTGCCTTCGAAATAAGCCGCCTTGATGCCGGTTTCGTAGCTGTCGCCTTCAACAGGCTTGAGGGTCGAACCGGTCACGTCCTTGTAGATTTGCGGCTGGTAGATCTTGGTGTAGCTGGCATACGCCGAGTACACGTCGTTCAGGTCGTAGACCACACCGGCGTACGGTGTGACGACGCCATGTTCCTTGTAACTGGCGTGGGTGTCGGTCTGGGTGGCGCCTGGATAGTAGGTGTAGTCTTCGTTGTACTTGAAGGTGCTCAGTCGGCTGCCGAGGATGAACGACAGGTCGTCGGTCGGACGCAGGCGTGTGGCCAGGTAGAGACCGTTCTGGCTTTGCGTGCGTTCGTACTTGCCGTTTTTCGGGAATTGCTGTTTTGGCAGGTGCCCGTTCCAGTCAAAGATGCTGCCTGGCACCAGTTCGAATGCGCTGGTGTCGTAGGTCGCACCGGTCTGACGTGAGTGGGCAGCCATGAAGCCAGCCACCAATTCATGCTCGCGACCACCGAGGGAAAACGGCCCGGAGAGGTTTACGTCTGCAGAGTTCTGTACGCGGTGGCCTTCCCAGCGTCCCCAGTAAAGGAAGTTGCCTTCGCCCGTGTCGGGGTCAGCGGAGCCACCGCTGGCCGAGGCCAGTTGGGTGTCGTGATCAGTGGTTTTCTGGTCGAAGCTGGCCTTGAACTTCCAGCCATTGGCCAGTGCCTGTTCCAGCGACGAGAAGTAAGTAACGCTGTCGAAATCACGGCGGCTCCAATCGGCGCCCGGGTTGAAACTGCGAGAGAAGTCGGTACTGCTGCCGTCGGTGAAGTACGGTGCGTTACCGGTCCAGGTACTGCCGCGGGGCGTTGCACTGGACTTGTCGACGCCAAAGGTCAACAAGGTATCGTCGGTCAGGTCAGCTTCCAGGATGCCGTAGAAGATGTCTTTTTTCTGGGTGTAATGGTCGATGTATGAACCTTTGTCCTGGTAGGCACCCACGAATCGACCGCGCACGTTGCCCGAATCGGTCAACGAACCGGAGATGTCGCCTTCGGTGCGGTAATTGTCCCAGGAACCTGCGGTGGCGCTGACTGAAGCCTTGAAGTCCTTGGTCGGTTTCTTGCGGATCAGATTGACGGTGGCGGACGGGTCGCCGTTACCGGTCATCAGGCCGGTAGCGCCCTTGATGACTTCGATGTGGTCCAGGCTTGCCGCGTCGTCACTGTTGTTCGGGTTCTCGCCGTAAACGCCATCGTAGGGAATGTTGACGCCATCGTACTGGAAGTTGGTGATGGCAAAGCCACGGGCGGAAAATTCGGTACGGTCGCTGTCGTATTTCTGCATCGAGACGCCAGGCGTGTTGCGCAACGCATCGGCAACGCTGGTGACGCCACGATCGTCCATTTGCTGGCGCGTCACTACGGTCACCGATTGCGGCGTTTCGCGCAGGGTCAGCGGCAGCTTGGTCGCGGTGGTAGTGGCGCCGGTGGTGTAAGAGCCGGTGTCTTCGGTGTTCAGGCCCAAGGCCTGTCCGGAAATGGTGGTAGCGCCCAGTTGCAGACTCGCCCCTTCACCGGTTACCAGGGTGACGCTGTTGCCATTGATCTGGAACGAGATGCCGGTGCCTTTAAGCAAAGCATTCAGCGCCTCGGAAGGCTCCAGTGAACCGGACACGGCCCGTGACTTGACGCCGGCAACCTGGTCAGGGCTGTAGAGAATCTGCAGGTTGGTCTGCATGCCCAGCTCGGTCAGCGCGTTGGAAAGCGGCTGCACGGCAATATTTACTTTTACAGGTGCAGCATTGGCCATCGAGCTCCCCAGCAAGGTGGCGGTCAGCAATGCGCTGGTGAACAGGGTGCGATGCAAAGTCGGGCGCTTTACGGCCATCGCGAGAGGTGTGCGGCGTGGTAGAGGTCGCATTACTTACCTGAGCTCCTGAAAAGTTTTTGTTAATAAGAATGATTATTAGACGCGGCACGAACCAAAAACCGGAAAAAAACCCGGCAAATAAATTTTCGAAAGAAAAATGACGCGGTTGTGCGATGAGGGTGACGTCTGTGGACAAGGTGACCTGTGGCGAGGGGGCTTGCCCCCGTTGGGCGGCGGAGCGGGCCTCTGCGCCAGTCAGTCATACCGGGCAACAGGTTTTACGACTGCTGCGCAGCCAAGCGGGGGCAAGCCCCCT
>NZ_JMCL01000060.1 GCF_000690905.1 Pseudomonas sp. Ant30-3 | reverse complement strand
TGCTGATTGAGCATCGGGTCGGGCGGGTGGCTGCCGATCCGTCATTTATGAGTGGCGGGGAGGTTCCGGGTGGCTGGCCAGGCATTCACTATTGGCGCTGGCATGGCTCACCGCGTATTTATTACAGCGACTATGACCTGGAGCGATTGCGAGCGCTGGCCCGGCAGGCACACATCAGCGCGCACGCCGGCATCGCCACTTGGTGTATTTTCGATAACACCGCCGGTGGCTTTGCCTTGGGTAATGCGCTGATGTTGCGCGAACTGTTGAACAGTGCTGCGCAGCGTTTATCTGCTGAGGATTAAACGCTGCGTCGAGCCGATCAGATCACCCCGCACGCCACTCGGTCGCCGCCACCGCCCAGGGGCTTTGGCATGTCCGCGTGGTTGTCGCCGCCGGCGTGGATCATCAGCGCGTGTCCTTTAATCTCGGAGAGTTTTTTCAGGCGCGGCGCCAGTACTGGGTAATTGGCGATGCCGTCAGCGGTCACGTACACCGCCGGCAAATCGCCCAAGTGACCATCGGCGTAAGGGCCCAGATGCTTGCCGGTTTTCTGCGGATCAAAATGCCCACCCGCCGCCAGCGCTGCACCTTTGACGCCATCCTTCATGCCCGCTTCGCAGCTGCCGTTTTCGTGCACGTGGAAACCATGGACGCCGGCCGGCAGGGACTTGAGGTTGGGGGTGAACAGCAGACCGTAGGGTGTCTCGCTGACATTGATGGTGCCGATCGCTTGCGGCGCGCCGTCGGCGCTGACAAGGTTTATCGATACTTCCTGCGACGCTGCGTGAGCAGTGCCCGCCGCGAGAAAACCGATGAGGCCAATCCATAGGGAACGATTCATGGGTTACTCCTGATCTGAAAGGACAAGTTGAGAGCCTGACGGCATTAACTGTGGATGAATTCAGCCGGGCGATGAGGTATCGCCCGTGTAGAGGTGAGAGTCGACCGGGCTTTCAGAAGTTTTAAACGGGTTGAAGTGTATTTGTTACCAGAAGCGTGTGAAGTGGACGGACTGATCGTGTCTGCTGGCTGCAACGCAGTCACCTGTGGGAGCCGAGCTTGCTCGCGATGGCGTCCGTCCTGCGCACTATTTTCTACAAATATTTATCAGTAACAGCCCCTTCGGACGCACTGGACACCGTCTTCGCATACTTGGCCAACACCCCGCGCTTGTATTGCGATTCCGGCCGCACCCAGCGGGTTTTGCGTTCCGCCAGTTCGGCATCGGACACCTGCACCGTGATCTGCCGCGTTTCAGCATCGATGGTGATCCTGTCGCCGTCTTCAATCAGGGCAATAGGCCCGCCTTCGAAGGCCTCCGGCGTGATATGCCCGACCACGAAACCATGCGAGCCACCGGAAAATCGTCCGTCGGTGATCAGCGCCACGTCCTTGCCCAACCCTTTGCCCATCACCGCCGACGTTGGCGAGAGCATTTCGCGCATGCCTGGGCCACCCTTTGGGCCTTCGTAACGGATCACGATCACATCGCCGGCCTGGACCTCGCCATTCAGAATGCCGGCCAATGCGCCTTCTTCACCGTGATAAACCCGGGCGGTGCCGTCGAAGCGCAAGCCTTCCTTTCCGGTGATTTTCGCCACCGCTCCGCTGGGCGCCAGGTTGCCGCGCAGCACGACCAGATGTGAATCCTTTTTGACCGGCCGATCAAACGGCAAAATCACGTCCTGCCCCGCAGGGTAATCGGCCACGTCGGCGAGGTTTTCCGCCAGGGTCTTGCCGGTCACCGTCAGCACGTCGCCGTGCAGCATGCCGGCGTCGAGCATGCGTTTCATCAGCGGTTGAATGCCGCCAATAGCCACCAGTTCGCTCATCATGTATTTGCCGCTGGGACGCAGGTCGGCAACCACCGGCGAGACCTTGCCCAGCTCGACGAAATCATCCAGCGTCAGCTCGACATCCACGGCGTGCGACATGGCCAGCAGATGCAGCACAGCGTTGGTCGAGCCGGCGAGGGCGATGACCACGCGGATGGCATTCTCAAAAGCCTCGCGGGTCATGATGTCCCGCGGCTTGAGGTCCAGCTTCAGCAGCTCCATCACCTGCTGGCCGGCGCGAAAACTGTCCGAGGCCTTGTCGCTGCCCACGGCATCCTGCGAACTCGACCCGGGCAGGCTCATGCCCAACGCTTCGATGGCCGATGCCATGGTGTTGGCGGTGTACATGCCACCGCACGAACCGGGGCCGGGAATCGCCACTTCTTCGATCTGCTTGACCTGGATTTCGTTGATGTCACCGCGCGCCTGCTGGCCCACCGCTTCGAACACCGAAATGATGTCGGTGTGGCCGGCGCCCGGGCGGATCGTCCCGCCGTAGACGAAGATCGAAGGGCGGTTGAGCCGCGCCATGCCGATCAGGCAGCCCGGCATGTTCTTGTCGCAACCGCCCACGGTGACCAGGCCGTCGAAACCTTCACACCCGGCGACCACTTCGATCGAGTCAGCGATCACCTCGCGCGACACCAGCGAATATTTCATGCCTTCGGTGCCGTTGGCGATGCCGTCGGAAATGGTGATGGTATTGAAGATCACGCCTTTGGCGCCGGCGGCATTTGCGCCTTTTTCCGCCTCCAGGGCGAGCTTGTCGATGTGCATGTTGCACGGCGTCACCATCGCCCAGGTCGAGGCGATGCCGATCTGCGGCTTCTTGAAGTCCTCGTCGGTGAAGCCCACGGCCCGCAGCATGGCGCGCCCGGGCGCACGTTCGATTCCGTCGACGACTTGAGAGGAATACTTGCGCAAATGGTCGTTGTCGCTCATGACTTTTCCTCACGGTTATTTCGCGGAAATCAAAGCTCAGTATAGAAGCGATCGTTATGCAAACCTCGACCATCAAGTCGGGAACAGACGCGCGGGTTTGCCTGGTCGTGATATTCTTCGCAACAACTTGGTTTGACCTATTCAGTTTGCGTGTCTTCGAGACGCGCCAACAGAATCACTGTCGCTCAAGTAGCTGAGGCCAAAAACGATAAAAAGTCAGTTCAGCAGGGACATATAAACTGAGGTCGATTAACACGTCGGCCTTGTGTGCCCACCCTCCGATTCTTGTACGCCGCCCACGACATCCTGCCTGATGCCGTGAAACAAGGGCTTCGTCATGAGAACGGCAGGGCGGATGGCGTTTTATCATAGGTGCAACAGATGTTTAAAAAAATGAACACGGCCCTGCTGGGGCTGGCTTTGTCGATGGGGATCACTTCCGTTCAGGCGGAAGAGGCAAAGAAAGTTGATGTCCTGCTGATCGGCGGCGGCATCATGAGCGCCACACTGGGTGTCTGGCTCAATGAGCTGGAACCCGGCACTTCGATGGAAATGATCGAGCGCCTTGACGGCGTCGCCCAGGAAAGCTCCAACGGCTGGAACAACGCGGGTACCGGTCACTCCGCTTTGGCTGAGTTGAACTACACCCCGGAAGACGACAAGGGCAACGTACAGATCCCGAAAGCTGTTGAAATCAACGAAGCGTTTCAGATCTCCCGTCAGTTCTGGGCCTGGCAGGTTCAACAGGGCGTGCTGAAAAATCCGCGTTCGTTCATCAACTCCACACCGCACATGAGCTTCGTGTGGGGCGATGACAACATCAAGTTCCTGAAAAAGCGCTACGAAGCCCTGCAGGCGAGCCCGCTGTTCGCCGGCATGCAGTACTCCGAAGACCCGGCTGTGATCAAGAAGTGGGTTCCGCTGATGATGGAAGGGCGTGACCCGAACCAGAAAATCGCGGCCACCTGGTCGCCGATCGGCACGGACGTCAACTTCGGTGAAATCACTCGCCAGTTCGTCGCGCACCTGCAAACCACACCGAAGTTCGACTTGAAACTGTCCAGCGAAGTGCAGGACATCACCAAGAACGACGATGGTACCTGGCGCGTCAGCTACAAAAATCTGAAAGACGGCAGCAAGTCCGAAACCGACGCCAAGTTCGTCTTCATCGGCGCAGGCGGCGGTGCATTGCATCTGCTGCAGAAGTCCGGCATTCCTGAAGCCAAGGAATATGCAGGCTTCCCGGTTGGCGGCTCATTCCTGGTGACCGAAAACCCGACTATCGCCCAGCAACACCTGGCCAAGGCTTACGGTAAAGCTTCGGTCGGCGCACCACCGATGTCGGTTCCACACCTGGACACCCGTGTTCTGGACGGTAAGCGCGTCATTCTGTTTGGCCCGTTCGCGACCTTCAGCACCAAGTTCCTGAAGGAAGGCTCGTACCTCGACCTGCTGACCACCACCACCACGCATAACGTGTGGCCAATGACCCGCGTCGGCATCAAGGAATACCCGCTGGTCGAGTACCTTGCTGGCCAACTGATGCTGTCCGACGAAGACCGCCTCAACGCGTTGAAAGAGTACTTCCCGAACGCCAAAGCTGAAGACTGGCGTCTGTGGCAGGCCGGCCAGCGTGTGCAGATCATTAAACGTGATGAAGCAGCCGGTGGCGTGTTGAAGCTGGGCACTGAAATCGTTGCTTCGGCTGACGGTTCGATTGCCGGTCTGCTGGGCGCTTCGCCAGGTGCTTCGACCGCTGCGCCGATCATGCTGACCGTGCTGCAGAAAGTCTTCAAGGACAAGGTTGCATCGCCTGCCTGGCAGGAAAAGCTGCATCAGCTCGTGCCGAGCTACGGCACTCAACTGAACGGCAATCCTGAAAAAGTGGCGCAAGAGTGGGCCTACACCGCCAAGGTGCTGGAACTGACTCCGCCACCGGCCATCGGTCAGGCGGTGGCTCCGGCCGCTGCACCGGCTGAAGCGCCGCAGGCTCCGAAAGCCAATGCTGCGAGTGATATGGCTCTGTAACTCGAAGCCATTTGAAGGCCCGCTGAACCGGTGACGGTCAGCGGGCTTTTTTGTGGGCTGGCGTTTTCGATTGCAGGATTCCGATGATCTGGTGTGGATGTTGGTATAGCACTTTTATTGTTGGAGCCTGTTATTTGTGACAGTAGGCGGCCATATGAAACGGTCATAGAATTCGTCTGGTAGCACGCATGAAGCGGAAATATCATTCTGGAGCAAGTTGACATGACTACTGGAAAAGAAATAAAAGTTGACTCCGTTGCAGGACATTTCAAAGCAACTATAAATAGACTCGAATTTAACGGAGACGAAAATAGGCTGCTCTCATACCCTATAAACTACTCACAAAATAAATTTGCGTGGTCTATTCAAGCGGAGCAGCTTTCAAAAGCTGAACGCACAGTTGTTATTATCAATTTCCCTACGAAATTGGAACCTGTGAGTGAAGCACAATTTGAGTTTTCTGATAAACTTGACAGCGAAACCACCGCGGCTGCCTATGTTGTTGTATACGATGCACAGCACCTGGCAAAAAAATTCACTTCAAAATCAGGATCGCTCTCCGTAACGTATTCTCAGGGCACTGCTGAGAATAACCGTGGATCTTTTAATTTTGAGGCAAAACTCCACGACAAGATTGTGAAAGTCAGCGGAGATTTCGACCTCACTGGACGGACCTCCGCGAACGCCGGTTTCGCCAAGCGTTCAGGGTGAAAGTTCAAACCCGGCAATGCGCAGTCACGTAGGTCCATACCGCCAGGGTGGTGGAACTGACTCCGCCACCAGCCATCGGTCAGGCGGTGGCTCCGGCCGCTGCACCGACTGAAGCGCCGCAGGCTCCAAAGGCTAATGCTGCGAGTGATATGGCTCTGTAAACCAGAGGCGTCACTGAAGCCCACTGAACCGGAAACGGTCGGTGGGTTTTTTTATCCCCGCAATTTAAGGATTCGCCCTACAACCATCTGAAATTTTCCTGACTTTTTATCTATTCGATCTCCCGCAAAGTCCCGTCCGCTATTTTCTGCGCGAGGGATTGCTCATGCCGGTTACCGTTTCTCTGTTCTCTTCATACCCATCGGTGCGGTGATGGAGCACATCGCCCGTATCGAAGAGGAACTCGGTCAATTCAACGACACGTTGAGTGTGTATCGCCAGCAACTGCAAAGTGCTGTGAGCCGCAGTGCCGACAAGGTCAGCCGCTTTATGGACATGCCTTCGTTGATGGGCATGGAGCGGAGAATAACGCTCGGCAATACGACCACGTCGGTTAGCACGGGTGATGACGACTTTATCTCCACTGTTGCGCAGTGTCCCGACAGCGGGATCCTGCAGATCGAGAGCAAGTTCGAATCGGTTTATGACATTCCCCTGGGCAATATCCAGGTCGATGTCATTGCCGAGGATGGCGGCGAGAAGAAGGTCGTTACGCTGAATGAACACGGCAAGGGCGAGTTCAGAGGAGTGCCCGGGAAGTTCTACCGGGTCCATGTCCAGAGCGAAGTAACCCCCGAGCAGGTTGATGAGCTTTTCACTTCCTACGACGGCCTGACCCAAAAGTTGAACGGCTGGCTGCGCACCGAGTGGGACGCGTTCAAACCGCGCTGGTCGCAATCGACTTCAGCCGCCGTGGGCAACGGACTACTGGCGGGAAGTTGGGCGGCGATTACCGGTGTCTGGGACAGCCTCAGTTTGCTCTCGGACATTCTTCAGGATCCCCGCAAGCATGCCGAGCGGCTGGGCGAGGGCGCTAATCAGCTGGCCGAATTGGCGCAACAATTTCCGGCAACGATGGAAAAAGTCCAGCTGCTGGCCAGTGATGAAGCGGCGTTATGTCTGCTGTTGCGCACTGCCAGTCTCTGGCTGGACATGCTGCCGCCCGGCGAGATCGCCGGTAAAACGGCGGAAGCGGTTTCAATGGTTGTGGTGCAGTTGCTGATCGATATCTTGGTCGGGATTGTGCTGACTTTCGCCGGTGCAGCGGCAGGCATCGCTTATTTGAGCCGACGACTTGCCCACTATGGTGCGCGCATTCTCAGCGCTGTTGTGGGGTTCGTTAAAGCGATCTTCACGATCATCAATAACTTCATGACGTACGTGGATCGTTACAAGGCGGTCGCGGCGCGAGGCGTTGCCGCGGGGATTAAAAAGGGGCGCATGCAACTGCGCTGGAATGCAAAGCGCAATACCACGATCAAGCAGGACGAACATCGAGATAACGCGCCCGATCAGGCGAAAAATCCTAACGGGGACAGTGCCGAGTCTGCTGATAAAACCACGACCAACAAGTGTCCGGTTTCGATGGTCACCGGCGAGGAGTTGCTGACGCTGGTTGATGGGAGCTTGGACGGTGTGTTGCCGTTCGACTTCACCCGGCTCTACCGCACCAGTGCCGTCGAGATCGATTGCGGGTTGGGGTTTGGCTGGAGTCATTCGCTGTCGCATCGGCTGGAGATCGCCGGTGAGTCGGTCATCTGGATCGACCATGAAAACCGCCGTACGACGTTTCCGTTGCCCAGCGCTGAACGGCCGGCGATTCATAACAGTTTGTCGCGAGCGGCGATTTATCTCGGCGATTCAAGCGACGAGCTGATCCTCGCGCAGGCCGGCGACGTTCCGCGGTTTTATCACTTTCACAACGGTCGATTGACTGCGATCAGCGACGCGTACGGCAACCGCTTGCGTGTTTCGCGCGATCGTCAGGACCGTATTCAACGTTTGGATAACGGCGCAGGCCGGGCGCTGTTGTTGCGTTATGAGCGCAGCCATTTGATCGCGGTCGACTATCAGGTGTTCGTGCCGGCGGCAAGTCTCGATGAAGCCTGGCAGACCGAGCAGACGCTGATTTCCTTCCGCTACGACGCTTGTCATCGGCTGATCGAAGCGACCAACGCGCTCGGCGAGAGCGAGCGTTACGACTACGACGATCAGCACGTCATCCTGCAGCGGCAACTGGCCGGTGGGGCAAGCTTCTTCTGGGAGTGGGAAAAGTCCGGCAAGGCGGCGCGATGTGTCCGGCATTGGGCGTCTTTTGCGCAGATGGAAGCGCGTTATGTCTGGGATGACGCCGGCAGTGTGGTTGTGCAGAACACCGACGGCAGCGAGGAGGTTTATCAGCACGATGATCGGGCGCGGCTGGTGCGCCGGGTCGGGCTGGATGGCGGTGAGCAGCTCAAGGCGTATGACGATCAGGGTCAGCTAATCGCCGAGCAAGATGCGCTCGGCGCCATCACGGAATACCGCTACGACGACGTCGGACGTCTGGAAGCCCTGATTCCGCCGGACGACGAGCCAACGTCCTACGAGTACCGCAATGGTTTCCTGCACGCACGCTATCGCGGCAAAGCGGTGTGGACATATGAGCGCAATGCTCAGGGCGATGTCACCGAAACGACCGACCCGGACGGTCAGGTCACCCGCTATTACTACAACGACAAAGGGCAGCTGCACACCATTCGTTACCCGGACACCAGCGGGCATCTGTTGGTGTGGAACGATCTGGGGCAACTGGTCGAAGAAACCCTGCCGGATGGCGGCGTGCGGCGGTTTTCCTACGATCTGCTGGGGCGCCAGACAACCCGGCAAGACGAACACGGTGCCGTCACCCGCTACCAATGGGACGCCGTTGGCCGACTGCTGGAGACGACATTGCCTAGCGGCGCCAGTCGCGCTTATGGCTACAACGCCTATGGCCAGATCACCGGCGAGCGCGACGAACTCGGGCGCTTTACCCGCTATGAATATGCCGATGATCTGCACCTGGTCAGCCGGCGCATCAATCCTGATGGCACCCAGCTTAAGTATCGCTACGACAACGCGCAGCTGCTGCTGACGGAGATTGAAAACGAATCCGGGGAAAAATATCAGCTGGACTACACACCTGGCGGATTGATCCGACAGGAAATCGGTTTTGATGGGCGGCGCACTGCGTATGCGTACGACCTTAATGGGCAGTTGCTGGAAAAAACCGAGTTTGGTGATGACGGTTCGGTTTTGGTCACCGCGTATGAGAGAGACGCGGCCGGGCGTCTGCTGGTTAAAACCTTGCCCGATGGGATCAAGGTTACCTATCGCTACGATTCACTTGGGCGACTCACCGGCGTCGATGACGGCCACGACCACCCGCTGGAATTTGAGTACGACCTTCAGGACCGGTTGATCACCGAACATCAAGGTTGGGGCACGCTGCGCTATGGCTACGACGCCTGCGGCCAGCTCAAGCGGATGCGCCTGCCGGATGGCAGCAAACTGGATTATCAGCGTGCGAATGGTGGTGCGCTCACGGGCATTGATCTCAACGGCGCGCGCCTGAGTTCACACACGTTCGTCGCCGGTCGAGAAAAGAATCGCCAGCAAGGCTTGCTGCTCAGCGAATACGCCTACGACGATCAGGGCCGTTTGCAGGCTCACGCTGTCAGCCAAAACCAGCGATCGCTGTATCGCCGCGATTATGCCTACAGCGACAACGGCAATCTCGAGCACATTGCCGACACCCGCCACGGCCAGCGTGACTACCAATACGACCCGCTCAATCGCCTGATCCGCGTCCGTCACAGCCGCGATCAACAGCCCGAAAGCTTCGCCCACGACCCCGCTGGCAACCTGC
Organism: Pseudomonas sp. Ant30-3; assembly: GCF_000690905.1. Lineage (GTDB taxonomy): Bacteria > Pseudomonadota > Gammaproteobacteria > Pseudomonadales > Pseudomonadaceae > Aquipseudomonas. Next base: position 6,278 of record NZ_JMCL01000060.1, on the reverse strand, counting down.
TGATGCAGGACCGCCCCGGCCCGACCACCGTCAAAGGCAACCGCCTGCTGATGCAGGGAGATCGCCATTACGACTACGACGCCTTCGGCAACCTGATCCGCGAACGCCGCGGCACCGCGCAAAAACTGGTCATCGAATACCGCTACGACAGCCAGCACCGCCTGATCGGCGTCACCACTCCCGATGGTCGCAGCGCAAGTTACCGCTACGACGCCTTCGGCCGGCGCATCAGCAAAGCCGTCGACGGGCACACCACACAGTTTTTCTGGCAAGGCGACAATCTTGTCGCGGAAAGCGGCCGCGAGCATTACCGCAGCTACGTTTACGAACCGGGCACCTTTCGGCCGCTGGCCATGCTCGACGGCAAAGGCCCGAAGCAGGCCTGCCCTTTTTACTACCAACTCGACCACCTCGGCACGCCGCAAGAACTCACGGACTACAGCGGAGAAATCGTCTGGTCAGCGCAGTACAACGCTTACGGCAAACTGACCGAAGTCGTACATGGCGGCGGCGAGCAGCTCGATCAGCCACTGCGCTTCCAGGGTCAATACTTCGACACTGAGAGCGGCCTCCACTACAACCGGCATCGGTACTATGATCCGAATGTCGGCCGCTACCTGACGCCGGACCCGGTGAATTTAGCGGGCGGGTTGAATCAGTACCGGTATGCGCTGAATCCAACGGGTTGGGTTGATCCGTTAGGGTTAAGCGGGAACTGCCCGCCACCGCATAAGTCCGGGTGCGGCGCACCGGATGATACGGCTGGCGCTAGGGTTGATGAGGCTGAGGCGAAGCTTCCGAAGCTGATCGGTGAGCAGCGGCGGGCTAGGATAGATGAATTGGCGGAGGCTAATGCCTACCGACGTTTAGATGAGTTGGAGAAGGCTACGCCGGGCGCTCATTTTCTAGAAAAGCATGGTGCTCAGACCACGCTGCAGTCTCAGCTTGAGCGAATGCAATCCGGCAGGAATCCCGGCACAGGAGAAATAGAAAGGTACGAAAGAGGCAGAAGGAGAGGTGAGCCCATGATCCCATCAGCCGCCACACATTTCTTAAGTCATCGAGATCAACTTAATGCGATTAAGCGCGCTCAGTTGATCTTCAGACGCACCGATTTGAATACTTCCCGAAGGCCGATTGAGATGGGCAGAAAAATAGGTGAAGGGTTCAAAAGAGACGGCCTGCAGTATGGAGAACAGACCAGAGCCGTTGTTATATTAGATGATATGGGGCGTCCTAAAACAGCTTATACGGATTTTGACTAATGAACAGGTCTTACGAGATTTGGGATATACGAAGCTTGCTATTTGTTTTCGATATAGAGAATACACGTGACATGCATAGGGAGGAGGTTATAGTTTCTAAGAATGTGAATGATGATGGCGAGCTGGCAGAATTGTTTGATATTTTGCTGAGAGCGGAGTTTTTCATTTACACCGAGAATGAGCGCCAGTTGCTAATCGCCACATTGGTTCATTTTTTAGAATTGGGTGATAATTTCGATAGCGTATTTTCTAAAATGGATACTTACTTTGATGATGATGTCAAAGATCAAAGAAAATTTATGTCGGTGCTCCTTGACTGCCTGCGACGTTATCAAGCTGAGAGCGATGTGAAATCATTTGAAAGCTAGCTGGTAAGTAGTAGGGTAGATTGGCTGAAGTCCGCTTCAATCCTTTGTGCCATTGTTTGTCCTAGGACGGTTTAGCTTGCTCCGCATCATACCATCGCGTTGGTTATGATTTGCTGATTAACGGGGCAGGGATCAACCAGAGTCTACAGGTCGATTTTTCGTTTAAGTTTAACGAGGATCTGAGTTTAAGATGGTTTGATGGGAAGTAATAGGCCAGATCCTTTTAAGCGTTTTTTTGGGGGGGGTGAAGTGATGTTGAAAGACCCATTTATAAGTGAAGGGTTTTAGCCGGATCTCATGTGGTTTATCGGTGTTTTTGATGTCTGTGACCGTGGAGAAAAGTTGGGTGCAGCGCTTGAGTCATATGATCCTAATTGTAAGAGTGATAGAGCTGAACTGATCAAAATTATAGTTTGAAATTAGGATATCTGAACTGCCGGCATAAGCTGGTTCTGGTGGAGTATCTAGCAAACAAATTAAATGACAATAGCTATGATTTTCAATATTTGTTTAATATTGACGAAGACGAGGCTGCAAGTTGGCCTCGCGGCGAGTGGTACGAGTTGGAGAACCCTCGTGATTTTCTTCAGCATGTTTATACCTTGGCGCTAGAGGTCTGGAGAGAAGATCTGCTTAAAGCTAGCTTGGAAGATCGGAATACTTGGTAAGGCTTGAAACCCTTGGCCGCTTCGCGCTCAATCGCGGGCAAGCCACGCTCCTACAGGACTGCGGAGACCTGAAGTGCGAACGGTGCCCGCGAAAGACATCTTTCGCACACAAAAATCGCCAGAACGAAAATCTGCAACAAAACCAACCACCAACCGGCCGTCACCCCACCTGAATTTTCCCCACCCCCCACAACTCCACAGTTCAAGGAGCACCTGCTCTTTATGGCGGTGTATTCCGCTGGGGGACATTTCAGTGATTTCAATCGAAGACTTCAGGATAAAATCTCACGAGCTGCTCATCGAGATGGACGCCGCAACGATGGGGATGATGGTGCTGGTCTCATCCCGATGTGTGTCGGGGCCGGCGTGGGAGGAGGCGACGTTGCGGCATCACAATGCCTGCGAAGGTTGGAACGAATTTCTGAATGCACCTGACCCTGCGTCGACGCCGGTCCCAAAAATCGGTCCAACCGGGCAAGACTGAAAATGATGTAGGCCTATATATACCGCCTGATCCGTATTTTTCAGCCTCTCCTGCATCTGTTATGCGGGCGCACATCAGCTCACACTGGCAGCTCTTTCAGTGGCAGGAGGCAGCGATGGCCAAGATGTCGATTTTCCTCGGCGGGTTTCTGGTGTTGACCATTTTGATTGGCGCACTGGCCACAATTTCCCCCGTTTAACGCACGGCACAAAGCACAACGCCTCCACACGGGAGGCGTTGCAGTTTCAACGACAGCGGTTATTGCAGGTCGAACCGATCCAGGTTCATCACTTTGGTCCACGCAGCGACAAAGTCTTTAACGAATTTCTCTTGCGAATCCGCGCTGGCGTACACCTCGGCCAATGCGCGCAACTGCGCATTCGAGCCAAACACCAGATCGACCCGCGTCGCCGTCCACTTCGCTTCACCGGTCTTGCGATCCCTCCCTTCAAATTCGGTGTTGTCTGGCGAAGTCGGTTTCCATTCGACGCTCATGTCCAGCAGGTTCTTGAAGAAGTCATTGGTCAACGCTTCCGACTGCGCCGTGAACCCACCGTGACGAGTTCCGCCGACGTTGGTATTCAACGCGCGCATACCGCCAATCAGCGCCGTCATTTCTGGAGCTGTGAGGTTCAGCAGTTGCGCCTTGTCGATCAACAAGTGTTCGGCCGGTATGCTGTAGTGCGATTTGGTGTAGTTGCGAAAGCCGTCGGCGATCGGTTCGAGAAACCCGAAGGACTCGACATCGGTTTGCTCCTGCGAAGCGTCCATTCTTCCTGGGGTGAACGCCACCGTGACGCTGTGACCGGCGTTCTTCGCGGCTTGCTCTACGCCGGCGCTACCGGCCAGCACGATCAGGTCAGCCATCGAGATTTTCTTCCCGCCACCTTGTGCGCCGTTGAATTCGCTCTGAATTCGCTCGAGGGTATCGAGGACTTTAGCCAGTTGCTCGGGTTGATTGGATTGCCAGAATTTCTGCGGTGCAAGGCGCAAGCGTCCGCCGTTGGCGCCGCCGCGTTTGTCCGAACCGCGGAATGTCGAGGCTGCCGCCCAGGCCGTGGACACCAGTTGCGAGACCGACAGGCCGGATTGCAGCAGTTGGCTCTTGAGCGCGGCCACATCGCTGTCGTTGACCAAGGCGTGGTCGACGTCGGGAATCGGGTCTTGCCAGAGCAGTTCTTCGCTTGGCATTTCCGGGCCGAGGTAGCGCGAGAGGGGGCCCATGTCGCGGTGCAGCAGTTTGTACCAGGCGCGCGCGAAGGCATCGTCCAGCTCCTGCGGATTCTCCAGATAACGCCGCGCAATCGGTTCGTAGATCGGGTCGAAGCGCAATGCCAGGTCGGAGGTCAGCATCGTCGGGTTACGGCGCTTGTTTGGGTCGTGGGCATCCGGAATAGTGCCGGCCCCGGCACCGTCCTTGGCGATCCACTGATTGGCACCGGCCGGGCTCAGGTTCGGTTCCCACTCGAAACCGAAGAGGTTTTCCAGATAATTGTTGCTCCACTGGGTTGGCGTGGTGGTCCAGGTGACTTCCAGGCCGCTGGTGATCGTGTCCGGGCCTTTGCCGGTGCCGAAGCTGTTTTTCCAGCCCAGCCCCTGCTGTTCGAGGCCGGCAGCTTCCGGTTCTGCGCCGACGTTATCGGCAGGCCCGGCACCGTGGGTCTTGCCGAAGGCGTGGCCGCCGGCAATCAGCGCGACGGTTTCTGCGTCATTCATCGCCATACGGCCGAACGTTTCGCGAATATCTTTCGCCGAGGCGAGCGGGTCGGGGTTGCCTTCCGGGCCTTCCGGGTTGACGTAAATCAAGCCCATCTGCACGGCCGCGAGCGGGTTTTCCAGGTTGCGACCCTTGTCGGTGCGGCTCTCCTCATTCTCGCCAGGCTCTGCTACCAATGGGCCTTCGCCGGGTTCCTGCATCGGCTCATCGGTTTTGCCATAACGGGTGTCGCCGCCCAGCCACTTGTTTTCCGAGCCCCAGTAAACCGATTCGTCCGGTTCCCAGACGTCCGGACGACCACCGGAAAAACCGAACGTCTTGAAGCCCATCGACTCCAGCGCGACGTTGCCGGTGAGGACGATCAGGTCAGCCCAGGAAATTTTAGGGCCGTATTTTTGCTTGATCGGCCACAGCAAGCGGCGGGCCTTGTCGAGGCTGACGTTGTCCGGCCAACTGTTGAGTGGCGCAAAACGCTGCTGGCCGTAACCGGCGCCACCACGACCATCGCCGGTGCGATAGGTGCCGGCGCTGTGCCAGGCCATCCGCACGAAGAGGGGGCCGTAGTGGCCAAAGTCCGCCGGCCACCACTCTTGCGAATCGGTCATGAGTGCGCGCAGGTCTTGCTTGAGCGCTTCGAAATCGAGGGTCTTGAATGCTTCGGCATAGTTGAAAGTTTCGTCCATGGGATCTGACAGGGACGAGTGTTGATGCAGGATCTTCAGATTCAGTTGGTCAGGCCACCAGTCGCGGTTCGTCGTGCCACCGCCAGCGGCGTGGTTGAACGGGCATTTCGATTCGTTTGCCATGTGCGAGCTACCTTTTTGGTCGTATTCATTCGACTACACGGCCCGAGATGGGCGTTTGAATAGCAACAAGCGAAGTCGACGACACAAGCTGTAGCCCGGCAATTCGAGTAACTGATTCGATGAACACGCAACGTATTCACAAACGCAATCGAGTTGCCCCACGGGCGGCCATGGTCTGGCTTCGGACCTGTCTCCTCATCAGCACTACACCGGCCAGCTTATGATGCCAGCGCCGGGATAAGGTTAGACCCGACTCCGGGAGTCAGCTAATAGGGGCAGTGTTAGGAAGTGATAGGGAGAATCTTTCGCTGGCCGCTATCGCGAGAAGCTCTGCTCCCACAGGTTTCAGTCCGCACAGGTCCAATCAAGGTAAGTCCAAGCCATCAAAAATAAATCTAATGCGAATCGCTACCATTCGTTGTCTGTTTTCCCGACATGCACGTCATGGTTAGTAATGTCTTCCATTTCGCAGGATCTCCCATGTCACGCTTTGCTCGTCCGTTGCATCCACTGGCGCTGTCGGTGGCGATGGCTTTCGTCGCAATGCCGCTGTCTGCCGCTGAATCGCCATCGGTGGACGCACCCGCCAGCGCGGTGCGCAGTTTCTCGATTCCGGCGGGGGATCTGAGTCGGGCGCTCAACAGCCTGGCCGAACAATCGGGGCTGGCATTAGCCTTTGATCCCGCGCTGACCCGCGGCAAAACCAGCGCAGGGTTGAGCGGTCAATTCGCCACGCCTGACGCTCTCGCGCAACTGCTGCGGGGGAGCGGTCTCAGCGCCATCGCGCTGTCGTCCACGCGCTATCGCATCGAGCCGATGGCCGAGGCCGCCGAAGGCACTCTGGAATTGCAAGCCACCAACATCAACGGCGGTTACCAAAGCGAAAGCCCGACCGGCCCGGTGGACGGTTACGTCGCCACGCGCTCGTTGTCGGCGACCAAAACCGACACGCCGCTGAACGAAACGCCGC
>NZ_JMCL01000059.1 GCF_000690905.1 Pseudomonas sp. Ant30-3 | reverse complement strand
GAGGGAGCTTGCTCCCGCAGGGCTGCGAAGCGGCCCTTTTTCGTGTGTAATTGTCCGGCGTCGTAGTTGAAGGGTTTTGGGGCTGCTGCGCAGCCCAGCGGGAGCAAGCTCCCTCGCCACAGGACGCATGCCGATCTGCCGGGCCTGAACCCTCACGGACATGACGATGCACCAATGCTGTGCAATAATCCGCGCCGTTTCAACTGCGAAAAATCCTACGCGTCACAGGTAATGCCCCTCCGCAAACCGCTGTTTTCCCGAGAGTTCTCGCTAAATGTTGTGGTTTATAGAGTGAAAAACCCTGTGCGAAGCTTTTTATACTGCTCGCCCCGCTGATCTTGCAGGTTTGTCCTACAAGACGGTGCTGCCCACGAAGCAGCACCGGTTTCACACAGGCACATGGCTTACCGGCCTGCACCTGGACACTCGGTGGTCATATCCAATAACAAGACGAGGTTGTACCCCTATGCCAGTCGGCAATCATCTGCCCCAAGGCGAGACCGCTCAGGGCGGCCCGCTTAAACGCGAACTCGGCGAACGGCATATACGCTTGATGGCGCTTGGTGCCTGTATCGGCGTCGGTCTGTTTCTTGGTTCGGCCAAGGCCATCGAAATGGCCGGCCCGGCCATCATGCTGTCCTACATCATTGGCGGTCTGGCGATCCTGGTGATCATGCGCGCCCTCGGCGAAATGGCCGTGCACAACCCGGTCGCCGGCTCGTTCAGCCGTTACGCTCAAGACTACCTCGGCCCCTTGGCCGGTTTCCTCACCGGCTGGAATTACTGGTTCCTGTGGCTGGTGACCTGTGTCGCCGAGATCACGGCCGTCGCGGTGTACATGGGCGTGTGGTTCCCCGATGTGCCGCGCTGGATCTGGGCACTCGCCGCCTTGATCAGCATGGGCTCGATCAACCTGATCGCGGTAAAGGCCTTCGGTGAGTTCGAATTCTGGTTCGCCCTGATCAAAATCGTCACTATCATTGCGATGGTCATCGGTGGTATCGGCGTGATCGCATTCGGCTTCGGCAACGACGGTGTTGCCTTGGGGATTTCCAATCTCTGGGCCCACGGCGGCTTCATGCCCAATGGCGTGCAAGGCGTGTTGATGTCGCTGCAGATGGTCATGTTCGCCTACCTCGGCGTCGAGATGATCGGCCTGACTGCCGGCGAAGCGAAGAACCCGCAGAAAACCATTCCAAATGCGATCGGCTCGGTGTTCTGGCGGATTCTGCTGTTCTATGTCGGCGCACTGTTTGTCATTCTTTCGATCTATCCGTGGAACGAGATCGGCACGTCCGGCAGTCCGTTCGTGATGACCTTTGAACGTCTCGGCATCAAGACCGCGGCCGGCATCATCAACTTCGTGGTGATCACGGCTGCACTGTCTTCCTGCAACGGCGGCATTTTCAGCACCGGGCGCATGCTTTACAGCCTGGCGCAAAACGGCCAGGCCCCAGCCGGCTTTGCCACGACTTCCAGCAATGGCGTGCCACGTCGCGCGTTGCTGCTGTCGATTGGCGCGTTGCTGCTGGGCGTGTTGCTCAACTATCTGGTCCCGGAAAAAGTCTTCGTCTGGGTCACTGCAATTGCCACCTTCGGCGCGATCTGGACCTGGGTGATGATCCTGCTCGCCCAGCTCAAATTCCGCAAAGGCCTTAGCGCCAGTGAACGTGCCGGCCTCACCTACAAGATGTGGCTCTACCCGGTCAGCTCGTATCTGGCGCTGGCGTTCCTGGTGGTAGTGGTCGGTCTGATGGCGTACTTCCCGGACACCCGTGTGGCGCTGTATGTCGGCCCCGGTTTCCTGGTGTTGCTGACGGTGTTGTTTTACGTGTTCAAGTTGCAGCCGACCAATGTTGCGCAAGGTGCGGTGCGTTCGGCTTCCTAAATTGAAGTGTTGAAATGCGAAAAGCCCCGGTCGTTGTGATCGGGGCTTTTGTGTTTCTGGCGGCGTTCCGACGATGGAGCAAGATCTGTCGACGCACCTCTATCAGGTGTACTTACGCTTGTCCGGCGCCGGCGGAAAATACTGATACAACCAGGTTTCGCTCAGCGTCCGGTCATTGGTGCGGATGAACAGGCGCATTTCCACCGGCTCGACGCTGTCGCTGGTCGGGTACCAGTCGAACAGAATCCGGTAGCCCTTGATGTCATCGAGCACCAGCACGCTGAAATCCTTGACCTCACCGTGGGAGCAGGTCACCACCGGTTCAATGCCCGTACCCTCGGGCAGGCGGTCCAGACCACCACCATTGAAATCGACGGCAAAGCGGCGCGCCCAGACCGGCGGATAATGCTCGCCCGGGGCCCAACCTTCGATAAAGCCGCCCATCCCGGAACGGGTAGCGTTGACTCGGGCCAGCGGTGTACTGACCGGCGGCAACGCGCTCCAGTAAAGCTTGTAACCGTAGTTCAGGGAATCGCCTGCGGCGACCGGTTTCTTCGGCGTCCAGAACGCGACGATGTTATCCATCGTCTCGCCGGTTGTAGGAATTTCCAGCAAATCGATAGAGCCTTCGCCCCACGCGGTTGTAGGTTCTACCCACAGGCTCGGACGTTTGCTGTACCAGTCGACCGTGTCCTGATAACTGGCGAATTCGTGATCGGTCTGCACCAGGCCGAAACCTTTAGGGTCGGTGTCGGCGAAGGCGTTGAATTGCAGGGTGGCCGGGTTGTTCAGCGGGCGGCAGATCCACTCACCGTTGCCGCGCCACATCGCCAGACGATCCGAGTCGTGGATCTGCGGGTGAATCGTGTCGCACATGCGCCGTTCGTGCGTGCCGCAACTGAACATACTGGTCATCGGCGCAATGCCCAATTGATCAATCGCGGTACGCGCATTGATGTGGGCGTCGATGGCCATGACCACCTGGCTGGCCTGGCAATCGATATCGAAACGGTAGGCGCCGGTTGCGCTCGGTGAATCGAGCAGGGCATATACGACAAAACGGGTGCTGTCCTTGTCCGGGGTCTCGAACCAGAACTTGGTGAAGTCGGGGAATTCCTCACGCTTTTTGGCGTACGTGTCGATCGCCAGACCACGGGCCGACAGGCCATATTGGCCAGTGGCATCGACTGCCCGGAAATAACTCGCGCCGAGGAAGGACAGCACATCATGCCGGTCCAGCTCCGGGGCCTTGAACAGCTTGAACCCGGCAAAACCCAGGTCACCCTTGAGCTGTTTGGTGTCGACTGTGGTTTTTTCATAATTGAACAGGGAAGGGCGAAAGTGCACTTCGCGAGACTGACGCGTCTTCGGATCGACGCTGTACATGCGCACCGGCTGCTTGAAGCCCATGCCGACGTGGAAAAACTGCACATCCAGCTGACCTTTCAAATCCTTCCACAGGGAGTGATTGCCGTCATAGCGGATCGCGTTGAAATTCTGCGGCGTCATGGTCGCCAGGGTCGGCGGCAACACTTGCTTGGTGTTCAGATACCCTTTGCCGGCAAGTGCTTTGGCCTGGGACTTAAGCGTTTCGAAGTCAAACAAATGCGCCTCGCCATCAGCGGTTTTATCACCGGCCCAGGCGCGAGCAGCTAACAGGCCGGAGGCCGACAAACCGGTGTAGGCAGCGATGGCCATGGAAGCTTTGAGCAAATTCCTGCGGTGCATAAGTACAACCTGTCGTGAACAATCCCGCGCCGTTCCTGGCACGTGCTGGATCAGAAATGGAGGTTCGGACATGCCTTCGGCCAAACGCAACGGACTTTAAACAGATGCCAAATAGCTTAAACCGTTCGCTTGGGGAGAAAAATTGGTTGATGGCTGGATGATAGCGTAGCAATGAAACAAGACATTTCTGGGTAACGTTTCTGACAGTCTCTTCTGATTTCAAGGGCATTTCTGCTTTTTTCGACTAATTACTCTAAAAACTCCTTTTCACCGCCCGGATAGTTTCTATTCTATGGGCATGACCGGTTTCTGCCCTCAGGCCGGTGGGGTTCAGTTGGCACGAGGTCGCTGCTGAAAAATGGAAGGGCGATGCGGTATTGGAAGTCATCTTTAACGGATAGAAGGACATCGTCCATGTCGAAAGTACAAGGCTTCACCCAGATGTTAGGGCTTTTTCCATGCCTGGCGACCGCTCGGCGAAGGCGTCGTTTGAATTCAGAGGAAGCGAAGCTGCTTGAGCGCTATCGCGAGTTATCGGAGAGCGACCAGATAGCGATGCGCTATCTGGTCGACGCAATGCGCAGTGTTTCGCGCTTCTGAGGCGTAAAGGGCACTGGCCGCGACGAGCGTCGCGGCCAACACTTGAAATGGCGCTTGCTGCGTCAGCCGATCTCTCCGACCGCGCGATACGCTTCATCGATTGCTGCATGCGCATACGCGCTCCACGCGGCATCCGAGTTGGCAATGCTCACGCGCCCAACCGGCTTACGCGCCAGGATCATCAATCTTTCGCTTTCATCAGAATCGTCGTACAAGCTGTTGGAAAAGTACGCATAGCCGTGCGACCAGCGGTTGACCGTGATCGCCAGAATGTCGGTCTCGTGTTTGAAGCCGCCAGGGCCGAGCATCCGTTGCAACTGGTCGCGCAGTTGCGCTTCCAGCTGTTCAAAGGACTGACCGTACAGGCGGCCACGTCCGGCACGAGCCTGATCGCGCGCGTTCATGCCGCTGTTGGGGCTGGTCGGCACGTAAACCATGTGCAAGCCGATTGGCTGTTTCGGATCACGCGGGTGATCGTAACCGCCCATGCTCACCGGATAGTCGAGCTTGATGCGGCTGTACGGCTGGGTCGCCGCGTAGATCTCGTGAACGCCCAGTTTCTGAAACGACTCCCAGTTACGGATCACCACTTTGGTGTACACCAGCGGGAATTTCACGTTCTGGCTCAGAGCATGGGACTGCTCGGCGGACAGGTCGCGCAGCAGGTACGGGATGATCATGTTGTAGCAAGCCATGATGCAGTGTTTGCCGCGCACTTGGCTGAGCTGGCCGCCACGGCTGTAGCCGACGTTTACGCCGCTGCCGACGTTGCGCACGCTGACCGCGGTGCTGTTAAGGCGGATACGCACGGGCGCATTCGGCTGATCCAGCCTGGCGTAATCGAATGCAGCGAGCACGACATCGTCCATCGTGTGCCCCGGTGCCACCGACGGGATCAGGCTGCGCACCAACAGGCGAGCGAGCGAGGCATTGCCGTCGGGGAAGTGGTAGATGTAGGGCTCTTCCATTTCTGCCCGGGCTTCTTCACTGATCGGCTCCAGATTCATCGCACTGAAGCCTGGGAAACCGAACGAATAAGCGTCGGCCGCGGCGACGGCATCAATGCTCAGCGCCATGAAGTCATTGGTACGGCTTTGAAAATACTTCACGGCCTGAGCCGAAAGTCCTACGTCCTTGAGCAGGAAGTCCTGGTAACTGGTGGACTCCAGGTGAGTGTTTTTTTTCTCGATGGTTTTGCCGGCGAGGTAATCCTTGGGCGTCGTGTGCAGAGCGATCAGGGCCGCGCGATCGCTTGGCGGCAACGGGAAATCGTTGATGAAATCGGCAATGGAGCGTGCGTGTAATTGATCGGGTGCGATGTCGTCAGCCACCATCAGCGTGGGGTCGCCGCTGACCAGTTTGTCTTCGCCGAAGTTTTCCTTGTCGAAAAACACTGCGCGCGACAGGCCAAGGTCCGGATAGAACTGGCGGTCGAAGGCCGTCTCGAAGCGTTTGATGTTGACGCCGAGTTTTTTCAGCAGGCCGTTCACTTCTTTGCTGAAAAGATGAGTCGGTGACTGAAAGGCTTCACTGCCGCCGTAACCTATGATCGTGCGGCCACCGGCAGAGAATTCGTTGCGCTTGGCATGACCGCCGAAATCGTCATGGTTTTCCAGAATCAGAATGCGCGCTTTCGGGTGTTTCTCACGGTAAAACCACGCGGCTGACAAACCGCTGAGACCGCCGCCGACCACCACCAGGTCATATTCATCGCTGATTGGCAGCTTGTCGGTATCAAAGACCTTCTTTTCCCAGCCGAGCTGGTGAGAGATTTCGAACGAGCCGACGTGGCTGCCACGCAAGCCGGTGAGCGCGGGTGGGTAATAACGCCCATCGGGCGCGGCCTGAAGAATCTGCAGCGGGGTCATGCCCGCAGCGATGGTGACTGCAACGCCGTTGAGGAAGTCGCGGCGGGTGATATCCATGTTCAATCCTTGTGGGTGTCTTGGGTCGCTTTGGTGCCGGAGGGACGCCATCGCCGGCAAGCCGGCTCCTACAGGTGCGGAGTCGAATAGCAATCATCTGAACGACACCAACCCTGTGGGAGCGAGCTTGCTGTGGGAGCTGAGCTTGCTCCGGGCGGCGTTCCGACGATGCTGTTGCTTTCTTGCAGCTCAACACTTGCCGCTTGCAGCTTTCTTCAATGCTTGAACATCACATGCCGAACCACGGTGTAATCCTCCAGCCCATACATCGACATGTCCTTCCCGTACCCGGAAGATTTCTGACCGCCGTGGGGCATTTCGCTGACCAGCATGAAATGCGTATTCACCCACGTGCAACCATACTGCAGCCGCGCCGACAGGCGATGCGCGCGACCGACATCGGCGGTCCACACCGACGACGCCAGGCCGTAATCGGAATCGTTGGCCCAGCCCAGCACCTGCGCTTCATCGTTGAACCTGGTCACCGACACCACCGGACCGAACACTTCGCGGCGAACGATTTCGTCGTCCTGCTGCGCATCCGCCAGCACGGTTGGTTCGAAGAAAAACCCGTTGCCTTCGACCGCTTTGCCGCCAGTTACCAGACGGATGTGAGACTGCGCCACGGCGCGTTCGACAAACCCGGCCACACGGTCGCGGTGCTGCGCGGTGATCAACGGACCAAGCTCGGTGGTCGGGTCGTCCTGCAAACCGTATTTGATGCTGCTGACCGCTTCCCCGAGTTTCTCGACGAATTTTTCATAGATGCCAGCCTGCGCGTAAATGCGGCACGCGGCGGTGCAATCCTGCCCGGCGTTGTAGAAACCAAAGACGCAGGGCGGTCAGCGGGGTTTGTTCCGACGATAGATTCGCTCAAGTGTATATCTTTTTATTCGAACGACTGGCCCCACCTTTATTAGCTATCAAGGAACGAGCAACATCTGGAAGCACACTCGACGGCAGCGTCAGGGCACTTCGCACTAGGCTGATGGCCTGATGATCCAGTTACCTTTCGTGGAGACAGCAAAATGAATACGCGTGGCTTGCTTGATCAACTGCTTAAATCCGGCCAGGACCTGTTGCAGAACAAGGCCGGCGGCTCACAGAACAAATCCTCCAGCAGCGGCCTCGGCGGGTTGCTCGGCGGCGTCGGCAAATCCGGTGGCTTGGGCGGACTGCTTTCCGGCGCGGGTGGGGGTGCGCTGTCGGCCGGTGCTATCGGTCTGCTACTGGGCAACAAAAAGGCGCGCAAGATGGGCGGCAAGGTCGCCATCTACGGCGGCCTCGCGGCGCTGGGCGTGATTGCCTACAAGGCGTACGGCAACTGGCAGGCTCAGCAAGGCAACGTCTCGAACATCGAACCTCAAACTGTCGACCGTCTGCCACCGGCCCAGGTTGAAGAGCACAGTCAGGCGATTCTCAAGGCGCTGGTCGCAGCGGCCAAGGCTGATGGCCACGTCGATGAGCGCGAGCGCGAATTGATCGAAGGCGAGTTCACCAAACTCGACAACGATCAGGAATTGAAGCAATGGCTGCACGCTGAACTCAACAAGCCGCTCGACCCTGCCGATGTCGCGCGCGCCGCCAGCACCCCGGAAATGGCTGCCGAAATGTACATCGCCAGCGTGATGCTGGTGGACGAAGAGAACTTCATGGAAAAGTCCTATCTGGATGAGCTGGCGCGCCAGTTGAAGCTCGAGCCAGGGTTGAAGGCCGAGCTGGAGAAGCAGGTTCGTCAGGCCTCCGTTTAAGGCAGGAAATCGCTATCGCGAGCAAGCTTGCTCCTACGATTTTGAGTCGATCACACATTTCGTGATCCACTCCTGTAGGCGCCGAGCTTGCTTGCGATGGCACCATCCCTCACACCACCCATCTTCAGGCCAGCCCAAATTTTCCGCCAAAGATGAGACCTGCCCCACATCCGCTCTAAATTTGAAACACGCCCCTCGGCTATACTCCCCGGCATTTGAAACAGCCCCGAGGATTGACTGTGAGGAACTGGACGTTGCGCCAACGGATTTTGGCGAGCTTTGCGGTGATCATCGCCATCATGCTGCTGATGGTCGTTGCGTCTTATTCGCGGCTGTTGAAGATAGAAGAAAACGAAACCAGCGTTCGTGAAGATGCGTTGCCGGGGCTTTATTACAGCTCAATGCTTCGCAGCGCCTGGGTTGACACTTACCTGCACACTCAGGAAATGCTCGGACTGAAAGAAGGGCAAGGGTTCAGCGCCGAAGAGGCCGAAAGCTTCAAAGGGTATGCCCAGCGCGTGCAAGAGCAGATGGCCAACTACCAGCACACGGTGACCACCGAAGAAGATCGGGTCGAATACGCGCTCTTCGAGAAGATTCACGAGCAATACAACAAGGTCCTCGCGTCGGTGCTCGACCTGCGCAAACAGAATCAGGACGCCGAAGCGATCAAGTTGTTCCATGAACAACTCACGCCGGCCTGGACCGCCGGGCGCATGAAGCTCAATGACATCACGCGAGTAAATAAAGCAGTCGCGGATCAGGATGTCACGGCCATCTTTGACGCAGTCATCTCCGCCAAAGCCGTCATGGGCGTGTCTCTGCTGGTTGCGGTGCTGGCCGCAGGTCTCTGTGGTCTGCTACTGATGCGCGCGATCATGGCGCCGATGAACCGCATAGTGGAAATCCTCGAGATCATGCGCACCGGCGACCTCAGCGGTCGCTTGAATCTGGAGCGCAAGGACGAATTTGGCGCCGTTGAAACCGGCTTCAACGACATGATGGCCGAGTTGACTTCACTGGTTTCGCAAGCGCAGCGCTCCTCGGTGCAGGTCACCACCTCCGTCACCGAAATCGCCGCCACCTCCAAACAGCAGCAGGCCACCGCTACCGAAACCGCTGCCACCACCACGGAAATCGGCGCGACGTCCCGTGAGATCGCCGCCACTTCCCGTGACCTTGTGCGCACCATGATTGAAGTCTCCACCGCTGCCGACCAGGCCTCGGTCGCCGCCGGCTCAGGGCAACAGGGCCTTGCGCGGATGGAAGAGACCATGCATTCGGTGATGGGCGCAGCGGACCTGGTCAACGCCAAACTGGCGATCCTCAACGAAAAGGCCGGCAACATTAATCAGGTGGTGGTGACCATCGTCAAAGTTGCCGACCAGACCAATCTGTTGTCACTGAACGCCGCCATCGAGGCCGAGAAGGCCGGTGAATACGGTCGCGGTTTTGCCGTGGTCGCCACCGAAGTGCGACGTCTGGCCGATCAGACCGCCGTCGCCACTTACGACATTGAGCAGATGGTGCGCGAGATCCAGTCGGCCGTGTCCGCCGGGGTCATGGGCATGGACAAGTTCTCCGAAGAAGTGCGTCGTGGCATGTCGGAAGTGCAGCAGGTCGGCGAGCAGCTGTCGCAGATCATTCACCAGGTCCAGGCGCTGGCACCGCGCGTGTTGATGGTCAACGAAGGCATGCAGGCGCAGGCTACCGGCGCCGAGCAGATCAACCATGCGCTGGTGCAGTTGGGTGATGCCAGCAGCCAGACCGTCGAATCCTTGCGCCAGGCCAGTTTTGCCATCGACGAATTGAGCCAGGTCGCCGTAGGGCTGCGTGGCGGCGTTTCGCGATTCAAAGTCTGATGAGCGAGATCACCCTCAAGCGCAGTGCCGTGAAGTCGGCTATGCAGGTGTTGTTTCTGCTGTTTCGCATCGGCAAAGAGCGCTACGCCCTGCCGGCCACCGAAGTGGCGGAAGTGCTGCCGCGGTTACCGCTGAAACCGATCGCCCACGCACCGGATTGGGTCGCGGGGGTGTTCGCCTACCGAGGCGTCGTGGTGCCCGTCATCGACCTCGGCGCATTGACCTTTGGCGAGCCGGCGCAGGCGCGCACCAGCACGCGTCTGGTGTTGGTGCATTACCGTCCGGCCCCCACCGGGAAGGCGCAATTGCTCGGGCTGATTCTTGAACAGGCCACCGACACGCTGCGCTGCAATCCTTCGGAATTTCAGCCGTATGGCCTGGACAATCGCCAGGCACGTTACCTCGGTCCCGTGCGTGAAGATGCCCATGGGCTGCTGCAATGGGTGCGCGTAGCCGATTTGCTCGATGAGCAGGTTCGCGTGCTGTTGTTCCCCTCACCGCCACGGGATCCTGCGTCGCTCGAGGAGCGCCCATGAGCAGTGATCAGCGTTTTTTCGATTTCCTCAAAGAGCGCATTGGCCTGGACGTGACGTCGGTCGGCCCGGCGATCATTGAGCGCGCCGTGCGCCAGCGCTCGACCGCATCACAGGCACAAACGGCGGATGAGTACTGGCATACGCTGCAAGGTTCGTCCGATGAGCAGCAGGCGCTAATCGAAGCGGTGATCGTTCCCGAGACCTGGTTTTTTCGCTACCCGGAGTCGTTCGCCACCCTGACGAAACTGGCTGCAAAGCGCCTCGACGACATCAACCACTTGCGCGCGCTGCGCATCCTCAGCCTGCCGTGTTCCACCGGTGAAGAACCCTATTCGATAGCGATGGCGTTGCTCGATGGCGGTTTCAAACCGCATCAGTTCAAGGTCGACGGCATGGACGTCAGCCCGCTCTCGGTGGAAAAGGCCAGGCGAGCGCTGTACGGCAAGAATTCATTTCGCGGTCAGGACCTCAGCTTTCGCGAGCGTTACTTCAGCGCCGAAGGTGACGGCTATCGGCTCAGCGAACGCGTGCTTGAGCAAGTGCGATTGCAGGTCGGCAATCTGCTCGATCCGACCTTGCTTGCGAACGAGCCACCGTACGACTTTGTGTTCTGCCGAAACCTGCTGATCTATTTCGATCAGCCAACCCAGCAGCAAGTTTTCGCAGTGCTCAAGCGCCTGACCCATGTCGACGGTGTGCTGTTTATCGGTCCGGCGGAGGGCAGTTTGCTTGGGCTTCTGGGCATGCGTTCAATCGGCATCGCGCAGTCTTTCGCGTTCAGTCGGCAGCGTGCGCCCGAACCTGTTGCGGCGTTCGCTGCAACGCCGCTGCCGGTGCGCCAGCCGTTGCCGGCAAAACCTTTCGCCAGCAGTGCGCCACCTGCCGTGCGCCGACCCTTCGCACCGGTCACGCCGCTGCCGCGGGCGAAAAAAGCCGCCAGCCCGGACGCGGCCACGTTACTGGCGAACATTGCCGCGCTGGCCAACGAAGGCAAAAGTGCCGAGGCCCGTGTGGCGTGTGAGCAATACTTGCGTAGCCACGAACCCGTGGCCCAAGTGTTTTACTGGCTGGGATTGCTCAGCGATGTCGCCGGCAGCACCCTCGAAGCCCAGGGCTTTTACCGCAAGGCGTTGTACCTCGACCCGCAACATGGCGAAGCACTGATGCATTTGGCGGCTTTGTTGCAGTCGCAGGGCAACGCGGCCGGAGCCCGACGTTTGCAAGAGCGCGCAGCGCGCACCGCCGACAGCGAGCGTAAACGATGACTGGGGCCGACAGCTTTAGCCTGATTCATGAAGATGCCCAGGCCATCGACGATTGCTGGAACCGCATCGGCATCCATGGCGACAAATCCTGCCCGTTGCTGGGCGAGCACATTCATTGCCGCAATTGCGCGGTGTACGGCGCCGCGGCCACGCGCCTGCTCGATCGCTACGCCTTGCAGCAGGAGGACCGCGGGCAGATCGCGGTCGAACTGCAAAGCGACGTCAAAACCCGTTCACTGTTGATGTTTCGTCTCGGCGAAGAATGGCTCGCTCTGGCCACGCGCAGCCTGGTCGAAGTGGCACCCCTGCAGGCCATTCACTCGCTGCCGCATCAGCGCTCGCGAGCCTTGCTCGGCGTGGCGAACGTGCGCGGCGCGCTGGTGGCGTGCCTGTCATTGGCCGATCTTCTGGGCTTGGACAGTGCGAGCAGCGTCACACCCGGAGCGCGCGTGACGCCACGCATGCTGATCATCGCCGCGCAGGGCGGGCCGGTGATGGTGCCGGTGGACGAGGTGGATGGCATTCACGCCATCGACGAACGCCTGCTCGACGCGGCGTCCCGCTCGGGCAGCCACGCCAGCGCCAGATTCACCCGGGGCGTGTTGTCATTCAAGGGCCGCAGCCTGCGTTGGCTGGATGAAGAACAACTGTTGTCCGCCGTGTCCCGGAGCCTCACATGACCCCCGAGCAAATGCGCGACGCCTCGTTGTTCGAGCTGTTCAGCCTGGAAGCCGAGGCCCAGACACAGGTGCTCAGTGCTGGTCTGCTGGCGCTGGAGCGCGATCCGACTCAAGCCAATCATCTTGAATCGTGTATGCGCGCAGCCCATTCACTCAAAGGCGCCGCGCGGATCGTCGGGGTCGAGGCCGGTGTCAGCGTCGCCCATGTGATGGAAGATTGCCTGGTCAGTGCGCAGGAAGGGCGCCTGTACCTGCGGCCCGAGCACATCGACGCGTTGCTGCAGGGCACCGATATGTTGATGCGCATCGCCACGCCGAACGCTGCGCCGACGCCTGCCGATATCGAACACTATGTGGCGCTGATGGCAAAGTTGCTGGACCCTCTGGCACTGGCGGCGCCGATCAGCACGCCGATCGCGCCATTTATGGCCGAGTCGCAAGAGGCGGTGATCGAAGTGCCGGTGCCCGTGGTCGAGCCGCCGACTGTCGCGCCGGTCGTTCCTGTCGATCCGCCGCGCAAAACCAGACGCACTACCGAAAATGGCGAGCGTGTATTGCGCGTTACGGCCGAGCGCTTGAACAGCCTGCTCGATCTGTCGAGCAAGTCGCTGGTGGAAACCCTGCGGCTCAAACCGCACCTGGCGACCATGCAGCGTTTGAAGCGCATGCAGGGCAACGGCCTGCGCGCACTGGAAAATCTCAACGTGCAGCTCAAGGAAATGACCTTGAGCCTGGAGGCGCGGGAAGCCCTCGAAGATGCGCGCCGTCTGCTGACGGAATCCCAGCAGTTGCTGGTGGAGAAAAATGCCGAGCTGGATGAGTTTGCCTGGCAGGCCAGCCAGCGCGCGCAGGTGCTCTACGATACGGCGCTGGCCTGTCGCATGCGCCCGTTTGCCGATGTGTTGAGCGGACAGGTGCGCATGGTTCGCGACCTCGGTCGCAGTCTCGGCAAACAGGTGCGCCTGGAGGTTGAGGGCGAGAAAACCCAGGTTGATCGCGACGTCCTTGAAAAGCTCGAAGCGCCGCTCACGCACCTGTTGCGCAATGCAGTGGATCACGGCATCGAATCTTCCGAGCAACGGCTGCTGGCCGGCAAACCCGCCGAGGGCGTGATTCGCCTGCGTGCCTCACATCAGGCAGGCCTGCTGGTGCTGGAATTGAGCGATGACGGCCAGGGTGTCGATCTGGAGAAGGTGCGCCGCAGCGTCATCGAACGTCAGCTGTCCCCCGCCGAAACAGCTGCGCAGTTGAGCGAAGATGAACTCCTGACGTTTCTGTTTCTGCCGGGTTTCAGCCTGCGCGACAAGGTCACAGAAGTGTCCGGTCGCGGCGTCGGCCTGGACGCAGTCCAGCACATGGTGCGGCAACTGCGCGGCGCGGTGGTGCTGGAACAGACGGCGGGCGAGGGCAGCCGCTTCCATCTCGAAGTACCGCTGACACTGTCGGTGGTGCGCAGCCTGGTGGTAGAGGTCGGCGACGAGGCGTATGCCTTTCCGCTGGCGCACATCGAACGCATGTGCGATCTCGAACCTGCAGACATTGTTCAGCTCGAGGGCCGGCAGCATTTCTGGTACGAAGGCCGGCATGTTGGCCTGGTGGCCGCGAGCCAGCTGCTGCAACGCCCGGCGAGCCAGCATAACCAGCCCACGCTCAAAGTCGTGGTGATCCGCGAGCGCGAGGCGATTTACGGTGTGGCGGTGGAGCGCTTCATTGGCGAACGCACGCTGGTAGTCTTGCCGTTGGACGAGCGTCTGGGCAAAGTGCAGGACATCTCCGCCGGTGCGCTGCTCGACGACGGCTCGGTGGTGTTGATCGTCGATGTTGAAGACATGCTGCGTTCGGTCGATAAGCTACTCAATACCGGGCGCCTCGAACGGATCGCACGGCACAGCAATCAAGCGGTGGAAGCGGCGCGCAAACGGATTCTGGTGGTGGACGATTCGCTCACTGTGCGCGAATTGCAGCGCAAGCTGTTGCTCAATCGCGGTTATGACGTGGCCGTCGCGGTGGACGGTATGGATGGCTGGAACGCGCTGCGTTCGGAGGATTTCGACCTGTTGATCACCGACATTGATATGCCGCGCATGGACGGTATCGAGCTGGTATCGCTATTGCGCCGCGACAACCGCCTGCAATCGCTGCCGGTGATGGTCGTGTCCTACAAGGACCGCGAGGAAGATCGGCGGCGTGGTCTGGACGCCGGCGCCGACTATTATCTGGCGAAAGCCAGTTTTCATGATGACGCCCTGCTTGATGCGGTGGTCGAGCTCATCGGAGGCCCGCGCTCATGAAAATCGCCATCGTCAACGACATGCCCATGGCGGTCGAGGCTTTGCGCCGCGCCGTGGCATTCGAGCCGGCACACGAAGTGGTCTGGGTCGCCGTCAATGGCGCCGAGGCGGTGCAGCGTTGCGCCGAGAACACCCCGGATCTGATCCTGATGGACCTGATCATGCCAGTCATGGATGGCATCGAAGCGACGCGGCGCATCATGGCTGAGACTCCGTGCGCCATCGTCATCGTCACTGTCGACCGTCAGCAGAACGTGCACCGGGTGTTCGAGGCCATGGGCCACGGTGCGCTGGATGTGGTCGACACGCCGGCACTGGGTGCCGGCAACGCTCAGGAAGCTGCCGCGCCGCTGTTGCGCAAAATCATGAACATCGGCTGGCTGATCGGCGACCGTGCTCAGCGCGAGCGGCCCGCGCCCAGCTCTCTGCGCAGTTCCGCTTCGCGTCAGCGGCTGATTGCCATCGGCTCGTCCGCTGGCGGACCGGCGGCGCTGGAAGTCCTGCTCAAGGGTTTGCCACGGGATTTTTCCGCAGCCATCGTGTTGGTGCAGCATGTTGATCAGGTGTTCGCTGCCGGCATGGCCGAGTGGCTCGCCAGCGCCAGCGGCCTCGACGTGCGTCTGGCCCGGGAAGGCGAGCCGCCGCAACCCGGCACGGTCCTGCTGGCTGGCACCAATCACCACATCCGTTTGTTGAAGAACGGCACGCTGGCCTACACCGCCGAGCCGGTCAACGAAATTTATCGACCGTCGATCGACGTGTTTTTCGACAGCGTAGCCCATCACTGGAACGGCGATGCCGTTGGCGTTTTGCTTACGGGCATGGGCCGGGACGGTGCGCAGGGGCTCAAACTCATGCGCCAACGGGGTTACCTGACCATCGCTCAGGATCAACAAAGCAGTGCGGTGTATGGCATGCCGAAAGCGGCTGCGGCCATCGACGCCGCCATGGAGATTCGCCCACTGGACAAGATCGCACCACGATTGCTGGAGATTCTCGGCCAATGACTACTTTAGGCAGCAATCCTGGCCCAAGCACCACTCAGGTGATCGCACATGAATGATCTGCAATTCGACGGCATCAAGACTGACGAAAACGCCGCCATGGTGTTGCTGGTGGACGACCAGGCCATGATCGGCGAAGCGGTGCGCCGCGGGCTGGCGAGCGAAGCCAATATCGATTTCCATTTTTGCGCTGATCCGCATCAGGCGGTGGCGCAGGCGATTCGCATCAAGCCGACGGTGATTCTGCAAGACCTGGTGATGCCCGGGCTCGATGGCCTGAGCCTGGTGCGCGAGTACCGCAACCACCCGGCGACCAAGGACATTCCGATCATCGTTCTGTCGACCAAGGAAGACCCGCTGATCAAGAGCGCGGCGTTCTCGTCCGGGGCCAATGATTATCTGGTTAAACTGCCGGACAACATCGAGCTGGTGGCGCGCATCCGTTATCACTCGCGTTCCTACATGACCCTTTTGCAGCGAGATGCGGCTTACCGCGCGTTGCGGGTCAGCCAGCAGCAGTTGCTCGACACCAATCTGGTGCTGCAACGCCTGATGAACTCGGATGGCCTGACCGGGCTGTCGAACCGCCGGCATTTCGACGAATACCTGGAGCTGGAATGGCGCCGCGCCTTGCGCGACCAGAGTCAGTTGTCATTGCTGATGATCGACGTGGATTATTTCAAATCCTATAACGACAGTTTTGGCCATCTCGAAGGCGATGAGGCGTTACGTAAAGTGGCGACCGCCATTCGCGACGCCAGCGCACGGCCGTCGGATTTGCCGGCGCGTTATGGCGGCGAAGAGTTTGCGCTGGTCTTGCCCAATACCTCGCCGGGTGGCGCCCGGTTGGTGGCTGAGAAGTTACGCCAGTCGGTGGCGGCGCTGAAGATTCCGCATATTTCGCCGATTGAAGGATCCAGCCTGACCATCAGCATCGGCCTCTCGACGATCGTCCCGCAACAGGGCAGCGACTGCCGGCAGCTGATTTCGGCGGCGGACAAGGGGCTGTACCTGGCCAAGCACAATGGGCGCAATCAGGTGGGCATCGCGTAAGGCACTTGGAATGCGGCCTTGTGAATGCGCCCTTATGTAGCAGCTGCCGAGCCTGCGAGGCTGCGTTCGAGGACGCAGTCCTCGCCAATCCTGTGCACGCGGTTTGCCTGGGGCACCGTAGTGTCTGGTTTACGACTGCTTCGCAGCCGGACGCAGCCTCGCGGGCTCGGCAGCTGCTACAAGAGCATCGTCGCTCGCTCAAATCCATTCGCTGGTAAAGCCGCCAGGCGGGCTGCCGTGACAGCTTGATTACGGTATACTCGCCGGCTTTCAAAAGTTCGCCAACGAGTGCTGCCCGCCATGGAAATCAACCCGATCCTTAACAGTATCAAGGACCTGTCCGAGCGCTCCGAAACTATTCGGGGGTATCTTTGACTACGATCAAAAGCATGAGCGTCTGACTGAAGTCAATCGCGAGCTTGAAGATCCGGCTGTCTGGAACAACCCGTCGTACGCTCAGGAACTGGGCCGCGAGCGGTCGCTGCTGGCTCAGATCGTCGATACCCTCGACGAAATGCACAGCGGTCTGGCCGACGCCAAAGATTTGCTGCTGATGTCCGCCGAAGAAGAAGACCAGGCCGCCGTCGATGACGTCGCCGCTGAAGTCGAACGTCTGCGCGAGTCGCTGGAAAAACTCGAATTCCGGCGCATGTTCAGCGGCGAGATGGACGCCAACAACGCCTACCTGGACATCCAGGCCGGCTCTGGCGGTACCGAGGCTCAGGACTGGGCCAATATCCTGTTGCGCATGTATTTGCGCTGGGCTGACAAACGCGGTTTCGACGCGACCATCATGGAACTGTCGGCCGGTGAAGTCGCCGGTATCAAAGGCGCCACCGTGCACATCAAAGGCGAATACGCTTTTGGCTGGCTGCGTACCGAAATCGGCGTGCACCGTCTGGTGCGCAAGAGTCCGTTCGACTCCGGCAACCGTCGTCACACCTCGTTCTCGGCCGTGTTCGTGTCGCCGGAAATCGATGACAACATCGAAATCGACATCAACCCGTCGGACCTGCGCATCGACACCTACCGCTCCTCCGGTGCCGGTGGTCAGCACGTAAACACCACCGACTCGGCCGTACGGATCACCCACGTACCGACCAACACCGTGGTCAGCTGCCAGAACGAACGCTCCCAGCACGCCAACAAAGACACCGCGATGAAAATGTTGCGGGCGCGCCTGTACGAGCAGGAAGTGCAGAAACGCAACGCCGCCTCGCAAGCGCTGGAAGACACCAAGTCGGACATCGGCTGGGGTCACCAGATCCGTTCGTACGTGCTTGATGCCTCGCGGATCAAGGATCTGCGCACCAACATCGAACGCAGCGACTGTGACAAGGTGCTCGACGGCGATATCGACGAATACCTGGTGGCAAGCCTGAAACAAGGCCTGTAACCCACACATCGATCCCCCCTGTAGGAGCCGGCTTGCTGGCGATCCCCGGCCACAGGCCGGGGACAACGAACCTGATGGATATTTAAAGACATGAGCGACCTAGAACTCGACCCGCAAGCCCTGCAACAGGAAGAAAACTCCCTGATCGCCCTGCGCAAGGAAAAGCTGGCTGCCGAGCGCGCCAAGGGCAATGCCTTCCCGAACGACTTCCGCCGCGAAAACTACTGCAGTCAGTTGCAGAAACAGTACGCGGACAAGACCAAGGAAGAGCTTGCGGAAGCTGCAATCCCGGTCAAGGTTGCCGGTCGCATCATGCTCAACCGTGGCTCGTTCATGGTGATCCAGGACATGACCGGGCGCATCCAGGTTTACGTCAACCGCAAGACCCTGTCCGAAGAAACCCTGGCCTCGGTGAAAACCTGGGACATGGGCGACATCATTGCCGCCGAAGGCACTCTGGCGCGCTCCGGCAAGGGCGACCTGTACGTTGAAATGACCAACGTGCGCCTGCTGACCAAATCCCTGCGCCCGTTGCCGGACAAGCACCACGGCCTGACCGACACCGAACAGCGCTACCGCCAGCGTTACGTCGACCTGATCGTCAACGAAGACGTGCGTCAGACTTTCCGCGTCCGTTCGCAAGTCATCGCCCACATCCGCAGCTTCCTGATGCAGCGCGACTTCCTCGAAGTCGAAACACCGATGCTGCAGACCATCCCCGGTGGCGCGGCGGCCAAGCCGTTCGAGACTCACCACAACGCGCTGGACATGGAAATGTTCCTGCGCATCGCGCCTGAGCTGTACCTCAAGCGGCTTGTGGTTGGCGGTTTTGAAAAAGTGTTCGAGATCAACCGCAACTTCCGTAACGAAGGCGTTTCGACTCGTCACAACCCTGAATTCACCATGTTGGAGTTCTATCAGGCGTACGCCGATTACGAAGACAACATGGACCTCACCGAAGAACTGTTCCGTGAACTGGCGCAGCTGGTGTTGGGCAGCACCGACGTGCCTTACGGCGACAAAGTGTTCCACTTCGGCGAGCCGTTCGTGCGTCTGTCGGTGTTCGACTCGATCCTCAAGTACAACCCTGAGCTTACCGCCGACGACCTGACTGACATCGACAAGGCTCGCGCCATCGCCAAGAAGGCCGGCGCCAAGGTGCTGGGCTTCGAAGGTCTGGGCAAATTGCAGGTGATGATTTTCGAAGAACTGGTCGAGCACAAACTCGAGCAGCCGCACTTCATCACCCAGTACCCATTCGAAGTGTCGCCATTGGCGCGCCGCAACGACGAGAACCCGAACGTCACCGACCGCTTCGAGTTGTTCATCGGCGGCCGTGAAATCGCCAACGCCTACTCCGAGTTGAACGACGCGGAAGATCAGGCAGAACGCTTCATGGCGCAGGTGGCCGACAAGGATGCCGGTGATGACGAGGCGATGCACTA
Organism: Pseudomonas sp. Ant30-3; assembly: GCF_000690905.1. Taxonomy (GTDB): domain Bacteria; phylum Pseudomonadota; class Gammaproteobacteria; order Pseudomonadales; family Pseudomonadaceae; genus Aquipseudomonas. The sequence continues at coordinate 205,856 of NZ_JMCL01000059.1, read as the reverse complement.
CGACGCCGATTTCGTCCGCGCACTCGAATACGGCATGCCGCCAACCGCCGGTGAAGGCATCGGCATCGACCGTCTGGTAATGCTGCTGACCAACTCCCCGTCGATTCGCGACGTGATCCTGTTCCCGCACATGCGGCCGCAAGCGTAAGTGTTTCAAACAAAAAGCCGCCTATAACAGGCGGCTTTTTATTGCGCGTCTGGTACAAACGTATCAATTGGTTACTTTTGAAGTTGAGAGAGGGATAGCGGTCGTGAACCTTGCAATTGCTCAAGAAGGTGCAGCAGGCATCGCCACTGCGGTCGCTGAAAGTGTTCAGTACCAGGGTCGCAAGGCCAGCCGACAGGGCAGCGAGCAGCGGCGACAGGATATTCTCGATGCCGCCATGCGGATCGTCGTGCGTGATGGCGTGCGCGCCGTGCGCCACCGTGCGGTAGCTGCCGAAGCCGCTGTGCCGCTGTCGGCAACGACTTACTATTTCAAGGATATCGATGATTTGCTCACCGATACCTTCGCCCAATATGTTGAGCGCAGCGCAGCCTATATGGCCAAGTTGTGGGTGAACAACGAAGGCCTGCTGCGCGAGATGGTGGTCAGCGGCGATGGCAGCCCCGAGTCGCGGTCGCGTTTGGCGGACGACATTGCGCAGCTGATGGCGGACTATGTGCACCGGCAGTTGATCAGCCGGCGCGAGCACTTGATGGCCGAACAGGCGTTCCGTCAGGAAGCGCTGCTGAACCCGCGTCTGGCACTGTTGGTGCGTTCACATCAGCAAATTTTGCTGCAGGGCACGTGTCAGCTGTTTCAGGTATTGGGCTCCCGGGAGCCACAACAGGATGCCAAGGTGTTGACGGCGATAATCGGTCGGATGGAATATCAGGGCCTGCTCAATGACGCCGAGCCTGGGGCCGAAGCGGAAATGCTCGGCACTCTCACGCGTTATATGCACCTGGTGCTGGCGTCGGTTTAACCCCAATGGGCGCCACAACCCCTGTGGGAGTGAGCCTGCTCGCGATTGCGGTCTGACATTCAACATTGATGTTTGGCTGGATTACCGCTATCGCGAGCAGGCTCACTCCTACAAGGGGCGGGTGTTCGCTTGAGGACGCAGCTTTTTCATAGGAGTGTTGAATGAAAACCTGGCGTGTCGCTGTGATCGCCCTGTCGTTCCTGCTGCTCAGTGGCTGTCTGGTGACCTTTCGCGAGCCGTTGCCCGCCAGCGACCCTGCGCCCAAAGGACTGCTCGGCAAGTGGACCAGCACCAACGCCTGGGGCGAGCCGATGAATCTTGAACTGACGCGCACTGGCGACAATCGCTACCAGGCCGTCAGTTACTTCAGAGCCAAACCCAAAGAGCGCGAAGCCTATCCCTTCACCGTTTCGCGCCACGGCAATCGCTGGTATCTGTCGGCGAAGGTTCCGGCGCAGTTCGGCGGGCACTTCACGATTGCCGGTTTCGAACTCACTGACAAGCAGGAACTGGTGGTCTACAACCTCGACCTCGAGCAGATCAATCAGGCCATGGGGCAGAACGTCCTCAGCGGCGAAGGCTTTCAGACCGACGACGGCGACGGCGTACTGGTCAACACCGCGATGGATCAGGTTTTCGCGTACCTCGACAACCCGGCCAATTCCGACGTGTTCGTTGAAGCCGTGCGCTATCAGCGCCAGACCAAAGCCAAATAACGGTTTTTCTACAGGAGTTTCGGGTGGACGATTACCAGCAGACGATACGCATTTTGTCCGATCGCATTGTGCTGGCACAGACGCCGATACGCGTCCTCGACGCGGTCAAATGGGATGACAGCATCCGCAAGGGTTTCCTCAAGGCCAAGGGCAAGGAAATGCCGGCTGTCGACCGCGATTACTACCTCAACCGTCCTCTGGCGTTCGACTCCAGCAAAGTGAAACTGGAATTTCAGAACATCGAGCGTGACATCACCCGTCAGCTTGGCCAGTTTAACCCGGTCGGCCAGATCATGCGGCGCATGTGCAAGGAATACCGGATGGTGGTGCGCATGCTCGAAGCGCGCGGCACCGAAGATTTCGGCCTGATCTCTCAAGAGTTGTACGGCGCTGCTTCCGATGCGTTTCATGCCGGCGATCCGACGCTGTCCGACCTGGGGCTGATGCTTTCCGATTACCTCAATAACATCGACGGTCGCGGCGATTTGAAGGATGAGCCGAAAATCCTTACTGCCAAGGACGCCGTGAATATGTTGCAGACCCGCTTGAGCCGGGTATTCGGCGAGGCAGAAGAAACCATTCGCGTGTTCGAGTCCGACGGTATCGTCGCCGACGCGGCAGCTGGTGCCGACTACATCAAGATTCGCACCGATGCGATGTTCAACGAGCGTGACGTACGTGCGCTGGAGGTGCACGAGGGGTTGGTGCATGTTGGCACCACGCTGAACGGTTTGAACCAGCCTATCTGCACCTTTCTGTCCAAAGGGCCGCCATCGTCGACGGTGACTCAGGAAGGCCTGGCCATCCTGATGGAAATCATCACCTTCGCCTCGTACCCGAGTCGCTTGCGCAAACTCACCAACCGCACCCGCGCCATTCACATGGTCGAGGAGGGCGCAGACTTCCTGCAGATCTTCGAGTTCTTCCGCGAGCAGGGTTTTGAAATGGCGGAAAGCTACGGAAACGCCAGTCGGGTTTTCCGCGGTTCGGTGCCGACCGGTCTGCCATTCACCAAAGACTTGTCCTACCTCAAGGGCTTCATCATGGTTTACAACTACATTCAGTTGGCCGTGCGTAAGGGCAAGCTGGAGCAGGTGCCGCTGCTGTTCTGCGGCAAGACCACGCTGGAAGACATGCGCACGTTGCGTCAGTTGGTCGATGAAGGTCTGGTGGTAGCGCCCAAGTACCTGCCGGAACAGTTCCGCGACATGAATGCGCTGTCAGCCTGGATGTGCTTCTCCAACTTCCTCAACCACCTGAGCCTGGACCGGATCGAAGCGGATTATTCCAACATTTTGTAAAACACAAATCACCCTGTAGGAGCGAGCCTGCTCGCGATAGCGGACTGACATTCAATATTGATGTTGCCTGATACACCGCTATCGCGAGCAGGCTCGCTCCTACAGGGAGTTGTATTTCAGTTCATCTTCTTGCGAGGTTTCACCGGATGAGAATCCTCGGCATCCTCTGCCTATTCCTGACCTTGAGCGGCTGCAGCTCGCTGCTGTTCTACCCCGAGCCCGGCCAACTCTTCACTCCCGCGAAAGCCAAACTCGAATACCGCGAAGTCACCCTGATCACCGCTGACGGCCTCAAGCTCAACGCCTGGTGGCTGCCAGCCAAACAAGGCGTCGACGTCAAAGGCACGGTCCTGCACCTGCACGGCAACGGCGGTAATCTGCCGATGCACCTGGGCGGCAGTGGGTGGTTGCCGGAAGAAGGCTATCAGGTCCTGCTGATCGACTATCGCGGGTACGGTCTGTCCGAGGGCGAACCAAGCTTGCCGGCGATTTATCAGGACATCGATGCTGCCTTCCAATGGCTCGATGAGGCGCCAGAGGTGAAAGGCAAACCGCTGATCCTGCTCGGTCAAAGCCTCGGCGGTTCGATGGCCGTGCATTACCTGGTGCAGCACCCGCAACGGCAAAAGCAACTCAAGGCGTTCGTGCTCGATGGCGTCCCGGCCAGTTACCGCAGCATCGGTCGATTCGCCCTGAGCAATTCCTGGCTGACCTGGCCGCTGCAAGTGCCGCTGTCCTGGCTGGTGCCGGACGGCGACAGCGCGATCAATTCCATGGCGCAGCTTAACGGCGTGCCGAAACTGATCTACCACAGCATCGACGATCCGATCGTGCCCCTTTCCAATGGCATCCGTCTGTATCAAGCTGCGCCGCCCCCGCGAGTGCTGCAACTGACCCGTGGCGGTCATGTGCAAACATTCGCCGACCCGGTCTGGCGCAAAGTCATGCTGCGTTATCTCGACGATCCGCAGCACTTCGACGGTTTGCGCCGACTGGGTGAAATCCCCAATTATCCGGCACCATCGAATCCTGTAAACGAATCACCAGAGAGTCCGCAATGACTGAAGAACGCAACGCCATCCCGCTGATCATCACCGGTATCTGCAGCATCCTCGGCACCGTCGGTGCCCTGTGGTTTTACGGTTACCTGCACTTTGCCAAGCCTGAAGACGCGCTGTTGCTCAGCGACTTCACCATGCTCAAGACCGTGCCGGGCGAAGACTACAAAGTATCTGTGGAGCCGGCGGCACAAGTGGCGCAATGCATCGATGGCGTGCTGGTGATGTTCGACACTGAACAGAAAGGGCTGAGCGGCGTGTTGATCAACAACAAGAAAAGAGCCGTGCGCTGCATGGGCGAAGAAACCCCGCAGAAGTTGCAACCGTAGCGCGGCCGAAAAGATCGCAGCCTCGTTTCACTCGACAGCTCCTACAGGAGAACGCAATCCAATGTAGGAGCTGTCGAGTGAAACGAGGCTGCGATCTTTTGATCATGACAAAAAGCCCCGCCTGATCGACTCAGGCGGGGCTTTTGTGTTCCAGCGTGGAGCTTAGTTCGAGCTAACAGACGAACGCGGCGCCACAGGCTGGTTGTCGTTGGAAATGGTCACTTCCACACGACGGTTCATTGCACGACCCGAAACGCTGCTGTTTTCAGCAACCGGGTATTCCTTGCCGTAACCCTGAGCAACGATGCGCGCTGGATCAACGCCCATTTTCACCAGAGCCATGCGCACGGAGTTTGCGCGGCGCTCAGACAGCGACTGGTTGTACGAAGCCGCGCCGGTGCTGTCGGTATAGCCTTCGACAATCACTTTGCGGTCCGGGTTTTCCTGAAGGAATTGCGCCAGTTTGTTGATATTCACCAAACCGCTGGATTTCAGGTCAGCCTTGTTGGTGGCGAACAACACGTCACCGAAAGTCACCACTGTACCGCGATCGGTCTGCTTGGCGTTCAGACTGTCCTGCAGCTGCTTGATCTGCTGATCACGAGCGTCCAGACGCGCCTGGGCACGTTGCGCCGATGCATCCTTCAAGTTGGCTTCTGCGGTGCGCAGGGCGATGGTCTGTTTCGCCACTTCTACGCGCTGATTGGTCAGATAAGCCAGTTGATCAACTTTGTACTCGTCTTCTTTGTTCAGATAAGCCTTGTCGGCCTTGTCCAGATAATCGCTGGCATCTTTGGTTTCCAGCGCCGCAACTTTGCTCGCCTGCGGGTTGGCTTGCAGACCGCTGTAGTTGGTACGGGCCTGTTCCAGATTCTGGTTAGGCGGCGTCGAGCAGGCAGCCAGTGCAACACTTGCGGCCAGCAGGGCAGGGATCATCAATTGTTTACGCATGTTGGTTTCGTCCTTTTAAGTCGAATAAGAAGTACGTCGCAGCAGAGCGCTTATTGCACGGTGCGCTGGCTTTCCTGACGCAGTTCCTGAACCCCTTTCTGGGAATCCCTCACAGCCTGTTCGGCTTTCATCGCTTGAGCTTTGCGCTCGGCAACGCGAGCGTCCCACTCAGCCTGTTCGGCCAGAATGCGCGCTTGTTCGTAATCCTTGTCGTGCATGGCCAGTTCGGCCTGCTTGAGTTTGTCCTGAGCGGATTTCATTTCCACCGCTGCAAACTCGGTACCGCCAGCGCTGACGGCGCTGTTGACTGCCGATTGGGTGACAGCGTATTGCTCGCTCGGCGGGTTGCCGGCGCAACCGGCCAGTACGAAGGTGCTGCCGAGTGCCAAGGCTGCCAGCTTCAAACCGCGCAGTGAAGTAAACGAGGATTTGGCAGTTGGGGTCTTCATGGTTTTCAACTCCATTGTGATAACTCCTGAAAAACAAAAAATCCATCCTGGGTGTGGAGCCGCAACCGTTATTTTCCGGGGTATTTTGAAACGGTCGTCCCAGGCGTGGTTAATGGCTGTGACCCGAGACGTTTTTCAAAAGTTCAGCAAGTATGGCCAATCGCCTGAAAAAAATTCCGACCAACTGGACAAGGCCCTATGTCGGGAACTTTGACGATGGGAAGGGGTACGCGCGGGGAAATTCGAGTGAGATTTTTGGGCGATCACACACCCTGCAGGAGCAAGCTCGCTCCTACAATTGAGGTCGGACGCAATCAGTGCTTCTAATCGTCCCCCGACACCAAATCATGCAGATGCCGACGGGACAGCGCGAGAAAACGCGGCGTCGGACCGACGTCTTCGTACAGCGGATCGCCTTCCTCATCAGTGGCTACAACCGTCGAACCCTTCACATACGGAAAGCTTTTTTCCAGCTCTTCCAGCGCCGCGCCGATCAATTCGCCGAGCAGTTCTTCCGGGTGTCGCTTGGGGTACATCTCGGTAATGGCCGCCAGCCGGGCAGCCGCTTCCATGTCCAGATGAATCGTGTACCCGGTGTCGGTCAATCGACCCTTGGCGTTTTCTTCCCAATGCTGGGCAAGTTCGCGGATTTTCATAATGACCTCATGGCGCTCCTGCTCGTGGCAGGCCCTGTGAATGTCCGGCATCTGGCCGGCTAAAGCCGTTGTGTGGCTTACCCTTGAGACTAGCTTTAACGCCAAGGGTTTAAAGTCCCTTCGTCGTTTGCTTGTAAGAAGCGGCCCGGGACGGCACTCTTTGAGGTCTTGGCTGACCGGATTTTTCGCTGGAGAACTGCTGATGACCGATATTGACGCACGCTTGCGCGAGGACGTTCACCTGCTGGGTGAGCTGTTGGGCAATACCATTCGTGAACAGTACGGGGATGGCTTTCTCGACAAGATCGAGCAGATCCGCAAGGGCGCCAAGGCGGACCGTCGTGGTTCGATGGACGCGGAGCTGAGCGCCAGCCTCAATCAACTGAGCGAGGAAGAATTGCTGCCGGTCGCGCGTGCGTTCAACCAGTTCCTCAACCTGGCCAATATCGCCGAGCAGTATCAATTGATTCACCGGCGCGAAGAGTCGCAGCCGGCGCCGTTCGAAACGCGCGTGTTGCCGGAGCTGCTCGCGCGTCTGCTGGCCGAGGGGCATAAACCCGAGTCGCTGGCCCGGCAATTGGGGCGACTGGAAATCGACCTGGTGCTGACTGCGCATCCGACTGAAGTGGCGCGTCGCACGCTGATCCAGAAATATGACGCCATCGCCGCGCAACTCGCCGCGCAGGATCATCGCGACCTCACCAGCGCCGAACGCGAGCAGATCCAGACAAAGCTGCAGCGCTTGATTGCAGAAGCGTGGCACACCGAAGAAATCCGCCGCACCCGGCCGACTCCGGTCGATGAAGCCAAATGGGGTTTTGCGGTGATCGAGCATTCGTTGTGGCAGGCGATCCCGAACTATTTGCGCAAGGCCGACAAGGCCCTGCACGACGCTACCGGTCTGCACTTGCCCATGGAGGCGGCGCCGATTCGCTTTGCCTCGTGGATGGGCGGCGACCGTGACGGCAACCCGAACGTGACTGCTGCCGTTACCCGTGAAGTCCTGCTGCTGGCGCGGTGGATGTCCGCCGATTTGTTCGTGCGCGATATCGATCACCTGGCGGCCGAATTATCGATGCAGCAGGCCAGCGACGCGCTCAAAGCCAAGGCCGGGGACAGCGCCGAGCCCTACCGCGCGGTACTCAAACAGCTGCGCGAACGCCTGCGCGCCACGCGTAGCTGGGCTCACGCCTCCCTGAGCACAGCCACCGCCGTCAGCGCCGATGTGCTGCAAGACAATCGCGACCTGCTTGATCCACTCGAGCTGTGTTACCAGTCGCTGCACGAATGCGGCATGGGCGTGATCGCGGACGGACCGCTGCTCGATTGCTTGCGTCGGGCTGTGACGTTTGGCCTGTTCCTGGTGCGCCTCGATGTGCGCCAGGATTCGACTCGACACTGCGCCGCCATGACCGAAATCACCGACTACCTGGGGCTGGGTCGCTACGAAGACTGGAGCGAAGAGCAGCGCATCGACTTCCTATCGCGCGAACTGAATAACCGTCGGCCATTGCTGCCGGCGTATTTCAAACCGTCTGCCGATACCGCGGAAGTGCTCGCCACCTGCCGCGAAATCGCAGCGGCACCCGCTGCATCGCTGGGTTCCTACGTGATTTCCATGGCGGGCGCCGCTTCCGATGTGCTGGCCGTGCAACTGCTGCTCAAAGAGTCCGGCGTATTGCGACCGATGCGCGTGGTGCCATTGTTCGAGACCCTCGCCGACCTCGATAACGCGGGCCCGGTTATCGAGAAACTGTTGCTGCTGCCGGGGTATCGCACGCGTCTGCAGGGGCCGCAGGAAGTGATGATCGGTTACTCGGATTCGGCCAAGGACGCCGGCACCACGGCGGCGGCGTGGGCGCAGTACCGGGCGCAGGAGCGTCTGGTCGATATTTGCCGCGAGCAGCAAGTCGAACTGCTGCTGTTCCACGGTCGCGGCGGCACCGTGGGTCGTGGTGGCGGTCCGGCACACGCGGCGATTCTGTCGCAGCCACCGGGTTCGGTCGCGGGGCGTTTCCGCACCACCGAGCAAGGGGAAATGATTCGTTTCAAATTTGGCCTGCCGGACATCGCCGAGCAGAACCTCAATCTTTACCTGGCGGCCGTCCTTGAAGCGACGCTCTTGCCGCCGCCGCCACCCGAGCCGGAATGGCGGCATCTGATGGACGAATTGGCGGCAGACGGTGTCAGCGCTTACCGCGCCGTGGTGCGGGAAAATCCGCAATTCGTCGAGTATTTCCGCCAGTCGACGCCCGAGCAGGAGTTGGGGCGCTTGCCACTTGGCAGTCGTCCGGCGAAGCGTCGCGCGGGCGGCATCGAGAGCTTGCGGGCGATCCCGTGGATTTTCGGCTGGACCCAGACTCGCTTGATGCTGCCGGCCTGGCTCGGCTGGGAAGCGGCGCTGAGCAAGGCGCTGGAACGCGGTGAAGGCGAACTGCTGGGGCAGATGCGCGAGCAGTGGCCGTTCTTCCGCACGCGCATCGACATGCTGGAAATGGTCCTGGCCAAAGCCGACGCCGATATCGCACAGTCCTACGATGAGCGTCTGGTCGAGCCGGAACTGCTGCCTTTAGGTGCGCATTTACGCGACCTATTGTCGCAGGCGTGCGCTGTCGTGCTTGGGCTGACTGGCCAGTCGCAACTGCTCGCGCACAGTCCCGACACCCTGGAATTCATCCGCCTGCGCAACACCTACCTCGACCCGCTTCATCTATTGCAGGCTGAGTTGCTGGCGCGGTCGCGGCAGCAGGAAGTCGCGCAGGGCAGCCCCGTGGAACAGGCGTTGCTGGTGTCTGTGGCGGGGATTGCCGCTGGATTGCGAAATACCGGCTAAGGTTTCGCTGGGCGCGCGCGGCACTCGGTAATGGGCTCAAGTGCCGTTTTCAATTGGCGCGGGAAGTACTGCCAAGCGACAGTTAATGATGGGGTTGCGACTTGGTGCACCCCCTCGCAAGGTCACGCAAGGCGCGGGTTTCTCCGACTTTCGGCGGCTTGTGTGGTCCGGGCCTGCTGTGTATCTTGATCAGCCTTTGGCCGTTTGGGCGGTCACGACCCTGTTTTTTTAGATTCGCCCCACGAGGCGAATCCGTTGTTATCTATATAAAAATTTGAGGAGCACATCGATGCGCGTCATTCTGCTGGGAGCTCCCGGGGCCGGAAAAGGTACTCAGGCAAAGTTCATCACCGAAAAGTTCGGCATCCCGCAAATCTCCACCGGCGACATGCTGCGTGCTGCGGTCAAGAACGGCACCGAGCTGGGCATCAAGGCCAAGAGCATCATGGATGCCGGTGGTCTGGTCTCCGACGATCTGATCATTGCACTGGTCAAGGACCGTATCGCTCAGTCCGACTGCGCCAACGGTTTCCTCTTCGACGGTTTCCCGCGCACCATTCCGCAGGCCGAAGCGCTGGTTGATGCCGGTGTGGAGCTGGACCACGTTGTCGAAATCGCCGTCGATGACGAAGAAATCGTTCAGCGCATCGCCGGTCGTCGTGTGCACGAAGCCAGCGGTCGCGTTTACCACACCGTCTACAACCCGCCGAAACTGGCCGGCAAAGACGACATCACGGGTGAAGCACTGGTGCAGCGCAAGGACGACACTGAAGAAACCGTGCGTCATCGCTTGTCGGTCTATCACTCGCAGACCAAACCGCTGGTTGAGTTCTACCAGAAGCTCTCCGCTGCGACTGATGGCAAGCCGAAGTACAGCCACATTGCAGGCGTCGGCTCCGTTGAAGCGATCACCGGCAAGGTGCTCGAAGCGCTGAGCTGAATATCGCTTGATCTTCTACGGCCCGCTTGCGGGCCGTAGTTGTTTATACTGGCGCACTTTTTCTGACCTTTCTTGTGGAAACATCGATGAGCACCTTGCTGGCCCTGGACACCGCGACTGAAGCTTGCTCCGTTGCCTTGCTGCATGACGGCAAGGTTACGAGCCATTACGAGGTGATCCCGCGCCTGCACGCGCAGAAGTTGTTGCCGATGATCCAGCAACTGCTCGCCGACGCTGGCACCACATTGCAGGCGGTGGATGCGATTGCATTCGGCCGTGGACCGGGCGCGTTTACCGGGGTGCGAATTGCGGTTGGCGTGGTGCAAGGGCTGGCGTTCGCGCTGGATCGTCCGGTTCTTCCGGTATCAAACCTCGCCGTGCTGGCGCAGCGGGCTTATCGCGAACACGGTGTCAGCCAGGTCGCTGCCGCCATCGATGCGCGCATGGATGAAGTGTATTGGGGCTGCTACCGCGAAACGAACGGGGAAATGCGTCTGGTCGGCAATGAAGCAGTGTTGCCACCGGAAGCGGCAGGACTGCCCGCCGATACCAGCGGCGAATGGTTCGGTGCGGGCACCGGTTGGGGGTATGCCGAACGCATCGCCGTCAATCTGAGTGGCCAGGATGCAGCGATGTTGCCGCATGCCGAAGACTTGCTGACCCTGGCGCGATTTGCCTGGGAGCGCGGCGAAGCGATCGTCGCAGATGACGCTCAGCCGGTTTATCTGCGCGATAAAGTGGCAACCCCGAAAGCGCGTTGATCTGGCAGACCGAGTCGGCCCCATCGCGGGCAAGCCCGCTCCCACAGGTTTCGAGTCGACCGCAAATTGGTGAACGACACAGACCTTGTGGGAGCGGGCTTGCCCGCGATGGCGGACTCACATCCAACGCCAATCGTCAGTTTCTCCCCCCGTTTTTAAACCTTTTCGTATTTCTGTGTTCTAGTTATCACTCGGCTGTTTGCGAAGTGTGCTGCGCGCCACTAAACTGCCATCATTGATACCGAGCCTTGACGTTATGCGTATAGACGGCCTTTCCTCCCAGTCCTACCCCATCAAGCGCAAGCCTGCCAGAGGGCGTGTGGTCGAGGACGACTCCATCGATATCGATGGCGAACTGGAATTTCCCTCCGAAGAGCAAATGGCCGCTCGTGCCGCCAAGGCTTCCGCGCAACGCCTGAGCAACCTCCCGGCCCGTCAGCAAGACATGCTTTACCACCGCGCCATGAGCAAAAGTGTCGCGATGGCACTGGCCAGCTACCTCAGCACCGCCGGTTTTGTCGATTGGGATGCGGATGTGCTGGGTCTCGACCTGTACATCTGACGGTGCTGCCTTACTTCCTCGGCTGCCCGTCGTGGAGTGAAAACGCATGGCGTGATTACCTTTATCCGCCTGATGCAAAGCCTGCTGAATTCCTCAATTACTACTCGCAAATATTTAATGCCGTAGAGGGCAATACCACCTTCTACGCGAGCCCGGCTGCGTCCACGGTGCAGCGCTGGGCCGAGGTCATGCCGGAGCATTTTCGCTTCACCGCCAAGTTTCCTCGCGACATCAGCCACGGCGGAGATTTGCGCGAACAAATCACCAACGCCGAAACGTTCCTTAACTTGCTCAGTCCGTTGGGCGCTCGCGTGTCGCCGCTGTGGTTGCAGCTGTCGAAAGGCTTCACGCCGCAACGCTTGCCCGAACTGGCGGCGTTCATCGAAGCCGTTGACCGACCCCTGGCCGTCGAAGTACGCCACGATGAATTTTTCGCCAAGGGTGACGCCGAGCGCGCGCTCAATCGGCTGTTGCTTGAGCGTAGCGTCGAACGCATTTGCCTGGACCCGCGCGCACTGTTCAGCTGCACATCGACCGACCCCGCCGTGCTGCACGCGCAATCACAGAAACCCCGAGTTCCGCCGCGGCCGGCCGCGTTCACGCAGTTTCCGCAGGTGCGCTTTATTGGCCATCCGCAGCTGGACGCCAATGATCCATTCCTCGAGCCTTGGGTCCAGAAATTCGCTGAATGGATTGAAGAGGGGCGCACGCCCTACATCTTCCTGCACACTTCCGACAATCTGTTAGCAGCGAAACTCGCGCAACGTTTTCACGCACAACTGATGCTGCGTTTGCCTGGCCTGCCGCCGCTGCCTGAGTTATACAGAGAGCCCGCCGCCGAACAACTTGGCTTGCTCTGAGGCGTCCTCATCCCTACTTCAGGAGCCTGCCAATGGATGCGCAAACCCTTCGAGCCCAAGCGTTCAAAGCCCTGCACGAGCGCGACGGGGCGTTTGTCATTCCCAACCCGTGGGACGCGGGCTCGGCAAAAATGCTCGCCAGCCTTGGTTTCGAGGCATTGGCGACCACCAGCGCTGGCTACGCCTTTTCTCAAGGCCGACCGGATGGTGGCCTGACGCTGGACGATACGTTGGCCAATGTTCGGGCCATCGTCGCCGCCACCGATCTGCCGGTGGCAGTCGATCTGGAAAACGGCTTCGCCGATGACCCGGCGCAATGCGCACAGAGTATCTTGCGCGTTGCGGATGCAGGGGCCGTTGGCGGTTCGATCGAAGACGCCACGGGCCGCGAAGACGCACCGATCTACTGTTTCGAGCACGCCGTTGCGCGCATCGAAGCCGCCGTCGCCGCCGCCCGCAGCTTGCCATTCCCCTTTACGCTCACGGCGCGGGCCGAGAATTTCCTGCATGGCAATCCTGATCTGGACGACACCATTCGCCGCTTGCTGGCATTTGCCGACGCCGGCGCCGATGTGTTGTACGCGCCGGGGCTGCGTAGTGCTGAAGATGTCTTGGCGGTGGTGCGTGCCGTGGCACCCAAACCGGTCAACGTGCTGATGTCCGGCGGGCTGAAACTGACGGTCGAGCAGTTGAGTGAAATGGGCGTCAAACGAATCAGCGTCGGGTCTGCGTTTGCGCTGGCCGCGTATGGCGAGTTCTTTCGCGCCGCTCAAGAGGTCAAGACGTCCGGCACCTTCGGCTTCACCTCGCGCTCAATGCCTTTCGCGCAGGCCAATCAATTGTTCAAGGGCTGAAGATGCGGTTTCGTTGGGGCCTATGGCTGATGGTATTGATCATTGGCGGCGCCACATTGAGCGTCTGGCGAGGCTGGCTCACGCTGCCGCCGCAGTGGAATCCGTGGGCACCGCTGGACGTCAGGGCCGATCCCAACTTTCTGACGCGCTATAAACTGATGCAACTGCGCGGTGACCCGCAACTGTGCGATCAGGTCCTGAGCACTTCAGGCCTGCGCGTGGCCCGTCAGGCCGACAGTCCCGACGCGAAATGCCCGTTGACCAACACGTTACGCGTGCAGGGTGGCGAGGTGGCGCTGAGCAGCAGCTTCCTCGCCAGCTGCCAATTGGCGGTGTCGTTTGCGCTGTTCGAGCGCCACGCCCTGCAACCGGCGGCTCAGGCGATGTACGGCCAATCGGTGAGCCGCGTCGATCATCTGGGCAGCTTCGCCTGTCGCAACGTTTACGGTCGCGAGAACGGCCGGCGCAGTCAGCATGCCAGTGCCGATGCATTGGACATCGCCGGATTTCGTCTGGCCGACGGCCGCGCCATCAATGTGCTGAAGGACTGGCCGAAGGATAATCAGGACGCGAAATTTCTCCGCCAGGTTCGCGACGGCGCTTGTGACACGTTCAGTGTGGTGCTGAGCCCGGATTACAACGCCGCCCATCGCAATCACTTTCATCTCGATGTCGGCCCGTGGTCGGTCTGTCGTTGAGGTTCAGGCGGCGATGCGCAGGTTCTGCAGCACGATCGGGCGCGCCCAGCCGATGTCGAAATCGAAGTTCTTCTGTTGTTCCACCAGCTCTTCGGACGAGAACGGCGGGAAAGGTTTGTCGAGCAGGTCCATTTCGAATTCTGCGATAGGCAGGTGCAGCGAACGTGGTTGCGGTGCCGCGCCAGGTACTGGCATTGGCTGGCCGTGAGTGAGCACGATCGGGCGAACCCAGCTGCTTTCGAAGTCCTGTTGCTTCTGTTGAGCAACGATCTCGTCGGCCGGGAACGGTGGGAAAGGCTTGTCGGCCAGCTCCATCTCGAACTCGGCAATCGGCAGGAATAACGGCTCAGGCGGCTTGACCCGGGTTTCTGTCACATCGCATTCGCGCTGCGAGACGATGTGCGCGAGCAGCTCGCTGCCGACGGTGGGTTCTTGCGGACTTTCGACATCTACGGGCGGGAAGTTCAGCGATTTCGGCAGCACATCCCCCGACTGCTCGGCCAGCGCCCGGGCAAAGAAATCCTGCCACAGGTGACTGACACCGCTCAGCGCTTGGGTATTTCGCAGGCTGTAATCGCCGTAGGGCGAAATGAAGCCTGTGAATGTAGGTTGAATGTCTGACATTTTTCTCGGTCGACGCCCAGCTCTGGCAAAATGCTCGTTAGTTTTGTTATCGGCCGTTTTCGCCGATCATTAATTTTTTGAGCGTGTTTTCCCATGATTGAGCAACCTGCGGCTTGCCGCATCCATGTCGAAGCCCTGAGCACGGCATTTCAGGTCCAGGCCGAGCAGTGGGCCGAGCGCCTGGAGCTGCCGCTGCAGGTCGCCGATGGTGAATTTGCCTTGCAGGTGGGTGAACACGGGTTGCAACTGCAGCAACTGGGGCCGGACGCACCGGGGCCGGTGCGGGTGGACTTCGTCGAGGGTGGCGCGGCGCATCGCCGGTTGTTCGGTGGCGGCACGGGGCAGATGATCGCAAAAGCTGTCGGCATCGCGCAGGGCGTGCGGCCAAGGGTGCTGGATGCTACGGCGGGGCTAGGCAAAGATGCGTTCGTGCTGGCCAGTCTCGGTTGCGAGATGAGCCTGATCGAGCGTCAGCCACTGATCGGTGCTTTGCTCGAAGACGGGTTGGCGCGCGGCGCCGAAGATTTCGAGGTGGCGTCGATCGTGGCGCGGATGCGTTTGCTCAAGGGCAATTCGATCGAGGTGATGCGCAACTGGCAAGGGGAGCCGCCGCAGGTGATCTACCTCGATCCGATGTTCCCGCACCGTGAGAAAACTGCGCTGGTGAAGAAGGAAATGCGCCTGTTTCGACCGCTGGTGGGCGATGACCCGGACGCGCCGGCCTTGCTTGAAGCTGCGCTGGCGCTGGCCAGCCACCGAGTGGTAGTCAAGCGACCGCGCAAGGCGCCGTGCATTGCCGGGCCGAAACCGAGCCATGCGCTGGATGGCAAATCCAGTCGGTATGATATTTATCCGAAGAAGGCGCTGAAGCCCTGAGACCGCGTCGCCTCCTTCGTCGGAACGCCGCCCGGAGCAGGCTCGCTCCCACACTGGATGTGTGTCGAGTGAAGATCAAATGTGGGAGCGAGCCTGCTCGCGAAGGGGCCAGCCGGGACGACCGAAAGTCGTCAGGCTGTCGCTGGTCGATACGCCCGCATAAACAACCCGACCACTTCCTGCACATGGCTCTCCGCCGCGTCGCCGGTTAATGGCTCGCCGCAGCCATACAACAGCCGAAAATTCGCCGCACCCTTGAGCAGGCAAAAGAAATGTTCGGCAGCGTTGTGCGGCTTGTCGATGCTCAGCGCGCCAATCTGATCAACCTTGCTCAGTAGCCGCTCCATGCCCTGCAGCATGCGCTGGGGCCCCGCCTCGAAAAAAATCTGCGACAGCTTCGGATCCTGGCTACCCAACGTCATCATCAACCGATGCAGATTCACCGATTCGTCGCTGTTGATCAGATGGTGGAAGCCTCGCGCAATGTTCATCAACACCGCTTCCACGCTGATCCCGTCGGGCAATTCAAAAAACAGCTTAGGCAATTGCTCCTCGCACTTGGCGACAACCGCAGCCGAGAACAAGGTCTCCTTGTCGTTGAAATGGCTGTAGACGGTCAGCTTTGACACGCCAGCCTCGGCTGCTACGGCATCCATGCTGGTGCTCGCGTAACCCTTGGTCAGAAAGAGAATTTTTGCCGCATCGAGGATCGCCTGGCGCTTGGCCAGATCCTTGGGGCGTCCCGGACCGTTCGAGGTTGGAAGATTGTTCGACATTATTCGCTTTTAATACTGGACTGGTGAGTTTGCTATTAATAACATACCGGCCAGTATAATTATTCCAAGCACCATTAGCGAAAGGTCCTTCACCATGTTCCGCTATGCCTTGCCCCTCGCGTTGCCAGTCGGTCTGGCGTTTTTATTGTCTGCGTGCGGGCATGAAGAGGCGCCTCAGGTCAGCGTCCGACCGGCGATGGTGGTGCAACCAGAGCCTTCGGCCCAGGCAATGGAAAGTTTCCCCGGTGAAGTGCGAGCGCGCTATGAGCCGGAACTGGCCTTCCGCATTGGTGGCAAAGTGAGCCGACGGCTGGTCGAAGAGGGGCAACGGGTCAAGGCCGATCAGCCGCTGGCCGAGCTCGATCCGCAGGATGTACGCCTGCAACTGGAAGCGACCCGTGCGCAGGTCACTGCTGCCGAAGCCAACCTGAGCCTCGTGCGGGCCGAGCGCGACCGTTATAAAACGCTGATGGACCGTCAGATGGTCAGCCGTTCAGCGTACGACAATTCCGAAAACCTTTACCGCTCCGGTGAAGCACGCCTCAAGCAAATCAAAGCTGAATTCAACGTCTCGACCAACCAGGCCAGTTACGCCGTCCTGCGTGCGCCTCAGGACGGTGTGGTGGCCAAACGTGCAGTTGAAGTCGGGCAAGTAGTGGCCGCCGGGCAAACGGTGTTTACCCTGGCCACCGACGGCGAACGCGAAGTGCTGATCAGTTTGCCGGAGCAGAGTTTCGGTCGCTTCAAAGTCGGCCAGCCAGTTACTGTGGAATTGTGGACGCAACCGGATCAGCGCTTCACTGGGCGCATCCGCGAGTTGTCGCCCGCGGCCGATCCGAAATCGCGGACGTTCGCCGCGCGTATCGCCTTCACCGCTGGCAAGGTGCCTGCCGAGCTCGGTCAGAGCGCTCGGGTTTTCATCCAGACTGCCGACGTCATTTCACTGTCGGTTCCGCTGTCCGCGGTCACCGCCGAAAACGGTGCCACCTATGTCTGGGTGCTCGGCGCCAACAACACGTTGAAGAAAGTCCCGGTTCGGGTCGGTGCCTTCGGCGAAAAAACCGTGCCGGTGCTCGAAGGCCTGAACGCCAGTGACTGGGTGGTGGCCGCCGGGGTTCATGTGCTTCTCGAGGGACAACAGGTGCGACCGGTGGATCGCTCCAACCGCGTGGTCAATCTGGCGGAAAAGGAGTAAGTCCCATGGGTTTCAATCTTTCTGAATGGGCGCTGCGTAATCGCCAGATCGTACTGTTCCTGATGATCTTGCTCGCAGTCGTCGGCGCACTTTCCTACACCAAGCTGGGGCAAAGCGAAGATCCGCCGTTCACCTTCAAAGCCATGGTCGTGCGCACGATCTGGCCGGGCGCGACCGCGGAAGAAGTCTCGCGGCAGGTCACTGAACGCATCGAAAAGAAGCTGATGGAAACCGGCGAGTACGAACGCATTGTCTCGTTCTCGCGCCCCGGTGAATCGCAAGTGACGTTTATTGCCCGCGATTCCATGCATTCGGTGGACATCCCAGAGCTCTGGTATCAGGTCCGCAAGAAGGTCAGCGACATTCGTCACACTCTGCCTCCGGGGGTTCAGGGGCCGTTCTTCAACGATGAATTCGGTACCACCTTCGGCAATATCTACGCGTTGAGCGGCGACGGTTTTGACTACGCGGTACTCAAGGACTACGCCGACCGGGTGCAGATCCAGCTGCAACGGGTGAAGGATGTCGGCAAGGTCGACCTGTTGGGGCTGCAGGATGAGAAGATCTGGGTCGAACTGTCCAACGTCAAACTCGCCACCCTTGGTCTGCCACTGGCAGCGGTGCAGCAAGCGCTGCAGGAGCAGAATGCGGTGTCAACGGCGGGTTTTTTCGAAACCACCAGTGAACGATTGCAGCTACGGGTGTCGGGGAATTTTCAGACAGTTGAAGAGATAAAAAACTTCCCGATCCGCGTCGGCGATCGCACGTTCCGTATCTCCGATGTCGCCAATGTGCGGCGCGGTTTCAACGATCCCCCTGCGCCACGTATGCGTTTCATGGCAGAGGACGCGATCGGTCTGGCCGTCGCCATGAAGGACGGTGGCGACATTCTGGTACTGGGCAAGGCGCTGGAAGTCGAGTTCGCGCGGATCCAGAAAAACCTGCCGGCGGGCATGCAACTGCGCAAAGTCTCCGATCAGCCGGCAGCGGTGAAAACCGGTGTCGGAGAATTCGTTCAGGTGCTGGTAGAAGCCTTGGCGATTGTGCTGCTGGTGAGCTTCTTCTCACTCGGTGTGCGCACCGGCATGGTGGTGGCGCTGGCGATTCCGCTGGTGTTGGCGATGACCTTTGCCTGCATGTATTACCTTGGCATCGGCCTGCACAAGATTTCCCTCGGTGCGCTAGTACTGGCGTTGGGGCTGCTGGTGGACGACGCGATCATCGCCGTGGAAATGATGGCGATCAAAATGGAGCAGGGCTTCGACCGGGTGAAGGCCGCGAGTTACGCCTGGACCAGCACCGCGTTCCCGATGCTCACCGGTACGCTGATCACCGCCGCCGGTTTCTTGCCGATCGCCACCGCGCAGTCGGGCACCGGTGAATACACCCGCTCGATCTTCCAGGTGGTGACCATCGCGCTGCTGGCATCGTGGGTGGCGGCGGTGGTTTTTGTACCGTATCTGGGGGAAAAACTCCTGCCGGATCTGGCGAAAATTCACGCCGCCAAACACGGTACCGCCAACGGCGAATTCGACCCTTATGGCACGCCGTTTTATCAACGTGTCAGGCGACTGGTGGAGTGGTGCGTGCGACGCCGCAAAACCGTGATCGTGCTGACCGTTGCGTTGTTCGTTGCGTCGGTCGTGCTGTTCCGGTTTGTCCCACAACAGTTCTTCCCGGCATCCGGTCGTCTTGAATTGATGGTTGACCTGAAACTGGCCGAGGGCGCGTCCCTGAGCAACACCGCTGTTGAGGTCAAGCGCCTGGAAGCGCTGCTCAAGGACCATGCCGGCATCGACAACTATGTGGCCTATGTCGGCACCGGTTCTCCGCGATTTTACCTACCGCTCGATCAGCAACTTCCTGCGGCGAGCTTCGCCCAGTTTGTCGTCCTGGCCAAAACCATCGAAGAGCGCGAGACCTTGCGCCTGTGGCTGATCGAAACGCTGAATGAACAATTCCCAACCCTGCGTTCGCGGGTCACTCGACTAGAGAACGGCCCGCCCGTGGGGTATCCGGTGCAGTTTCGGGTGACCGGTGAGCACATCGAGGAAGTGCGCGCGCTGGCAAGAAAAGTCGCCGCCAAGGTTCGCGAGAATCCGCATGTGGTCAATGTCCACCTCGATTGGGAAGAACCGAGCAAGGTCGTCTATCTGAATGTCGATCAGGACCGCGCCCGGGCGCTCGGGGTGAGCACGGCGAACCTGGCGAAATTTCTGCAGAGTTCGCTCACGGGGTCGAGCGTCAGTCAGTATCGCGAAGACAACGAGTTGATCGAGATTCTGCTGCGCGGCACCCTGCATGAGCGCACCGAATTATCGTTGCTGCCGAGTCTCGCGGTGCCCACTGACAACGGTCGCAGCGTAGCGTTGTCGCAGATCGCCACGCTCGAATACGGTTTTGAAGAAGGCATTATCTGGCATCGCAATCGGCTGCCTAACGTGACGGTCCGCGCCGATATTTATGGCAAGCAGCAACCGGCGACGCTGGTGCAGCAGATCATGCCGACGCTCGATCCGATTCGCGCGCAATTGCCGGATGGCTATTTGCTGGACGTGGGCGGCACGGTAGAGGACTCGGCGCGCGGGCAGAATTCGGTAAAGGCCGGGGTGCCGCTTTTTATCGTGGTGGTGCTGACGTTGCTGATGCTGCAACTGCGAAGTTTCTCACGCACGGTGATGGTGTTTCTGACGGCGCCACTGGGGTTGATCGGGGTGACGTTGTTTCTGATGGTGTTTCGTCAACCTTTCGGGTTCGTGGCGATGCTGGGGACGATTGCGCTGTCGGGGATGATCATGCGTAATTCGGTGATTCTGGTGGATCAGATCGAGCAGGACATCGCGGCGGGGCTGAAGCCTTGGCAGGCGATTATCGAGGCGACAGTGCGACGCTTCCGCCCGATCGTTTTGACGGCGCTGGCGGCTGTGCTGGCGATGATTCCGCTGTCACGCAGCGTGTTTTTCGGGCCGATGGCGGTGGCGATCATGGGCGGGTTGATCGTGGCCACCGCGTTGACGTTGTTGTTTTTGCCGGCGTTGTATGCGGCCTGGTTCAGGATCAAGAAAGAACCGTCCTGATCTGGACGGGACTGGTGCTACATGCAAAGTCTGCGGCTGGCCTAAATCTGGTGATAAATGCAAAATCTGCGGCTGGCCCTAAAATCTGTAGGAGCCGGGCTTGCCCGCGATGGCGGTGTGTCATTTAACTCAGACGGTGACTGACCCACCGCCGTCGCGAGCAAGCTTGCTCCTACGGGGCTGGTGCTGGATGCAAAATCTGCGGCTGGCCCTAAAATCTGTAGGAGCCGGGCTTGCCCGCGATGGCGGTGTGTCATTTAACTCAGACGGTGACTGACCCACCGCCGTCGCGAGCGAGCTTGCTCCTACGGGGCTGGTGCTGGATGCAAAATCTGCGGCTGGCCTAAAATCTGTAGGAGCCGGGCTTGCCCGCGATGGCGGTGTGTCATTTAACTCAGACGGTGACTGACCCACCGCCATCGCGAGCAAGCTTGCTCCTACGGGGCTGGTGCTGGATGCAAAATCTGCGGCTGGCCTAAAATCTGTAGGAGCCGGGCTTGCCCGCGATGGCGGTGTGTCATTTAACTCAGACGGTGACTGACCCACCGCCATCGCGAGCGAGCTTGCTCCTACGGGGCTGGTGCTGGATGCAAAATCTGCGGCTGGCCCTAAAATCTGTAGGAGCCGGGCTTGCCCGCGATGGCGGTGTGTCATTTAACTCAGACGGTGACTGACCCACCGCCGTCGCGAGCAAGCTTGCTCCTACGGGGCTGGTGCTGGATGCAAAATCTGCGGCTGGCCTAAAATCTGTAGGAGCCGGGCTTGCCCGCGATGGCGGTGTGTCATTTAACTCAGACGGTGACTGACCCACCGCCATCGCGAGCAAGCTTGCTCCTACGCGGGGAATGTCAGAGGGTCCCGAACACTTTCTTCGCCAGACTGGTCGCTGCAGCCGCCGGGTTCTGGCGGATGGTTTCTTCCTGTTTGCCGATCATTTCAAACAGGCCATTCAGCGCCTGTTCCGTCACATAACCTTCAATATTGGCGCTCTTCGTATCGACGACACCAAAGGCGGCCGCCTGTCCGGCAAACGAGTTGTACTGCCTGGCCAGACCGACCTGATCAGTGGCTTTTTTGACGATCGGCAGGAATTTCAGGCGGATCTGTTCACGGCTGGTCTGGCTCAGGTATTGCGTAGCCGAGTCGTTGCCGCCGCTGAGGATGCCTTTGGCATCTTCTACGGTCATTTTTTTCACAGCGTCGACGAGGATTGGCTGGGCCTGAACCACGGCGGCCTCGGCGGCCTTGTTCATACTGGTTTCCAGTTGATCGACTTGAGCGCCCATGCCGAACGCTTTCATCTTGCTGGCGACTTTGCCCAGTTTGCCCGGCAGTTCGATTTTCACCTCGGGATTGTTGCTGAAGCCGCCCGGTGCGCCGAGTTGTTTGACGGCCAGTTGTGCACTTTGCGTCAGTGCATCTTTCAATCCGCCGGTAGCATCCTTTTGCGACAGGTCATTGAGCGACAGTGCAAGCGCGCTGGCGGAAATCATCAGGCCTGCGCACAGGCCGGCAAAGCGTAGGGTAGGGCGGAGCATGGCGGCTTCCTCTCAACAAAAACGGATGGGGCAGCGGTTGTACACCGCTGCTTTTGAATCAGGCCTCGGGCGGTACGGCGGGCAGGTCCGCCGCATCTTCACTGCGATGCAGCGCCACCTGACGGATCGACAAACGAATTTCTGCCGGCAGTACCCGTTTGGCCGCACCCTCGGCGAGTTCGCCAAGCAACGGGTGATAACTCAACTTGCCCGCTTCATCGCGCCGGAGCACATCGAGGTCGAGCAGCGTCTGGATGAAGTGGCGGAACAGGCTCTTGTCGAAAAATTCCGGTGCGTTCAGACCATGCAGGATCGACAGGCGCTGGGCCATGACCGTGCACAAGTCTTCCAGTTCTTCGGCGCTGAGGCTGTTCTGGCCGCTGTTGAGCAGCAGCGACACGGTCATGTAGAAGCGCTGCAAGGTTTGCGCAATGCTTTTCGAGAGCAGCGTCAGCAACACGAAATGCCGCGAGCTTGGCGCCGGACGCAAGTACACATCGTTTTCGAACCGCAGCAGGCCCTGTTCGACGAAAGCTTCGAGCCACTGATCGACCACCGCATCCAGTTCGTCCAGCGACCAGCGGATGAACAGCTCCGATTGCAGGTACGGATACAGCGCCCGGGTGTACCGCAGGATCTGTTCACGGCTCATGCGCGACGTGCTCTGGAAGAAGCTCGCAAGCAATGACGGCAAGGCGAATATGTGCAGCACGTTGTTGCGGTAATACGTCATCAGAACCGCATTCTGCTCATCCAGATACAAAATCTTGCCCAAGGCATCGTTCTGTTCAGACAGCAGATCCATGTCCTTGACGTGTTCGATCAACGCTCGGCCATCACCCTCCGGCAGCGTGGTGTGCGGCGAGTACGGCACCTTGCGCAGCAGCGCCAGGTAGAGATCGAGCACCCGCGCCATGGCGCGATCATCCAGGGCCAGACGCGTGGTGGACAACAGCGCCAGCGCGACCAGATTGACCGGGTTGATCGCCGCCGCTTCGTTCAGATGCTGCGCGACTTTCTCGCCCAGGCGGTTGGTGGTTTCGTTGAGCCAGGCCGGTTTGAACTGCGGGCCGAGTTCCTGTTGGCGCCAGTCCGGCTGTTCGCTGTCGAGGAATTCAGCCAGCTTGATCGGCTCGCCGAAGTTCACCGCGACTTGACCAAAACGCTGCTTCAACGCGCCGATGACTTTGAAGATGTCGAAGATCGATTCTTTCTTCTTGGTGGCGCCGCGCAGTTCGCCGAGATAAGTCCGCCCTTCAAGCACGCGTTCATAACCGATATAGACCGGGATGAACACAATCGGCATCCGCGAGGAGCGCAAGAAGCTGCGCAGGGTGATCGCCAGCATCCCGGTTTTCGGTTGCAGCATGCGCCCGGTGCGCGAGCGGCCACCCTCGACGAAGTACTCGACCGGAAAACCTTTGGTGAACAGGGTGTGCAGGTATTCGTTGAACACCGAGGTGTACAGCGGGTTGCCCTTGAAGGTGCGACGCATGAAGAACGCACCGCCGCGTCGCAGCAGGCTGCCGATCACCGGCATGTTGAGGTTGATGCCGGCGGCAATGTGCGGCGGTGTCAGGCCGTTGCGGAACAGCAGATAGGACAGCAGCAGGTAGTCGATGTGGCTGCGGTGACACGGTACATAGATGACCTCGTGACCCTGGGCGACCTTCTGCACGCCTTCGATGTGGTTGACCTTGATCCCGTCGTAAATCTTGTTCCAGAACCAGCTCAACACCACTTCGAGAAAGCGGATCGCGGTGTAGGTGTAATCCGATGCTATCTCGTTGCCATAGCGCAGCGCCTGGGCCTTGGCTTTCTCGGGGGAAATGTTCTCGCGCTCGGCCTCATCAAGGATCGCTTGCCTGACCAGCGGTTGATTGAGCAGACCTTTGACCAGGTTGCGACGGTGAGAAATGTCGGGGCCGATCACGGCGGCTTTGAGGTTGCGGAAGTGTACGCGCAGGATGCGCTGGGCCATGCGCACGGTGCGCTCGTGGCCCTTGTTGTGATCGATCAGCTCGCGCAGATGGATCGGCGCGGAGAACTGCACGCGGGTCTTGCGCCCCAGCACGATGATGCTGAGCAACCGGCGCAACCGCCCGGTGACCGCCCAGCTGTCAGCGAAGAGCAGTTTCCACGGGCTCGATTCGCTGTCGGGCGACTGGCCCCAGAACACGCTGACCGGGATGATCTGCGCATCTTCGGCGGCGTTCTGGCTCAGGGCGCTGACCAGACGGGTCAGGGTCGGCGGTGCGCCGCGTTTGTCCTGACGACCGAGCCAGTCGGGCTCGGGCGTCAGGTAGAAAAACGCAGCGGGTTCGAGCAGTGTCCCCACTGACACCGGCAATACCGGCCGGGGCAGGCCGGCCTTGGTGCATTCGGTATCGACCACGGCAAGGTCGGTCATTGAAGGGTTTTGCAGGACGTAGAACACCGGGCGGCTGCGGTCGAGGTTGAGGGTGAACGACGACTGATTGATCGTCTCCGAGCGAACCCAGAGGTACAACAGCCGGCGCAGGGTGCCAAACACAAGACGACGGAACGGGGAGCGGGTCATACGGCTTCTGCGTGAGTGAATAAAACCGAGCGTTTGCTCGGGGTGCGACAGTGTGCCGTATTAGCCGAAAATCGGCAAAAAAGCGGCTAAGTAAAGTTGAGTTGAGAGATTACACGGCTGACCTATACTCGCCCGCTCAACAATAAAAACAAGGGGCAGCAACTTATGGCTACGCGCGTAACCGGCAATGTGAAGTGGTTCAACGATGCCAAGGGCTATGGCTTCATTCAGCGTGATGACGGAGTGGACGTGTTTGTGCATTACCGCGCGATCCGCGGTGAAGGACATCGCTCGCTGGCTGAGGGTCAGCAGGTGGAGTACGCCGTGGTGACGGGGGAGAAGGGGTTGCAGGCTGAGGATGTTGTGGGTTTGTAACTCACTCCTCAGATCACCCATAACACCTGTAGGAGCGAGCCTGCTCGCGATGACTGACCGGCATTCAACATTGATGTTGACTGAAAGGGCGCTATCGCGAGCAGGCTCACTCCTACAGTTGATCGGGGTACAGCCTTTATGCAGTTTTCCAGGTGATCTCTTCTTCTCCATCAGCACTGATCCGCATCCAGCGATCGGCTGTTTCTTCACCTTCTTCCTCGACCCAACTCCCCGGCGCGCAACGCACTTCGACATTCAGTGCGGCAAACGCGGCGCGGGCGCAGGCAATGTCGTCTTCCCACGGTGTCTGGTCGCTTTCCAGGTACAGGCTGTTCCATTTTCCTACAGCCTTGGGCAGCCAGGTCACCGGCACGCTACCCGCCTTGCATTTGTACGTTTGGCCTTTCTGCACCCAGTCAGTGCAAGGGCCCAACGCGGTGCTGAGCCAGGCTGCGACGGCCTTGTAGTCGGCGTCGGCGTCTTTCAGGTAAATCTCGATATCGGGTTGGCGCATGGATGTCCTCACTGCGGGTCTGAAAAATCCATTCGCGGATTTAGCCGGCTTCAAGCTGTCGCTCAACGCCAAAATTATTGAAGTACGAAGTAATCGTAACGCATCGACACGGTGACCTCGAACGGCTCCGCCTGCTCGATCACCGCCGCCCGTCGTTCAGCACTGGCGCGCCAGCCGTGAGGCGTCATCGCCAGCAGGTTGGCGCGATCCTGGCCGCTTGCCAGCGTCAGTTTGAATTCAAGCGTCTCGCTGTGTTGCAACGCCATGCCTTCGGGCACCAGCGCCAAATGCTTGTCATCCGTGTACTCACGCACTTCGTCGTAAAGACGTTCGCGCAGTTCCATCAAATGGCCGCTGGTGGGACCGACTTTCATCAGGCCGCCACCGGGGCTGAGCAGACGTTTGGCTTCTTCCCAGTCCAGAGGGCTGAAGACGCTGGCGAGAAACTGGCAACTGCCGGACGCCAATGGCACGCGCGCCATGCTGGCGATCAACCAGGTCAGCTGCGGATCACGTTTGCAGGCGCGTTTGACCGCTTCCCGCGAGATGTCCAGCGCGTAGCCATCGGCAGTTGGCAAGGCTTGGGCGATTTGCGCCGTGTAATAACCCTCGCCACAACCGATGTCGAGCCAGCGTTGCGGTGCGTATCCGGCCGCCAGTTCGGCGAGACGTTTGGCCACCGGTGCGTAATGCCCGGCGTTCAGAAAGTCACGGCGGGCTTCGACCATCGCCAGGTTATCCCCAGGGTCGCGGCTGTTTTTGTGCTGCACCGGCAGCAGGTTCAGATAACCCTGACGCGCGCGGTCGAAACGATGCCCGGCGGGGCAGGCCACGCCATTGTCGACCGCATTCAGCGGTTCACTGCAGATCGGGCAAGCGAGCATCAGGCGAGCAACTTGATCAGGGTCTGGTAGTAGATTTCGGTCAGCACATCGAGGTCTGCAGCGAGGACGCGTTCGTTGACCTGATGGATCGTCGCGTTGACCGGGCCCAGTTCGACCACTTGCGTGCCCATGGTCGCGATGAAGCGTCCGTCAGACGTGCCGCCGCTGGTGGATGCTTTGGTTTCCCGCCCGGTGATGTCCTTGATGCTCGACGCCACGGCGTCCAGCAAGGCGCCCGGCTCGGTCAGAAACGGCAGCCCGGACAGCGCCCAGTCGATGTGCCAGTCCAAACCATGTTTATCGAGGATGTCGGCGACGCGTTTCTGCAGACCTTCCACCGTGGATTCAGTGGAGAAACGGAAGTTGAACACCGCCACCAGATCACCCGGGATCACGTTGGTTGCGCCGGTGCCGGAATTGACGTTGGAGATCTGGAAACTGGTCGGCGGGAAGAAATCGTTGCCGTGGTCCCAGTGTTCGGCGGCGAGTTCGGCCAGCGCCGGGGCGGCAAGGTGGATCGGGTTTTTCGCCAGGTGCGGGTAGGCCACATGGCCCTGGATACCGCGCACGGTCAGTTTGGCCCCGAGCGATCCGCGACGGCCGTTCTTGACCACATCGCCCACCAGGGTGGTGCTCGACGGCTCGCCGACGATGCACCAGTCCAGACGTTCCTTGCGCGCAGCGAGACGTTCGATCACCGCTTTGGTGCCGTGGTGCGCCGGGCCTTCTTCGTCGCTGGTGATCAGGAAAGCGACCTTGCCCTTGTGGTCCGGGTAGTCGGTGACGAAGCGTTCGGCGGCCACGGTCATCGACGCGAGACTGCCTTTCATGTCCGCGGCGCCACGGCCGCAGAGCATGCCGTGTTCGTCGATGACTGCGTTGAACGGGTCGATTTGCCAGGCCGTAACGGGACCGGTCGGGACCACATCGGTGTGACCGGCGAAGCACAGCACCGGACCGTCATGTTTGCCGTGGGTCGCCCAGAAGTTATCCACATCTTCGATGCGCATCGGCTCGAGCTGAAAACCGGCATCGCCCAGGCGCTGCATCATCTGCTTCTGGCAATCGGCGTCGACCGGCGTCACGGAGGGACGGCGGATCAGGTCGATGGCGAGTTGAAGGGTCGGCGAAAGGTCGGCGTGGGCCGTCATGGAAAACTCCGGAAATCATGAATGTGGGCGCGGACTAATTGTGGGAGCCAGCCTGCTGGCCATGGCGGTGAGGCAGTCAACATAAACCGGGATTGTTACATTGCCATCGCGAGCAGGCTCGCCCCCACAGGGATGGATATCACGCCAAGCCCTGCAAAATGGCGGTTATCTTAAAGCAAAACGGCGACCATTGGCCGCCGTTTAGTGCATCTGTACAGATTTAGACTGCCGGTGCCGTCTGCGCTTCGAGTGCCGGTTTCGGCAGCGAAGACAGGAACGCCATGATCAGCGCCGCCAGATACGGCAGCGACTGCACCAGCAACATAATGACCCAGAAGCGCATGTCATTGCTTGGCATGCCGTTCACCAGATAAATCCCCAGCGCCGCGCCCCACAGCAGCAGCATGATGAACACTTCCTCGCGGGCCTCCGAGATCGCCACCCAGAAACCGTGGTTATCGGCGTTCTTCGGTGTGCGGAAAAACGGAATGCTCGTGGTGAAGAAACCGTACAGCACCGCTTTGGCGATGGTGTGCGACAACGCCAGACCGGCGAGTGCGGCGCAGAAAGCATCTTTCAGATTGACGCCCACCGCGCGACGGTACAGGAAGATGATCTTGCCGACCTTGAACACGAACAGCGCCAGCGGCGGGATTGCGAAGATCAGCAACGGCGGATCGACCCGCTGCGGCACGATGATCATCGCCGCCGACCACAACAGTGCGCCGACGGTAAAGAAGATGTTCATGCCATCGGCGACCCACGGCAACCAGCCCGCGAGGAAGTGATAGCGCTGGCCACGGGTGAGCTCCGAACCCTTGCCGCGCAACAGGCTCGCGGTGTGACGCTTGATGATCTGAATCGCCCCATAGGCCCAGCGGAATCGCTGTTTCTTGAAGTCGATAAACGTATCCGGCATCAGGCCTTTGCCATAGCTGGTGTGGTAGTACGCCGCCGACAAACCTTTCTCGAACACACGCAAACCCAGTTCGGCATCTTCACAGATGCACCAGTCAGCCCAGCCGAGTTCCTCAAGCACCGAGCGACGGGTCATCGTCATGGTGCCGTGCTGGATGATTGCGTCGCGGTCGTTGCGGGTAACCATGCCGATGTGGAAGAAGCCTTTGTATTCCGCATAGCAGAGCTTTTTGAAGGTGCTTTCGTTCTGGTCGCGATAATCCTGCGGCGACTGCACCACGGCGATTTTCGGATCGGCGAAGTGCGGCACCATGTGTTTCAGCCAGTTTGGGTCGACGCAGTAGTCCGAGTCGATCACGGCAATGACTTCGGCATCCTTGGCGGTGTGCGGAATCAGGTAATTCAACGCGCCACCCTTGAAACCTGCCAGCGGTGCGACGTGGAAAAACTTGAAGCGCGGGCCGAGGGTTTCGCAATAATCGCGCACCGGTTCCCAGACAGCCGGGTCCTTGGTGTTGTTGTCGATGATCAGGACTTCGAAGTCCGGATAGTCGAGCTTGGCCAGCGCGTTGAGAGTCTGTTTAACCATCTCCGGCGGCTCGTTGTAACAAGGCACGTGAATCGATACTTTTGGCCTGTAGTCTGAATCGCCCTCCACGGGCAGGAATTCCCGACGCCGCTTGTGGGTCCAGACCGCTTCGGCCAGTTCATGTGCCTCGGTCAGCAGGACGATAAATACCCCGAGTGCACCAAGGGCCAGCAGTATTCCTACAGTCAGGCTGAACCAGGTGCTGTATTGCAGGCTGTAGTCATAACCGATCCACACCAGGACCGAACCGCAAAGAAACGCGATAAAGGTCAGGAAGGTGCGGCCACGTTGACGCAGGGCAGAGCCGTCGATCATCAGCAGGGTCAGCGACAGCAGCGCCAGCACCACAGAACCGACCGCCAGTACGCGCCATTGCGGAATGGCCACGACTGGCCCTTCGAAATTGAATTTCTGCTGGCGTGCAGCGTTGAACACGCCCCAATAAGCGCCCACCGAACCTTCATCGCTGGCCTTCCACGGCTGGTCAAACGCTTCGATCACGAAGTAGTTGAAGCCTTGGCGATTGAGCTTGTTGACCAGCGTGCGCAGGTAGATCGCCTGATCGGCAGGCGACGCATCCGCACCACCGCGCATGCGACCGTTGCTCGGCCAGCCGACCTCCGACAGCAGCAGGGGCTTTTTCGGGAACATTTTCTTCAGATCGCGAGCGCGATCGAGGACGAATTGGCCCGATTGCTCCATGGGCACGTGTTCCCAGTAAGGCAGCACGTGGGCAGCGATCAGGTCAACGTGCTTGGCCAGGCTCGGGTTCTCTTCCCAGATGTGCCACTGCTCGGACGTGGTCACCGGCACTTTCACGGCGGCGCGAACGCGGTCGAGAATGATGCTGAGCTCGGCAGCGGTAATTTCCTTACGGAAAATCGCCTCGTTGCCTACAACCACGCGAACCACACTACGTGAGCTGTTGGCAATTTCGATGGCTTTGAGGATTTCCCGTTCGTTGCGCTCCTCGTCCGGGCTGATCCAGATGCCCAGTGTTACCCGCAGACCGAATTCTTCAGCCAGTTTGGGGATGTTGCCCAACGGGCCGTCGACCGAGTAAGTCCGGATGTTGTCCGTGAGCTTGCTCATGATCTCCAGGTCGCGACGCATTTCATCGTCACTCGGGTACTGATCTTTTTGCGGGTATTGGCCTTGCTGAAAAGGCGAATAGGAAAAGCCGGAGATTTGTTCAGGCCAATTGGGGGCGGTGACCGGGCGATTGATCAGCGCCCAGAAGCCGGTAAACAAGGCAGCGATGGCGAGCACCACGACCAGGTTGAGTCCAAATTTACGCGATGACATAACTTTTTCGGGTTCCAGGGGCTGCTGAACGAAGGAACGGTCGGCGGCTGACTGCCTAGGGGCATGGGGCGCGCATCCTACACTGGGCGTTCACTGACCGTACAGCGGACAGGGAAAAGCCCGACATTGGGCACTCGAACTTACCGTAAGTTCTTAGCTTGGACCTTGTAGGACAATTCTTGGTTCTGTCTTGCCTGAATAAAGCCGTTCATAGACCAAAGATGCTCTTGGCCGCTGACGGCCCTATAATGCGCGCCGGTTTTTTAGGTAATGGTCATGAGCACAGAAGATCCGCGGTTTGCAGGCATCGCCCGGTTGTACGGCATCGAAGGTCTAGAACGCTTGCGCGCCGCGCACGTGGCGATCGTCGGTGTCGGCGGCGTTGGTTCCTGGGCGGCGGAAGCCATCGCACGGTGTGGTGTGGGCGAAATTTCGCTATTCGATCTGGACGATGTCTGCGTCAGTAACGCCAACCGTCAGTTGCACGCGTTGGACAGCACCGTCGGCAAACCCAAGGTCGAAGTCATGGCCGAGCGCTTGCGCGGCATCAATCCAGACTGCACGGTGCACGCGGTGGCGGATTTCGTCACGCGCGAGACCATGGCCGAGTACATCACGACGAACATTGATTGCGTGATTGACTGCATCGACAGCGTCAATGCCAAGGCCGCGCTGATCGCCTGGTGCAAACGCCGCAAGATTCAGATCATCACCACCGGCGGCGCGGGCGGCCAGATCGACCCGACACTGATCCAGGTCTGCGATCTGAACCGAACGTTCAACGATCCGCTGGCCTCGAAAGTGCGCTCGACCTTGCGCCGCGATTACAACTTCTCTCGCACCGTGACTCGCCACTACAGTGTGCCCTGCGTTTTTTCCACCGAACAACTGCGCTACCCGAAACCGGATGGCAGCATTTGTTTGCAGAAGAGTTTTGTCGGTGATGGTGTGAAGCTTGACTGCGCCGGCGGGTTTGGCGCGGTGATGATGGTGACGGCGACCTTCGGCATGGTCGCGGCGACCAAGGCTGTGGATAAGATTGTGGCAGGCGTGCGGCGGCCGGCAGATCGGGTCAAACCGATGATCTAAGGGTAGTGGCAGCAGACGCCATCGCGAGCAGGCTCACTCCCACATTGGGCCGGGTTCTCTCCGCGGACCGATCAACTGTGGGAGCGAGCCTGCTCGCGAAAGCGATTAACCAGCCAACTCATTCATCCGCTGAAGCACCGCGTTGAGGCCATTACTGCGCGAAGGTGACAGTTGTCGCGACAAGCCGAGTTGCGCAAACCACTCCGGCAAATCCACCGTCCGCAACTCACTCGCCGACAACCCGTTGACCCGCGCCAGCAGCAACGCCACCAATCCGCGTATCAACCGTGCGTCGCTGTCCGCGGTGAATTGCCAATGACCGTCCACCAACGATCCGACCAACCACACCTGACTTTCACAGCCATGCACGCGATTGGCTTCAACCTTGTCGGCGTCGCTTAACGCTGACAGCCGATCCCCCCACTGCATCAGCAGGCGCGCGCGTTGTTCCCAACCCGCCGCATTCTGAAATACATCCAGTGCCGCAACCGCCTCGGCAGGCAAACTCATCGCAACAGCTCCAGGGCCTGATCCAGCGCTTCAAAAAATCGTTCGAGGTCTTGCGAATCGTTGTACAACGCCAGCGACACCCGAATCGCTCCCGCCAGTTCGAAGCTTTTCAGTAATGGCATGGCGCAGTGATGACCGGCACGCACGGCGATGCCTTGTTCGGTCAGCAAGTGTGCAAGATCGGAGTTATGCACACCCTCGACGACAAAACTGGCCAACGCCAGGCGCGGTTTGCCAAGGAGTCGAATACCGTTGCGCGCTTCCAGGCCTTTCAGCAAATAGTCGTGCAACGCCGCTTCATGGGCGGACACGGCGTCCTGATCCAGTCCCGCCAGATAATCCAGCGTCGCGCCAAGCCCGATCACACTGGCGATAGGCGGCGTGCCGGCCTCGAATCCCAGCGGTGCCGGACGGAAGCGAGCGCTGTGATAATCCGCGTCCAGCACCATTTCGCCGCCGAACTGCCAATGGCGCACTTGAGGCAGCGCATCATTGCGTGCGAACACCACGCCCAGCCCATCCGGCCCGTACAGCTTGTGACTGGAAAACACATAGAAGTCGCACCCCAGCGCCTGCACGTCGTGCCGCCCGTGGACCACTCCTTGCGCGCCATCAACCACGCTCAGTGCGTCATGGGCTTTGGCCATCGCCAGCAGTGCCGGCAGAGGTTGCCACGCGCCGAGCACGTTGGACAGCTGACTGACCGCCAGTAAACGGGTGCACGGCCCGATCAACGCTGCGGCAGCATCAAGGTCGATCAAGCCGTCGGGATCCAGCGGCAGAATCACCAGTTTCACGTCGCGACGGTGGGCCAGTTGCTGCCATGGCAGCAGGTTGGCGTGATGCTCCAGGGCGCTGATGGCGATTTCATCGCCCGGATTGAATAAATGCTCCAGGCCATAGGCGAGGAGATTCAGTGCAGAGGTCGCGCCGTGGGTAAAGATGATCTGCCCGCTTTCGCCTGCATTCAACCATTGTGCGACTTTGCTCCGGCTGTTCTCGAACGCTTGAGTCGCATGGGCGCCGGGCAAGTGCTGCGCCCGGTGCACGTTGGCTGCGCCATTGGCGTAGTAGTGCGTGAGCGCATCTATCAGGGCTTGCGGTTTTTGCGTGGTGGCGGCGTTGTCCAGATAGGTCTGGTCTTGCCGTTGCAGCGCGGCGATAGCTGGAAAATCGGCGCGCCAGGGGGAGGGAATCATCATGGAATGCGGCCCTGGTGAACATGGGCAGGTATGCCAAACCTTGTAGGAGCAAAGCTTGCTCGCGAAGCTTTTGGTGGCCTCAAGGGCCCCATCGCGAGCAAGCTTCGCTCCTACACGGGTCAGGTGATCGGTTGTGATGCTGTGCTTAGTTGTGAGCGTGCAGCGCTTCGTTCAGTTCGATAGCCGATTTGTGGGTTTTGCATTCCACCGCACCGGTCTCCGAATTGCGACGGAACAGCAGGTCCGGCTGACCGGCCAGCTCACGAGCCTTGACCACTTTGACCAGCGCATTGTTTTCGTCCAGCAGCGCGACTTTGGTGCCGGCGGTGACGTACAGGCCCGACTCGACGGTGTTGCGGTCGCCCAATGGGATGCCGATACCCGCGTTGGCACCGATCAGGCAGCCTTCGCCGACCTTGATCACAATGTTGCCGCCGCCCGACAGGGTGCCCATGGTCGAGCAGCCGCCGCCCAGGTCCGAACCCTTGCCGACGAACACGCCCGCAGACACACGGCCTTCGATCATGCCAGGGCCTTCGGTGCCGGCGTTGAAGTTGACGAAACCTTCGTGCATCACGGTGGTGCCTTCACCCACGTAAGCGCCCAGGCGCAGACGGGCAGCATCGGCGATACGCACGCCGGCCGGGACCACGTAGTCGGTCATTTTCGGGAATTTGTCGACCGAGAACACTTCCAGCAGATCGCCACGCAGACGAGCTTCCAGTTGACGCTCGGCGACCTCGGCCAGGTCTATCGCACCCTGGCTGGTCCAGGCGACGTTCGGCAGCAAAGGGAAAATCCCGGCGAGGTTCAGGCCGTGCGGCTTGACCAGACGATGGGACAGCAGGTGCAGTTTGAGGTAAGCCTCTGGGGTCGACGACAATTGCGCGTCATCAGCCAGCAAAGTCGCGACCAGCGGCTTGTGGCTTTCGGCCAGACGGGTCAGCAGCGCGGCCTGAACGGAGTCGACGCCTTTCAGCGCGTCAGCCATTTGCGAGGCCTGGGTGGTGGTGAACGTGATGGCCTGGTTGCCTTCGCTGTAACCCAGAACAGGCGCTACGGCCGCAACCAATTCGGCCGACGGATTGAGCAGTGGCTGCGCGTAAAACACTTCCAGCCATGCGCCTTGACGGTTTTGCGTGCCGACACCAAAGGCCAGGCTGAACAGGGTAGTGGACATGTGAATACCTCTAACAAATTGAACGGGCTGCTTACTTGAGGGCGGCCGCGTAGATATCTGGCTTGAAGCCAATCAGGGTTCGGTCACCGAGATCAAGCACCGGGCGCTTGATCATCGAGGGTTGGGCGAGCATCAACTCGATGGCTTTCGACTGGTCGAGATCGGCTTTGCGTTCGTCTTCGAGCTTGCGAAAGGTCGTGCCTGCACGGTTCAACACCACTTGCCAGCCGTGCTCGTTGCACCATTGGATCAAGTGTTGACGGTCGATTCCGGCCGTTTTGTAATCATGAAAGTCATAGCTGACAGCGTGTTCATCGAGCCAGGTGCGCGCCTTTTTCATGGTGTCGCAAGCTTTGATGCCGAAAAGGAGCAACGTTTTGCTTGAAACGGTCAAGGAATTGCCCCCTCTGCAGGTGCTGAAAAAAAAGGTGAAGGATTATGCCATGACCGGACGGTTTCGCGTCGGTCGTGGTCGGATTTGTCCGTTGCTCATGGCGATCCGCATGTTGCATGCGGCATTTAGCACACGTCCCGCTCGCAGTGTAAGTGTCAAATATTGCACTTCAATGCTGTCAATTGTCTGGAAAGCCGCGCGTCAAGCACGCGGGCCGATGTGGCTGGCGGCTAACTCAAGGTGCGGATCATTTTCGAGACTCGATATCAGTCGGGGGTGTTCAACGAGTTGATCGAAGTCTGGCAACGGGTGTTCGGAGAGCTACTAGTTCGGAGAGCTACTAGAGGGCGCGACGTTCGAAGCTATGCCGTTTGAACGTCATCACCCGATCGGTGATGACGTGCTGCGGAAAGTAGTGGGCAACTTGATCAAAACGAAAAATGAACCTTGGCAAGTCTGATAACTACTCCAGAGGATTATTCGTTTTCTACCGGGTAGGGGTATGCCTTCGCCATGAAGGCCTTGTCTTTTTCACTAAGATTAAGGTTATGGAAAATCTGGAAGTCGCCTTCGGTCCAGGATTGGTGTACGACGTAATGCATGATCGACTTTCGGTCGTACTCTGAATATATGCTTGCGTCGGGGTCTGCGCGATCCAGATACTCTTGGTGCAATCTTTCTCGCGTTACACTGGCTTGGTAGTCGTCTTCTTCAGGGTCATCAGTTATTCCGTGTTGCGCATAAATGGCTGGCTTGTTCCAAGGGATATTTGCTGTAGGGTTGGTTTGCTCATGCTCTGCCCCGAGCATATGGCCGAATTCATGTATTACATTGGCTGCAAAATAACGCGCGTGAATGGGAGAGTGTGGCCATAGCACCATTGTCGGCTCGTCTGTAGTTAACAGCGCATCTGTGCCGACGTTTGATGAGAACGTTCCTACCTTGCCAAGTATGCGAATGTCGCCTTCTTCACCTTCGACGAATTCGAATTTCAAATTAATGTGCGGCAGCCAATTGTTGGCTGCAGAGATAGTCGCGGCCTTGAATTCCGGGGTGCCATTGAGAAAGGCGATACGAAGCGTTTGCCCGGGAGTCCAGAGTTTGGAAGGATTTTTTTTGGCCCACATTACGGTGCAACTCCTGGGAAAATCCGAGCGGAGGTGTGCGCTGTAGTTGCAACGTTGCAGCGAGCTTCAAATTCATCGGGCGTAGTTATATACAAAGTTACGGTGAAATTCATGATTCAACTTCCTAGTTTTATTAGGGTGTGGATGTTTTCTGTGGAAGTAGAATTTATTGTTGGTGGGCATTTTAGTAAAGCGGAAAACTTTCGGGATGTGTTGCTGGTCTTGTTAGAGTCGGCAAGTGTTGGGCTCGACAAGTCCATGGCTTCGTATCAACTTTTGTGCCTTATTCCAGAGCAGGGTTAGTTGTGTTGAGTCAGAATCGGACTATACAAGTAGTCGTGCCAGATAGACTGGCACGGTTTTCTGGATTTAGTGCTTGCGGGTAATAAACGCGCGAATACGTCCGGCAGCTTCCACACATTCCGCCAATGGTGCAACCAACGCCAGGCGCACGCGGCCGGCACCGGGATTAAAGCCGTCGACGTCACGGGACAGATAAGACCCCGGCACCACGGTCACGTGTTCTTCAACAAACAGATCACGGCAGAACGCTTCGTCATCGCCATTTACATTCGGCCACAGATAGAACCCGCCGTCCGGTCGCTGCACGTCCATCACCGGGCTGAGAATTTCCAGCACGGCATCGTATTTTTCGCGATACAGGTCGCGATTGGCGCGCACGTGTACTTCGTCATTCCACGCGGCCACGCTGGCCAGCTGTGTCTGCACCGGCATCGCACAGCCGTGATATGTGCGGTAGAGCAGGAAGCCTTTGAGAATGTCGGCATCGCCTGCAACAAAGCCTGAGCGCAGGCCCGGCAGGTTGGAGCGCTTGGACAGGCTGTGAAACACCACGCAACGCTTGAAGTCCTTGCGACCCAGTTCCACGCAGGCGCTGAGCAGGCCCGGCGGCGGCGTTTGTTCGTCGAAGTACAGCTCGCTATAGCATTCGTCGGCGGCGATCACGAAGTCATATTCGTCAGCCAGCGCGATGAGTTTTTTCAGTGTGTCGACCGGAATCAGCGCGCCTGTCGGGTTGCCGGGCGAGCACAGGAACAGGATCTGGCAACGTTTCCAGATGTCTGGTGAAACGGCGTCGAAATCCGGGTTGAAGCCGTTTTCATCCAGGCACGGCAGGTAGTGCGGCTTGGCCCCGGCCAGGAACGCGGCACCTTCGTAGATCTGGTAGAACGGATTCGGGCTGACCACCAGCGCGTCGTCGCCACGGTTGACCACGGTTTGAGTGAAGGCGAACAGCGCCTCACGTGTGCCGTTGACCGGCAGCACATTGCGCGCCGGATCGAGCCAGCCGGTTGGGACATCGAAGCGACGTTCGCACCACGCAGCGATAGCTTCACGCAAAGCCGGAACGCCGAGTGTGGTCGGGTAGACGGCCATCTGATCCAGATTGTTCGCCAACGCTTCAGCGACGAAGCTTGGCGAACGATGCTTGGGCTCGCCGATGGACAGCGCGATCGGGCGCTTGTCCGGGTTAGGCGTGACACTGCCGAGCAGGGCGCGGAGCTTCTCGAACGGGTAGGGCTGCAACTGGTTTAAAGCGTTGTTCATCGTTAATCTCGTTCGGAGTGGAGATCCTGTAGGAGCCGGCTTGCTGGCGATGGAATCGCTGCGGTGTGTCAGATGCACCGGGGGGAAGCGTTCGCCAGCAAGCCGGCTCCTACAGAATGCGAGTCTTCACAGGTTCAAATACTGATCCGCGACAAATTGATTTCGGACTCTTGGTTGACCGTCAGCTGTTCAACGATCGCATCCTGCAAACGGCTGCACAGCAATGGGTCGGACAGCTGCTGATTGTTGGCGTCGGTGATGAAGAACACGTCTTCCACGCGCTCGCCCAGCGTGGCGATCTTGGCATTTTGCAGTGACAGGTCGAACTCGAGGAAAATCGTCCCGATCCGCGCGAGCAGGCCCGGGCGATCCGGCGCGCTGAGTTCCAGCACGGTCACCGGGCGTTGGGCGTCGTTGTGAATGGTCACCTGCGGCGCAAACGCGAAATGCTTGAGCTGACGCGGCACTCGACGCTGGATGATCGTCGGGTAATCGTCCGGGTTGCGCAGGGCCTCGGTCAGCCCTTCGCGGATCTGTTTGACTCGCGTCGGATTGTCGCCGATCGAGTCGCCGTCCGTGTCGAGCACGATATAGGTGTCGAGGGTGAACTGGCTGCTCGAGGTGATGACGCGCGCGTCGTGAATGTTCAGGTTGAGCTGATCCATGGCGGCCACCGTCACCGCGAAGAAGTCGTGCTGGTCCGGCGCATAGATGAAGATCTGCGTGCCGCCCTCGAATTCGCGCTGAGTGGTTTCCTTGATCAGCACCAGCGGGCCGCCATCGGCCGGCTGCTGCAGGATGGCGTCGGTATGCCAGGCGACATCGCCGGCCGTGTGGCGCAGGAAATAGTCATCGCCCAGTTGCGACCACAACTGTTCGACGTCGTCTGGATCCGTGCCGCCGCGCACCAGAATGTCCAGCGCGGCGCTCTGCGTCTGACGGATCTGCATTTCCCGATCCACGGGGTTTTCCAGACCGCGGCGCAAGGCTCGCTTGGTCTCGGTATACAGCTGGCGCAACAGGCTCGCACGCCAGGAGTTCCACAGTGTCGGGTTGGTCGCATTGATATCGGCGACGGTCAGCACGTACAGATAATCCAGGTGAGTTTCGTCGCCGACGATCTGCGCAAAATCGTGAATCACTTGTGGGTCGGACAAGTCCTTGCGCTGTGCGGTGGTCGACATCACCAGATGGTTTTGCACCAGCCAGACAATCAGGCGGCTGTCCCACACCGGCAACTGATGGCGCTGGCAAAAAGCTTCTGCGTCCACCGCGCCGATTTCCGAGTGATCACCGTGCCGGCCCTTGCCGATGTCGTGATAAAGCCCGGCGAGGTAAATCAGCTCCGGTTTTGGCAGCTTGGCCATGAGCTTGCTGGCCAGCGGGAATTTCTCCGACACCTGGGTGTACTGCAACTTACGCAAATGTTTGATCAGATTCAGCGTGTGCGCATCGACGGTATAAATGTGGAACAGGTCATGCTGCATCTGTCCGACGATAAAACCGAACTCCGGCAGATAACGCCCGAGGATGCCGTAACGGTTCATCCGGCGCAGATTGCGGTGGATGCCGATCTTGCATTTGAACAGTTCGATGAACAGGCTGGTGTTGCGAATGTCGTTGCGGAAGTCGTCGTCGATCAGATGACGATTTTCCCGCAGCAGGCGAATGGTGTCAGCGCGCACGCCTTTGATCTCCGGCTGCTGGGCCATCAGCACGAAGATCTCGAGCATGGCGAACGGCGTGCGGCGGAACACGTTGTCGTTGCGCGCCTCGATGTAGCCGTCATGCAGCTGGAAACGCGAGTTGATCGGCGTTGGCGGCGCTTCGTCCTCCGGTGCGAGGATCACTTCTTCAAAGTGCTGGATGATCAGGTCGCTGAGCTGGGCAATGCTCATCACTACCCGGTAATACTGTTGCATGAAGTTTTCGATGGCTTGCTTCGCGTCGTCGCCTTCGAATCCGAGCAGCCCGGCAATGGAGCGCTGATGATCGAACAGCAAACGGTCTTCGGAGCGACCGGCGAGCATGTGCAGGGCGTAACGCACCTTCCACAGGAATTCCTGGGACGAGGCCAGCAGGGCGTTTTCGCTCTCGACCAGAAAACCTTCGCCAGCCAGTGCGCGCAAGTTCAGGGTGCCGTATTGGCGACGTGCCACCCACAGAATCGTCTGAATATCCCGCAGGCCGCCGGGCGAGCCTTTGACGTTGGGTTCCAGGTTGTATTCAGTGTCGTTGTACTTGTGGTGACGGGCCTTCTGCTCGGCGCGTTTGGCCAGAAAGAATTCCTTGCTCGGCCACATCTGCGCGGTACTGGTGACATCCAGCATGCGCTGGCGCAAACGCTCGGGCCCGGCAATGGTGCGGCTTTCCATCAGGTTGGTGATCACCGTCAGGTCGGCGCGGGCTTCAATCGCACATTCGTCCACCGAGCGAACGCTCTGACCGACTTCCAGGCCGATGTCCCACAACAGCGTCAGAAAACGCTCGATAGAGTCACGAAAAATCTCGTGGTCGGCGCTGTCCAGCAGGATCAGCAAGTCAATATCGGAGTAAGGGTGCAACTCGCCGCGACCGTAGCCACCGACCGCGACCAGCGCGATGTCGGCGTCCTCGCTCCAATCGAACTGCTCCCAGGCCTTTTGCAGGATGTTGTCGACGAACCAGGCGCGATCCTCGATCAGCCGGCGAATGTCCCGGCCGCTGCGAAAGCGCTCATCGAGAACCTCGCGGGCCTGGCGGATCGCTTTCTTGAAAGCCGCGATCGGGCTGGCCTTCAGGGCCAGTTCAGCCTGAAACTGGCCACGGTCGAAGAGTTCGGGATCCACCTGCGGCATTGATTGGCTTTCCTGTCTATAAGGCTGGGAGCAGTGAAACTGTATCAGGCCGAGAGGCGCGCAATGGTGTCGTCGGCCCGCAAAGTGAAGATCTCGTAACCGGTTTCGGTGACCAGCAGGGTGTGTTCCCACTGTGCCGACAGTTTGCGGTCCTTGGTAATCGCGGTCCAGCCGTCGCCCAATACCTTGGTGTCGGCCTTGCCCTGGTTGATCATCGGCTCGATGGTGAAGGTCATGCCGGCTTGCAGTTCCATGCCGGTGCCCGCGCGGCCGTAGTGCAGGATCTGCGGTTCTTCGTGAAACACCTTGCCGATGCCGTGGCCGCAGAATTCGCGGACCACCGAAAAGCCGTTCTTTTCCGCGTGTTTCTGGATCACTTCACCGATATCGCCCAAGCGGCAGCCGGGTTTGACCAGTTCGATCGCCTTGTACATGCATTCCTGTGTGACCTGCGACAAGCGCTCGGCCCAGACCGGAACCGTACCGACGTGGAACATGCGGCTGGTGTCGCCGTGGTAACCGTCTTTGATTACGGTGACATCAATGTTCAGCGTGTCGCCATCTTTCAACGGCTTCTCGTTGGGAATGCCGTGGCAAACCACGTGATTGATCGAGGTGCAGATCGACTTCGGGTAGCCCTTGTAGTTGAGCGGGGCAGGGATGGCTTTCTGCTTGTTGACAATGTAGTCATGGCAGATGCGGTCCAGTTCTTCGGTGGTGACACCGGGTTTGACATGTTCGGCAATCATTTCCAGCACATCGGCGGCCAGTTTGCCGGCGACACGCATTTTTGCGATGTCCTCCGGGGTTTTGAGGGTGACGGTCATACAGGCTCTCTCTGCGCTCGAGGGCGCTTGCTAAAACGAAGCGGGCAAAATGCGATTGATCCTCGCCGCCCGGAAAAACGCGATTCTAACAGACGACAAGGGCAAATCTGAGCCTCTGTACGTCGCTTCTTCTTATAGATAGGCGCATTCTTGAGCGATTCCAAGGGCGCCTGCGAACACGCGCATCGGGAATCGAGAATCCGGGTTCCGTTTTTTACAGCCCTGTGATATAAAATGCGCCGCTTTCCGGGGATACCTCGGAAGGCTTAAATCCACACACGTGTCGACACGATGACCTGGGTGCCTTCAGCTGATGCTGCTGGTTGGTCATTGGGATACGTGGAGGCCAAACCCGACTTATTAAGGAACTATCATGTCCCAAGTCAACATGCGCGATATGCTGAAGGCCGGTGTGCACTTCGGTCACCAGACCCGTTACTGGAACCCGAAAATGGGCAAGTACATTTTCGGCGCGCGCAACAAGATCCACATTATCAACCTTGAAAAAACCCTGCCAATGTTCAACGAAGCTCTGACTTTCGTAGAGCGTCTGGCCCAGGGCAAAAACAAGATTCTGTTCGTCGGCACCAAGCGTTCCGCTGGCAAGATCGTTGCTGAAGAAGCAGCACGTTGCGGTTCGCCGTACGTCGATCACCGCTGGTTGGGCGGCATGCTGACCAACTTCAAAACCATCCGTGCTTCCATCAAGCGTCTGCGTGACCTTGAAGTGCAAGCCGAAGACGGTACTTTCGCCAAGCTGACCAAGAAAGAAGCGCTGATGCGCACTCGCGATCTTGAGAAGCTCGATCGTTCCCTGGGTGGTATCAAGGACATGGGCGGTCTGCCAGACGCTTTGTTCGTTATCGACGTTGATCACGAGCGCATCGCGATCACCGAAGCCAACAAGCTGGGCATCCCGGTAATCGGCGTTGTCGATACCAACAGCAGCCCGGAAGGCGTTGACTACATCATTCCAGGCAACGATGACGCAATCCGCGCTATCCAGTTGTACATGGGTTCGATGGCTGACGCAGTTATCCGCGGTCGCAACCACGTTGCTGGCGGCACCGAGCAGTTCGTTGAAGAAGCTCCGGCAGCTGCAGCTGAGTAATTGACGCCCTGGCGTTGACTCAGTAAGCAAAAAGGGGGCTTGGCCCCCTTTTTGCCACCTCGAAAACCATTTGTCCGGTGGCGCAATTACAGCATTTGTAACTTGCAGCTGCTAACAAGGGTGGTTGGGGAAGAATTGATCGCCCGATCGATCGGGTGGAATGGTTGAAAACCTATCCAAGAGGATTTTGAAATGGCAGAGATTACTGCAGCGTTGGTCAAAGAACTGCGCGAGCGTACTGGCGAAGGCATGATGGATTGCAAAAAGGCCTTGACCAAGGCTGGCGGCGACATCGAAAAAGCCATTGATGACATGCGTGCTTCGGGCGCCATCAAGGCTGCCAAGAAAGCAGGCAACGTTGCTGCTGAAGGCGCAATCGCTCTTAAAGAAGACGGCAAGTCCGCTGTTCTGCTGGAAGTGAACTCGCAGACCGACTTCCTGGCTCTGCAGGACGACTTCAAGGCATTCGTCGCTTCCAGCGTTGAAAAAGCCTTCGCTGACAAGCTGACTGACGTCGCTCCGCTGATCGAAGCTCAAGAAGCTGATCGCCTGGTACTGGTCGGCAAGGTTGGCGAAAACGTCAACATCCGTCGTCTGGCTCGCGTAGAAGGTGATGTTGTTGGTGGTTACCTGCACGGCAACAAGATCGGTGTTGCGGTTGTTCTGAAGGGCGGCGACGTTGAGCTGGCCAAAGACATCGCTATGCACGTAGCGGCTACCAACCCGGAATTCCTGCTGCCATCGGAAGTTTCCGCTGAAGCAGTAGAGCGCGAGAAAGGCGTGTTCCTGACCCTCAACGCTGACAAGATCGCTGGCAAGCCAGAGAACATCGTTGAAAACATGGTCAAAGGCCGTATCAGCAAGTTCCTGGCTGAAGCGAGCCTGGTTGAGCAGGCGTTCGTCAAGAACCCTGAAATCAAGGTCGGTGAACTGGCCAAGAAAGCCGGTGCTGAAATCGTTTCCTTCACCTACTTCAAAGTAGGCGAAGGCATCGAGAAGCCGGTCGACAACTTCGCTGAAGAAGTTGCTGCCCAGCTGGCTGCCGCCAAGCAATAAGACAGTTTTCAACTGTCGCCCTGAAGAGGCTGCCCGCTAACGCGCGCAGCCTCTTTTCAAATGGGGTGCCAATTTTGTATTGGTTTCCTTGAGGAACTGGCTTACAAAGCCATGTTCCGATGGCGCTGAAGCAGCGCCAAGCTAGAGTGAACGCCAGCTGTAAACAGCTCGCAAAGAATTTTTAAAATACGCCGCAGGAGAGATTCGCAATGGCTCAGCAGGGCAGTGGTTATCAGGCTCGCTATAAACGCATTCTACTCAAGCTTAGCGGCGAGGCCCTGATGGGCTCGGAAGAGTTCGGGATCGACCCGAAAGTCCTGGATCGCATGGCGCTGGAAGTTGGCCAACTGGTCGGCATCGGCGTTCAGGTGGGTCTGGTGATTGGCGGCGGCAACCTGTTCCGCGGTGCCGCGCTGAGTGCAGCCGGCATGGATCGGGTGACCGGGGATCACATGGGCATGCTGGCCACTGTGATGAACGCCCTGGCCATGCGCGATGCGCTGGAACGTGCCAATATCTCGGCCATCGTGATGTCGGCCATTTCCATGGTCGGCGTGACTGATCATTACGATCGTCGCAAAGCCATGCGTCATCTGAACGCCAAGGAAGTCGTGATTTTCGCAGCCGGTACCGGTAATCCGTTCTTTACTACGGATTCGGCAGCCTGCCTGCGTGCAATCGAAATCGACGCCGATGTCGTGCT
The DNA here is from genome assembly GCF_000690905.1 of Pseudomonas sp. Ant30-3. GTDB lineage: Bacteria > Pseudomonadota > Gammaproteobacteria > Pseudomonadales > Pseudomonadaceae > Aquipseudomonas. Next base: position 161,933 of record NZ_JMCL01000059.1, on the reverse strand, counting down.
CAAGGCGACCAAGGTCGATGGCGTCTACACCGCTGACCCATTCAAAGACCCGCATGCCGAGAAGTTCGATCATCTGACTTATGATGAAGTGCTGGATCGCAAGCTGGGCGTGATGGATCTAACGGCCATTTGCCTGTGCCGCGATCACAAGATGCCATTGCGCGTATTTAACATGAACAAGCCCGGCGCCCTGCTGAACATCGTACATGGCGGCGCTGAAGGGACCCTGATCGAGGAAGGCCAACAATGATCAACGAAATCAAGAAAGACGCTCAAGAGCGCATGCAAAAATCCCTGGAATCTCTGTCCCACGCGTTTGGCCAGATCCGCACCGGCAAGGCTCACCCGAGCATCCTGGGTAGCGTAATGGTGCCTTACTATGGCGCGGACACTCCGTTGAGCGGCGTTGCCAACGTCACAGTAAAAGACTCCCGCACCCTTCAGGTCGTGGCGTTCGAGCGCAATATGCTGGCTGCCGTCGACAAGGCGATCCAGAGCGCTGGTTTGAACCTCAACCCGACCAACCTGGGTGAGTTGTTGCTGATCTCCATGCCCGCCCTGACAGAAGAAACCCGCAAGGGCTTCACCAAGCAGGCTCGTAGCGCCGCCGAAGACGCCCGGGTTGCCGTGCGCAACATCCGTCGCGATGCATTGGGTGATCTGAAAAAATTGGTCAAGGACAAGGAAATCAGCGAAGACGAAGAGCGTCGTGCTGCTGCCGATATCCAGAAGCTCACCGATAAGGCTGAGGCCGATATCGACGCGGCGACCAAGCAAAAAGAAGCGGACCTGATGGCCGTATAAGGGTCGCGTTTACATGGAAAAGACCAAGCAGGCTGCGCCGTCCGCGGTGCCGCGCCACGTCGCGATCATCATGGATGGTAACAATCGCTGGGCGAAGAAACGCTTTATGCCGGGTGTCGCCGGGCATAAAGCGGGTGTGGATGCCGTTCGTGCAGTGATCGAGGTGTGTGCCGAGGCCAAGGTTGAAGTGTTGACCCTGTTTGCCTTCTCCAGCGAGAACTGGCAGCGTCCGGCCGATGAAGTCAGCGCCCTGATGGACCTGTTCTTCAAGGCATTGCGTCGGGAGGCCAAGCGCCTCAACGACAACAACATCTGTCTGCGCATCATTGGTGACCGTTCGCGCTTCCATCCGGAGTTGCAGGTCGCCATGCGGGAGGCCGAGGCCATGACGGCGGGCTCCAACCGCTTTGTCCTGCAGATCGCCGCCAACTACGGTGGCCAGTGGGACATCGCGCAGGCCGCACAGCGTCTGGCGCGGGAAGTTCAGGCCGGCCACCTGCGTCCGGAAGACATCACACCGGAACTGCTGCAAACCTGTCTGGCAACCGGCGATCTGCCGTTGCCGGATTTGTGCATCCGTACCGGTGGTGAACACCGCATCAGTAACTTCCTGCTGTGGCAGCTGGCATACGCCGAGTTGTACTTCTCCGACCTGTTCTGGCCGGACTTCAAACACGACGCCATGCGCACCGCGCTGGCCGATTTCGCATCTCGCCAGCGTCGCTTCGGTAAAACGAGCGAGCAGGTCGAGGCTGGAGCCCGGGTTTAATGCTTAAACAACGAATCATCACTGCACTGATCCTGCTGCCGATTGCCTTGTGCGGCTTTTTCCTGCTTGAGGGTACGGGGTTTGCCCTGTTTATCGGGCTGGTCGTGACGCTCGGCGCCTGGGAGTGGGCGCGCCTCGCAGGCTTCACCGCGCAGTCGGCTCGCGTTGGCTACGCTGCGGTGGTCGCGTTGATGTTGTTTTTCATGCATCTCCTGCCGGGCCTTGCCCCTTGGGTGCTGGGGGCAGCTGTGCTCTGGTGGGCGGTGGCGACGTATCTGGTGCTGACTTATCCGGGTTCCGCTGCGCACTGGTCGAGTGCCGCCTGCAAACTGGTGATCGGCTTGTTAATCCTGCTGCCGGCCTGGCAAGGTCTGGTCCAGATCAAGCAGGCGCCGTTGGGCAACTGGCTGATCATGGCAGTGATGGTTCTGGTCTGGGGCGCCGACATCGGTGCGTACTTCTCCGGCCGCAAATTTGGTAAACGCAAGCTCGCACCGCACGTCAGTCCCGGCAAAAGCTGGGAAGGTGTGTACGGCGGCCTCGCGCTGAGCCTGGTGCTGACCGCAATCGTCGGTGTGGTTCGTGACTGGAGCTTGGGCCAGATCCTGATCGGTCTGCTCGGCGCGGCCATCATCGTGTTCATCTCGGTGGTCGGCGACCTTACTGAAAGCATGTTCAAGCGTCAGTCCGGCATCAAGGACAGCAGTAATCTGCTGCCCGGTCACGGCGGCGTGCTGGATCGCATCGACAGCCTGACGGCGGCGATTCCGATCTTCGCGGTGTTGTTGTGGATGGCGGCACCGTGAGTCGCCCCCAGCAGGTTACGGTCCTGGGGGCGACCGGTTCGATCGGTCTGAGCACCCTCGATGTCATTGCGCGTCACCCCGATCGTTATCAGGTGTTCGCCCTGACCGGCTTCACTCGCCTGAGTGAGCTGCTGGCGTTGTGCGTACGCCATGCGCCGCGCTTTGCGGTGGTGCCGGAGATGGCTGCTGCTCGCACTCTCCAAGACGATTTGCGCGCCGCCGGCCTTTCGACTCGCGTGTTGGTTGGGGAAGAAGGGCTGTGTCAGGTAGCTTGTGCTCCCGAAGTCGATACGGTCATGGCGGCCATCGTCGGTGCGGCAGGTTTGCGTCCGACATTGGCGGCGGTCGAGGCCGGTAAGAAAATCCTGCTGGCCAATAAAGAAGCGCTGGTAATGTCCGGTGCCTTGTTCATGCAGGCCGTGCGCAAGAGCGGCTCGGTATTGCTGCCGATCGACAGCGAGCACAATGCAATTTTTCAATGCATGCCGCAGGACTTTTCCCGCGGCCTGGGTGCGGTAGGTGTTCGGCGGATTTTGCTGACAGCCTCGGGTGGTCCGTTCCGGCAGACGCCGTTGGCCGAACTGGGGCATGTTTCCCCCGAGCAGGCATGCGCGCATCCGACCTGGTCCATGGGCCGCAAGATTTCGGTCGATTCGGCGAGCATGATGAACAAGGGTCTGGAGCTCATCGAAGCCTGCTGGCTGTTCGATGCAAAGCCGTCGCAGGTCGAGGTGGTGATTCATCCGCAAAGCGTGATTCATTCGTTGGTCGACTATATCGACGGCTCGGTTCTGGCGCAGTTGGGTAACCCCGACATGCGCACACCTATTTCCAATGCGCTGGCTTGGCCGGAGCGTATTGATTCGGGGGTGGCGCCGCTGGATCTGTTCGCCATCGCCCGTCTGGATTTCCAGGCGCCGGACGAGCAGCGTTTCCCATGCTTGCGTTTGGCGCGGCAGGCTGCCGAGGCGGGCGACAGTGCCCCGGCGATGCTCAATGCTGCGAACGAGGTCGCGGTCGCCGCGTTTCTCGACGGGCGGGTTCGCTACCTGGAAATCGCGAGTATCATCGAGGAAGTCTTGAATCTCGAGCCTGTGGTTACGGTGGATGATCTCGAGGCAGTGTTTACGGCCGACGCGAAAGCGCGGGTTCTTGCCGGACAATGGTTGAGTCGCCACGGGCGATAGCATGCAGCACTCGACAAGAATGCGGAGAAAGTAGATGAGCGCGCTCTATATGATTGTCGGCACCCTTATAGCCTTGGGCGTGCTGGTTACCTTCCACGAGTTCGGCCATTTTTGGGTCGCACGTCGCTGCGGAGTCAAAGTGCTGCGTTTCTCCGTAGGTTTCGGCATGCCGTTGCTGCGCTGGCACGACAAGCAAGGCACCGAGTTCGTGGTCGCAGCCATTCCACTGGGCGGCTACGTAAAAATGCTCGACGAACGAGAGGGTGACGTCCCGCTCGATCAGCTCGACCAATCCTTCAATCGCAAGTCGGTGCGACAGCGTATTGCCATTGTCGCGGCCGGTCCGATTGCCAACTTTTTACTGGCCCTGTTCTTTTTCTGGGTACTGGCAATGCTCGGCAGCGAGCAGGTGCGTCCCGTCATCGGCGCCGTCGAGTCCAGCAGCATCGCCGCCAAGGCGGGTTTGACCGCGGGCCAGGAAATCGTTGCCATCGACGGCGAGGCGACCACTGGCTGGAGTGCGGTCAATCTGCAACTGGTTCGCCGGCTCGGCGAGAGTGGTTCGCTGCAAGTTCTGGTACGCGAACAAGGCTCAACGGCGGACACCCCTCGCGAGCTGGTGCTGAATGAATGGCTTAAGGGCGCCGACGACCCTGACCCTATTCGCTCATTGGGGATACGTCCGTGGCGTCCGGCATTGCCGCCGGTCCTTGCTGAGCTCGACCCGAAAGGTCCGGCCCAGGCGGCTGGGCTGAAAACCGGTGATCGCTTGCTGGCGCTCGACGGCAAGGCTGTGGATGACTGGCAGCAAGTGGTCGACACGGTGCGGATGCATCCAGATACCAAAATCATGCTGCGGGTCGAGCGCGACAGTGCTCAAATCGATGTTTCTGTGATGTTGGCCGCTCGCGGCGAGAGCAAAGCACCGAGTGGTTATCTGGGCGCTGGCGTCAAAGCGATCGACTGGCCGCCGGAGATGATTCGCGAGGTCAGTTACGGTCCGTTGGCCGCAATTGGCGAAGGAGCTAAACGCACCTGGACCATGAGCATCCTGACGCTCGATTCGCTCAAGAAAATGTTGTTCGGCGAGCTCTCGGTAAAAAACTTGAGTGGACCGATAACCATTGCTAAAGTGGCGGGCGCTTCTGCCCAGTCGGGTGTCGCTGATTTCCTGAATTTCCTTGCTTATCTGAGTATTAGCCTGGGTGTTCTGAATTTGCTGCCCATTCCAGTACTGGATGGGGGGCATTTGTTGTTTTATCTGATCGAATGGGCGCGTGGTCGTCCCTTGTCGGATCGGGTGCAGGGTTGGGGGATACAGATCGGTATCAGTTTGGTGGTCGGGGTGATGTTACTTGCTCTGGTCAATGATCTGGGTCGACTGTAACGCTTCGCTGAATTGCGAATCTGCCGCATTTTGCGGCAGTTTGTTTATTGCCAGTTGGAATAAGAAAGGACTTCATGAAACGTCTGCTGCTAACTGCGGTTCTCACCGTATTGATGATCGCCGAAGTTCACGCCGAGTCCTTCACTATCTCTGATATTCGCGTCAATGGCCTCCAGCGGGTCTCCGCGGGTAGCGTCTTTGGTGCCTTGCCGTTGAACGTCGGTGAACAGGCGGATGATCGTCGCCTGGTGGAATCCACTCGTGCGTTGTTCAAAACCGGGTTCTTTCAAGATATCCAGCTGGGCCGCGATGGCAACGTCCTGGTCATCACGGTTGTCGAGCGTCCGTCCGTCGCCAGTATCGAGATCGAAGGTAACAAGGCGATCTCTACTGAGGACCTGATGAAGGGTCTCAAACAATCCGGTCTGGCCGAAGGCGAGATCTTCCAGCGTGCCACGCTCGAAGGTGTTCGTAACGAACTGCAGCGTCAATACGTCGCTCAAGGTCGTTACTCTGCGACCGTCGATACCGAAGTGGTGTCGCAGCCGCGTAACCGCGTGGCGCTGAAGGTCAACATCAACGAAGGCACCGTTGCCGCTATCCAGCACATCAACGTGGTGGGCAACACGGTTTTCCCGGATGACGACCTGATCGATCTGTTCGAACTCAAGACCACCAACTGGTTGTCGTTCTTCAAGAACGATGACAAGTATGCGCGTGAAAAGCTGTCTGGTGACTTGGAGCGTCTGCGCTCCTACTACCTGGACCGTGGCTATATCAACATGGATATCGCTTCGACCCAGGTTTCCATCACCCCGGACAAGAAACACGTCTACATCACTGTCAACGTCAACGAAGGCGAGAAGTACACCGTTCGTGACGTCAAGCTCAGTGGTGACCTGAAAGTCCCTGAGGACCAGGTCAAATCTTTGCTGCTGGTGCAGAAAGGCCAGGTGTTCTCGCGCAAGCTGATGACCACTACGTCCGAACTGATCACCCGCCGACTGGGTAACGAGGGCTACACCTTCGCCAACGTAAACGGCGTGCCTCAGCCTCATGATGAAGACAACACCGTCGATATCACTTTTGCTGTCGATCCGGGCAAACGTGCTTACGTCAACCGCATCAACTTCCGTGGCAACACCAAGTCGGAAGACGAAGTTCTGCGCCGTGAAATGCGTCAGATGGAAGGTGGCTGGGCATCGACCTATTTGATTGACCAGTCCAAGACCCGTCTTGAGCGTCTGGGCTTCTTCAAGGAAGTCAACGTCGAAACGCCAGCGGTGCCAGGCGTCGATGACCAGGTTGATGTGAATTACAGCGTTGAAGAGCAGGCATCCGGTTCGATTACCGCGAGCGTCGGTTTCGCTCAGAGTGCCGGTCTGATTCTTGGTGGCTCGATCACCCAGAACAACTTCCTCGGTACTGGTAACAAGGTCAGCGTCGGCCTGACCCGTAGTGAATACCAGAGCCGCTATAACTTCGGTTATGTCGACCCGTACTGGACAGTTGACGGTGTGAGCCTGGGTTACAACGCGTTCTATCGCACCACTGACTACGATGATCTCGAAACCGATATCGCCAGCTATGCTGTCGACAGTCTGGGTGCGGGCGTCAACGTCGGTTACCCGATCAGCGAGACCTCGCGTCTGACCTTCGGCCTGACAGCACAACAGGACACTATCAAAACCGGCGTTTACACCGTCGACGAGATTTTCGACTTCGTGAACAAGGAAGGCGACAAGTACCTGAACTTCAAGGCTTCGGCCGGTTGGTCCGAGTCGACGTTGAACAAAGGTGTGCTGGCCACACGTGGTCGCTCCCAGAGCCTGGTGCTGGAAACCACGACGCCAGGCAGCGACCTGTCGTTCTTCAAGCTTGATTACCGTGGCCAGTTGTTCCAGTCGTTGTCCGAAAATTACACAATGCGCTTGCACACCGAGTTGGGTTACGGCGACGGATACGGTTCGACCGACGGCTTGCCTTTCTACGAGAACTACTACGCCGGTGGTTTCAACTCGGTTCGGGGCTTCAAAGACAGCACGCTGGGTCCGCGCAGTACGCCAAGTAAGGGTACAAACCCTGGCACGGCGGAGGACCCTGACCAGGATCCGCTGCCGTTTGGTGGTAACGTCCTGATCCAGGGTGGTGTAGAGCTTCTGTTTCCTCTGCCGTTCGTCAAGGATCAACGTTCCCTGCGCACTTCGGTATTCTGGGATGTGGGTAACGTTTTCGACTCGTCTTGCTCGGATACCACCAATACCGATGGCACGAAGTCCAATACCAAGTGCAACGAAATCAGCCTGAGCAACATGGCCAGCTCCGTCGGTGTGGGTGTGACATGGGTCACCGCACTGGGTCCTTTGAGTTTCGCGTTGGCAATGCCGATCAAGAAACCGGATGAGGCTGAAACACAAGTGTTCCAATTCTCCCTCGGCCAGACGTTCTAAGCGTCTGACCCAAGATAACGACAATGGATTTTGTAGGAGTGCATCGTGCGTAAGTTGACTCAATTGGTTCTCCTGGCAACCGTACTGGTAGCAGGCCCGGCTTTTGCCGACATGAAAATCGCCGTCCTGAATTATCAGATGGCCCTGCTGGAATCTAACGCGGCGAAGAAATACGCTGTGGATGCCGAGAAAAAATTCGGGCCTCAGCTGAGCAAGCTCAAGACACTGGAAAGCAGTGCCAAAGGCATTCAGGACCGTCTGATGGCGGGCGGCGACAAAATGCAGCAAGGCGAGCGCGAGCGTCTCGAGCTTGAATTCAAGCAAAAGGCCCGTGACTTCCAGTTCCAGTCCAAAGAACTGAACGAAGCCAAAGCCGTTGCCGACCGTGAGATGCTGAAGCAGTTGAAGCCGAAACTGGACAGCGCTGTGGAAGAAGTGATCAAGAAAGGTGCTTTCGACCTGGTTTTCGAGCGTGGCGCGGTGATTGATGTCAAGCCTCAGTACGACATCACCCGCCAAGTCATCGAGCGCATGAATCAGCTGAAGTAATCCATGACAGCGACTATGAAACTCGGCCAGTTGGCCGAGTTCCTCGGCGCCACCTTGCGTGGCGACGCGGAGAAGGAAATCACTGGGCTAGCCACTTTGCAAGAGGCTGGCCCAGCTCAGTTGAGCTTTCTGGCAAATCCTCAATACCGTAAATACCTGGTGGACTGTCGGGCCGCCGCGTTGTTGCTGAAGGCCGCAGATGCCGAAGGGTATGTAGGTGATGTGCTGATCGTTCCCGATCCGTACCTTGCGTACGCCCGGATTTCTCATCTGTTCGATCCCAAACCCAAGGCACCTGCCGGCATACACCCGACTGCGGTTGTGGCTGACGACGCCGTGGTGGATCCGGCGGCCAGTATTGGTGCCTTTGCCGTCATTGAAAGCAAAGCGCTTATCGGCGCAGGCGTGACCATTGGCGCGCACTGTTTTATCGGTGCGCGCAGCCAGATAGGCGAGGGTGGTTGGCTCGCCCCCAGAGTCACGTTGTATCACGACGTGCGCATTGGCAAGCGGGTGGTGATTCAGTCCGGTGCAGTGCTCGGTGGTGAAGGCTTCGGCTTTGCCAACGAGAAAGGCATCTGGCAGAAAATCGCCCAGATCGGTGGTGTGCTGGTCGGCGACGATGTGGAGATTGGCGTCAATACCGCCATCGACCGTGGTGCGCTGGCGGATACGGTCATTGGTAATGGCGTCAAGCTCGACAATCAGATCCAGATTGCCCATAACGTGCAGATCGGTGATCACACCGCCATGGCTGCGTGTGTGGGCATCTCCGGCAGCACCAAAATCGGCAAGCACTGCATGCTCGCCGGTGGCGTCGGTCTGGTGGGGCATATCGAGATTTGCGACAAGGTTTTCATCACCGGGATGACCATGGTGACCCACTCGATTACCGAGCCAGGTTCCTATTCTTCCGGCACGGCCATGCAGCCGGCTGCCGAATGGCGCAAAAGCGCGGCGCGACTGCGTCAGCTCGATGACATTGCTCGACGGTTACGACAGCTGGAAAAGCGAGTAGGGGAAGTGACCCCTGACGGTAATGCTTCATCAGATGGCTGATACCATTTCCATATCAAGTGTGCACAGCCGCTAGACTGCCTCCTTGATTTGCTAGAGGGGCGCGCGTCAGTCGCGCGCTCCCAATCTTTACATAGGCTTCCCCCCGAAATGATGGACATCAACGAGATTCGCGAATACCTGCCTCACCGTTACCCGTTCCTGCTGGTGGACCGGGTCGTGGATCTGGATGTGGAAGGCAAGCGCATTCGCGCCTACAAGAATGTCAGCATCAACGAACCGTTCTTCAATGGTCACTTCCCTGCGCATCCGATCATGCCGGGCGTATTGATCATCGAAGCGATGGCTCAGGCTGCCGGGATCCTTGGTTTCAAAATGCTCGACGTGAAGCCGGCTGATGGCACGCTTTACTACTTCGTTGGCTCCGACAAGCTGCGCTTCCGTCAGCCGGTCCTGCCGGGCGATCAGTTGATCCTCGAAGCCAAGTTCCTGAGCTGCAAGCGTCAGATCTGGAAGTTCGAATGTCAGGCTTCGGTCGACGGCAAGCCAGTCTGCTCCGCTGAAATCATCTGCGCGGAACGCAAACTATGAGTTTGATTGACCCTCGCGCAATCATCGATCCGACGGCCGTTCTGGCCGCCGACGTCGAGGTCGGCCCATGGTCGATCGTCGGCGCAGGTGTGGAAATCGGCGAGGGGACAGTGATCGGGCCGCATGTAATTCTCAAAGGCCCGACGCGAATTGGTAAGCACAACCGCATCTACCAGTTTTCTTCAATCGGCGAAGACACGCCGGACCTGAAGTACAAAGGCGAAGAAACCCGCCTGGTGATCGGTGACCACAACGTCATTCGCGAAGGCGTGACGATTCATCGTGGGACTGTTCAGGATCGTTCGGAAACGACCCTGGGCGATCACAACCTGATCATGGCGTACGCGCACATCGGGCACGACAGCGTCATCGGTAACCACTGCATCCTGGTCAACAACACTGCGTTGGCCGGCCATGTGCACGTTGCCGACTGGGCGATCCTGTCCGGTTTTACCCTAGTTCATCAGTATTGCCACATTGGTGCCCACAGCTTTTCCGGCATGGGCACGGCCATTGGCAAGGACGTTCCGGCGTACGTCACGGTATTCGGCAACCCGGCCGAAGCGCGCAGCATGAACTTCGAAGGCATGCGCCGTCGGGGTTTCAGCGAAGAAGCGATCCATGCATTGCGTCGCGCCTACAAGGTGGTTTACCGCCAGGGCCTGACGGTCGAGCAGGCGCTCGGCGAGCTGGCTGAATCGTCGGCACAGTTTCCGGAAGTCGCGGTGTTTCGTGACTCCATCCAGTCTTCGACCCGCGGCATCACGCGTTAATCATGGCTAATCTGCGTATTGCGCTGGTGGCGGGTGAGGCTTCCGGTGACATTCTGGGCGCCGGTCTCATGCGTGCGCTCAAGGCCCGGCACCCGGCAGTCGAGTTCATCGGCGTTGGCGGTCCGTTGATGCAGGCTGAAGGCCTGACCTCGTATTTCCCGATGGAACGCCTTTCGGTCATGGGCCTGGTGGAAGTGCTCGGCCGGCTGCGCGAGTTGCTCAAGCGCCGCAAGAAGCTGATCGCCGACCTGATCGCCGAGAAGCCGGATGTGTTCATCGGCATCGATGCTCCGGACTTCACCCTCAATATCGAACTCAAACTCCGTCAGGCCGGCATCAAGACCGTGCATTACGTCAGCCCTTCCGTCTGGGCATGGCGGCAGAAGCGTGTGCTGAAGATTCGCGAAGGCTGCGACCTGATGCTGACGCTGTTTCCGTTTGAAGCAAAATTTTATGAAGAGAAGGGCGTGCCGGTGCGGTTTGTCGGGCACTCCCTTGCGGACGCGATTCCGCTCCAAGCTGATCGCGCCGCCGCGCGCGCCGAGCTCGGTTTGCCTGACGGGCCGCTGGTCGCCCTGATGCCCGGCAGTCGTGGGGGTGAAGTCGGGCGTCTCGGTGCTCTGTTCCTCGATACCGCTCAACGTTTGCGCGCTATGCGTCCCGGCGTCCGGTTCGTCATGCCGTGCGCCAGCCCTGAGCGGCGCAAGCAGCTTGAAGAATTGCTGGTTGGTCGAGACCTGCCGCTGACCCTGCTGGATGGCAAATCGCATCTGGCCCTCGCCGCATGCGATGCGGTGCTGATTGCCTCCGGAACGGCTACGCTTGAAGCGTTGTTGTACAAACGGCCGATGGTGGTGGCCTATCGTTTGGCGCCACTGACGTTCTGGATTCTCAAGCGCATGGTCAAGAGCCCCTATGTGTCGTTGCCGAACCTCTTGGCCCAGCGTCTGTTGGTGCCGGAGTTGTTGCAGGACGATGCAACGGTCGAGGCGCTGGCACAGACGTTGTCGCCCCTGATCGAAGGTGGCGAGGAACAGACTCGCGGCTTCGATGAAATTCACCGGACGTTGCGTCTGGATGCCTCCAATCAGGCGGCGGACGCGGTGTTGAAATTGATTGGCGAAACAAAATGACAAAAAACAGCGTACAGATGGGGCTGGATTTCACCTTGGTCGCCGAGCTCGAAGACATGGTTGCCGGTGTCGACGAAGTCGGTCGCGGCCCGCTCTGTGGCGCAGTCGTCACGGCGGCGGTCATTCTCGATCCAAAGCGGCCGATTCTGGGCCTTAATGATTCGAAGAAACTGACCGAAGCCCGCCGTGAAAAGCTTTATGACGAAATTTGCGAAAAAGCGCTCAGCTGGAGCATTGCACGAGCGGAAGTCGATGAAATCGATCAGCTGAACATCCTGCACGCCACCATGCTGGCCATGCAGCGCGCAATCGAAGGTCTGCACATCCAGCCTAAACTGGCGATGATCGACGGTAACCGTTGCCCGAAGTTGTCCATGCGCGCCGAAGCGGTGATTCAGGGCGATGGCAAGGTTCCGGCCATCGCCGCGGCGTCGATTCTGGCCAAGGTCAGCCGCGACCGCGAGATGGCTGCCTTCGAACTGATTTACCCGGGCTACGGAATCGGCGGCCACAAGGGTTACCCGACCCCTGCACATCTTGAGGCGTTGGCGCGTCTGGGCCCAACCCCGATTCACCGGCGTTCGTTTGCGCCTGTTCGCATGGCGTATGAAGCGCGGGAAATCCTGATCGAGGGTTAGTCGCAAGGCTGATGTTTTCGCCAAGGCCCGGTACAATCCGGGCCTTGTTGTTTTCATGCTCACAGACAGGATCACCATGCCGGCTTCATTCGTTCATCTACGCCTGCACTCTGAATACTCCCTGGTCGACGGTCTGGTGCGGATCAAACCGCTGGTCAAGACCCTGGTCGGCATGAACATGCCCGCCGTGGCGGTCACTGACCAGAACAACATGTGTTCTCTGGTCAAATTTTATAAAGCGGCCATGGGCGCGGGTATCAAACCGATCTGCGGCGCTGACCTGTGGCTGTCGAACAAGGATCCGGACAACGCCCTCAGCCGGATCAGCCTGCTGGCGATGAACGCCGTGGGCTATCGCAACCTGACTGAACTGATCTCCCGTGGCTTCATTGACGGCCAGCGCAATGGCTCGATCATCATCGAGCGCGAGTGGGTGGCCGAGGCCAGCGAAGGCCTGATCATGTTGTCGGCGGCGAAGGAAGGCGAAATCGGCCTGGCCCTGCTCGGCGGCAATCCTGCTGAAGCGGAAACCCTTGCGCGCGAATGGATGGCGGTTTTCCCGGACCGCTTTTATCTGGAAATCCAGCGCACCAGCCGCCCGAACGATGAAGAACAATTGCACGCTGCCGTGGCCCTGGCCGAGAAAATCGGCGCGCCGCTGGTGGCGACCAACGATGTGCGCTTCATCAAACAGGAAGATTTCGAGGCCCACGAGACCCGCGTCTGCATCGGGGAGGGCCGCGCCCTCGACGATCCGCGGCGGTCGAAGAATTACAGCGATCAGCAGTATCTCAAAAGCGCCGAGGAAATGGCCGAGCTGTTCAGCGACATTCCCGAGGCGTTGCAGAACACCGTCGAAATCGCCAAGCGCTGCAATATCGAAGTGAAGCTGGGCAAGCACTTTCTGCCTAACTTCCCGATTCCCGATGGCATGACCATCGACGAGTATTTCCGCAAGGTATCGTTCGACGGTCTGGAAGATCGCCTGAGCGTTCTGCTGCCCAAAGACACCACCGAAGACTACGAAGCCAAGCGGCAGGTATACGTCGACCGGCTGAATTTCGAACTGGATATCATCATCCAGATGGGCTTCCCCGGCTACTTCCTGATCGTGATGGACTTCATCCAGTGGGCCAAGAGCAATGGCGTGCCGGTCGGTCCCGGCCGGGGGTCGGGTGCCGGTTCGCTGGTAGCCTATGTGCAGAAGATCACCGACCTCGATCCGCTGGAATATGACCTGCTTTTCGAACGTTTCCTTAACCCGGAACGGGTTTCCATGCCCGACTTCGACGTCGACTTCTGCATGGACGGCCGTGACCGCGTGATCGACTACGTGGCCGAAAAGTACGGCCGTAACGCGGTGAGCCAGATCATCACCTTCGGTTCCATGGCGGCCAAAGCTGTGGTGCGTGACGTGGCTCGCGTGCAGGGCAAGTCCTACGGCCTGGCGGATCGTCTGTCGAAGATGATCCCGTTCGAAGTCGGCATGACCCTGGAAAAAGCTTACGAGCAGGAAGAGATCCTGCGCGACTTCATCAAGGTCGATGAGGAAGCTGCGGAAATCTGGGAGATGGCGCGCAAGCTCGAAGGCGTGGTGCGTAACGTCGGCAAGCACGCCGGTGGCGTGGTCATCGCGCCGACCAAGCTGACCGACTTCTCGCCGATCTATTGCGACGAAGCCGGCGATGGCCTGGTAACCCAGTTCGACAAGGATGACGTTGAAGCCGCCGGCCTGGTGAAATTCGACTTCCTCGGCTTGCGTACCCTCACAGTCATCGACTGGGCGTTGAAAACCATCAACCGCGACCGTGCCAAGGTCGATGAGCCGCCGCTCGACATCGCTTTTATTCCGCTCGACGACAAACCGACCTATCAGTTGCTGCAAAAAGCCGAAACCACGGCGGTGTTCCAGCTCGAGTCGCGGGGCATGAAGGAGCTGATCAAAAAGCTCAAGCCCGACTGCCTCGAAGACTTGATCGCACTGGTGGCCCTGTTCCGTCCCGGCCCGCTGCAGTCGGGCATGGTTGACGACTTTATCAACCGTAAGCACGGGCGTGCCGAACTGGCGTACCCGCACTCAGACTATCAGTACGAAGGCCTCAAGCCGGTGCTGGCGCCGACCTACGGCATCATCCTGTATCAGGAACAGGTGATGCAGATTGCCCAGGTCATGGCCGGTTACACCCTCGGCGGTGCGGACATGCTGCGTCGGGCCATGGGTAAGAAAAAGCCCGAAGAAATGGCCAAGCAGCGCGGCGGTTTCATTGAAGGTTGCGCGACCAACAACATTGATGCCGACCTGGCCGGTAACATTTTCGACCTGGTGGAAAAATTCGCCGGTTACGGCTTCAACAAGTCTCACTCCGCCGCATACGGGCTGGTGTCGTATCAGACCGCATGGCTGAAGACCCACTACCCGGCGCCGTTCATGGCGGCGGTGTTGTCGGCGGACATGCACAACACCGACAAGGTCGTGACCTTGATCGAAGAAATTCGCACCATGAAGCTGCGTCTCGACGCGCCGGATGTGAATACCTCCGAGTTCAAATTCACGGTGAACGACGAGGGCCGGATCATTTACGGTCTCGGCGCAATCAAAGGTGTGGGTGAAGGCCCGGTCGAGGCCATTACCGAGGCGCGCCAGGACGGGCCGTTCAAGGACCTGTTCGATTTTTGCGCGCGCGTCGACCTCAAGCGAATCAACAAGCGAACGCTGGATGGCCTGATCCGCAGTGGTGCGCTGGATCGTCTCGGGCCGTGCTTCCACGACGAGCCGAAGGCCTATCAAGCCAGCATCGACCAGAACCGTGCCATCTTGCTGACGGCCATGGAAGGCGCGATCAAGGCCGCCGAACAAACCGCGCGCACCCACGACAGTGGCCACGCCGACCTGTTTGGCGGGCTGTTCGTCGAAGCGGACGCGGATGTCTACGCCAATCACCGCAAGGCGAAAGAGCTGACGTTGAAGGAACGCCTCAAAGGCGAAAAAGACACCCTTGGCCTGTACCTGACCGGTCACCCGATCGACGAATACGAAGGTGAGATCCGTCGGTTTGCCCGTCAGCGCATCATCGACCTGAAGCCTGCGCGCGACACGCAGACCGTCGCCGGCATGATCATCGCGTTGCGCGTGATGAAGAACAAAAAGGGCGACAAGATGGGCTTCATCACCCTTGATGACCGTTCCGGGCGGATCGAGGCCTCATTGTTCGCCGAGGCTTTCCATTCGGCACAGTCGCTGTTGCAGACCGACGCAATGGTGGTGGTCGAAGGAGAGGTCAGCAACGATGATTTCTCCGGCGGTTTGCGCCTGCGAGTCAAACGCGTGATGAGCATGGAAGACGCGCGCACCAATCTTGCCGAAAGCCTGCGTCTGAAGCTGCAGACCAAAGACCTCAAGGGCGATCAGCTACGCTGGTTGGGTGAGCTGTTCAAGCGCCACCGCGGCGCGTGCCCGATCACCATGGAATACACGAGCCTCGATGCCAAGGCCTTGCTGCAGTTCGGCGAGACCTGGCGAATCGACCCGGCGGATACGCTGATTCAAGCCCTGCGTGACCAGTTCGGGCGAGACAACGTCTTCCTCCAATACCGTTGACGGTCAGGCTTCATTCTTTGCCATGAAGAGCGGAGGCTGATCTCGACCACATTTTTTAATCTCGACCTGAACGCGCCTCTCCCTTAAGGTAGGGCGCGAATAGACAACCGGCCGGCCCAAGCTCTCTTGGACGTCGACCCTAGACGGACGCCTATGAACCCGAATTTTCTAGATTTCGAACAGCCGATCGCCGACCTGCAAGCCAAGATCGAAGAGTTGCGCTTGGTCGGTAACGACAATTCGCTGAATATCGGCGATGAGATCTCCCGCCTGCAGGAAAAAAGCAGCACGCTCACCGAAGACATCTTCGGCAAGCTGACCAGCTGGCAGATCGCGCGTCTGGCGCGTCACCCGAAACGCCCTTACACCCTGGACTACATCGAACACATCTTCACCGAGTTCGATGAGCTGCACGGCGACCGCCACTTCTCCGACGACGCTGCGATCGTTGGCGGCGTTGCCCGTCTCGACGACCAGCCGGTGATGATCATCGGTCACCAGAAGGGCCGCGAAGTGCGCGAAAAGGTTCGTCGCAACTTCGGCATGCCACGTCCGGAAGGTTATCGCAAAGCGTGCCGCCTGATGGAAATGGCCGAGCGTTTCAAAATGCCGATCCTGACCTTCATCGACACCCCGGGCGCTTACCCTGGCATCGACGCCGAAGAGCGCAACCAGAGCGAAGCGATCGCCTGGAACCTGCGTGTCATGGCTCGCCTGAAAACCCCAATCATCGCCACCGTGATCGGTGAGGGTGGTTCCGGTGGTGCGCTGGCCATCGGCGTTTGCGACCAGTTGAACATGCTGCAGTACTCGACCTATGCGGTGATTTCGCCGGAAGGCTGTGCCTCGATTCTGTGGAAGACCGCCGAGAAAGCGCCGGATGCCGCAGAAGCCATGGGCATTACCGCGGAGCGTTTGAAAGGTTTGGGCATCGTCGACAAAGTGATCGGCGAACCGCTGGGCGGCGCTCATCGCAATCCTGCCGTTGCCGCAGCCTCGATCCGCGCGGAATTGAGCTCGCAATTGGCGATGCTCAAGGAATTCGACACCGAAGCGCTGTTGACCCGTCGTTACGAGCGCCTGATGAGCTACGGTCTCTGATCTGACCTCGGCTTCAATGTGGGAGCGAGCCTGCTCGCGATGGCGGTTCAACATTCAACTGATCGTTGACTGTTTGACTGCAATCGCGAGCAGGCTCGCTCCCACATTTGATTTGTGCAAAGGGAAAGATATGGATCGGCCCACGATTGATTTGCCTTCCCGGCTTTTGATGAGTCTGAAACCGTGGCGCGAAGCAACGACGTGGCGCGTCGCTTTCTCCGGTGGCCTCGATTCAACCGTCCTGCTGCATTTGCTAGTACACCTCGCAGAAACCACATTCCTCCCCAAACTCGAAGCCATCCACGTTCACCACGGTCTTCAGGCGGCGGCGGATGCGTGGCCGCAACATTGTCAGTCGGTCTGTGACGCATTGGGCGTGCCGTTGCAGGTGATCCGCGTGCAGGTTCAGCCAGGCGCCAGCCTCGAACGTGCAGCGCGAGATGCGCGGTATGACGCTTTCAACGCAGCCACCCAGGCCGGTGACGTATTGCTCACCGGTCAACATCGCGACGATCAGGCGGAAACCTTGTTGTTCCGTTTGCTGCGTGGGGCAGGGGTGAGAGGGATGGCAGGAATGCCGCGTCAGCGTTCGTTGGGCAGCGGGCATTTGCTGCGTCCGTTGCTGGAGGTCACGCGCGCACAGCTGCAAGCCTATGCCACCGAGCACGGGCTGAGCTGGATCGAGGATCCATCAAACGAGGACCGTCGATTCTCGCGCAACTATCTTCGCCATCAGGTCTTCCCGGCGTTGACTGAGCGTTGGCCCCAAGCTGCGTCGAACATGGCCCGCAGCGCGGCGCACCTGCGTGAGGCGCAGGTATTGCTCGATGAGCTGGCGCGGATTGATCTGGCCTCCGCGCACATCGCCAGCGAATTCGACTGGCTGGGTGTGCCTTCCCTGGAACTGACACCGCTCGCAATGCTGTCCGCCGCTCGCCAGCGTAATGCGCTCAGTCACTGGCTCTCGCCATTGACCAGCTTGCCCGACAGCGACCATTGGTCGGGCTGGGAGAACTTGCGCGATGCCACAGGCGACGCCCGACCGATCTGGCGGCTGTCGCAGGGCGAGCTGCATCGGGCTGGTGGGCGAGTCTGGTGGCTGTCCGGCGCCTGGTTGCTCCATCCACTTGCTTCAACCCAATGGCTGGAGCCAGCAAAAGCCCTGACGTTGCCGGATAACGGCGTGCTGACGATCAGCGGAAGCGCCCCGAATGGACCGTTGCAGGTGCGCTATCGTGAAGGTGGCGAAGTCATGTATCTGCCCGGGCGTGGGCATCGCGATCTCAAGCGCTTGCTCAATGAAAGTGCGGTTCCCGGGTTCGTCCGTGGCAGATTGCCGCTGCTGTATCAGGGTGAGCAATTGCTGGCGGTGGCCAACCTGCGGGGCTTGAATGGCAGCGGGCCGCACGGCTGGAATTTGCATTGGCAGCCGCCGAGCGAAGATCAAGGTTTGAGCTGATAGGGGCTTTCCGGTAGACTACGCTCCCTTCTTGATACAACTTCTGTGGATTCGCCTGAATTGCAGGAGTTGCCGATTACCAAGCAGTCTTTGCTGGGCGATTCCAAAAAATGTGTAGCGAGCAACGTACCGGTGTTTCATTTTCCGGTCTGTCCCAACGCGGCGGTTTTTTCGAAGGTTGCACTGTGATTAATGCAGGTGATCGGGGGCTTCGGCCTTCCTTCGCTTTCCCCGGCGGCTCGGACCGCTTTAACGCAGACTTCTAGGGTTTTTCATGACGCGCTACATATTCGTCACGGGCGGTGTTGTTTCTTCATTGGGGAAAGGCATTGCCTCGGCTTCATTGGCGGCCATCCTGGAGGCGCGGGGACTTAAGGTCACCATGCTGAAGCTGGACCCGTACATCAACGTTGACCCGGGCACCATGAGCCCGTTCCAGCACGGTGAAGTGTTCGTCACCCACGACGGCGCCGAGACCGACCTGGACCTGGGTCACTACGAGCGGTTCATCCGCACGACCATGACCCAGAACAACAACTTCACCACCGGCCGGGTCTACGAACACGTGCTGCGCAAAGAACGCCGTGGTGATTATCTGGGTGCGACCATTCAGGTCATCCCGCACATCACCGACGAGATCAAGCGCCGGATCATCAAGGGCGCCGGCGATGCCGACGTGGCGATGGTCGAGATCGGTGGTACCGTGGGTGACATCGAATCGCAACCGTTCCTCGAGGCGATTCGCCAGTTGCGTTTCGAAGTCGGCGCCAAGCGCGCGATGCTGATGCACCTGACGCTGGTGCCGTACATCGCCACCGCCGGCGAAACCAAAACCAAGCCAACCCAGCACTCGGTCAAGGAACTGCGTTCCATCGGCCTGCAACCTGACGTGCTGGTGTGCCGCTCCGATCATCCGATCGACATTTCCTCGCGCCGCAAGATCGCACAATTCACCAACGTTGAAGAACGTGCGGTGATCGCGCTGGAAGACGCCGACACCATTTATAAGATCCCGGGCATTCTGCATTCGCAAGGTCTGGACGATTTTGTGGTCGAGCGTTTCGGCCTGCAGTGTGGCGGTGCCGATCTGTCCGAGTGGGAAGCGGTGGTTGACGCCAAGCTCAACCCTGAACACGAAGTGACCATCGCGATGGTCGGCAAGTACATGGAGCTGCTGGACGCTTACAAGTCGTTGATCGAAGCGATGAGTCACGCCGGCATCAGCAACCGTACCAAGGTCAACCTGCGCTACATCGATTCCGAAGACATCGAAAACCAGGGCACTGCGCTGCTGGAAGGTGTCGACGCGATCCTCGTACCAGGCGGCTTCGGCCTGCGCGGCGTGGAAGGCAAAATTACTGCTGTTCAGTTCGCTCGCGAAAACAAGGTGCCTTACCTCGGCATCTGCCTGGGCATGCAAGTGGCCGTGATCGAGTTCGCGCGTAACGTGCTGGGCTGGAAAGACGCCAACTCCACCGAGTTCGATCGCGCCAGCGGTCACCCGGTCGTGGGTCTGATCACCGAGTGGGAAGATGCCACCGGCGCCGTTGAAACCCGTACCGAAACGTCCGACCTGGGCGGGACCATGCGCCTCGGCGCACAGGACTGCCTGCTGGAACCGGGTTCGCTGGTGCACGACTGCTACGCCAAAGACGTGATCGTCGAGCGTCACCGCCATCGTTACGAAGTGAACAACAACCTGCTGCCGCAGATCATGGAAGCCGGCCTGAAAATCTCCGGTCGCTCCGGTGATGGCGCGCTGGTCGAAGTGGTTGAAGCGCCGGATCATCCATGGTTCGTCGCATGCCAGTTCCACCCTGAGTTCACCTCGACGCCACGCGACGGTCACCCGTTGTTCAGCGGTTTCGTCAAAGCTGCTTTGGCTCAACACCAGAAGAAGGCGTAACTCCAATGGCGCAGAAGATCATCCGTGTAGGCGATATCGAAATTGCCAACGACAAGCCAATGGTGCTGTTCGGTGGCATGAACGTGCTGGAAAGTCGCGACATGGCCATGCAGGTTTGCGAAGAGTACGTGAAGGTTACCGAAAAGCTCGGTATCCCTTACGTGTTCAAGGCCAGCTTCGACAAGGCCAACCGTTCTTCAGTGACCTCTTACCGTGGCCCCGGCCTGGAAGAGGGCATGCGGATTTTCCAGGACATCAAGCAAGCCTTCGGCGTGCCGATCATCACCGACGTCCACGAGCCGGATCAGGCTGCGGTCGTTGCTGAAGTCTGCGACATCATCCAGTTGCCGGCTTTCCTGTCTCGCCAGACCGATCTCGTGGTTGCGATGGCGAAGACCGGCGCAGTCATCAACATCAAGAAAGCCCAGTTCCTCGCTCCTCAGGAAATGAAACACATCCTGAGCAAATGCGTTGAAGCGGGTAACGACCAGTTGATTCTCTGCGAACGCGGTTCAAGCTTCGGCTACAACAACCTGGTCGTCGACATGCTCGGCTTCGGCATCATGAAGCAGTTCGAATACCCGGTGTTTTTCGACGTGACCCACGCGCTGCAAATGCCGGGTGGTCGTGCCGATTCCGCTGGCGGTCGTCGCGCTCAAGTCCTCGATCTGGCGAAAGCCGGCATGAGTCAGTCGCTTGCCGGTCTGTTCCTTGAAGCGCATCCGGATCCGGACAACGCCAAGTGCGACGGTCCTTGCGCGTTGCGCCTGGACAAACTGGAGCCATTCCTGGCCCAGCTCAAAGCCCTGGACGAACTGGTGAAGAGTTTTCCGGTCGTAGAAACCGCGTAACAGCGAATTCCCACCGTATGAGCCGGCTTGCCGGCGATGGCGATCTTGTACACGCCATCGCCAGCAAGCCGGCTCCTACAGAATTATGTGATCCAAAAGTATAAATCGATCGGTACAGAGCGTTTTCGTCAACTTTGGAGTGTTTACAACAATGGCAAAAATAGTCGACATCAAAGGTCGTGAAGTTCTCGACTCCCGGGGCAATCCCACCGTGGAAGCGGACGTGCTTCTCGATAACGGCATCATCGGCAGTGCTTGCGCGCCGTCCGGTGCTTCCACTGGCTCGCGTGAAGCACTCGAGCTGCGTGATGGCGACAAGAGCCGTTACCTGGGCAAGGGCGTTCTGAAAGCTGTCGCCAACATCAACGGTCCGATCCGCGACCTGCTGTTGGGCACTGATCCAAGCGACCAGAAAGCGCTGGATCACGCGATGATCAAGCTGGACGGTACCGAAAACAAAGCGACCCTGGGCGCCAACGCGATCCTCGCCGTTTCCCTGGCCGCCGCCAAGGCAGCTGCGCAGGACCAGGACCTGCCGCTGTACGCTCACATCGCCAACCTGAACGGCACGCCGGGTGTGTACTCGATGCCGGTGCCGATGATGAATATCATCAACGGTGGCGAGCACGCCGATAACAACGTCGACATCCAGGAATTCATGGTGCAGCCGGTTGGCGCCAAGTCTTTCTCGGAAGGTCTGCGCATGGGCACCGAGATTTTCCATCACCTCAAAGCCGTGCTGAAGGCCCGTGGCCTGAGCACTGCAGTGGGTGACGAAGGTGGTTTCGCGCCGAACCTGGCTTCCAACGAAGACGCCCTGAAAGTCATTTCCGAAGCCGTGGCCAACGCCGGTTACAAGCTGGGCACCGACGTGACCCTGGCTCTGGACTGCGCCGCCAGCGAGTTCTACGAAGACGGTAAATACAACCTGTCCGGCGAAGGCCAGGTCTTCACCGCTGAAGGTTTCGCCGATTACCTCAAAGGCCTGACCGAGCGTTACCCGATCATCTCCATTGAAGATGGCCTGGACGAGTCCGACTGGGCAGGCTGGAAAATCCTCACCGACAAGATCGGCGAGAAGGTTCAGCTGGTAGGCGACGACCTGTTCGTCACCAACACCAAGATCCTGAAAGAAGGCATCGATAAAAAGATCGCCAACTCGATCCTGATCAAGTTCAACCAGATCGGCACATTGACCGAAACTCTGGAAGCCATCCAGATGGCCAAGGCCGCTGGTTACACCGCTGTGATCTCGCACCGCTCCGGCGAAACCGAAGACTCGACCATTGCCGACCTGGCAGTGGGCACTGCGGCTGGCCAGATCAAGACAGGCTCGCTGTGCCGTTCGGATCGCGTGTCCAAGTACAACCAACTGCTGCGTATCGAAGAGCAGTTGAACGGCAAAGCCAAGTACAACGGCCGTAGCGAGTTCCGCGGTTAAGCGTTGACTGTTAAAAAGTCAGCGGATAGTGTCGGAAAAATCGCGACAGCGATGGATTTGCCACTAATCTGATGCCTTATCAGCACAAGCCTGGGTTTTCCAGGCTTCGTGCTATCAGATGCTTCAAAGTTTGGCATGGCTGTCTTTTTTCACTGGATACCCGATATTCGATGCGCAGTCCCAATTGGTTGTTCCTCGTTTTGCTCCTGCTGCTGGCGGGCCTGCAATACCGCCTGTGGGTCGGTAATGGCAGCCTTGCGCAAGTGGCCGAGCTGACTCAGCAAATCGCCGAGCAGCACGCTGAGAACGAAGGCTTGCTGGAGCGCAATCGGGTGATGGACGCCGAAGTCAGTGAGCTGAAAAAAGGCATGGAGACCGTGGAAGAGCGGGCTCGTCATGAATTGGGCATGGTCAAGGACGGTGAAACCCTTTACCAGCTCGCACAATGAATTCCTCGATACCGGCCTTCTGGGCCGTAGTTCCTGCCGCGGGCGTCGGTGCCCGTATGGCTGCGGACCGTCCCAAGCAATATCTGCAATTGGGCGGGCGCACAATTCTCGAACACAGCCTCGGCTGTTTCCTTGAGCATCCTGCCCTGAAGGGGTTGGTGGTGAGTCTGGCGGTGGATGATCCTTACTGGCCCGGTTTGCCCTGTGCTTCCGATTCGCGCATTCAGCGGGTAGATGGCGGCGCCGAGCGTTCCGGGTCAGTGCTCAATGCCTTGTTGCATTTACATGCGTTGGGCGCTGACGATGACGACTGGGTGCTGGTGCACGATGCAGCGCGGCCCAATCTGAGCCGCGATGATCTGGACAAGCTACTCAGTGAGCTGGCTGATGATCCGGTTGGCGGGCTGTTGGCGGTACCGGCTCGCGATACCTTAAAGCGCATCGA
Organism: Pseudomonas sp. Ant30-3; assembly: GCF_000690905.1. Classification (GTDB taxonomy): domain Bacteria; phylum Pseudomonadota; class Gammaproteobacteria; order Pseudomonadales; family Pseudomonadaceae; genus Aquipseudomonas. Next base: position 138,579 of record NZ_JMCL01000059.1, on the reverse strand, counting down.
CAAACATGGCCGCGTGGTTGAAACCGTGGATCGCAGCGTGATCTGGCAAGCGTACACCCCGCAGATGTTTCGCCTCGGCCCGCTGCATCGGGCGCTGGCTGACAGTCTGGTGGCTGATGCGCTGATTACCGATGAGGCGTCGGCGATGGAGTGGGCAGGTCTGGCGCCACGCTTGATCGAAGGTCGCTCGGATAACCTCAAGGTCACGCGGCCTGAAGATCTTGAATGGCTGCGCCAGCGTTGGGCTAATCGGCCTTGATTGATTAGGTGTCTGTTATACCGTCATCGCGAGCAGGCTCACTCCCACAGCGTTTTGTGTGTTCACCCAGTGAGTGCCTGCTAAAGATCCACTGTAGGAGTGAGCCTGCTCGCGATAGCGGTGCTCAAAGCAGCACAACTGTCAGCTCCGATACTCCGGCCTTAACGCCAACCCTTCCTTCAAATAATCCACCAACTTTCTCACCTTCGGCGACAGATGCCGTTGCTGCGGATACAACGCCCAAACCGCGGTGTTAGGTGGCTGATGCGCCTCCAGCAGCGAAATCAGCGCACCGCTGCGCAAATGTTCCAGCACGTAGTAATCCGGCAACTGACACAACCCGACCCCTTGTAGCGCCGCCTCCAGTACCGCTTGCCCACTATTGCATCGCCAGTTTCCCTGCACTCGTTGGGAAAATTCCTTGCCGTTCTGTTCCAGCTGCCAGACATCGGTGCTGCCGATCAGGCAATTGTGCCGGCTCAATTCCGACAAGCTGTGTGGCCGACCGTACCGTTCGACGTAGGAAGGTGACGCGCACAGATACATACGTCGTGGGGCCAGACGCGTCGCGACCAGTCTTGAATCCTGCAAGCGACCGAGGCGAATCGCCAGGTCCAGGCCTTCGTGCACCAGATCCAGCTGTCGGTTGCTCAGTTCGATATCGATGCGAAGCTGCGGATAAATCCCCATGAACCGAGTCACCAGTGGCACGATAAAGCGCTCGCCATACGCCACGGCACAGGTCATGCGCAGCATGCCTTTGGGTTCGCTCGTCAGGTCGCCGACTGCGCGCAAGGCTTCTTCGCGACCATCCTGCAAACGCTGACAGTGCTGCAGAAATGTCTGCCCGGCTTCAGTGAGCGTGACCCGGCGGGTGCTGCGGTACAGCAATCGTGTCTGAAGACGCTCTTCGAGGCGTACGATCTGACGACTGATGTGCGAGGAAGAAACGCCAAGGCGCTCAGCGGCTGCGGTGAATTGGCTGCATTCGGCCACGGCGACAAACTCGTCGATGCCTTCCCAGCGGTTCTCTGACATCAATGATTATCCCTGTACGGCAATAATGTTTTGCTTTTGACCGGATTATTCACCTTTGAGCGTTGTATTACACTCTCCTTCTCGCTTATATCCACTGGAGATACACATGATCAAGTCGCGCGCCGCCGTTGCCTTCGAGGCTAAAAAACCGCTCGAGATCGTTGAAGTCGATGTTGCCATGCCCAAGGCCGGTGAAGTGCTGTTGCGTGTGGTCGCCTCCGGTGTCTGCCATACCGATGCCTACACGCTGTCGGGCGCGGATCCGGAAGGCATCTTCCCGTCGATTCTCGGTCACGAAGGTGGCGCGGTAGTTGAAGCGATCGGTGAAGGTGTGACCTCGGTTGCCGTTGGCGATCACGTTATTCCGCTGTACACCCCGGAATGCCGCCAGTGCAAATTCTGCCTGTCGGGCAAGACCAACCTCTGCCAGGCCATTCGTTCGACTCAGGGCAAAGGCCTGATGCCAGACGGCACCACGCGCTTTTCCTACAAGGGTCAGCCGATTTTCCACTACATGGGTACTTCGACTTTCTCCGAATACACCGTGCTGCCGGAGATTTCCGTCGCCAAGATTCAGAAAGAAGCGCCACTGGAAAAAGTGTGCCTGCTGGGCTGCGGCGTCACCACCGGCATCGGCGCTGTGCTCAACACTGCCAAGGTGAAACCAGGTGATACCGTGGCCATTTTCGGCCTCGGCGGTATTGGTCTGTCGGCTGTCATCGGCGCAGTGAAGGCCAAGGCTGCACGGATCTTTGCGATCGACATCAATCCGGCCAAATTCGAAATCGCCAAGCAGTTGGGTGCAACCGATTGTGTGAACCCGAAGGGCTTCGATCGCCCGATCCAGGAAGTCATCGTCGACATGACCGATGGCGGCGTCGATTTTTCCTTTGAGTGCATCGGCAATGTTCAACTGATGCGCGCTGCACTTGAGTGCTGCCACAAAGGTTGGGGCGAATCGGTGATTATCGGCGTCGCCGGTGCCGGTCAGGAAATCGCCACCCGCCCATTCCAGTTGGTCACCGGGCGCGTCTGGCGTGGTTCAGCGTTCGGCGGCGTGCGTGGTCGCACCGAGTTGCCAAGCTATGTCGAGATGGCCGAGACCGGTGAAATCCCGCTCGATACCTTCATCACCCACACCATGGGTCTGGAAGATATCAACAAGGCGTTTGACCTGATGCATGAAGGCAAGAGCATCCGTTCCGTCATTCATTTCTGAGGTCGGTCATGAGCCTGGAAAATATCTCCTGCCAGAAAAGTTTCGGCGGCTGGCATAAACGTTACAAGCACCGTTCCGACGTGCTCGGCTGCGACATGGTGTTCGCCGTGTACCTGCCGCCGCAAGCAGAGCAGGGCGGCAAATTGCCGGTGTTGTACTGGTTGTCCGGCCTGACCTGCACCGACGAAAACTTTATGCACAAGGCCGGCGCGATGCGCATGGCGGCTGAGCTCGGGTTGATCATCGTTGCGCCCGACACCAGCCCTCGCGGTTCCGACGTGCCGGATGATCCGGAGGGCGCCTGGGACTTCGGCCTCGGCGCAGGTTTCTATCTGAATGCTACGCAGGAACCGTGGTCCCGGCACTATCGGATGCATGATTACGTGGTGCAGGAATTGCCGGCATTGGTCGAAGCCCATTTCCCGGCATCCACCAGGCGTGGCATCAGCGGCCATTCCATGGGCGGTCACGGCGCGCTGGTCTGTGCGTTGCGCAATCCGGGGCGTTATCAGTCGGTGTCGGCGTTCTCGCCGATCAACAATCCGATGGATTGCCCGTGGGGCCAGAATGCCTTTTCCCGTTATCTGGGCGAAGACCGTTCCAAGTGGCGCGAGTGGGATGCCTGCGCATTGATTGCCGACGCTGAAGAGAAACTGCCCCTGCTGGTCGACCAGGGTGATCGTGATGATTTCCTTGCTACCCAGCTCAAACCCGAAGCCTTGCAGCAAGCGGCGAAACAGGCCGGTCACCCGCTGACTTTGCGCGTGCAACCGGGCTACGATCACAGTTATTTCTTCATCGCCAGTTTCATCGACGACCACTTGCAACATCACGGGCGTGCTCTAAACGCCTAATACTCGCCAAAGCAGGTAGAATCACGCCCTGACAAAAATCGGGGCGTTTTTTTATGCGTATTGGCCACGGCTACGATGTGCACCGTTTCGCTGAAGGCGATTTCATTACTCTGGGCGGCGTGCGTATCGCACACGGCTTCGGGCTGCTCGCTCACTCCGACGGTGACGTCCTGCTGCACGCCTTGAGCGATGCCTTGCTCGGCGCGGCCGCGTTGGGTGATATCGGCAAACATTTTCCGGACACCGACCCGACATTCAAAGGTGCCGACAGCCGCGTGCTGTTACGCCATGTTGTCGCGCTGATCCACGCCAAAGGCTGGAAAATCGGCAACGTCGACAACACCATCGTCGCCCAGGCGCCGAAAATGGCCCCGCACATCGAATCGATGCGCGCGCTGATTGCCGTGGATCTCCAAGTTGAGTTGGATCAAGTGAACGTGAAAGCTACCACTACTGAAAAGCTTGGTTTTGTCGGTCGCGAAGAAGGCATTGCCGTGCACGCCGTTGCCTTGTTGCTGCGCGCATGAATGAAGCACAACTGCTCGGCCCGCGCGCATACGGTGAGGCACTCGGCACCGCGGTATTGAAAGCAACCGCAGAAGATTTTCAGGTCGATGAGGTACTCGATATCCCCCTCAGTGGCGATGGCGAGCATCTGTGGATCTGGGTGGAAAAACGCGGGCTCAATACCGAGGAAGCTGCCCGGCGGATCGCCAAGGCAGCGGGCGTTCCGCTGCGCACTGTCAGTTATGCCGGGCTCAAGGATCGCCAGGCCCTCACGCGTCAGTGGTTCAGTGTGCAACTGCCTGGCAAGGCGGATCCGGATCTGTCGGCAGCGGAAAACGAAACGCTGAAAATTCTCAAGACCGGTCGGCACAGACGCAAATTGCAACGCGGCGCTCATTCTGCCAATGGTTTCACCTTGCGTCTGACGCAATTTGCCGGCGACAAAGCGACTATCGAAGAACGTCTGCAGTTGATCGCCAAACAAGGTATTCCCAATTATTTCGGTGCTCAACGTTTTGGCTTCGACGGCGGTAATGTCGTCGATGCCCGTGCCTGGGCGGCCCGCAAGGCGTTGCCGGAGCAGCGCAATGTACGCTCGCGTTTGCTATCCACGGCGCGCAGTTTCCTGTTCAACCAAGTGTTGGCCACACGGGTTGCCGATGGCACCTGGCAGCGTGCTCAAGTGGGCGACCTGCTGGCCTTCACCGACAGCCGCAGTTTTTTCCCGGCCGGTGAAGCCGAGTGCAGCGACCCGCGCCTGGCGATTCTCGACCTGCACCCGACCGGCCCGCAGTGGGGCGAAGGTGACTCGCCGGCCACGGGCGCTGTCCATGAACTGGAGCAGGCGATCGCCGCGCGCGAAGCAGACCTTCGCGATTGGTTGATCAACGCCGGTATGAGCCACGAACGTCGCATCCTGCGACTGCCCATTGCCGGGTTGACGTGGCATTATCCCGAGCCTGACATTCTGCAACTGGAATTCGTCCTGCCGGCCGGATGCTTTGCCACCGTACTGGTGCGCGAACTAGTCGATCTGGTGCCGGTGGGGCAGACGGACAGCCCATGCGTATTCTGATTTCTAACGACGATGGGGTAGCCGCACCCGGTCTCGCCGCGCTTCATGCTGCGCTGGCGGATTACACCGAGTGCGTGGTTATCGCCCCGGACCAGGACAAAAGTGGCGCCAGCAGTTCGCTGACGCTTGACCGTCCGTTGCACCCGCAAATCCTTGCCAACGGCTTTATCAGCCTCAATGGCACGCCGACCGATTGCGTGCACCTGGGGCTCAACGGCCTGCTGGAAGTGGTGCCGGACATGGTGGTTTCCGGCATTAACCTGGGCGCCAACCTGGGCGACGATGTGCTCTATTCCGGTACCGTGGCAGCGGCGCTGGAAGGGCGTTTTCTCGAACGCCCCTCGTTTGCTTTTTCATTGGTCTCGCGGCAAGTCGACAACCTCTCCACAGCCGCCTATTTTGCGCGCAAACTCGTGGAGGCTCATGCCGACCTCGATCTGCCGCCGCGTACGGTGCTGAACGTGAACATTCCCAATCTGCCGCTGGACCATATTCGCGGCATCCAGCTGACCCGTCTGGGCCATCGCGCCCGTGCGGCGGCACCGCTGAAGGTGGTCGACCCGCGCGGCAAATCCGGCTACTGGATCGCCGCTGCGGGTGACGCTGAAGACGGCGGCCCGGGCACCGATTTCCATGCAGTGATGCAGGGTTATGTGTCAATCACGCCATTGCAGCTGGACCGCACCTTCAATGATGCTTTCAGAAGTCTCGATGGCTGGCTGGAGGGACTTCGATAATGGCCCGCGAACAAGATCACATGCTGCATCGCGGCATCGGCATGACTTCTCAAAGAACCCGTGAACGGCTGATCCAGCGGTTATACGAGGAAGGCATTTCCAACGCCAAGGTATTGGAAGTGATCCGCCGGACGCCGCGTCATCTGTTCGTCGACGAGGCGCTTGCACATCGCGCCTACGAAGATACGGCGCTGCCGATCGGCAACAACCAGACAATTTCCCAGCCCTACATGGTGGCGCGCATGAGCGAGCTGCTACTAGAGGCGGGGCCGCTGGACAAGGTGATGGAGATCGGCACCGGTTCGGGCTACCAGACTGCGATTCTGTCGCAGTTGGTGGAGCGGGTTTTTTCGGTCGAGCGAATCAAGGTCTTGCAGGACCGCGCCAAGGAACGACTGATCGATCTGAACCTGCGCAACGTGGTGTTTCGTTGGGGTGATGGCTGGGAAGGCTGGCCGGCGCTCGCGCCCTACAACGGCATCATCGTGACGGCTGTAGCGACCGACGTGCCGCAGGCATTGCTCGATCAGCTCGCGCCAGGCGGGCGTCTGGTGATACCTGTAGGGTCTGGGGAAGTGCAGCAACTGATGCTGATCATTCGTGAAGAGCACGGGTTTTCCCGGCGAGTGCTGGGCTCTGTACGATTTGTTCCCTTACTGAATGGGCCTCTGGCCTGAGCTTTTAACGCATCACGCTGAATTCTATTTGATCGGCTTTGTCTTACAGCGGCGTCGGTCAGTTAAACGGATTGGATCGTCGGGGCGCAAACGTGTGCCCTGCACGATTAAAAACAGAGGCTGCACGGCCCGTATACTTGCGACATTTCATGCCGAATTTCGGCAACCCTATTTTCAGCCACCACAAAGGGAGCGGCGGGTGAGTCTCACAGTCATTGCGCAGCGAATGGGTACAACGAGCTTTCAGCGCCTGGTGACTGGCCTTGTCTTGAGCACCTTGCTGGTTGGTTGTTCCAGCAACAAATCCAGCGACGTGCGCGTCGTTGATCGCAACAAGGCCGCGGCGCAGCGCCCGGCAGTGACCACGGGTCAGTACGTGGTCCGTCCAAAAGACACTTTGTTTTCGATCGCTTTCCGCTACGGCTGGGACTACAAGGCGCTGGCGGCACGGAACAATATTCCTGCGCCATACACTATCCGTCCGGGCCAGACGATTCGCTTCGATGGACGCACTGGTTCAACACCAACTACGGTGACCAGTTCAACAACTTCAACGCCTTCATCGTCGAGTAAAACCACAGTGTTTCGCCGCCCGGCAGCAGGTGCGACCGGGGGCAGTACGGCGGTTATACCGTCCGTCGCAAACAAGCCGTCTGCTGCTCCATTGCCTCCTGCAGGCCCGGCCCCGACCGGCTGGGGATGGCCTTCCAATGGCATTCTGATTGGAAAATTCTCTTCAAACGGCAGTTTGAATAAAGGAATTGATATCGCCGGAGATTTGGGACAGCCTGTTTTAGCTGCGTCTGATGGGACGGTGGTATACGCCGGGAGTGGCTTAAGGGGCTACGGCGAATTAGTCATCATCAAACACAGCGATACCTACGTCAGTGCCTACGGACATAACCGCAGGCTGTTGGTTCGGGAGGGGCAGCAGGTCAAGGTCGGGCAAACAATTGCCGAAATGGGGTCAACGGGTACAGACCGGGTGAAACTGCATTTTGAGATTCGCCGACAAGGTAAACCTGTAGATCCGCTGCAATTCCTGCCGCGTCGTTGATTGCTTTCCAGCCTGTTCCGTCGCGTAGAGGGGACAGGCTCAGCGTTGCCAAGGATCAAGGCGTCGCTTGAGCTTGAGGTCGAACTCACCAAAGGACTATAACAATGGCTCTCAGTAAAGAAGTGCCGGAGTTTGACATCGGCGATGAGGTTCTCCTTATGGAGGCCGATATCGATACGGATTCGATGTCGAATGATGAAGGGGCTGCTCCACCTTCCGTTCGTGCCAAATCCAAAAACTCCACTTCGTTGAAGCAACACAAATACATTGATTACACGCGCGCTCTCGACGCCACGCAGCTGTACCTCAATGAAATCGGCTTTTCCCCTCTACTGTCCCCGGAAGAAGAAGTTCACTTTGCACGTTTGTCGCAAAGTGGTGATCCGGCCGGGCGCAAACGCATGATTGAAAGCAACCTGCGGCTGGTGGTGAAAATTGCCAGGCGCTATGTCAATCGCGGATTATCGCTGCTGGATCTCATCGAGGAAGGGAACCTCGGGCTGATTCGCGCCGTGGAAAAATTCGATCCTGAACGTGGCTTCCGATTTTCTACCTATGCGACATGGTGGATTCGTCAGACCATCGAGCGCGCGATCATGAATCAGACCCGCACTATCCGGTTACCTATTCATGTCGTCAAGGAACTCAACGTGTACCTGCGGGCTGCGCGCGAGCTCACGCAGAAGCTCGATCACGAACCCTCACCGGAAGAAATCGCTAACCTGCTGGAAAAACCGGTTGCAGAGGTCAAGCGCATGCTGGGCCTGAACGAGCGGGTTTCTTCAGTCGATGTCTCGCTGGGCCCGGACTCGGATAAAACCTTGCTGGATACCCTTACCGATGACCGTCCGACTGATCCATGCGAGTTGCTGCAGGATGACGACCTGTCGCAGAGCATTGATCAATGGCTCTCGGAACTGACCGATAAGCAACGTGAGGTGGTGGTACGCCGCTTCGGCCTGCGCGGGCACGAAAGCAGCACGCTTGAGGATGTGGGCCTGGAAATTGGCCTGACCCGTGAGAGGGTCAGACAGATTCAGGTAGAGGGGCTTAAACGCCTTCGGGAAATTCTCGAGAAGAATGGTTTGTCGAGCGAGTCGTTGTTTCAGTAACGCACTCCGCCCAACACAAAGCCCCAACTGGTTTGGGGCTTTTTGTTGCCTGCGATAGCCGTGAACGGATTTTGGAATCTGGAGTTTCGAGGTGTAAGCCTTAGCTTACTGTTGCGTAAGTATTCGGTATTTTTATTCATCGGTGCACTGCCATTCGCCCAACGGGATTTTGGTCAGGTCATTGATTTAGATGAGTATTAACTGACTGGCTTAGTTATGTCTCTGTCATTTCCGGTCCGGGCTGTCGTTTGCTCTTGTTCAAGAACCCTCTAGTATTCGGGGTGTGTCGACGGACGGACACAACCTTCAGGGATGAGGGATAAGGACATTGCCGGAAGCAATTCATCAGGACGATGAAAAGGAACACAGGGAATAGGGAAAAATGTGGGCGGGTCAAACCGCCCCTTTTTTTGCCTTCAGAAAAGCAAAAAGGCCCGCAGAGGGCCTTTTCGGAACGCGGGAAAATCAGCGTTCGAGGTGTTCAATTTTGCCTGGTTTGCCATCCCATGCCGCAGAATCGGGCAATGGGTCTTTACGTTCAGTAATGTTCGGCCAGATCTCTGCCAACTCGACGTTCAACTGAATGAATTTCTCCATGCCAGCAGGCACTTCATCCTCCGAGAAGATGGCCACGGCAGGGCATTCCGGTTCGCACAGTGCGCAGTCGATGCACTCATCCGGGTGAATCACCAGGAAGTTCGGGCCTTCGTAAAAGCAGTCCACCGGACAGACTTCTACGCAGTCGGTGTACTTGCACTTGATGCAGTTGTCGGTGACGACGAAGGTCATTTCTAATTCTCTCCTCAGGCGGCTGCAGCGGAGCCCCTTCACGTTGGGGTCGCCGGGTTTGGGAGCGATAGTCTGCAAGCCAGGCTGTAGCCTGCAGCATCCCAAACCGCGCGAGATTCTAACAGCTTGCAGGCAAGTGCGTTAGATCCGTGTCTTTAGTGTATAGAGCATTTCCAGCGCGCGGCGCGGCGTCATGTCATCCAGGTCCAGCTTGGCCAGGTCATCCAGCACCGGGTGCGGCAGGCTGGCGAACATGTCGCTCTGCTGTGGCGCGGCCGGTTTGCCTTTGACTGGCTTCGGCACTTCATGCGGCAGCGCCGTCGCTTCCAGCCGACCGAGGTGCTCACGGGCACGCACGATCACTTCGCTTGGCACGCCGGCCAGTTGCGCAACCGCTAGGCCATAACTCTGGCTGGCCGGTCCTGGCAACACGTGGTGAAGAAACACAATGCGCTCGTTGTGTTCGGTCGCATTGAGGTGCACGTTGGCCACCAACGGCTGGGCTTCCGGCAAGACCGTCAGCTCGAAATAGTGGGTGGCGAACAACGTATAGGCGCGCAAATGCGCCAGACGCTCCGCCGCTGCCCATGCCAGGGACAGGCCGTCGAACGTGCTGGTGCCGCGTCCGACTTCGTCCATCAGCACCAGGCTGCGCTCGGTAGCATTGTGCAGAATGTTCGCGGTTTCGCTCATCTCGACCATGAACGTCGAGCGCCCGCCCGCGAGGTCGTCACTGGAGCCGATCCGGGTGAAAATCCGGTCGACCAGCGACAGCTCGCAACTCGCCGCCGGGACAAAGCTGCCGATGTGCGCGAGCAGCACGATCAAAGCGGTCTGCCGCATATAGGTGGATTTACCGCCCATGTTCGGACCGGTGATCACCAGCATTCGGGTGTTGTCGTCGAGGCTCAGATCGTTAGCCACAAACGGGGTGGTCAACACTTGCTCTACCACCGGGTGGCGACCCTGGTTGATGCGCATGCACGGCTCATCGACGAAGCGTGGGCAGTTCAGGTCTAGATTCAGTGCGCGCTCGGCGAGGTTGCTCAGAACATCCAGCTCGGCCAACGCAGCAGCGGTGTCCTGCAGCGGAGGCAATTGGCCAATCAGGTCTTCGAGCAGCGCCTCATACAACATCTTCTCGCGGGCCAACGCCCGGCTTTTCGCCGACAGGGCCTTGTCTTCGAACGCTTTTAGTTCCGGCGTGATGAAGCGCTCGGCACCTTTGAGCGTTTGGCGACGAATGTAATCGGCCGGCGCGGATTCAGCCTGTTTGCTCGGCAGTTCGATGAAGTAGCCGTGAATACGGTTGTAACCGACCTTCAAATGCGACAGACCAGTGCGTGCCTTCTCGCGCGCCTCCAGGTCAATCAGGAACTGTCCGGCGTTTTCGCTCAATGATTGCAGGTCATCGAGTTCGCTGTCGTAACCGGTTTTCAACACGCCGCCATCGCGGATCACCGCGGGCGGGTTGTCGACGATTGCTTTTTCCAGCAGCGCCGCCAGTTCCGGATAAGTGCTGGTGGTCGCCGCCAGTTGAATGATGTGCGGGGCTTCCAGCTCGGTCATCGCCTGTTGCAACTCGGGCAGCGCGCCGAGGGCATCGCGCAGCCGTGCGAGGTCACGCGGGCGGGCATTGCGCAAACCGATCCGCGCCAGAATCCGCTCGATGTCGCCGATTTCCTTGAGCTGCGGTTGCAGCTTCTCGAACCGATAGCGATCGAGCAGGCACGTGATCGAAGTCTGTCGTGCCAGCAGCACCGTCAGATCCCGCAGCGGCCGGTTCAGCCAGCGCGTCAGCAAGCGGCTGCCCATGGCGGTCTGGCAGCGATCGACCACCGATTGCAGGGTGTTGTCGCGGCCACCGGCCAGGTTAGTGTCCAGCTCAAGATTGCGCCGACTTGCACCGTCCAGCACGACCGTGTCGTCCAGGCGCTCATGGCGCAGACTGCGCAAGTGGGGCAGGGCGGTGCGCTGGGTTTCCTTGGCGTAACTGAGCAGGCAGCCAGCGGCACCAATCGCAAGGGTCAGATTCTCGCAGCCGAAACCTTTGAGGTCCTGAGTCGAGAATTGCTGGCAGAGACTTTTCAACGCCGAGTCGCGCTCGAAATCCCACGGCGCACGACGCCGAACCCCACGACGTTTTTCCGCGGGCAGATCTTTCGGCCAGTCATCCGGGATCATCAGCTCCACTGGATTGACCCGCTCCAGTTCCGCCAACAGGTTCTCCCAGCCCTTGATCTCCAGCACCGTGAAGTTGCCACTGGTGATGTCCAGCACCGCCAGACCGAACAGGCGCTCGTCACCGAGTACCGCTGCAATCAGGTTGTCGCGGCGTTCATCGAGCAAGGCCTCATCACTGACCGTACCCGGCGTGATGATCCGCACCACCTGTCGGTCGACCGGCCCCTTACTGGTTGCCGGATCGCCAACCTGTTCACAGATCACCACCGACTCGCCGAGTTTGACCAGTTTCGCCAGATAACCTTCCGCCGCGTGGTAAGGAATCCCGCACATTGGAATCGCCTGGCCTGCCGACTGCCCACGGGCGGTCAGGGTGATGTCCAGTAACTTGGCGGCTTTCTTCGCATCTTCGTAGAAGATCTCGTAGAAATCGCCCATGCGATAGAACATGAGCTGGTCGGGGTGCTGGTTCTTCAGGCGCCAATACTGCTGCATCATTGGGGTGTGAGAGGACAGGTCGGAAGAGAGTGCTTTATTCATCGGATATCAGGCAATTCGTTGAAAGGTGTAGGGCAAAGGAGGGACGTCGGCCCGGCTTTTCCGCGATGGGCGCAAGGTTACCATGGGCAGTCGGAGTGACGCAGGCATCAAAGCCTGCCAAGCGCGAAGGCCGTGCTGAAGTGAGACCTGATGATGCGGCTGATCGGTCAGAAGTCCCGTTTTTTGCGGTTCCTGCAACCTGGGTTTTTCCCGCTAACATTTTGATCGACCCTGTGCCTTGCAAGCGCGATTTGCTCGTGTACGGTAGATCGCATTCCGCTCGCTCTGGAGATGACCGTGAAAGAAATCACTCAGCTCGCCGCTGAACTTGGCAGACGCCTGCAGGTTCTCAATGCTCATGTCACCGCAGCGGAGTCCTGTACCGGGGGCGGCATCTCGGAGGCGATCACTCGCATCCCGGGGAGTTCGGCGTGGTTTGAAGCCGGCTATGTCACGTATTCCAATCGCCAGAAAACCGAGCAACTGAATGTCCCGCCCGAGTTGTTTGCGACGGTGGGAGCGGTCAGTTGCGAAGTGGTGGAGGCCATGGTGCGGGGCGCCCAGGAGAAAAGTCGCGCCTATTTCGCCGTTGCGGTCAGCGGTGTCGCCGGTCCGGATGGAGGCTCGCCGAACAAACCGGTGGGCACCGTATGGCTGGCCTGGGGCGTGGGCGAGCGGGTGTTCAGCGAGGTTCAGCATTTCCCCGGTAACCGTGACGAAGTTCGCCGACAAACGGTGAAGGCCGCGCTAGAGGGGCTGCTGCGCCACGCGACGGGAGAAATCTCAAATCAGGGGTAGGCGATCTTGAAGTGCTGTGGAATAATACTGTCTACTTATACAGGTGTTGGCCGTCAGGCCTTATTGATTACGTGAGGACTTTAATGGACGACAACAAGAAGAAAGCCTTGGCTGCGGCCCTGGGTCAGATCGAACGTCAATTCGGCAAGGGTGCCGTAATGCGTATGGGCGATCAGGACCGTCAGGCGATCCCATCCATCTCTACTGGCTCTCTGGGTCTGGACATTGCGCTGGGCATTGGCGGCCTGCCAAAAGGCCGTATCGTTGAAATCTACGGTCCAGAATCCTCCGGTAAAACCACACTGACATTGTCCGTGATCGCCCAGGCTCAAAAAGCCGGCGCGACCTGCGCATTCGTCGATGCTGAACACGCCCTCGACCCGGAATACGCTCTCAAGCTGGGCGTCAACGTTGATGACCTGCTGGTTTCTCAGCCGGACACTGGCGAGCAAGCCCTGGAAATCACCGACATGCTGGTGCGTTCCAACGCGGTTGACGTGATCATTGTCGACTCCGTAGCAGCGCTGGTGCCAAAGGCTGAAATCGAAGGCGAAATGGGTGACATGCACGTGGGCCTGCAGGCTCGTCTGATGTCTCAGGCGCTGCGTAAAATCACCGGCAACATCAAGAACGCCAACTGCCTGGTTATCTTCATCAACCAGATCCGTATGAAGATCGGCGTGATGTTCGGCAGCCCTGAAACCACCACCGGTGGTAACGCGCTGAAGTTCTATGCATCGGTTCGTCTGGATATCCGCCGTACTGGCGCGGTGAAAGAAGGTGACGAAGTCGTTGGTAGCGAAACCCGCGTCAAGGTCGTGAAGAACAAGGTCGCTTCGCCATTCCGTCAGGCCGAGTTCCAGATTCTTTACGGCAAGGGCATCTACCTCAATGGCGAGATGATCGACTTGGGTGTGCTTCATGGCTTCGTCGAGAAGTCCGGTGCCTGGTATGCCTATGAAGGCACCAAGATCGGTCAAGGCAAGGCCAACTCGGCCAAGTTCCTGGCAGACAATCCGGAAATCGCCGCCAAGCTTGAGAAGCAACTGCGCGACAAGCTTCTGACTCCTGCACCGGACGTTAAAGCGGCGGCAGACCGAGTGAAAGCTGATGACCTGGTTGATGTGGATGTTTGATTGATCCGATGACCGCCGTACTCGATACACCCGTCGCAGTGCGGCGGACCGCAATGGACCTGCTCGCGCGACGCGAGCACGGTCGAGTCGAGCTGACGCGCAAACTGCGTCAGCGCGGCGCACTCCCCGAGATGATCGACGCAGCACTTGACCGCTTGACGGAAGAGGGCTTGCTGTCCGAATCACGTTACCTCGAAAGCTTTGTCTCCTATCGGGCCCGCTCCGGCCACGGCCCTTCGCGTATTCGCGAAGAGTTGAGTCAGCGCGGTCTGCAGCGTGCAGATATCGAACTCGCTATCCGCGAAAGCGGTATCAACTGGCAGGAGCAACTGGAGGATACCTGGCGACGCAAGTTCTCCGGGCATCTACCGATAGATGCACGGGAACGCGCCAAGCAAGGCTGCTTCCTCAGTTATCGGGGTTATTCCATGGAGATGATCAGCCGCATGTTCAGCGGTCGAGGGATGGACGATTAATCAAAACGGCCCGCTATTTGAATAGCGGGCCGTTTTTTTTTGCTTCACGAAACGTGTATCGGTTCCCGCGAATGCTGCTGGGCACTGGGTTGGGCCGTCGCCCAGTTTTCCGGCAGATTGATAAAGTCCACCAATTCGCGCAGGCGTCCATGATTACGGGCGTTGAAGGTGAAGGCCAAACGCGCCAGATGACTGAACCGCTGCTCGTCGTGTTCTTCACCGTCGTAGGCATGCTGATGAAAATGATCGCTCAGGCACAGGTCAGCGAAACTTGCCTGCATCTGCTCAAGCGCATCGCCGCTTAGCTTGTGGTTCATGCGAATGACGAATTGATGCTTGAGCCAGCGGCTCGAGTGGAAGTTGCTGTAAAACTGATTGATCTGCTCGACCGCCTCTTCGGCACTGTAAACCAGGCTGACAAGCTTCATGTCGGTCGGCAGGATGTAGCGATTTTCTTCCAGTTGATTGCGAATGAAATCCAGCGCGCTTTGCCAGAAATTACCCCCAGGTGTATCCAGCAGTACTACCGGCACCAGCGGACTTTTTCCGGTTTGGATCAGCGTCAGAACTTCGAGCGCTTCATCCAGCGTACCAAAGCCGCCGGGGCACAACACCAGCGCATCGGCTTCTTTCACGAAGAACAGCTTACGGGTGAAGAAGAAGTGGAAGGGCAGCAGGTTGCTGGTGCCATTGACGGTAGGGTTGGCGTGTTGCTCAAACGGCAGCGTGATATTGAACCCAAGGCTGTGTTCGCGGCCGGCACCTTCGTGGGCCGCAGCCATGATGCCGCCTCCGGCACCGGTGATGACCATCAGGTCGGAGCGCGCCAGTGCAGCACCGAGTTCGCGGGCCATTGCATACAGCGGATGCTCGATCGGTGTTCGGGCCGAACCAAAAACAGTGACCTTGCGTCGTCCGCGAAACTTTTCGAGCACGCGGAATGCTTGCTCGAGTTCGCGCAAGGCCTGCAGGGTGATTTTGGCGTTCCAGCGATTGTGATCTTCCTGGGCCATGCGCAGCACGGTCAGGATCATGTCGCGGTAGATCGGGATGTTCTGGCTGTTGGGTGAAACTAGCTTGAGTTGATCTTCAACCTTGCTGATGAGGTCGTGGCCGCTTTCTTCGAAATGACGGCTGAGGAGGTCATTCGGTTGGTAAGGCATTCAACTTCTCCTTCTGCACAAAGCCCTTGGCTCCGACGAGGCAGTTATCGGCGCCGCAATACCTGGTGTGTCCCTGTCAGCCCGGACTGGCGCCTGGACGGTCCAGCTAGGGCGCAAATCCGGAACCTCGTGTTGATAGTCGCTGCAATGATCATTGCGCCGCAAAGTCTTTCCTGGCAACTGCTTATTGACGTTTTCAAGGGGAGTTCACCGCTCGTCTGACGGCGTACCGCCAGCCCCACACTCTGATTTACTGAATCAAAGACGTTACACATTGACTGAATCAAAGACGTTACACGACATCTTTGGGTCCTGCGGGACGCACAGTACAAGCGGGTAAAGGATTTTTCGCTCAAGCGAGGGCGACGAGCAGGGAGCCGAAGTGATGGCCAGAGTCATTCTGGAGATCGATACGCAACTGTATCGATTGCTCAAATCATCAGCCGAGACCAATAACCTGAGTCTTGAAGAGGAGTGCTGCCGACGTCTGGAGGGCGCCGATCGGCGCTCCAGATATCTGCAGGCGTTGTTGGCAGAACTGCGCGCCGAGGATGAACAGCGACGCGCTAATGCCCGATTGCGTTAATTACTTCTTTTTGGCGGGCGTTGCCTTGGGGCAATCCGATTCCTGATAGCTGGCCGAGCCGACCGAACGGTTGGTCTTCACCTCAGTGAAGTCGTAACGCATGACCGCACCTTTGGCCATCAGCTTGCGGAACGACGGGTTGTTGCAAACAGAGGCGCCCAGCTGGAAGTACACGGCCTTGGGATCGGCGCGCATCTTGTCGGCATGGCTGCTCTGCACGCTCAGGTGATTGATCAGCACGTTGCCTTCGGCGGTGTAGCCCTGATCAAGAATGTCTTCATTGATTGCCCGTGGAGTGCCAGCACTGCTTTGTGCGGCGACGTTTCGCAGCTCCCGGTTTAGATTCTGCTCACTCAAGGAAGCAGCCTGAGCGCTGAAAGACGATGCCAGCAAAATGGCAGCGGTGGGAACGATAAGGCGCAGCATGAAACTCTCCTGATTCAGTGACGGGTGCTCAGTGACAGGTGGTTCGACCCTTCACATGACTGTGCGTTCAGTGGCGGCAAATTATAGGGGACGGGGCCTGGACGGTACAGGCTTGCGCCGGCTGCTCTGATAAACTGCTGGCACTTCTGCCCATCCGAGTGTGTTTTGTGTCGATTTTCCTTCCCCGCGGGACGTGCCTGCGATGAGCCAGCCCTTTGCATCGAACGCCGTCGCCCGCCTGCGCGACCACCGCGAGGAAGAGGGCATCAAGCCGATTCAGGCCCGTGGTTGGCGTGCGCCGCGATGCCGCGCCTGTCGTGTGATCGAGAGTCATTGCCTGTGTGCCTGGCGTCCGCAGGTCGAGACCCACGCCGGCGTGTGCCTGATCATGACCAACAAGGAAGTGTTCAAACCCAGCAACACTGGCTGGTTGATTGCCGATGTGGTGCGCGATAACCACGCGTTCATCTGGTCGCGGACAGAAGTCGATCCACAGCTGTTGGCGTTGCTTGCCGACCCTCAGTGGCAACCGTATCTGGTATTTCCCGGCGAATACGTTGAGCCGGAGCGAGTGACGCACAGTGTTGACACGTGCAACACCAAGCGGCCGCTGTTCATTTTGCTGGACGCGACCTGGACCGAAGCACGCAAGATTTTCCGCAAGAGTCCTTATTTCGACAAATTGCCGATTCTCAGCCTGCTACCGGAAAAACTGTCCCGCTATCGTTTACGCCGGTCGACCCGCAGCGAGCATCTGTGCACCGCGGAAGTGGCCGCGTTATGCCTCGATCTGGCCGGCGACAACGCGGCGGCATCGGCACTGGACGCGTATTTCGATGTGTTCAGCCAGCATTACCTTGATGCCAAGCATCAGCTCGAAATGGACGTGTCTACCCCGGCACATGCCGAGCTTAAGCCCTTTGTACAAAACTCGGGCGCCGTCATCTGCTGATTGTCGCCCATACTGCAAAAGTGTGTACCGAGCACGTCGCTTGACCACCCTGTCTTCGCTGGGCATGCTTGGCGCCGATTAGGGCGCGGCCGCAGTTTGAAACGCCGTTTTTTGACGTGATTGGCGTTGATCGTGCTCTGTTGGTGCAGTTGCGTGGCTGCACCTCCAGTTGTTTGAAAAACAGGATCATTAGAACAATGGCCACATACGAAATCCTGATTGCCGATGACCATCCGCTTTTTCGTTCCGCGTTGCATCAGGCATTAACCCTGGGCCTTGGCCCTGAAGTTCGTTTGGTGGAAGTGGCGAGCATTGCCGAGCTGGAGACCCGTCTGGACGAAAAGGCCGACTGGGATCTGGTCTTGCTGGATTTGAACATGCCCGGCGCCTACGGTTTTTCCGGGCTGGTGCTGTTACGCGGGCAGTATCCGCAGATTCCGGTCGTCATGATTTCTGCCCAGGAAGAGGCGACGATCATGGTGAAGTCCCGTGAGTTCGGGGCCAGCGGTTTCATTCCCAAGTCGAGCGACCTGAGTGTCATTCAAAAAGCCGTGCGTGCAGTGCTCGATGGCGACGTGTTCTGGCCACCGCAAGCCTTTGAAGCTGTCAGTGTTTCCGCCGAAGCAAAAGCCGCCAGTGAAGGCCTTGCCAGTCTGACGCCGCAACAGTTTCGAGTACTGACCATGGTGTGTGAAGGCTTGCTGAACAAGCAGATCGCTTATGAGCTGAGCGTTTCCGAAGCAACCATCAAAGCTCACGTCACGGCGATATTTCGCAAGCTCAATGTGCGGACCCGCACTCAGGCTGCTTTACTGCTGCAACAGCTTGAGTCAATTTCCAGCCATTAGGGCTGGGCGTCTTCACGCTTTTTTGACTTTGGTTCATCTAGCTTTCCCACTCTCTTTTGGTCAGTTGCCCACTCTATGTCTCCTTTCAAAGGCCAGACCGGCCTGAAACGCATCCTCAATGCCTCCGGTTATTCACTGGATGGGCTGCGCGCCGCCTTCACCGGTGAAGCTGCTTTTCGACAATTGGTGTTGCTCAACGTCGTTTTGATTCCGCTGTCGTTTTTTTTGAATGTCAGCCGCGTCGAGCAGGCGCTGCTGATCGCCGTGTGTCTTCTGGCCTTGATCGTGGAGTTGCTCAACTCTGCGGTCGAAGCGGCGATCGACCGTATCTCGCTGGAATTACACCCACTGTCGAAAAACGCCAAGGACATGGGCAGCGCCGCGCAGTTTGTGGCACTGACCATGATCGGTCTGGTGTGGGCATTGATTCTGCTTTAAGCAATATTAGGCAATACGATCTCGTCGCTGCGCTGCACCCCGGCGGTGAAGGCGCGGCAGAGGTCGAGGAATTCGCGCATTGCCGAGGTCTGGTATTTCTGTTTGTGCCAGATGAAGTAGAACTGCCGGGCGAGGTCCAGATCCGGCGTTTCCACCGGCACCAAGCTGCCACGGCGAAATGCGTCGCGTAGCGCCAGTCGTGATATGCAACCAATCCCCAAGCCTGATTCCACCGCGCGTTTGATCGCTTCGGTGTGCTCCAGCTCGAGACGAATATTCAACCCGCTGCGGTGATGACGCATGGCCTGGTCGAAGGTCAGTCGCGTGCCTGAGCCCTGTTCGCGCAAGATCCACGCTTCCTGGCTAAGTTCGTCCATCGTCGCTGCGCCGCGCTTGGCCAGCGGATGTTGCGGCGCGCAGAACACCACCAGCTCATCTTCGACCCAGCTCTGCACTTCGATGTCCGGGTGGCTGCAATCGCCCTCAATCAGACCCAGATCAATTTCGTAGTGGGCGACTTGTTGCACGATGTTGGCCGTGTTCTGAACGTGCAGCTTCACCTGGCTTTCCGGGTGGCGCTGCATGAAACTGCCAATCAACAAGGTCGCCAGGTAATTGCCGATGGTCAGGGTGGCGCCTACCGCCAGCGAGCCGAAACCGGACTTGCCGGCGAGCAGGTCTTCGATCTCCTTGGCCTGATCGAGTAACGCCACAGCTTGTGGCAACAGCTGTTTACCGAGGGCGTTGAGGCTAAGCCGTTTACCGGCGCGATCAAACAGCTGGCAGCTGGACTGGCGCTCCAGTTCGGTGATCGAGGTGCTCGCCGCCGATTGTGAGAGGTTGAGAAAGCCCGCAGCACGGGATACGCTTTCCTGCTGAGCGACGGCGACGAATACTTGAAGTTGACGGAGAGTAAATCGCATATCTATATAACCGATAACCCTTATCTTAATAATCCATTTAACAGATATTGTTACTGCTATTAGAATGCGATGCAATTGCGCGCAACTGTTTTTCAAGCAGCAGGCGCCCAGCACGCGCAGACCAAATTCCCAGGAGTCCCACGTACATGAGCAACATGAACCACGAGCGTGTCCTCAGTGTTCATCACTGGAACGACACTCTGTTCAGCTTCAAGTGCACCCGCGATCCGGGCCTGCGCTTCGAGAACGGTCAGTTCGTGATGATCGGCCTGCAACAGCCCAACGGCCGGCCGCTCATGCGCGCCTACTCGATTGCCAGCCCCAACTGGGAAGAGCATCTCGAGTTTTTCAGCATCAAGGTCCCTGATGGCCCGCTGACTTCCCAGTTGCAGCATCTTAAGGAAGGCGACGAGATCATTATCAGCAAGAAGCCTACCGGTACGCTGGTTCTGGATGACTTGAAGCCTGGCAAACATTTGTACCTGCTCAGCACTGGTACCGGTCTGGCGCCGTTCATGAGCGTCATCCAGGACCCGGAGACCTACGAGCGTTTCGAGAAAGTGATCCTGTGCCACGGCGTGCGTTACGTCAACGAAGTCGCTTACCGCGAGTTCATCACCGAGCACCTGCCGCAGAACGAGTTCTTCGGCGAGTCCCTGCGTGACAAATTGATCTACTACCCGACGGTGACCCGTGAGCCGTTCGAGAACGAAGGGCGTCTGACCGACCTGATGCGCAGCGGCAAACTGTTCAGCGACATCGGTCTGCCACCGATCAACCCGCAGGACGACCGCGCCATGCTGTGCGGCAGCCCGAGCATGCTCGACGAGACCAGCGAAGTGTTGAACAGCTTCGGCCTGAAAGTTTCGCCCCGTATGCGCGAGCCGGGTGATTACCTGATCGAGCGAGCGTTCGTCGAGAAGTGACCGCAGGTCACTTGTAGGAGCTGGCTTGCCAGCGATGGATTTCAAGGCGCCGCGTTTAATCAATACACACGCGGTATCGTGAACGACCATCGCGAGCAAGCTTGCTCCTACACGAACAAAAAGCCCGCGCACCTCATTAGGCTGCGTGGGCTTTTGCGTTTTCGGCGTTCAGACTTTTGCGGGAATAACTTCCAGGACCCGGATCAGACCCGCCTCGGGGTAATGCCAACGCACATCCACATTCCACAATTGTGCGCCGTATTCGCGCTCCGGCACCGGCGTTTGATACGCAGGGCGCGGATCTTGCGCCAGGCATTGCTCAATCAGGGCTACCAAGGGCTCGTCAAGGCGCTGAGCATGCTCGTGAGCCTGGATCAGCGCCGCGTCCGTCCACTGCACAGGAATCAGCTGCGGCGCTGCGCTGGCGATGGTGTTGGTGGCCGATTCGATGATGTCGGCGTAGGGCACGTACGGCTTGATGTCGAGAATCGGCGTGCCGTCGAGCAGGTCGATTCCTGATATCCACAGCCGATCAGCAGCCACCTTGTCCAGTTTGACCACGGATTGGCCAATACCATTGGGCCGATGGGTCGCACGGGTGGCGAAGACGCCCATGGATTTGTTGCCGCCGAGGCGAGGAGGGCGGACTTTCAGGCGCGGCTTTTCCTCCAGCGCCTGATGAAACAGGAACAGCAGCCAGACATGGCTGACCTGCTCGAGCCCTTGCACGGCATCGCCCTGATCGAAAGGCGCGACCAGTTCCAGGACACCGCGAGCGGCCGGGGCCAGTTGTGGCTGGCGCGGGATGGCGAACTTCTCCTTGAAGCAGGAGCGCACGAAGCCGATCGGGGAAACGCTGTAGGTCATGGTCTGGAGTCGAGGCGGGAATCAGGGCGGGGATGATAACCCGATCAACTTGAATTCAGTGCTGCCGGTGCCGGCCCCTTCGCGAGCAGGCTCGCTCCCACAGGTGATCTATGGTGCAAAGGAGATCCAGTGTGGGAGCGAGCCTGCTCGCGATGGCCGCAACGCGGATTACAGACTGAACCCACCATCCAGCGGAATAATATTCCCGGTCATATACGCTCCGGCCGTGCTCGCCAGACTGATCGCCAGCGCCGCCATCTCTTCCTCGCGCCCCCAGCGCTTCATCGGGATCAGCGCGGAATCCTCCGCGAGCGCCTGCTCATCGTTGCCAATGTGCTGAGTCATCTTGCTCGGGAAACGTCCCGGTGCGATCACGTTGACGTTGATGTGCTGACCGACCAGCTCCCGCGCCAGAATTCGCGACAATTGATGCAGCGCTGCCTTGCTCGGCCCATACGCGTAAGCCTGTTCGCCGAAGGACGAGATCGCCGCCACCGAGCCGATGTTGATGATCCGCGCCGGATTCGCGGCCGAGCCGGCCTTGCGCAGCAGCGGCAGGAACTGCTGGATGCAGTTGAACACCGAGGTCACGTTGAGCTGCATGACCTTCTCCCAGCCCTTCACCGGATAACTTTCCAGGGGTGCACCCCATGTGGTACCGGCGTTGTTGACCAGGATGTCGAGATGCGTGATCTGTTGGCTCAACCGCGTGGCGAGTTGCTGAACGCCTTCTTCGGTAGCGAGGTTGGCTGCGACACCGTGGCATCGGCCAAGCGCAGTGAGTTCGTCAGCCGTTTGCTGGCAGGCTTCGGCATCGCGCGAACAGACGTAGACGGTGGCACCTGCTTCGACATAAGCCTTGGCGATCATCTTGCCGATACCACGGGTGCCGCCGGTCACCAGTGCGGTCCGGCCTTGCAGGGAAAAGTATGAGTGCATGGCGAATCCTGAGAGCTGAAGATAATTACACCCTAGTCGTCAGCCGCGTGAAGCGGAGCCATTATTTTTGCGGGGAATGGGGGGGCATACAGCGTTCCATCAATGCCGACTCGTGGGAGCAAAGCTTGCTCGCGATAGCGATCTCACGAATGTCATCGCGAGCAAGCTTTGCTCCCACCGCGCTTGGAAGTCGCCGTCGTCGGCAACCTCGCTCCTGCGGCGATTATTGCGGGCGAACGCGCAGAGTGAGGCCCTTAAGGAAGTTACGCAGCAACTGATCGCCGCACGGACGATAGTTGGTGTGGCCGAACTTGCGGAACAGTGCGCTCAGTTCTGGCTTGGACACCGGGAACTCGGAAGCTTTGAGAATGGCGTGCATGTCGTCTTCCTTGAGTTCAAAGGCGACGCGCAGTTTCTTCAGGATGATGTTGTTGGTTACCGGCGTTTCGATCGGCTGCGGCGGACGGCTTTCGTCCTTGCCGCGTTTGAAGGTCACCAGACCATCGAGGAAATGCGCCATGACTTCGTCGGGGCAACGTACGAAGCCTTCTTCGTCTTCCTCTTTCTTGTCGAGGTACGTCTGCAGATCTTCGAGGCTCACGTCCATGCCGCCGAGCTTGATGATCTCAATGACTTTCTTGTCGCTGATGTCGAGCATGTAGCGCACGCTGCGCAGTACGTCGTTATGAATCATGTTGTGCAATCCTGATATTCAGCAGTGGGCGCCGCTTACACAGCGACGCCGAAAAAGTGGGGCGGCGTGACAAGTCTTAGAACTTCTCTTTGCCGGACAGGTAGCGCCATTGGCCCAGTGGTACTTTGCCAATGGACACGCCACCGATGCGGATGCGACGGATGGCAACGACCTTCAGGCCTACGGCCTGGCAGAACAGGGCGATGACCCCCGGTTGCGGGTTCTTCATCGCAAAGCGCAGACGGTTTTCGTTCTGCCAGCTGGCTTTCACCGCCGGCAGCTCCTTGCCCTTGTACGTCAGACCGTGATTCAGGCGGTTGAGGCCGTGAGCCACCATCTCGCCTTCAACTTCGACCACGTATTCCTGCTCGATTTTCGCGGCATCGGCGGTGAGCTTGCGCAGGATCTTCCAGTCCTGAGTGAACACCAGCAAGCCGCTGGCATTGGCCTGCAAGTCGGTGCTGGCGGTCAGGCGCAGGAAGTGGCCCTTGAGCGGACGTTTGCTGAAGCGGTGTTCCTCGCTCAGGGTTTCAGCGCTGATGGACGCCATGGCCGTTTCCGCATCCATGTCTGCGGGGACGTTGAACAGGATGGTCACTGGCTCCGGTGCCGTGGCCTTGGCTTCAGGGTCGAGCTCGACTTTTTGCGTATCGACCTTGAATTGCGGCTCGTCGATGACTTCACCGTCCACGGTGACCCAGCCGCCCTCGATGAACAGCTCAGCCTCCCGACGGGAACAGCCGACGAGTTCGATGAGGCGTTTGGAGAGACGAATCGGGTCAGTCATGACAGGGCCGTAACAAAAAAGGGGTGAGCATTGTACCTGCCTGGCGCCGGTTAATCGCGGGTCCATTTCAGTACGGCTGAATTTCCTGTGGGAGCTGGCCTGCCAGCGATTGCATCACCTCCGTGTATCTAACAAACCGTAGCGTCTGCATCGCTGGCAGGCCAGCTCCCACAGGGGTTCTATGGTGTCAGGCATGTTGTGAGCGCTGCTGATTTTGGCGCATCCGCATATGCAGCAACGGATAAGGCTGATCCATCCCATCCACTTCAGAACGTCCGACCACCTCAAAACCCTGCTTGAGGTAGAACGCCAGCGCCTGCGTATTCTGCTCGTTGACGTCCAGCTGATCAGCGTTGAACTGCTCCATGGCGTAGCGCAGCAATTGTTTGCCCAGGCCTTGGCCACGATGCGCCGGATCGATGAACAGCATTTCAATCTTGCCCGCAGCAACTCCGGCAAAACCGGTGATGCGCTGCCGCGCGTCTTTGGTGCAGACCAGCATCACCGCATCAAGGTAGCGGGTCAGGACCAGATTTTTCAGCAGTTCAATGTAGCTTTCCGGCAGAAAGTCATGGGTGGCGCGCACCGAGGCTTCCCATACCCGCGTGAGTTCCTCGTAGTCGCGCTGTCTCGGCGTGTGGATGACCGAATGTTGGCCCATGGCCGGGGCTCCTTGAGTCGTTGATGTCATGCGTCCTTTTCACCCTCAAACGATAGACCTAAAAAAGCCCCGCATCTCGCCAGGAGAGCAGGGCTTTCGTATTTTTCGCGTTTAGATCTGTTCAGCCCACAGGTCGTATTCGTCAGCGTCGGTCACTTTGCACCAGACTTTATCGCCCGGTTTCAGGTTGCTGCCGTTATCGATGAACACGTTGCCGTCGATTTCCGGGGCATCGAAGAAGCAGCGGCCGACCGCGCCTTGCTCGTCGACTTCATCGACCAGCACTTCGATTTCGCGGCCGACGCGCATTTGCAGGCGTGCCGAGCTGATCGCTTGCTGGTGCGCCATGAAGCGGTCCCAGCGATCTTGCTTGACGTCGTCCGGTACGATGTCCAGGTCCAGCAGATTGGCCGGCGCGCCTTCAACCGGCGAGTACTGGAAGCAGCCGACGCGGTCGAGCTGGGCTTCGGTCAGCCAGTTCAGCAGGTACTGGAAATCTTCTTCGGTTTCGCCGGGGAAGCCGACGATGAAGGTCGACCGGATGATCAGGTCCGGGCAGATCTCGCGCCAGTTCTTGATGCGCGCCAGGGTCTTGTCTTCAAACGCCGGGCGTTTCATCGACTTGAGGACTTTCGGGCTGGCGTGCTGGAATGGGATATCCAGATACGGCAGGATTTTCCCGGCAGCCATCAGCGGAATCAGCTCGTCGACGTGCGGGTACGGGTAAACGTAGTGCAGACGCACCCACACACCGAGCGTGCTCAACGCTTCGCACAGTTCGGTCATGCGGGTTTTCACTGGCATGCCGTTCCAGAAACCAGTGCGGTATTTCACGTCGACGCCGTAAGCGCTGGTGTCTTGCGAAATCACCAGCAGCTCTTTGACGCCGGCCTTGACCAGGCGCTGAGCCTCGTCGAGCACGTCGCCGACCGGACGGCTGACCAGTTTGCCGCGCATCGAGGGGATGATGCAGAAGCTGCAGCTGTGGTTGCAGCCTTCGGAAATCTTCAGGTAGGCGTAGTGACGCGGGGTCAGCTTGATCCCTTGCGGCGGCACCAGATCGATCAGCGGGTTGTGGTCCTGACGCGGCGGCACGGCGTCATGCACGGCGTTGACCACTTGCTCGTACTGCTGCGGACCGGTCACGGACAGCACGCTTGGGTGAATCTTGCGAATGTTGCCTTCTTCCACACCCATGCAGCCGGTGACGATGACCTTGCCGTTTTCCTTGATCGCTTCGCCAATCACTTCCAGCGACTCGGCCTTGGCCGAATCGATGAAACCGCAGGTGTTGACCACCACGACGTCGGCGTCCTGGTAAGTGGACACGACGTCATAGCCTTCCATGCGCAGCTGGGTAAGGATGCGCTCGGAGTCGACCAGTGCTTTGGGGCAACCCAGGGATACGAAGCCAACCTTTGGATTGGCCGGCGCGGGAGCTGTGGACATGTCTAACCTCGGTATTTGTGACGCCTGATGCCGAGGGCGGCAAGGCGGCTGACGGGCACTTGGCATGCCTCTGATCAAAAAGTGCGCAATTCTAGCGATGAGGCGCGCACTTGACCAGCTTTATGCAGGGAAATACGACGAGTGCTGCGCTATGCTTCGCGGTTTTGAGCTTTATCGATTTTTCGCAGTCAACAAAACGTCTGTAACAGCAAGTAAAACAGCGCATGCTGCGCAGCAAAGCATAGTGCTTCTTCCGAAGAAGTCCGGTCTGGGTATCAGGAGTGTGGGATGGGTCAGGCAAGTAGTCAGACGGCGGGCGCGGAACATTCGGCGGCGAAGCCGATCGGCATGTTGGTCGCAGCGGTCGGGGTAGTTTATGGCGACATCGGCACAAGCCCGCTGTACACCCTCAAGGAAGTGTTTTCCGGAGGTTACGGCGTGCCCGTCAACCATGATGGCGTGCTGGGGATTCTGGCGCTGATTTTCTGGTCGCTGATCTGGGTGGTCTCGATCAAATACATGATGTTCGTGCTGCGCGCCGACAATCAGGGCGAGGGTGGCATCATGGCCTTGACCGCGCTGGCTCGGCGCGCGGCGGCAGGGCATGCAAAGTTGCGCAGCCTGCTGGTGGTTTGCGGGCTGATCGGCGCGGCGCTGTTTTACGGCGACAGCATGATCACCCCGGCGATTTCTGTGCTGTCGGCGGTAGAGGGCCTGGGTTTGGCGTTCGATGGCATCGACCATTGGGTGGTGCCATTGTCGCTGATCGTGCTGGTCGCGCTGTTTTTGATTCAGCGCCACGGCACTGCGCGAATCGGCATCCTGTTCGGACCGATCATGGTCACCTGGTTTTTGGTGCTGGGCGCGCTGGGGGTCTACGGCATCCAGCAACACCCGGAAGTATTGCAAGCGATGAACCCGGTCTGGGCCGTGCGCTTTTTTGTCGTGCATCCAGGCATGGGCGTAGCGATCCTTGGCGCCGTGGTGCTGGCATTGACCGGCGCCGAGGCACTGTACGCCGACATGGGACACTTCGGCCGCAAGCCGATTGCCCGCGCCTGGTTCATTCTCGTGTTGCCGGCGCTGATGCTGAATTACTTCGGGCAGGGCGCACTGCTGCTCGGCGACCCGGAAGCGGCGCGCAACCCGTTCTATCTGCTGGCGCCAAGCTGGGCGCTGATTCCATTGGTCGGCCTGTCGACCATGGCCACGGTGATTGCTTCGCAAGCGGTGATCTCCGGAGCGTTTTCCCTGACCCGTCAGGCGATCCAGCTCGGCTACATTCCGCGCATGCACATCCAGCACACTTCCAGCGCCGAACAGGGCCAGATCTATATTGGCGCGGTGAACTGGTCGCTGATGGTTGGCGTGATCCTGCTGGTGCTCGGTTTCGAGTCCTCCGGCGCGCTGGCTTCTGCGTACGGCGTGGCCGTGACCGGCACCATGCTGATGACCACCATCCTGGTGTCGGCGGTGATCCTGCTGCTGTGGAAATGGCCGCCGATTCTTGCGGTCCCGCTGTTGCTCGGTTTCCTGCTGGTGGACGGTCTGTACTTCGCCGCCAACGTGCCGAAAATCATTCAGGGCGGCGCGTTCCCGGTGATCGCCGGTATCGCACTGTTCGTCCTGATGACCACCTGGAAACGCGGCAAACAGCTGCTGGTCGAGCGCATGGACGAGGGCGGGCTGCCGCTGCCGATTTTCATCAGCAGTATCGCCGTGCAACCGCCGCATCGCGTTCAGGGCACCGCCGTATTCCTCACCGCCCGCCCGGACGCTGTGCCCCACGCGTTGCTGCACAACCTATTGCATAACCAGGTGTTGCACGAACAAGTGGTGCTGCTGACGGTGGTATACGAAGACATCCCGCGCGTACCTCCGACCCGTCGCTTCGAGGTCGAGTCCCACGGTGAAGGCTTCTTCCGGGTGATCCTGCACTTCGGCTTCGTCGACGAGCCGGATGTGCCGCAAGCGCTGACATTGTGTCACCTGAGCGACCTCGATTTCAGCCCGATGCGTACCACCTACTTCCTCAGCCGCGAAACGGTCATCGCCTCCAAACTCGAGGGCATGGCCCGCTGGCGCGAGGCGTTGTTCGCGTTTATGTTGAAGAACGCCAATGGCAATTTGCGTTTCTTCAATCTGCCGCTGAATCGGGTGATTGAGTTGGGGACGCAGGTGGAGATGTAAGGCTGCGGCATCAAAAAGCCCCCATTGCCGTGAAGGTGGTGGGGGCTTTTTTGTGCGCGGGCGTTGACAGGCGGTCGCTCATGCTCGTCTGATGGTTGCTGAATGTCTAATTCAACGCGATACTTTGCGTAGAACTCTGTGTTCTATTTTGCATTTCTATGTAGAGAGGTGAGTATGACGGCATTACTAGAGCGTGCTGACCAAGCGATATCTGTAACAGCGATGGTCAGGGGCTTCAGCGCGAGGCTTAAGGAGATTTCCAGTCGCGCCACTGAGCGATTGGTCATTTTCAAAGACAATCAACCAGTAGCGGTGATTATCAATGTCGATGCCTATCAGGAAATGCTCGACGAGCTGGATGACCTTCGGATTGAAGTTGCCGCTCGCGAACGCTTGACCGGTTTTGATGAGGCTCAGGCAGTCAGCCATGACGATATGCGGGCACGGTACGCCAGAAAAGACTAAAGGAGCTGGGGATGGTGTGGGGCGTTATCTATCACCCGGATGTCCAAAAGGATCTGGACCTACTGGGAGCTGTTGCGGCAAATCGCATTCTGGATGTGATCGAAGAGCGGATTATCAATGGTGAGCCGGACAAGAGCGGTAATCCCCTGAGAGCCAGCCTCGCAGGTTGTAGAAGAATTCGAACTGGCGACACGCGGATTGTTTATCGAGTTAACGGGAAGGCGATCCAGGTATTGATTGTTGCGCTCGGTGCTCGACGTGACGCAGATGTTTATGACGCCGCAGAGCGTCGATTGTAAGCAAAAGCCCTCGTTGCCTTCACGGTAGCGGGGGCTTTTTGTTTGCGGCTCAGATTACTCTTGAACGACTTTACTCTGCCGCTTCTCGATGACGTCCACCAGCCGTTTGGCCAGCGCCGGGTAGTTCTCGTCAAAGTGATGGCCGCCCGGCAATTTGATCGCTTCGCCAACAGCCGTCTTGTCGGTGCAGCCGCTTTCATCGGCTTCTTCTTCACCGTAGATGCACACGACCTTAGCGGCGGGCAATTTGGCCATTTCCGGGCCGGTGGCGGCTTCTTTGCCGGCGTTGCCGAGCCAGCCTTGGACTTCGATTTCAAAGCTGCCTGTGCGGGCGAAGGCGAGCAGGATGATGGCGTCGATGCGCTGCTGCTCTGCCGTTTCCAGACGGTTGTAGATCGCCGGGAGGACATCGGCGCCGAAGGAGTAGCCAGTCAGGATGAAGCGTTTGGCGCCCCATTTTTGCCGGTAGTGCTGCATCCACTCGGTCAGGTCCAGCGCGCTTTGCTCGGGGCTCTTGTGCTGCCAGTAATAGCGCAGGGTGTCGATGCCGACGACCGGATAGCCAATCTTGGCCATTTCGCCTGCGACGTCTTTATCGAGATCCCGCCAGCCGCCGTCACCAGAAAGGAACAGGGTGACGGTGTCCTTGGCCTGACCCGCCGGCACTTCCACGACCGGGATCTGCAAGCCGCCAGCGGCCTTGTCGCCACCGACGAGAATCTTGCGCAGTTCATTGTTCAGCACCTGCGGCAAATTGATGTCGTAGTCGCTGATGCTGGTTTCGGCGTTCGGTTGGTCCCGTACGAAACCGGCGCTGGTGTCGTCCGGGTTGTCATTCCAGGCAACCAGCCAGTGGCCATGGGTCGCGCTTTTAGGCAGCAAGTGGGTGCAGCCGGGTTTTTCCAGGGCCAGGTCGACCGAGACAGCCTGAGCCTTGTTGTCCTTTTGCTCGGACAACCAGCGCCAGGCCAGCACAGCGCCCGGGCCGATACCACTGACCAGCGTCGCCGGGCTGTTCAGCGCTCGCAGACCGGTTTGCAGGGCACGACTTTGCAGTAGGCAGTCTGTCGGCAGGATGACCTGGACGATCTGTGCCGAGCCTGAGCGGCTCAGCGTCATCAATTGTTTGTCGCTGAGCTTCTGCTCGGCACTCACTGCCACCAGCACTTGCGCGCGCGGTGTGTTTCCGGGGATGACGCGGGTCATGGCAGGGCCGTCGGCCGCGGTCAGCGTTTCGAGTGTCGGTTCGGGTGCAGGGCGGTTCATGTACCAGTAAGTACCACCGACAATCAGGGCCAGCATCACCAGCGTGGCCAATACATAGCGCAAGGAGCGTCGAATCATCAGCGTTTCACCAATCCAGTCAGACCGCCGGCAATCAGGGCGGCAGTGTCGGCCAGCGCAACCAGCGGATCGAGTCCGGCGGGTACGGCCATATAACGGGGTTCCCAGTCTGGCTGGAACTTGTCTTTGAAGCGGCGCAAGCCCTGGAAGTTGTAGAGCTGCTCACCACGGCGGAACACCATCGAGCCCAGGCGCTGAGTCAGTGGTGCGCCACGCCGGGGCTGCAACCCCGACAGCGGCACCATGCCCAGGCTGAAGCGTGCGTAGCCATGACTCTTATAATGTTGAAGCAGGCCGACCATCATGAATTCCATGGTCAGCTTGGGGGCTTGCGGGTGTGCGCGCATCAGGTCAAGGCTGGCCAGATCGTGACTGTAGGTCTCAAGCAGGTTGGCGAACGCCACCGGACGTCCTTCGAAACGGATCACCGCAATGCGGAAATGCTTGAGGTAGTCGTCGCTGAAACGGCCAAGCGAGAAGCCTTTCTCGCGCACATTCTTGCCAGTGAGCCAGGCATCGGAAATCACCCTGAGCTCATCCATCGGCGCTTGCCCGGGTTCATGGATCTCCAGCGACAGGCCGTCGCGAGTGCCACGATTCCAGGTGTACCGAAGGTCTTTCATCTCTTTGCCTTTGGCTTCGAGATCAAAACGCACCAAATCGACCCGTGCCTCTTCGCCGAGTTTGATCGCGGTGAGGCCGATGTCCATGTAATAAGGGAGGTTCTCGGCGCGCACTTGATAGAACACGGGACGGGCGTGGTGCAGGTCGCACAGGTCACGGAACTGCCAGATCATTTCTGCGCGTTGCAGGCCGGGACCGATCGGATCGTATAAGGCCACCAGGCTGCGCCCCCGCCGCGCATACATCAGGAAGGCTTCGTCGTTGGGGTGAAACAGCAACGCCTTGTCACCGGTCAGGGCCAGGCCGCCATCCGGTTGCGCAGAAGCCATTAGGATCTTTGCCGCGCGATGCAGTTCATCCGGTGTCGGCAGGTGAATGACCGGGCGTGCAGTGCGCAGCAGCCAGGTCAGCGAGACCACCAGCAACAGCACGGCCGCGCCCAGTAGCGAGCGCAAACCGCGCGGTGCATCGGCGTCCAGGGTGAACTGCCACCACAGCTGATGGCTGTAAGGAACATCTTGATACGCAAACAGCAACAGCCAGATCGACGCGCCGAGTACGCACAGGCTCGAGACCAGATACAGCGGCGAAAAAGGCAGTTCAGTCAGGCGACTGGGCCGATAGAACGATCGCCGAAAAACGCCGAGCAAACTCGCAGTCAGGGTCATCAAGCAGGCTTCTTCCCAGTCGAAACCCTTGAGCAGGGAGAGCAGAGCGCCAACCAGCAGCAAAATGGTGGTCAGCATCCACGCGGCTGACAGGCGTCGACGCAAGCCCTGAGCCAGCAGCAGGCACAGCACACCGACCAGACTGGCGCCGAAGTGCGAAGCGTCGACTAATCGATGCGGGATCAGAAAACCGATATGTTCCAGGCGAGTGTCGATCTCCGGGGTCACGCCGGAAAACAACAGCACCACGCCGGACAGAAACACCAGCAAGGCAAGGATCGGTGCGGCCATGCCGGACGCTGCGCGAAGGCTTTGACGTGTCTGGAACAGGCGCTGGCCTTCGTTGATCAGCAGCAGCAAACAAGCGACCAGCAACGGCAGCACCACATAAATCAGCCGATAGAGCAGAAGCGCAGCAGCCAGCGGAGCGGCGCCAAGCTTGTCGGCGAAGGCGGCCAGCAGAATGGCTTCGAAGACGCCCACTCCGCCGGGCACATGGCTGAGCACGCCTGCAGCCAGAGCCAGCAGATACACCAGCAGGAACGCACCGAACGGTGGCGCTTCCGGCAGCAACAAATAAAGTACGGTCGCAGCGGCTGCAACATCGAGAGCGGTAATGATCAGTTGCAGCAAGGTCAGGCGGCGACCTGGAAGACGCAAGGTGCGGCGCCCGGCCTTGACCAGCAGATTGTCCGGGTAAGGTTGCTCCGGCAAGCGGCGACGATAGATACCGATGGCCAACGCGGCGAACAACACCAATACAGCGGCAGCGACTGTCCCCAGCAATGTTTGCGAAAAACCCAGCGCAGCGGAAGCCGCGGGCAGGTTGCTCAGTGTTGCGAGCGCCGCCAGCGGGGGCAGGGCGCAACCGAGCGAGAGACTGGCAAACACCGTCATGTGAGCGACTTCCGACGCTCCCAGGCCATGACGTGCGTATAGACGGTAACGAACCGAGCCACCTGACAGCATCGAAAGCCCGATGGCATTGCCTATCGCATAGGCGGTGAACCCGCCCAGTGCCAGAGTGCGCGGTGCCAGTGTCACGCGGGCATAGCGGCTGGCCGACCATTCGTATCCGAGCAGGATGATGAAACCGACAACAGTCGCCGCTACTGCACCGAGCAACGCCGGTTTGGGTACGTTGAGAATCGAGTCGTGCAGCGCGTACAAATCGAGTTCGCTGAGCAAATGACGACAGGCAATCAGCGCGATAGCGAACAACAGCAGCGTGACCGCCAGGCCGATGGGCTGACGGTATTTACTGACACGATCGAGCAAGCGCAAACGCTCGGCTTTGATCGGTTGTGTCGCGGTGACGGAGTCATGTGAATCAGACGAGTTGGCGCGCATCAATCACCTCTTGGATCGTGCGCGACAGAATGGGGGTATCCAGCCAAGTTACCAATCCCTGCAAGAAAAAATAATTCAAAATATTACGCTGCTCGCTGTCTATCGGCGATGGCGATGAAGCCTCGAGCGGGTGTCTTGTTCAGGTATCAGCGTAGTTTCAGTCTGGAAAAATGCTCTCCAAGACAGTGTGTCGAAGCGTGACATGTCATTGTTGCGGAACGACTTTTTCAGCGGACACAAAAAAGGCCACTCTTTCGAGTAGCCTTTTTTGATGTTTGGTTGCGGGAGCCGGATTTGAACCGACGACCTTCGGGTTATGAGCCCGACGAGCTACCAGACTGCTCCATCCCGCGTCTGTGTGGCGGCATTCTACAGACCAGCGGCGACGTGTCAACCGCTAATACTTAATAAGCGTCAATTACTTACGTATCGCGTCAAACGGTCGCAGGGGAGGGGTATGGTTGGAATCCCCCTAGTTCTCGCGGGCAAGGTGGGATCTTCGAACAAGCCTTCTACAAAACAGGCGCGCACAAAAAAGGCCACTCTTTCGAGTAGCCTTTTTTGATGTTTGGTTGCGGGAGCCGGATTTGAACCGACGACCTTCGGGTTATGAGCCCGACGAGCTACCAGACTGCTCCATCCCGCGTCTGTGTGTCGGCATTCTACAGAGGATCGCCGGGCTGTCAACCTGCGATTTGTATAAAACTGTTCAGGTTCAAGCGCTTAGCAAAAATCCAGTCTAGGGCGGCCGGGCTGAAAGGCGCGTATGGCAAGGGCTGCAGCTCTATTAGGCTGTGCGTGTCGATTGAGAAAATAAATTCATCGGTTACTCTTCCCACGCAGTACAAAGAAGATTCGCAGTACTGGTGCTATATACAGGTGTCAGTGAGATACTGCGCACCCTACGCACTTTGACTCCGTTTCCGCCTGATGAATGCTGCTTGATATGACACAGCGAAAAATCATCCACGTCGACTGCGACTGCTTTTATGCGGCCATCGAAATGCGTGACGACCCTCAGTTGGCCGGGAAACCGCTGGCGGTGGGCGGCTCGGCGGATCGCCGGGGGGTTATCGCTACCTGTAACTATGAAGCGCGGGCCTATGGCGTCCGTTCCGCGATGTCTTCGGGGCACGCGTTAAAACTGTGCCCGGACCTGACCATCGTCAAGCCGCGCATGGACGCATACAGAGAAGCATCGAAGGAAATCCACACGATCTTCCGCGATTACACCGAGTTGATCGAACCGCTCTCCCTTGATGAGGCTTACCTCGATGTTTCCGACAGTGCGCATTTCGGCGGCAGCGCCACGCGCATCGCTCAGGAGATCCGACGGCGCGTGTCCAACCAGTTGCACATCACCGTTTCAGCTGGCGTCGCGCCGAACAAATTTCTCGCCAAGATCGCCAGCGACTGGAAGAAGCCCAACGGCCTGTTCGTCATCACGCCCGATCAGGTCGAGGATTTCGTCAGCGGTCTGCCAGTCAGCAAGCTGCACGGCGTCGGCAAAGTCACCGCGGACAAACTGAGCAGGCTCGGCATCGTCGACTGCTCGCATCTGCGTGAGTGGAACAAGCTGGCGCTGGTGCGTGAATTCGGCAGCTTTGGCGAAAGACTCTGGAGTCTGGCCCGTGGGATCGATGACCGGCTGGTGCATAACGACAGCCGTCGGCAGTCCATTAGTGTCGAAAACACTTACGACGTCGATTTGCCGGATCTGGTCAGTTGCCTGGATAAATTGCCGGAGCTACTGGAAACCCTGGCGGGGCGAATGGCGCGCATCGATAGCAGCTACCGGCCGGGCAAGCCGTTCGTCAAAGTGAAATTTCACGACTTTACCCAAACCACGCTGGAGCAGGCCGGGGCAGGGCGGGATCTGGGGAGTTACCAGCTGCTGTTGACTCAGGCATTCAATCGCGGCGGGAAACCGGTGCGGTTGCTCGGGGTCGGGGTGAGGCTGGAGGATTTGCGCGGCGGGTTTGAGCAGATGGAGTTGTTTGAGCGGTGACAGCCAGAAACAAAAGATCGCAGCCTGCGGCAGCTCCTCCGGGGAAACGCATTCCGATGTAGGAGTTGCCGCAGGCTGCGATCTTTTACAAATGTTAATTCGGACCCGGATCCGCGACCAATCGTCCAGCATCTTTGGTCAATGACTTCAGAAACTCGGTCTGCAACTCAGGATCATTGCGGGTCAGCTCGATGAGGCTCTGCTCCAGCTCGCTGGCTTCTTCCTCCAGGCCCAACTCCGACAGACGCTTGACCCGGTGTACCCACTGGCTCACTTCGTCATCTTCAAGATCGTCGTAAATCAGCCCGTGCGCCTCCACCAATTTGCCGCGCAGCGTACTGCTCAATGCCAGAGTGGAGTCGGAATGCACATCGTCCTGACTGTCGGTGACGCTGATCTGCAGTTTACCCAAATGATTGAGATCATGTTCGGCAAACGGGGTGTCCAGCAGATTGATGCGCAGGACGCCATTCTTGTCCGTGGTCAGCTCGAACGTTTCCTTGCCGGCTTTGACCTCAACCGGGCGCTCGCTCCATGGCAGGCTCGAGTACTCAGTGCGCGTTTCGAGCTGCATTTCGTCGATGCCAGCCAGGTTCTGCTGCGCGCGGCCGTTGGACTGCGCGTTCATGAACGGGTTGAGCCCGGCGAAACCGTAACTGAACCATTCGCGGGTCACGCTATCCGGAAGGTTGCCGAGGGCGAACACGTTGACCACGTTGGCGCCAACGCCACCCAGCACCGCCACTGCGCCCAGCGGGATCTCGTAGACTTCACGCCAGGGTTGGTACGGGGTGTAACGGTCGTAGTGGCGAGTGACTTCGAACTCGGTGACCTCGAACGTTTTCTGCTCGTGGATTTTGACCCGACGTTGCGGCAGCTCAAGCACCTTGGGCTCGCCGACGTCAATCTGCAGGCTGTGGTTGAGCAATTTTCGCTCGACGCGTGCCTCGTGCTCGCTGCGTTGCGACATCTGATTGGCGCAGCCGCTGACCAGCAGGGTGCCGCACAATGCGGCACCACCGAGGCCTAAGGTGTTTCGCTTGAACATGACGTCTCTATCTGGTGTCAGCGGCGGATACGGGCCTGGAGGAAGGGCAGCACGTCGGCAACCGGCAGCGCTTGCGCTTCAGGTTCGGTGCGGCTCTTGTATTCCAGGTTGCCTTCGGCGAGGCCGCGGTCACTGACCACGATCCGGTGAGGGATGCCGATCAGTTCCATGTCGGCGAACTTGATGCCCGGGCTGGTTTTCTTGTCGCGATCGTCCAGCAGCACTTCGAAGCCGGCGGCAGTCAATTCTGCGTAGAGCTTGTCGGTGGCTTCGCGAACCTGTTCGGTTTCGTAGCGCAGCGGCACCAATGCGATCTGGAACGGCGCCAGAGTGTCGCTCCAGATAATACCGTTGGCGTCGTTGTTCTGCTCGATGGCAGCAGCCACCACGCGGGAAACGCCGATGCCGTAGCAGCCCATTTGCAGGGTGACCGGCTTGCCGTTCTCGCCCAGCACTTCGCACTTCATCGCTTTGCTGTATTTGTTGCCCAGCTGGAACACGTGGCCGACTTCGATGCCACGTTTGATTTCCAGCGTGCCTTTGCCGTCCGGGCTCGGATCGCCAGCCACAACGTTACGCAGGTCGGCAACGGTAGGCACTGGCAGGTCGCGCTCCCAGTTGACGCCGAAGTAGTGCTTGTCGTCGATGTTGGCGCCGATGCCGAAGTCGCTCATCAACTCGACCGAGCGGTCGATGATGATCGGCAGGGGCAGGTTCAGCGGGCCCAGAGAGCCGGCGCCGGCACCGATGGCGTCGCGCAGTTCCGCTTCGGATGCCATGACCAGCGGGCTGGCGACGCCTGGCTGGTTGGCCGCCTTGATTTCGTTCAGCTCGTGGTCGCCACGAATGATCAGCGCAATCAGCTTGCCTGCTTCTTCAGCGTGAACCACGAGGGTCTTGATGGTTTTTTCGATCGGCAGGTTGAAGCCTTCAACCAGTTGCGCGATGGTCTTGGCATTCGGCGTGTCGACCAGTCGCAGTTCCTCGGCCGCAGCGGCGCGAGAAGTTTCGCGGGGCACGGCTTCGGCTTTTTCGATATTGGCGGCGTAGTCGGAACCGTTGCTGAAGACGATGTCGTCTTCGCCGGATTCAGCCAGCACGTGAAATTCGTGGGAGCCGGCGCCGCCAATCGAGCCGTTGTCGGCTTCGACCGGGCGGAAATTCAGGCCCAGACGCGTAAAGATGTTGCAGTACGCCTGGTGCATGCGGTCGTAGGTGATCTGCAACGAAGCCTGGTCCGCATGGAACGAGTAGGCGTCCTTCATGATGAATTCACGGCCGCGCATCAAACCGAAGCGTGGGCGGATTTCGTCACGGAATTTGGTCTGGATCTGATACAGGTTGATCGGCAGCTGTTTATAGCTGCTCAACTCGTTGCGCATCAGGTCGGTGATCACTTCTTCGTGGGTCGGGCCGGCGCAGAAATCGCGACCGTGACGATCCTTGAAGCGCAGCAACTCAGGGCCGTATTCTTCCCAGCGACCGGATTCCTGCCACAGCTCGGCCGGCTGGGTGCTCGGCATCAACACTTCGAGAGAACCGGCGGCGTTCATTTCTTCACGAACGATGGCTTCGACCTTGCGCATTACCCGCAAGCCCATCGGCAGCCAGGTGTACAGGCCCGAGGCGAGTTTGCGGATCATGCCGGCGCGCAGCATCAACTGATGGCTGATGACGACCGCGTCCGAAGGTGTTTCTTTCTGTGTGGCGAGCAAAAATTGACTGGTGCGCATGGTTGGCCGTTGTCGGTTGCTGATGACGAGAAATGACGGAGCATTGTACGGGCGAGATCTGCTGGCGTACAGGCGCGCGGTCGACGGTGTGGCGGCAGGGCGGGAATCTCCGCGCCCTTCGAATTCTTACTGATTCAAGTGTCTACGATTCTTCCACAACCTGGGTTGGCGTTGCTTCAGGCTTGGGCGTCAGGCGCTCGCGACGATTCTCCTGATACCAGTGCAGGGCGATCAGTACCAGCGTCGGAACTCCCAGCAGCGCAGTAATCAGGAAAAAATTGTGGTAACCGTATTTTTCCACCATGACCCCTGAATAGCCGCCGATCAGACGTGGCAGCAGGAGCATGATTGAGCTGAGCAGGGCGTATTGAGTCGCGGAGAACTTCAGGTTGGTCAGGCTCGACAGGTACGCGACGAAGGCCGACGTCGCCAGTCCGGAACTGAAGTTGTCGAGCGAAATGGTACCGATCAACATGTTCAGGTTGGCGCCCATGTCGGCGAGCATCAGGAACAGCAAATTGGTGCCGGCCGACGTGATACCGCCGATAAACAGGATCGGCAGAATACCGAAACGCACGATCAGCAGGCCGCCCATGCCCGCGCCCACCAGCGTCATGATCAGGCCGAAGATTTTGCTGACACTGGCGATCTGATCCTTGGTGAACCCCTGGTCGATGTAAAACACGTTGGCCATCACGCCCATGACCGTGTCCGACATCCGATAGGTAGCGATCAGCCCGAGCAGCAGCAGCGCTTGCCAGCGATAACGCAGGATGAAGTCATTGATCGGCGTGAGCACCGGCGCCAGGCCGCGGCGGCCGACCGCGGACAGGCACACGGCAGTCAGCGTGATGTAGAGAATCGCCCGCAGGAAGGCGCGGTCTTCGAGCAGCAGGTCCAGCAGGCTCATGTCGCCGAACAGCACGCTCGCAAAGTCGGTGTTGTAGAGCTGGGTAAACATGGCCGGTACGGAGACCAGCAATACGATCAGGACGAACACCGAGGCCAGTTGATGGACAAAGCTGTAGCGCCCGGCTTGCAGCTGCGTGCGCAGCGGCACCGGTGGTTCGCGCATGAAAAAAGAGGTCAGCAGCGCTGGGATCATTAATGCGCCGAACAGGATATAGGTGCCGGCCCATGCCGAATGCTTATAGTTGAAACCCGTGGAGCCAAAGCCTTCGGCGAAGAACAGCGCGCCGGCGGTGGCCAGCAGTGCGGCAATTCGGTAACCGGACATATAGCTGGCGGCGAGTGCGGCTTGTCGGCTGTCGTCGGCGATTTCCAGGCGATAGGCGTCAACTGCGATGTCTTGCGTTGCCGACGCGAAGGCAACGACCACAGCGATAGCGATCAGCCAGGAAAGATGTTTTTGCGGGTCGCAGAAACCCATCCCGATCAGGCCGAGTATCACCAGCGCCTGTGAAAGCACCAGCCAGGAACGTCGACGACCGAGCTTGCCCAGCAATGGCAGGCGCCATTGGTCAAGCAGTGGCGACCAGACCCATTTAAAGGCATAGGCCAGACCGATCAGGCTCGCATAGCCAATGGTTTCGCGAGCCACGCCGGCTTCACGCAGCCAGACCGAAAGTGTCGAGAACACCAGCATGTAGGGCAGGCCGGCAGCGAAACCGAGCAACAACAGCACAAGTGTCGAAGGGCTGGCATAGGCGGCGAGCGCGGCGCGCCAGGTTTTACGGGGCATGGGCTGAAGTCTGCCTCAAGGTTGCGGAAACAAAGCGCGCACTCTAACCGCTGTGCTCTACCGGGCGCCAGCCATGACGCTGAATATCAACACGATTATTCAGGATACTGACACCTTCGGAGCGCAATCTCGCCCGTTGTTCATCGCCTGAAGGGCTGCCCAGTGGCAGGCTGATCCGACCGCCGGCCCCGAGTACCCGGTGCCAGGGCAGCTTGCTGTCGCCGGGAAGCTGACTGAGTGTGCGACCAACCCAGCGAGCGGCGCGGCCCAATCCGGCAAGCTCGGCGAGTTGGCCATAACTCACGACTTTGCCTTCGGGCACCTGGGCCAAAGTGAGGTATAGCGCCGCGCGTCGGATTTGCGCGGCGCTTTCGTTTTCAGCGGTGGGATCGTTCACGGGCTGGGCCTTGGGTTATTCGCATTACCGTTTGTAGAGTAATCCCCAAATACGGGGATGAGAAAGGAACTCAATAGAATTAGTTGAGTCAGTGCATGCTAGGGTCTTATTCCTCCGGATAATTCCGACTTTTTTTCGCAATCTTGAGCCTGTATTTGCTTATGGTGTCCAGAACTCTGCTGTGCCTCGCTGTCCTCAGCGCTTCCACTCCTTTGCTCGCTGATACCGTCTGGTTGAAGAACGGTGACAAGTTGAGCGGCAAGATCACCTTGTTCGACGGCGGCAAACTCCTGATCCAGACCGAATACGCCGGCGCCGTGCCGATCGACTGGAAGCAGGTCAAAACGCTGGAGAGTGATCAGGAATTGCTGGTCAAGCAGGATGCCTACACCGGCGAGAAGGCCAAGTCGCTGCAAGCGGCAGACGATGGCAAGGTGACGCTGGAAAACGGCGATGCACCGAAGACTGTCGAGTTGGCGAGTATCCAGCAGATCCTCAAGCCCAAACCGGTGGTCGAAGACCTGGTGTGGAAGGGCAATGTCGACATGGCGCTGGATTATGAGCGAGCCGAGAAAGACACCGACGATTACGATATCGACTTCAAGACTTCTGCGCGTCATGGCAAATGGCGGCACACCGCGGAAGGCGAGTACAACCGCGAATTCCAGGATGACGTGGTTACCACTGATAACTGGCGCGGCGAATACTCGCTCGACCGCTTCCTGACCGAAAAATGGTTCTGGCAAGGTCGCGCCGTCTATAAGCGCGACAAGGTTGAAGACCTGGCCCGCCAGCGCACCGTCGGTACCGGTCCGGGTTACCAGTTCTGGGATGACGAGTTGGGCGCATTTTCTCTGGGCTCGCTGCTCAATCGCACGGATTACGAGTACGCGGACGGCGGCAAAGAGAACTTCTACTCCTTGGCCATGAAGTGGGACTACAACCGTTACCTGATTGGCAAGCAGGTTGAGTTCTTCACCAACGGCGAGGTGGGCAAGCCGCTGTCGGGCGTGGCGGATTACGCGCTGGATGCCGAGGTTGGCCTGCGCTACAAGGTCACCGAGTGGGCATCGCTTAACCTGAAGGCCGAGCGAGACGTCATCAGCGGCACCAATGATGCTGATCTGGAGAAGACCCGTTACACCGCAGGGTTTGGTGTGGCCTGGTAACATCGACAAAGATCAAGATCGTCCGTTTGGACGATCTTTTTTTTGTGCCTGGCAAAAACCTGCAGGCACAAAAAAGCCCCGCTTTTGAGGGCGGGGCCTTTTACTAAAGCAAGTACAAGTTAGATAACTTGAACTTCTTCAGCTTGCATGCCTTTCTGACCGCGGGTAGCGATGAAAGAGACCTGTTGGCCTTCTTTCAGGCTTTTGAAGCCGTCGGATTGGATAGCTTTGAAGTGAACGAACAGGTCGTCACCGGATTGTGGAGTGATGAAGCCGAAGCCTTTTTCATCGTTGAACCACTTAACGGTACCAGTTTGGCGATTAGACATGGTGTAACTCCTTGAACAAAGATAACTGCGACGCAGGAAGAACCCTGGCCGAGACTGAGTGCAAAGAGCATGAAAAATTCTTGTAGATGGTTGGATCGAAATTCAACATATCGTGTAGAGATTCTCTGTGACACAAGCAGTTCAGTGGCGCCACCTTAACCCTTTTTCCGGAGTGTGCCAATGCTTCTTGCGAAGGTTTCTCTGATTTCGTGACTGGCGGTGCTTCGTATTGGCGCCAAGTCCCGGAATTTACGGGGGATCGACGAGAATGCTGCCGCAGAACTTTGAACCGGCCGCGCGCCCCGGTAAGATGCCGGACAGATTTTTTCCACCTTCGCTATTCAGGACACCCGCCATGAGCATCAAATCGGACAAGTGGATTCGCCGCATGGCGCAAGAGCACGGCATGATCGAACCTTTCGTTGAACGCCAGGTGCGTGGCGAAGGCGCCGAGCGAGTGATTTCCTACGGTGTATCGAGCTACGGCTACGATGTGCGCTGCGCTGATGAATTCAAAGTGTTCACCAACATCAATTCGGCGACCGTCGATCCGAAGAACTTCGACGAAAAAAGCTTCGTCGACGTAAAGAGCGACGTCTGCATCATCCCGCCCAACTCGTTCGCTCTGGCGCGCACCGTGGAGTTTTTCCGCATCCCGCGCAACGTGCTGACCATCTGCCTGGGTAAAAGTACCTACGCGCGTTGCGGCATCATCGTCAACGTGACGCCGCTTGAACCGGAGTGGGAAGGCCACGTCACTCTGGAGTTCTCCAACACCACCACATTGCCGGCGAAGATCTATGCCAATGAAGGTGTCGCACAGATGCTGTTCTTTGAATCCGACGAAGAGTGCGAAGTCTCCTACAAGGACCGTGGCGGCAAGTATCAGGGTCAACGCGGCGTCACTTTGCCCCGCACTTGATCGGATCTTCTGACGGGGCTTGGGAATTCTTCTGCGCGGAAACACTCTATTGGGTGTACTGCCCGGTTAGCGCACAGCAAACCGGGCCAATGCTCAGGAGTGCTCTATGAAGATCGATCCGCGAATAAGTGCCGAACTGGCAAGGCTTGAGCCCAATCAGGTTGGCGTCATGGCCTGGTCCTTGTTGGCACATCCACCACTCAGCATGGCAGGGGGCATTCCCGGCCAGCCTGATCCTGATACCCCAAATGAACAACCGAGTGAACCGGGCGTACCTACCCTTCCGGACGAGCCACCACCGGCGCCGGTTGCCTGACAGATTTGTCATACCGCCGGTCGCATGATCGGCGGATTTCTGTAGGAGCAAGCTTGCTCGCGATTGCGTTGTATCAGTCACCAGGTTGCTGACCGATTTACCGCATTCGCGAGCAATCTTCGCTCCTACAGGATGCTGAACTTCAACTGACCGGCCATATCTCGTTATCCCCGATCACGAAAATCCTGCAGCTCTCATCCCGCTCGACCTGATATCCACCTGTAAACGCCCCAAACGCAGGCAGTAGGCTGATCTCCCCGCCAAACTTGAAACACGCCAATCGCAGACTCTGTCGCCCGCGTCCATGCAACCGGTAAACGGGATGCACGTGCCCAGCCAAAACGTGGCGACTTGGGTGCGGGTCAGGCTCGTGCTGCAGCGCGAACGGTCCCAACAGCAGCGGCTCCGGCACCACGCGAATGTTCAGGGAGGCGGGTGGGTCGCCGGCGCGTTTGTCATGGTTGCCGCGAATCAGCGTCATCGGCAGGTCACGATGCTGCTCTCGCCACTCGGCCAGAGCGGCCAGTGTGGCTTTCGCGTGAGATCCGGGGCCGTGCAGGAAGTCCCCGAGGAAAATCAGCTGGCGGCAGGGCAGAGTGCTCAGGAGCGTGTTCAGCACAGCAATATTGCTCGCAGTCGTGCCTTGAGGCACCGGTTGGCCAAGACTTCTATAAGCAGCGGCCTTGCCGAAATGCACGTCGGCGATCAGCAACGCCTCCTGCTCCGGCCAGTAGATGGCTTTTTCCGGGAGCAACCAAAGCTCTTCACCCGCCAGCTTTATTGGATACGGCGTGCTCATCAATCCTTCCCTGTTTCGGCAGTTTTCTCGAGATCGCTGACCATGCGCCTGATGCGGTCGGCGAGTTTTTCCGAACTCATGCTTTCGCGCATGCGCTCGACCAACAGCGGAAACCCCAAGGGGGTAGGACGCTTGATGAGGTGCAAGTCCATTTTCAACGTGTTGAGCCGCTCCAGTGTCTGCTCCAGGCGATGAATATCCAGTTCTTCTCGCAGGACTTCTTCCCCTGCCTGCGCCAGCAGAAGATTGCCTGCGTCGTACTGTTTGAACACCTGAAAAAACAACCCGCTCGACGCCTGAACCTG
This sequence comes from Pseudomonas sp. Ant30-3, assembly GCF_000690905.1. GTDB lineage: Bacteria > Pseudomonadota > Gammaproteobacteria > Pseudomonadales > Pseudomonadaceae > Aquipseudomonas. Next base: position 94,794 of record NZ_JMCL01000059.1, on the reverse strand, counting down.
GCGCGTACTTTTCGGCGCGCCCGGGTAGCCGGCGAACACCAGCCCGGCGATGCGCGCAATTTCGCGAAAACGTCGTAAGGCAAGTTCGCCGGCGTTCAAGCTGGCGAGTACATCCCTCAACAGAAATTCGGGACTCAACAACTCTGCATTCAAATGTTCGGACCAATCGATGTACGTAGCGCTGAGCAATTCCAGACCGTAATCGTTGACCGCAATGGAAAACGTCACCGCCACGCGCTGACTCACCCGCCAGGCCAACAAACTCGCCAGGCCTAAATGCACCTGACGACCGGCGAAGGGGTAGAGAAACAAATGCCAGCCTTCGCGAGACTTCAGTGCCTCGGCCAGCAGGCTGTTTTCCGTCGGTAATCCTGACCACTGTTGTTGTACTTCAAGCAGGGGGCGCAGAGCGCGCATTTCCGGACCCATGAATTCGCCCCGCGCGGCTGCACCGAAGCGTACGACCACGGCATGGGCGAGCTCGTTGGATAAGGGCATGCGTCCGCCATTCCAGCGCGGCACGGCGGCTTTCTTCGCGGTGCTGCGTTTGACGTACGCCGTCATGTTTTCCACCCGCACCAATTCCAGCAAGCGACCGGCAAACAAAAAGCCGTCACCCGGTTTAAGTCGCGCGATAAACCCTTCCTCGACGCTGCCCAGCTGTTTACCGCCGCCACCCTTGCTCCAGAACTTCAAGTTGATACTTGCGTCGCTGACGATGGTGCCCACGCTCATGCGATGACGTCGGGCCAGTCGCGCATCAGGTACGCGCCAGACGCCGTGCTCGTCCGGCTCGACCCGGCGATAATCCGGATACGCTGTCAGCGAAAGCCCGCCGTGACGTACGAACGCCAGCGCCCAGAGCCAGTCCTCAGGCGTGAGATCACGGTAAGCCCAGGCGCCACGCACTTCTTCATACAAATCATCGGGCAAAAAACCACCGCCCAGGGCCATGCTGACCAAATGCTGAACCAACACGTCCAACGGTTTGTGCGGTGAGGCGCGCGGCTCGATGCGTCGTTGCGCGACGGCGTCTTGCGCGGCAACAGCTTCAATCAACTCCAGGCTGTGGGTCGGCACCAGCGTCACCCGCGATATCCGTCCCGGTGCGTGACCGGAACGCCCGGCCCTTTGCATCAACCGCGCCACGCCTTTGGCGGAGCCAATTTGCAGAACACGTTCCACCGGCAGGAAATCCACCCCAAGGTCCAGGCTCGAGGTGCACACAACGGCCTTGAGCTGACCGTCCTTGAGTGCGCGTTCGACCCAGTCGCGGGTCTCGCGCGAAAGCGACCCATGGTGCAAGGCAATGATGCCTGCCCAGTCCGGGCGAGCGTCGAGCAAGGCCTGATACCAGATCTCGGACTGCGCACGGGTGTTGGTGAACACCAGGCAGCTGGGGCTGGAGTCCACCTCGGCGACCACTTGCGGCAGCATCTTCAAACCGATATGCCCGGCCCAGGGAAAGCGCTCGGTTGCTGGCGGCAATAGTGTGTCGACACGAAGGTCTTTGCTCGACTTCCCCTGCACGCTGATCCCGCCACCCTGCGGGATCAGCACCTGTTCGGCGTGAGCCTGATTACCCAACGTCGCGGAAACACCCCAGACGATCAGTTCCGGGTTCCATCGACGTAAGCGCGCCAGCGCCAGCTGCAATTGCACGCCGCGTTTGTTGCCAAGCAATTCATGCCATTCATCGACCACCACCATGCGCAGGGTCGATAGCGCGGTGTGCGCGTCAGCGCGGGCGAGCATCAGGGTGAGGCTTTCGGGTGTGGTGATCAGTGTGGTGGGCGCGCGACGGCTTTGCCGGGCACGCTCACTGCTGCTGGTGTCGCCGGTGCGTACACCGACAGACCAGGGAATCTGCAGATCGAGCAGTGGCGCTTCGAGTGCGCGTGCAGTATCTGCGGCGAGGGCGCGCATGGGGGTTATCCACAGCACCGTCAGCGGTTCGGCGACCGCTTTGCGTTTGCGTGGTTTTTCCACGGGAGGAGTCAGGCGCGCGAAGCGATTGAGCGCTGCGAACCACACTGCATAGGTTTTACCGGCGCCGGTGCTGGCATGCAGCAAACCGGACTGACCGTTTTTGACAGCTGACCACACCTGTTTCTGAAAGGCGAAAGGCTGCCAGCCACGAGCGCTGAACCATTGTTTTGCGAAGTTGGGGGTTTTTCCCATGCCGGCCGTGTGCGCTCTGAAAGTGTTCTTTCAGTGACCACGGCGAGCCATGAAAGGTTTAAAGACTAATGCGATCCTGTAGGAGCCGGCTTGCTGGCGAAGCTGTGTCAGTCACCGACTATGTGTCTGAACCATCTTCGCCAGCAAGCCGGCTCCTACAGGTGTGGTATTTACTTAAGGTTGCCGCTGAGGAATTGCTGCAAGCGTTCGCTTTTCGGGTTGCCCAGCACGTCATCCGGCGCGCCTTCTTCTTCGACCAGTCCCTGGTGCAGAAACAGCACCTGACTCGACACCTTGCGTGCAAAGCTCATTTCGTGGGTGACCATGATCATCGTCCGGCCTTCTTCTGCCAGGCCCTGAATCACCTTCAGCACTTCGCCGACCAGCTCCGGATCAAGCGCCGAAGTCGGTTCGTCGAACAGCATGACTTCCGGTTCCATCGCCAGTGCGCGGGCGATCGCCACGCGCTGCTGCTGACCGCCGGACAGAAACGCCGGGTACTGATCCGCCACGCGAGACGCCAGGCCAACCTTGTCGAGATAGCGTCTGGCGCGGTCTTCAGCTTCTTTTTTGTCACAGCCCAGTACGCGGCGAGGGGCCATGGTGATGTTTTCCAGCACCGTCATGTGGCTCCATAAATTGAAGTGCTGGAACACCATTGCCAGGCGTGTGCGGATGCGCTGCAACTCGTCGGCATCAGCCACATGAATGCCGTGGCGATCCTTGACCATGCGGATGTCTTTGCCATCCAGGCTCATGGTGCCTTCGTTGGGTTGTTCGAGAAAATTGATGCAGCGCAGGAAGGTACTCTTGCCGGAACCGCTGGCGCCGATCAGGCTGATCACGTCGCCGGTGTTGGCCTTGAGCGAAACGCCTTTGAGCACATGGTGGTCGCCATAGCTCTTGTGCAGGCCTTCGATGGTCAGTTTGTACATGGGACGTGCATCCTCAAGGCGAAAGTAGGTAGCCGCTGCGATAGGCTTCGGTGCCCGCGACGTGGGCGATCACCATGCCGGCAGTGGCCATGCGCCGCAGCGAGCGGGCGTACATCAACCCGGCGGCGGTGCAATGAATGGGGGTGACGCGGTTCAGGATCGGGTCAATGATTTCCGCGATCAATTGCCCGGCCTGCAGGTACTCGCCGGGCTGCGCGGTGAACACCAGCAGGCCGCCCACGGGCGTAGCGACGGGTTCGACGGCGGCGAGCGGAGTCGCGGGGTAGGGCAGGTCCGGCAGCGGCCGCAGCTCGCCGGCGATGGCGCCAAAATGAATCAGGTAGTCGATCAGCGCCTGACAGTCGAGGCTGGCCAACGGGTGATTGACGTCCCCTTGCCCGCGCAATTCGACAGTCACCGAAAAGCTGCCCATTGGAATCTTGAACTGTTCGCCAAAACGTTCGCTCAGTTGCCACCACAGCAGGGTGAAGCACTCATCGAACGACTGGCCGCCGGAATCGGTCGCCAGCAGACTCGCCTCGGCGCGGATGTAGCGGGCCAGCGGTTCGACTTGAGGCCAGGCCTGCGGCGTGGTGTAGAGGTGCGCAACCGCTTCGAAATCGCAGTGCAAGTCCAGCACCACATCGGCGTCACAGGCCAATCGTTGCAGGATCAGTCGTTGGGATTGCAACTGAGTGCTGGCGGTCTGCCGCGCCAACGCATGGCGCAGGCTGGTGCGGATCAATTCGAGGTTGCGCTGCGCATCGTCGCCGAGCTGGCCTTCAATCTCATTGCCGACCTCTTCACTGAGGTCGACGAACCAGCGATTGAAGTTTTGCCCGCTCTCCAGATCGTAGCGACCCAGCGGTACGTCCATCAGCACTTGCTCGAGACCGACCGGGTTGGCGACCGGCACCAGTACGATTTCACTGCGCAGGCGGCCGGCAGCTTCCAGCTCCGTCAGGCGCTGTTTGAGGTGCCAGGCCACCAGCATGCCGGGCATTTCATCGGCGTGCAGAGACGCCTGGATGTAGATTTTGCCTTTTGCCGAGGTCGGGCGGAAGTGGAAGCTGTGGATCTGTCGTGCGGTCCCCGGCAGCGGGGCCAGCAAGTCATGAATCTGGTGGCGCATGTTTCTTTATTCCTGAAGCGGGTCTTAGTGGTTCGGCCCGAGAAAGGCCAGCCATCGGCGTTCGGCAAGGCGAAACAGGCCAACCAGCGCAAAGGTAATGGTCAGGTAGATCAGTGCGGCGATCCCGAACGACTGAAACGTCAAGAAGGTCGCCGAGTTGGCGTCCCGCGCGACTTTCAAGATGTCCGGTATGGTTGCAGTGAATGCCACGGTGGTCGAGTGCAGCATCAGGATCACTTCGTTGCTGTAATAAGGCAACGAGCGACGCAAGGCTGACGGCATGATCACGTAGGCATACAACTTCCAGCCTGTAAGACCGTAAGCCTTGGCCGCCTCGACTTCACCGTGGTTCATGTTGCGAATCGCCCCGGCGAAAATTTCCGTGGTATAGGCGCAGGTGTTGAGGGCGAAGGCGAGAATCGTGCAGTTCATCGCATCGCGAAAGAACGCATCCAGTATTGGCTGCTCACGCACGGCCGCCAGGCTGTAGATACCGGTGTAGCAGATCAGCAACTGTATATAGAGCGGCGTACCGCGAAACAGGTAGGTGTAGAACTGCACCGGCCAGCGGATGTAGAAGTGTGGCGATACGCGGGCGATGGACAACGGAATCGACACCACAAAACCGATCAGGATCGAGATGCTCAGCAGCCACATCGTCATGGCCAGGCCGGTGATGTTGTAGCCGTCGCTATAAAGGAAGGGTTTCCAGTATTCCTGCAGAAGTTCCATCATCGTACGGCCTCCCGGGAACCGGCGGCGTAACGGCGTTCGAGCCAGCGCAGGATCAAGTTGGAAGCACTGGTGATCAGCAGGTAGATCAACGCGGCCAGCACCAGGAAGTAAAACAGTTGATAGGTGCTTTTGCCCGCGTCCTGAGCGGCTTTGACCAGGTCGGCGAGGCCGATGATCGACACCAGCGCGGTGGCTTTGAGCATCACCATCCAGTTGTTACCAATGCCCGGCAGGGCAAAGCGCATCATCTGCGGAAACACGATGATCCAGAAGCGCTGGCCGCGCTTTAGGCCATAGGCGGTGGCCGCTTCGACCTGACCCCGTGGAACCGCAAGGATCGCGCCGCGGAAGGTTTCGGTGAAGTACGCGCCATAGATGAAGCCCAGGGTCAGCACGCCGGCACTGAACGGGTTGATCTCGATGTATTCCCATTCCATGAAGTCGGTGAAGGTGGTCAACCAGGTTTGCAGGCTGTAGAAAATCAGCAGCATCAGCACCAGGTCCGGTACGCCGCGGATCAACGTGGTGTAGAGCTGTGCCGGCAAACGCACGAGTTTGACTTTGGACAGTTTGGCACTGGCGCCCAGCAGGCCGAGCATCACGGCCACCAGCAGCGACAACGCCGATAATTTGATGGTCATCCAGGTGCCTTGCATCAGCAACGGGCCGAAGCCCTGCAGGCTGAAAGCGGAGAGCCCCAGATTTTCCAGGAGGTTTTCGAACATGGAAACAGCAACCTGATCAGGAGAAAAAAGCGCCCATCGGGAGATGGGCGCCGGGGCATTATTTGCCGCTGTAGAGATTCAGATCGCCGAAGTGTTTCTTCTGGATGGTGGCGTAGGTGCCATCATCATGTAACGCTTTGATACCTTTATCCAAAAGCGCTTTCAGCTCGGTGTTACCTTTACGGATGCCGATCGCGGTTTTCGAGGGCAGCAATTCGCTGTCGACCGGTTGGCTGACTTCATAGCCTTCACCTTTTGGCGACTTCAAAAAGCCCAGTTCGGCTTGCAGCATGTCCTGGATGGCGCCGTCGAGACGACCCGAAGTCAGGTCTGAATACACCTGATCCTGGTTCTGGTAGGCCTGGGTTTTCACCCCGGCCTTGTCCAGAACAGCCTTGGCGTAAGCTTCCTGAATGGTGCCTTGCTCGTAGCCGACGGTTTTGCCTTTCAGCGAAGCGGGGTCTGCGCTCAGGCCAGAACCCTTCTTGAACACGTAAGCGGTAGGGCCGGAGAACAACTCGTTGGAGAAGTCGATGACTTTTTCGCGGGCCGGGGTGACGGTCATCGAGGAGATCACGCCGTCGAATTTGTTGGCCTTGAGGCCGGGAATCATGCCGTCGAAATCGCTTTCAACCCATTTGCATTTGACCTTCAGTTCGGCGCAGATCGCGTTCCCCAGATCGATGTCGAAACCTACCAGATTGCCGTCAGCCGCTTTCGACTCGAATGGCGCGTAGGACGGGTCAACACCAAAACGCAATTCCTTGTATTCCTTGGCCAGCGCGGAGCCGGCGGCCACGCACAATGCCAGTGCAGAAAGGGTCAGCAATGCTTTTTTCATTATTTAATCCCTAAGAACCAATATGAGCGCTTGTGGCGCAGAATTATTGTTACTGCAAAGCGTAAGACCCGTTGGAGGTAGCAATTTCCGAACCACAGTCCCGAACAAGTGTTTTAAAAGGTGATTCAAGAAGTGGCAAGGAGAAAATGGTGCGTGGGAAACATTGCGAGGAAAATGCTGCACCAAATGAGTTCAAGGTGCCTCGATCCCTGTAGGAGTGAGCCTGCTCGCGATTGCGGTATATCCGTCACATTTGAATTGACTGACACATCGCAATCGCGAGCAGGCTCGCTCCTACATGGGATATATCGCATGCGCAAAAATCTGTGTCTGTCGATAACCAACTTGTGGGAGCGGGCTTGCTCGCGATAGCGATGTGTCCGTTACATTTGTATTGGCTGACACACCGCCTTCATCGCGAGCAGGCTCGCTCCTACAGGAGTTTTTGTTAGCCCAGCAGATCCTGCAGCGTTGCCAGGTTGTCGGCTTCTTCGACAGTCTTGTCCTGGCGCCAACGCAACATCCGCGGGAAGCGCACGGCAATTCCGCTTTTATGCCGCTTGGACAAGGCAATCCCTTCAAAGCCCAGTTCAAACACCAGGCTCGGCTTCACGCTGCTGACCGGTCCGAATTTCTCAACCGTGGTTTTGCGTACGATGCTGTCGACCTGACGCATCTCGGCATCGGTCAGCCCGGAGTAAGCCTTGGCGAACGGCACCAGCGTGCGCTCGCTGGATTCCGGAGGCCCGTCCCACACGGCGAAGGTGTAATCGCTGTAGAGACTGGCGCGTCGTCCATGTCCGCGTTGCGCATAGATCAGCACGGCATCGACGCTGAACGGGTCGACCTTCCATTTCCACCACACGCCCATGTCTTTGGTGCGGCCGACGCCGTACAGCGAGTCGCGCGCTTTTAGCATCATGCCTTCAACGCCCAGGCTGCGTGACGCTTCGCGCTGGCGTGCGAGATCGAGCCAGTCTTCACCGGCCAGTACGGGCGAGGTCAGCAGCACCGGGTTGGCGCAGTCGGCGATCAACTGATCCAGTCGTTCACGGCGCTTGGCTTGAGGCTGATTGCGCCAGTCTTCGCCCTGCCATTCCAGCAAGTCGTAACCGAGTACGACAACAGGCACATCCTCAAGGATTTTTTTGCCCAGGGTTTTACGGCCGATGCGCTGTTGCAATAAAGCGAACGGTTGTACAGAGGGGACGGCCGGCGCCTGAGGATCAAAAGCGTCTTCGGTGTTCGGCGACGGCGCTTTCCAGACGACGATTTCTCCGTCGATCACGGTACCGTCCGGCAGGCAGTGGACCAGACTGTCGAGTTCCGGAAAACGCTCGGTCACCAGCTCCTCGCCACGGGACCAGACCCACAGGCGGCCGTCGCGTTTGACCACCTGTGCGCGAATGCCGTCCCACTTCCACTCCACTTGCCAATCGCTGGCCGGGCCGAGCAACGCTTCAAATTGGTCGACCGGTTGCGACAGCGCGTGAGCGAGAAAAAACGGATACGGCTGGCCGCCGCGCTGGGCATGCTCGTCGGACGATTCCGCAGCGATCAGCTTGAGATAACTGGCCGCGTTCGGCCGATTGGACAGGTCGGTGTAGCCCACCAGTCTCTGAGCAACCCGTTTGCTGTCGAGTTGAGCCATGGCGGCCAGCGCGCGGGTCACCAGCAGTTTGGAAACGCCAACGCGAAAGCTGCCGGTGATCAATTTGATGCACAGCATCAGGCTGTGACGGTCCAGCTGTGCCCACAATTCTGGCAGTCGCTCGCCCAATACTTCGGGTGATTCGCCGCGCAACGGCAGCAATTTTTCTTCGATCCACGTGGCCAGGCCGTCGGTGGAACTGTGCAGCGCCTCGGGCAGTACCAGCGAGATAGTCTCTGCCAAATCGCCGACCGCTTGATAGCTTTCTTCGAACAGCCAGGTCGAGAGTCCTGAATATTCAACAGCCAGTTCCCGGAGGATTTTGGCCGGCACCAGTTGCCGCGGACGTCCCCCGGACAAAAAGTACACAGCCCACGCGGCATCTTCGGGCTCGGCCTGGGCGAAGTAGCGCTGCATCGCTGCCAGTTTGGCGTTGCTGGAGGTGGTGGCGTCGAGATCAGCGTACAGCTCGGCGAAAGCCTTCATGCCTGCACCTCGGCGCTTTCGATGACTCCGTTCTCTTCGTCTTCATCACCGTATTCGGTATTGAAGCCTTGAGCATCGAGGCCTTTTTCGCGCAGGTGGCGCACCAGCACGCCGATCGAGCCGTGGGTGACCATGACGCGTTCGGCACCGGTCTGCTCGACGGCCCACAGCAAGCCCGGCCAATCGGCGTGATCGGACAGGACGAAACCACGGTCGACGCCACGCCGCCGTCGGGTACCGCGCAAACGCATCCAGCCGCTGGCGAAGGCGTCGCTGTAGTCACCGAAGCGCCGCATCCAGGTGCTGCCGCCGGCGGACGGTGGGGCGATGACCAACGCTTTACGCATCATCGGGTCGGTTTTTTTGACGTCGCCCGCATAGATCGTCGGCGGGATATGGATGCCGCCCTCGCGATACACCCGGTTCAGCGGCTCGACCGCACCGTGAGACAGAATCGGCCCGATGCTGGCGTCGATGCCGTGGAGAATCCGCTGGGCCTTGCCGAACGAATAGCAGAACAGCACGCTGGCCTTATCCACAGCCGCATTGGCTTGCCACCACTGATTGATTTCGTCGAACACCTGCGCCTGAGGCTGCCAGCGATAGATCGGCAGGCCGAAGGTCGATTCGGTGATGAAGGTGTGGCAGCGCACCGGTTCAAACGGCGCGCAGGTTCCATCGGGCTCAATCTTGTAATCGCCGGAAGCAACCCAGACTTCACCACCGTATTCCAGCCGCACCTGGGCCGAACCGAGGACATGGCCGGCGGGATGGAAACTCAGGGTGACGCCGTGGTGCAGCAAGCGTTCGCCGTAGGGCAGGGTTTGCAGGTTGATGTCCTGACCGAGTCGCGACCGCAGGATCCCTTCGCCGGGTGCGGCGGCGAGGTAATGCTGGTTACCGCCCCGGGCATGATCGCCGTGGGCATGGGTAATCACCGACCGTTCGACCGGGCGCCACGGGTCGATATAAAAATCTCCGGCGGGGCAGTACAAACCTTCGGGGCGAGCGATAACAAGATCCATGGGCTGACCAAATGGATGGATTTGTTAGGTATGAGGTGGAGGCAAGGGGAGAAGTTCTATCGAGATATCTGCAGCGTGGCGCAGCCCCTGTGGGAGCCAGCCTGCTGGCGATGGCGGCGTGTCATTCACCAAAAAAGTGTCAGACAGTTCCTCATCGCTAGCAGGCTAGCTCCCACAGTAGGGTGGATTATTTGCCGGGAGTCAGGGTCAAGCGCTTGTTGCCATAGGCCTTGTCGAAGTTCTGCGGCTGCATCGGCAAGCTCATGTACTTGCCCTTGAGCCACGGATCAACGCTATCGAGGTAATTGGGGCTGGCAGGATTATCCGATTGCCCCGTGCCGTTCTGCCCCATCAGCGGCTCGGCCTGGCCGAAGTCGACGATGAAACGCATAGCCGGTGCCAACGTGGTGTTGAAGTCCTTTCCCCAGGCGAACGCAGCGGTATTGAGCGTCGTGTGATCGCCGCCCGCTGCGAGCGGACCGCGCACGGTCTGGCCACTGCTGTTTTTCCATTCGTAGCGATGCAGTTTGCCCCATTGCCAGGCTTTGTGATCGCCGCCCAACTGGCTGTCGCCAGCGGTTATCGCGGCCGCGAGGGCGCGTGCGAGGATTACCGGTTTGTCCTCTTTTTGCGGCGTGCGCAGGTCATCCCAGAACGGGCTGTCTTCGCGACTGAGCAAGTGATCGGCCTGTGCAGAGTAGGACAATTCCCCGCTTGCGATAAACGCTTTCCACGCCGGACCGCTGTCCGAACCCAGTTCGTCGAGGAACGTCTGTCGCGCACTTTCCTGCAAGAACAACTGATAAATCGCCGCGTCTGCCGACGTCGCAACGAGTTTGCCGTCGAACGCCATCAAGCGAGCCAGTGCCTCGCGAGCCTTGGGCTGATCGCCTGTCGGCAACGCTGCAATGGCCTGTTTGAGCGGTTGCACCATGCCCGGCGCGGCGAACATTTTCTTCAGTTTGGCGGCGAACGTGGTGGTCTGATCGTATTGCATGGCGATCACGCTGCGGGTGTCGTGCTTGCCCCCACCGGCCAGCTCCGCCATGCGTTCGCCACGTTCCGGCGCCGACCAGGAATTGGACAGTTGCATACCGTAGCCATCAGGAATGACTCGCTGGTTAGCGGTGCCTAACCAGCCCTGCGCCGGGTCCTGATCGTAGGGGTGCAGCATCGGATCGGCATAACCGTCCCAATCGTATCGACCTTCCCAGCCCGGCGATGGCAGCAAGCCTTCGCCTTCACGGCGATTCGGGTAGCGACCGGTGACTTGCCAGCCAATGTTGCTGGCGTCGGCGAACACCAGGTTCAGGGTCATGGCGCGAATTTCACGGCTGGCGTCTGACGCTTTCTCGACGTTCTGCGCCCGGGACAGGTCGAAAAACGCGTCCAGCGATTTGTCATCGGTGAAGTTCGGCGTTTGCAGGGCCAGACCGAGGCTGTTGCCGAGCGCAGTGCCCTGGGCACTGTTGAGAAGCGGGCCGTGGCGGGTTTCGTACACCGCTTCGCGAATCGAGCGCTGACCTTTGACGAAATAGGTTTCGTTGCGCACGATCACCGGCTGCCATTTGCCGTTGACCTCGTAAGACAAACCATTGCCCTGGCGTCGGATTTTTTCCAGGAACAGGTCCTGGTTGTCGCCCATGACCGACGTCATGCTCCACGCCACTTTGCCGTTGAAACCGCCCAGCACCATCGGCAGCCCGGCGATGGTGACGCCGGCGGCCTGATATTTCGGCGCTCGGATTTGCACATAACTGAACAACGACGGCACACCCAATGGTGCGTGGCTGTCGCTGGCCAGCAGGCTTTTGCCACTGCGGCTGCGTTGCGGCGAGATCGCCCAGTTATTCGATGAAGTGGCGCCCAGCAAATTCATATCTGCCAGTTGCCCGGTGGCTTTACTGATTTCAGCAAGACCGGCAATCGCGCCATTGAGCTTGATGCCCTGAAGTTTCTCGGCTTCTCCAACCGGCAGCTTTTCATCAGGCGCGGACGGCGCCAGCCAGGCAAGTTTGTCGGTGGAGACCGTCTGCGCGAGCACCAGCGAGGAAATCTCCTCCGGCAGGTTCGCCGACTGGCTGAAATTGAGCAGGCAGAAGATCAGCGCCGAATCTTCCGGCTTCCAGTATTCGGGCTTGTAACCGGTGGCCGCGAGGTCGGCCGGGAGTTTGTCGCGATAGCGGAACAGATAGGCATTGACCCCGCGCGCATAGACTTCGAAGAAGCGTTTCAGGCGTGGTGAAGAGGCCTTGTAGAGCTCGCCGGCGTTCTTCTTCAGGTTGACGGCGCGCATGTAGCGGTCGGCATCAAGCAGGTCGGCACCATACATCTCCGACAAACGGCCCTGCGCCAACAGGCGCAGGGTAGCCATTTGCGTCATGCGGTCGGTGGCGTGCACATAACCGAGGGCGAACAACGCGTCGTGAAAGTTGCTGCTTTCGATCAACGGCATGCCCATGGGATTGCGGCGCACCGAAACGTTTTGCGCCAGACCTTTGAGCGGCTGCACGCCAATGGTGGGCGGGAGGGTGTCCTGAGTGTTCCAGGTCTGACAACCGGTCAGGCTCAAAACACCGGCCACTGCTGCGGCAACGCCGAACCGGGGAAGAAAATGTAAGAGGGCTGGCGAGGCCATGGCGAAGCTCCTGCGGGGGTAGAGGCGCAATAAAGCCGCTACGTTAGAGAGCAGGAGGTGGCCGCGCAAGCGGGGTTTCAGGTTATTTCAGGATTTGCCCGCCGAACCGCAATAGATCGCAGGCTGCGCCAGCTTTTGTAGGAGCTGGCTTGCCAGCGATGGGGCCAGCAAATCCAACTTCTAACCGCCAGCCCCATCGCCATCGCGGGCAAGCCCGGCTCCCACAGGTCTGGCATATACTGGGATCGTTCGCGCGAACCCTTGTAGGAGCTGGCGCAGCCTGCGATCTTTTGATCTTCTTCTAGGGCTTCGGCGGATTCACTTTGGCCACCAGTTCATACGCCTTCACCGTCGCCGGGCGGTTCTGGATATGGTTGAACCAGCGCAGAACATTGGGAAAATCCTCGAGGTTCTGGCTCTGCCACTTGTGGGAAACGATCCACGGATAGATCGCCATGTCGGCGATGCTGTATTCACTGCCCGCGACAAAATCATTGTTGGCCAGCTGCTTGTCGAGCACGCCATAAAGCCTGGCCGTCTCGTCGATGTAGCGCTTGATCGCGTAAGGAATTTTCTCCGGTGCGAACTGGCTGAAGTGATGATTCTGCCCGGCCATTGGCCCCAGTCCGCCCATCTGCCAGAACAACCATTGCAGCGCCTGCTGACGACCACGCAAATCCTTGGGCAGGAACCGGCCGGTTTTCTCCGCAAGGTACAAAAGGATGGCGCCCGACTCGAACAGCGCCAGCGGTTCACCGCCATCAACCGGCTGATGATCGACAATCGCCGGGATTTTGTTGTTCGGCGAGATCTTCAAAAACTCAGGCTTGAACTGGTCGTTCTGACTGATGTTGATCGGGTGAACGTTGTAAGGCAGGCCGGCTTCTTCCAGGAAAATAGAGATTTTGTGGCCGTTGGGGGTGGTCCAGTAATACAGGTCGATCATGAAATACTCCAAATCAAGGGACGTCATTACTTTCGGACAGCAAATGCCGGCATCAGGTCGTCCTGTTTGCCTTGCCTGTAGGAGGAGGTGATGCTGAAGTGTGGAAAATTCAATGACTCTGCGTGAGAAAAGTCGGCATGGAGCTTCAGAAAAGTGCGGCCCTGGTCATCATCGATCAGCAAAAAGGCATCCTTCACCCCCGACTGGGTCGCCGAAACAATCCTCAGGCCGAGGAGCGAATCGTGGAGTTGCTGGCGTTTTGGCGGCGAACCGGGCGGCCGGTAATTCACGTGCAGCACCTGTCCCGTTCGCCGGACTCGGTGTTCTGGCCAGAGCAATCGGGAGTGGAGTTTCAGGAGCGATTTTCCCCCCGGGCCGGTGAGCACCTGATTCAGAAGCAGGTGCCGGATGCATTTTGTGCGACGGGGCTGGAGACCAGTTTGCGCGAGGCGGGGACCGAGCAGCTGGTGATCGTCGGCGTCGCAACCCACAACTCGGTGGAGTCGACCGCGCGCACGGCCGGCAATCTCGGTTTTGCAACGTGGGTGGCGGAGGATGCGTGTTTTACCTTCGACAAGGCCGATTACTTTGGCAACCCGCACTCAGCTGAAGTGGTGCACGCCATGTCGCTGGGGAATCTGCACGGGGAGTACGCCACGGTCGTCGCCAGCGCAGATATTCTGAGGGCCAGGTGAAATTCTTGTGGGAGCGGGCTTGCTCGCGAAAGCGTTGTCATTGAAAAGTTGGATGGTGAATAGGCTGACGCCATCGCGAGCAGGCTCGCTCCCACATGTGATTCATATAACGGCGTAGATCCTCTGCGGACCTGCCCACGTGGGCGATTCAACGGGCGGAGACAACCTCCGCCCCAAGCATCAAGCGCCGTGGCACTTCTTGAATTTCTTGCCGTTACCGCATGGGCAAGGGTCGTTGCGGCCGACGTCTTTCAAAGCGTTGCGCACTGGTTCCTGGTGAGCGTGGCCGCAGTTCGGGCCGTGCACATGGCCATGGTCATGGTCGTGATGATGAACTTCTTGATGGTCATGATCGTGGTTGCAATCAGGGCCATGAACGTGAGGTTGCTGGGTCATCGGTTTTGCTCCGGAATAAAATCGGCGGGGATTATCACGCCATTACGCTCCAGGTGCACGTAGTGCGCGATGAATAGGCCGGTTTCCATTTCGCCTTCCAGACGATAGGGAATTGGCTGGTCGGATTTTTTCAGCAGTTTCACCAGCTCCCGTACCTTGGGCCACAGGTTGGTGCGAATAGGCACTTTGAAATAGGCGCTGCGCTTTGGCCCTACCGTAAACCAGTGTTCATGTTCGCCTTCGGTCAGAAGGATGTTGCCCAGATGAATCCGGTATTCCAGGCCTCGCACGGTCAAGTCGCTTTCGTTGGGATTGTCGACGCGAAAATGCAGCAGGAAACGTTGCTGCATCAGTTTGGCCTGAACGACTTCAACCCTGACCAGATGCACCTGCGGCTCCGGCCGGTCGTCGTCAAACCATGAAGCGCAGCCGCTGAGCCCTGATATCAAGAGCAGGCCGAATAGATAAAGTGCACATCGCTGGGTGATCATGGCTTTGTTCTCCCTTGAACCCCAGTTTAGCCCGCAAAGAATCGCAGCCTTCGGCAGCAATGTGAACCGAACGCAGGCTTCGCCAGCTGCTACAGGGCGCTAACTGCCGAAATACCCTGCGCAGCACTTCTTGAATTTCTGCCCGCTGGCGCAAGGGCACGCATCGTTGCGCCCGGCCTTGAGTTGCACGGTCGGGTCGATGAAGTACCAGCGTCCGCTGTTCTGCACAAATGAGGAACGTTCGCGGTGGCTGTGCTCGCCACTGCCGTCGTGCCAGCGTGCAGTGAAGGTCACGAAGGCATGCTCCGGCTGACCGCCCAACACTTCGGAACCCTCCACTTCAAGCCCCAACCAGGTGCTGCGGGCACTCCAGTCGCTGATCGACTGACGGTCCAGCCCTTGCTGTTGCGCCGGCAGAGTAGTCACCACCAGGTAGTCAACCAGTCCCAATACGTAGGCGCTGTAGCGCGAGCGCATCAACGCCTCGGCGCACGGTGCGGGGTGCCCTGCATGGTAATGGCCACAGCAGGCGTCGAGCAGGGTGCCGCTGCCGCACGGGCAAATGGATGTACTCATTGCGTTACCACCAATATTTCCCAAAGTTTTCCGGATTGGCCCAGAAGCGTGAATTGAGCCAGTCGGGTACCTGTTTGTAATCCAGCAAATCATAAGTGAACAGGGTCAGCACCTGGTCGTCGCGCTGAAAACGTTCGCTGGCTTGCAGTGCCAGCGAGAAAAAATCAGTCTCCTGCCAGCCGCTGGCCTCAAGGTCCGCCAGCACCGCGATGCGACTCGCGTTGAGATTGCGGATCCCGCCTAATAAATTAAGGCCATCGCGCTTGGGCAAATGTTCCAGGCAATCGACCGCCAGCGCCAGGTCGAACCGGCGCGCGGCCAGCTCGGCGGGCAGCGGGCCGGGTGCGGCATGCGCGACACAGGTGCCCGGGTGCGCGAGCTTGAACGCCTCGAGTGCGGGGAATTCGCTGGCGCCGATCAGCAACAGTTGCGTCGGGGCATAACGTTCCAGCAGCGCGGCCACAGCCTGCTGTGGCGTGCGCGAAGAAATACCTGCAGTCATCGAAGATCCTCAATCAGAATCTCAAGACTAGCCTGCCCGAAGGTCCAGACATAGAGCCATCTCGCAGCAAAAGAAGCGATCCACCGCAAACGCGGGGCAAATCAGCAGTGGCCTAGTGCTGGCGGAGATTAAAACTCGGGTCTTTACTCCCTGAATCGGTTTCAAGCCGATCCTCAAGGAGAAAACTAGATGAACATAGTTCGGACAGCACTACCCCTGGTTCTGCTAACCAGTGTGTTGACTGGTTGCGCAGGTTTGCAGAAGACAGACTGGCCGACCTGTGCGGCGGTCGGTGGTGTCATCGGTGCCGGCCTCGGCGCGACCGAGGCATCATCATGGGCAGGTTATGGCGCACTGCTGGTCGGCGGTACGGCAGCGGCCTATTGCTGGGTTCACGGTGACGCGGATGAAGACGGCGATGGTGTGCCGGACAGCCGCGACAAGTGCCCGGGTACGCCTAAAGGCGTGCAGGTCGACGCCGATGGTTGCCCTCCGCCTCTACCTGCACCTGTGGTCGAGGAGGTGGTCGTGGTTGAGGAAGAAACCATCGTCATCCGCGATGTTCACTTCCAGTTCGACAAAGCCACCCTCACACCGTCTGACAAAGAAGTCCTCAACACCATCGCAACTCGCCTGAAACAGGAAGCTGCCAGTGCTCAACTGACTGTGGTCGGTCATACCGACAGCGTCGGCAGCGACGCCTATAACCAGCGCCTGTCGGACAAACG
This sequence comes from Pseudomonas sp. Ant30-3, assembly GCF_000690905.1. Taxonomy (GTDB): domain Bacteria; phylum Pseudomonadota; class Gammaproteobacteria; order Pseudomonadales; family Pseudomonadaceae; genus Aquipseudomonas. The sequence continues at coordinate 78,111 of NZ_JMCL01000059.1, read as the reverse complement.
TGCACACTCGGTGGTCGACTATCTCGTTCAGAGCGGAGTGCCGCGCGCCAGTTTCGTCTCTGTGGCCGGTGCCGGCGAAAGCCAGCCGGTAGCTGATAACAAAACGGCTGACGGCCGCGCGATGAACCGTCGTACGGAAATCAAGATCAAGCGTTAAGCGCCTCGCACACCGCACTCCGCGCTTGTGTTGGCGCGGATGCGGGTCTTTAATCCTGTGTAACCGGCATCGGCCGGTAACACAGGAGTTTTCACTATGAGCGTTCTCACGAGGACCGTCTTGCCGGTTCTGCTATTTGGCAGCTTGTTGACCGGTTGCGCTACCCACAGCGATGGCACTGCCCCCCTCAATCAACGGACCTGGCCGGTTTGCAGTGTGCTCGGTGGCTTGGTCGGAGGAGGCTTGGGTGCTCTGCAAAGTGGGGGCTGGGCGGCCGGCGGAGCGGCGCTTGGGATTGTCACTGGAGGCTTGATCTGTTTCGCCCAGGATGGCGACGAAGACGACGACGGTGTCTTTGACCGGCGCGACCGCTGCCCTGATACACCCGCCAACACACCCGTCGAACACCACGGTTGTCCGCTGCCGCAATATCCGGCCAGCGTGAAACCCGAACCTGCACCTGCGCCTTCCGAAGTCGTCACGTTGAGCGATGCCAACGACGTGCTGTTCGCCTACAACAAATCTGACGTGACACCCTCAGCCCGCAGCGAACTCGAATCGTTGATGGCGAAATTGCAAAACGCCGATGTGGTGAGCATCAAGGTAATCGGTCACACCGACAGCGTCGGCAGCGATGCTTACAATCAGGGTCTCTCGGAACGTCGCGCCAGCAGTGTCGCTGGCTATCTGTTGAGCCAGGGCCTTGCGCCGAACAAACTCACCAGCGAAGGACGCGGTGAAAGCGAGCCGATAGCAGATAACAATACCGATGAAGGTCGCGCGAAAAACCGTCGCGTGGAACTGCACATCAACCGCTGAACCACGAAATAGAGCCGTCGCGCAGCGATGACTGCCGCTGCGACGGCCATTCGGCGGCCCTCATGAAGAATTTTCATTGCCCTCTGGCTTATCCCGCGTGGAAGCCGTTACTGTGCGCGCAAAGAATAATTCTCCACGGGGGAGCGTATGAAGGTCTTTTGGGGATTGGGCAAACTGTTGACCCTGCTGTTCTGGTTGGTAGTACTGGTCAACCTGCTGTCGCCGTTCGTGTATCCACTGCACCAGCTGATCAATGCGGCGGGCGCTGGGCTGGCGGTCCTTCATCTGCTGGAAGCAGTGTTTTGTTTACGCAGCCTTCGTGGTCGCCCTCATCCGTGGCGTGACCGTTTGAACATCCTCTTTTTTGGTGTTTTCCACCTGCAAACCCTCCAGGCTCCGACCGCATCGAAGGCTCCCCATGCGTAAACTCTGTCTGCTCGCTGCACTCATCAGTCCGTTGGCTTGCGCCCAAGTGGTCAGTGTCGAAACCAACTCGCTGATGCGCCTGCCCAACACCACCAGCACCTTGCAGCTCGAACGCCTGGACGTGGCCGATTACGGCACGTTGTTGATTCCTTCGAACGTGACCGAGGTGTCCGTGGGTGAATTACACCTGGGCAAAGATGCGCGGATCGCCATCGTGCCTGGCGAACAGGCACTGGCGTTGACGGTCAGCCGTGCGCAGTTGTCCGAAGGCAGTCAGATCACCGCTCGGGGGGCGCCGGGCACTTATCTGAAGGCCGCACGTGCGGGGCGCAATCTGAATCTGCAGATCAAGGCGCTTGACGCACCGCAGTTGTCGATCGATGCGCGCGGCGGTGCGGGTGCGCCGGGTTTTGTCGGTCTCGACGGCGCCAACGGTCAGGCACCGGGTTGCACCTGGGGTCAGGCGGGGCGCGGTGCCAATGGCAGCGACGGCAGCGATGGCCAGCCGGGGGCGCCGGGCGGCCTGGTTCGTCTGGAAGTGCCGCGCGATTACCCGGTCGAACAGATCAAGGTTCAAGTCGCTGGCGGCGCCGGTGGTCTGGCAGGACCCGGCGGCAAGCCGGGGGCAGGCGGCAAGGCCAAGGGCTGCTTCGTTTACAAGGCAGATGGCGGCAAGAGTGGGCGTCCCGGGCTCGACGGGCAGCCAGGACCTGCTGGCGCAGAAGGGGCGGTGACTCTGCAGCGGTTGTAAACACAACCCTTGTGGCGAGGGGACTTGTCCCCGTTCGGCTGCGAAGCAGTCGTGATTCCATGCGCCCCAGATGCCGGCTTGCCGGCCCTTCTTAGGGGCCGCTTCGCGGCCCAACGGGGATAAATCCCCTCGCCACAGGGGGCTGCGCTCCGTCTCAAAACATCGGCCTGGCCGAAGCAATCGCCACCAGCACCAACCCGACAATCAGATTGACCCCCACCATCTGACGAATCCTTCCCAGCACCGCAGCGCCCGTTGGCCAATCCTTGGCCGCCACCGCCGTGCGCAACTCCGGCAGCATCAACGCCTGGATGCGGATAAACAGCGCTGTCATCACCACATACAAACCCATCATCACCTGCACGTAACGCGGCGCGGCTTCGAAGCCGGCGTACTGCAGATGAATCATGCCCACACCGCTGATCGGCAAAAGCACCACCGCCACCCACACCCAGCGAAAGAAACCCTGAAACACTTCCACCCATAGCGTTAACCGCGCAGGGCCTTCCAGCGCCTTCATCGCCGCGGGCCGCAGGACCATCCAGGCGAAAAACATGCCGCCGACCCAGACCAGGGCCGAGAGGACATGCAGGGTATAAACGATGCCAAAAGGTGTCATTGAGGTACTCCGTTCTGCGCGGGATTAATTAGCGCGGTATGATAGCCGCCAATCCAAACCACTGAAAATTTATCCAGCGTTTTTGCGCCCGACAATTCATGATCAGCACCGAACTCAAAACCACGATCCAGGGCGCTTATACGCGTTTTCTTGAAGCCAAGAGCCTCAAGCCGCGCTACGGGCAACGCCTGATGATTGCCGAAATTGCCAAAGTCCTCGGGGCCATCGACACCGACGACGAAGGCCGGCGCAGTGGCGACCCCGCAATTGTTGCGGTGGAAGCCGGCACCGGTACCGGTAAAACCGTGGCCTACAGCATGGCGGCGATTCCTACGGCCAAGGCCGCTGGCAAACGCCTGGTGATTGCGACGGCCACCGTCGCCCTGCAGGAGCAGATCGTTTACAAGGATTTGCCCGACCTGATGCGCAACAGCGGGCTGAGCTTCACCTTCGCCCTGGCCAAGGGCCGCGGTCGCTACATGTGCCTGTCCAAACTCGACATGTTGCTGCAGGAAGGCCACGCCCAAACGGCTACCGCCCAACTGTTCGAAGAAGAAGGCTTCAAGATCGAGGTCGACGAGGCCAGTCAGAAACTGTTCACCAGCATGATCGAGAAGCTGGCCGGCAACAAATGGGACGGCGATCGCGACAGCTGGTCCACCGCCCTCGAAGACGCCGATTGGGCGCGCCTGACCACCGATCACAGCCAGTGCACCAACCGTCACTGCCCCAACTTCGGCCAGTGCGCCTTTTACAAGGCCCGCGAAGGCATGGGCAAGGTCGATGTGATTGTCACCAACCACGATATGGTGCTGGCTGACCTGGCCCTCGGCGGCGGCGCTGTGTTGCCCGATCCGCGCGACACCATTTATGTGTTCGACGAAGGCCATCACCTGCCGGACAAGGCTATCGGCCACTTCGCCCACTACACGCGCCTGCGTTCCACGGCCGACTGGCTGGAAACCACCGCAAAAAACCTGACCAAATTGCTCGCCCAGCACCCGCTACCGGGCGATCTGGGCAAGTTGATCGAGCAAGTGCCGGAGCTGGCCCGCGAGATCAAGACCCAGCAGCAATTCATGTTCAGCGCCTGCGAGCAGATTGCCGATTTCAAGCCCGGCGAAGACGTCGAAGGTCGCGAGCGGCCGCGCCATCGCTTTGTCGGCGGGGTCATTCCCGAGCACATGCGTGAGATGGGCGTCGAGCTGAAGAAAGCCTTTGCCCGTCTAACCGACCTGTTCACCCGGCTCACCGAATTGCTCAAGGAAGGCATGGACGGCGAGGTCAATATCGGCATCGCAAGCAATCAGGCCGAGGAGTGGTATCCGCTGTTTGGCAGCCTGTTGTCGCGCTCCTCTGGCAACTGGGAATTGTGGACCGCCTTCACCGCCGAAGACCCGGAAGACAACCCGCCCATGGCCCGCTGGCTAACCCTGGCAGAGAGCGGTTCGCTGTTCGATATCGAGGTCAATGCCAGCCCGATCCTCGCCGCAGAAATGCTCCGTCGCAATTTATGGAACGTGGCATACGGCGCGCTGGTGACCTCGGCGACTCTGACTGCGCTGGGTACGTTCGACCGTTTCCGCATGCGCGCCGGTTTGCCGAAAAAAGCCGTCACTGCTGTGGTACCGAGCCCGTTCCACCACGCCGATGCCGGTGTGCTGCGGGTGCCGGACCTCAAAGCCGATCCGCGGGATGCGCCGGCGCACACTGCCGCGATCATCCGCGATCTGCCGCAACTGGTCGAAGGTTCGCGCGGCACCCTGGTGCTGTTCTCTTCCCGCAAGCAAATGCAGGACGTGTTCGACGGGCTCGACCGCGACTGGCGCAAGCAAGTGTTCATTCAAGGCAACCTGTCGAAACAGGAAACCCTGAACAAGCACAAGGCGCGCGTCGATGGCGGCGATTCCAGCGTGCTGTTCGGTCTGGCGAGTTTTGCTGAAGGGGTCGACTTGCCCGGCGCGTACTGCGAGCACGTGGTCATCGCCAAGATTCCGTTTTCTGTCCCGGATGATCCGGTCGAAGCGGCGCTGGCCGAGTGGATCGAGGCGCGGGGTGGCAATCCATTCATGGAAATCTCGGTGCCGGACGCCTCGCTGAAACTGGTCCAGGCCTGTGGCCGCTTGCTGCGTACCGAAGAGGACCGCGGCACGATTACCTTGCTCGACCGACGATTGGTGACCCAGCGTTACGGCAAGGCAATCCTCAACGCATTGCCGCCATTTCGTCGCGAAATTTCCTGATACAGCGGTGGGCCATTTCGCCCGCCGCGTTGTCTATCCTTCTGTCATCGCATTTCCACTGGCCCATTGAAGGTCGTTAGGGAGAACTTCGTTCTTATGATCCGCCGTTCGTTGCCCGCTGTTTTCGCTCTGATGTTCGCAGCCCCTGTGCTGGCCGCGCCTGCCGGTCAGCAAACGCTGTTCAACTTTGTGCGCCCCGCCGATGTCGTTCAGGTGGCGACTCAGGACGCCAGCCTGCCGCAGTCCAACGCGGAGCAAACGGCCGAAGGCGAAGTATTGCGCCGGGTGACCTTCAATCCGGTGGCTGAACCGACCTTGCGCCTGACTCCGCAAACGGGAGCCTGGGACTGGTCACAGTCCGGGGTGATGAGTTTGCGCATTCAGAGCGCAATGAATTGGGCCGTCACGCTGTACGTGAAAATCCAGAGCAATGACGGCAAGACCCTGATCAGTCGGGTCGACTTGCCGGCCGGCCCCGCGCAAACCCTGTTGGTGCCGCTGCAGCCGAGCTCTCCGCTGGGCATGGGCATGAAGGCTGGTCCGCCGATGCCGATGACGTTTGACGGCCAGCGCGTATTGCTGGCCAGCAGTGCCGGCGAACTGGATCGCAGCCAGGTGGTGTCGGTGACCCTGTCGATGGACCAGCCGAAAGTGGCACAAAGCATTTTGCTGGAGCGCTTCGGTGTGCAAAACGCCGAGGCGGTCACTCAGGCCGCTTATGGCGGACTCGTCGACGCTTACGGCCAATCGACCCGTACCAAATGGCCGGAAAAGGTCAGCAGTGACGAGCAGTTGAAAAGCGCCGCAGCCAAGGAACAGCAACAGCTGAAAACCTGGCTGGCGGAACGTCAGAAGGGCTCGCTGGACAAGTACGGCGGCTGGACTCAAGGCCCGGCCTTCAAGGCCAGCGGTTTCTTTCGCAGCGAAAAACGCGACGGCCGTTGGTATCTGGTGACACCGGAAGGGCACCCGTTCTATTCGCTTGGCGTTAACACCGTGTCGCCGAACGTCAATCAAACCTACGTTGCCGGGCGCGAGTGGATGTTTGAATCCTTGCCGAAGCCCGACGACGCGTTGGCCACTCATTACGGCGAAGGCGATAACCGCGGCGGCAACGGCGCCGACAAGGGAAGGGGTTACAACAGCGGACGCTGGTACGATTTTTACGGCGCCAATTTGCAGCGTCTGTATGGCGATCCCTGCTCGCTGGGAAGCGATACCAAGGCTGGGGTCGCGGAGGCGGCCAAGGCGGATGCGGTCGAAGCCACAGTCGAAAAAGCCACTGAGCAACCCGTCGCCCCTCCGTCAGAAGCGAAGGCCGGTGTCGCCGAAGCGGCGAAGACTGACGCGGTCGATGCAACCGTTGAGACGGCGGCCGCGCAAACGGCCTCGGAAACCTGCAAAACCGTGGTCGATGAGAAAAAGTGGGCTCATCACACACTTGATCGCCTCCAGGCTTGGGGTTTCAACACCATAGGCAACTGGAGCGCGCCCGTGTTCGACAACCTCGATAGGGTGCCCTACACCTTGCCTTTATCAATTGTCGGCGATTACGCCAGCATCAGCACCGGCACCGACTGGTGGGGCGGCATGCCTGACCCGTTTGACCCACGGTTTGCCATGGCCACTGAACGCGCCGTGGCCATTGCCGCCCGCGACCATCGCGACGATCCTTGGCTGATCGGTTACTACGCCGACAATGAACTGGCCTGGGCCGGCCCCGGCGATGATCCAAAAGCTCGCTACGCCCTGGCCTACGGTACGCTGAAAATGACCACCGACGTGCCGGCCAAGCGCGCGTTTCTCAAGCAACTTCGCGACAAATATCGCAACCAGGCTGGTCTTTCCAAGGCCTGGGGCATCGACTTACCGGCCTGGGAGTTGATGGAAGACCCCGGTTTTGTGCCGCCACTGCCAAGCGCGGAGTACCCGGAAATAGAGGCCGACTTCAAATACTTCCAGAAGGTGTTTGCCGACACTTACTTCAAGACCATCTCCGATTCGCTGAAATGGCACGCGCCAAACCAGCTGTTGCTGGGTGGGCGTTTCGCCGTAAGCACGCCTGAAGCCGTCAACTCCTGTGCTCAATACTGCGACGTGCTGAGTTTCAACATGTACACGGTGCAGCCGCAGGACGGCTATGACTTTGCAATATTGCGGAACCTGGACAAGCCTGTGCTGATCACGGAATTCAACTTCGGTTCGGCTGATCGCGGTCCGTTCTGGGGCGGCGTGACGCAGCTGGCCAAGGAAGAAGATCGCGGTGCGGCTTATGCCAACTTCCTCAAACAGGCCATCAGCGAGCCATCGATTGTCGGCGTGCACTGGTTCCAATACCTCGATCAGCCGGTAACCGGTCGTTTGCTGGACGGTGAGAATGGTCACTTCGGGCTGGTGGGCATTACCGATCTGCCGTTCCAGGGTTTTGTCGAGACTGTGCGTAAAAGCAACTTGCAGGCGGTTGACGGGCTCGTCAACGCAACAGAGAAAGCCAAGGCTGAACCAGAGAAGGCCAGCCAGACTGGCGACGCCCTTTAAGTACTGTTTTATCGTGGTTTTTCGCGAGCAAGCTCGCTCCTACATGAGGTCTGTGTATACAGAGATTCATTGTAGGAGTGAGCCTGCTCGCGATGGCGTCCGCCAAATCACTAATATTTCAACCCCATCACATGGGCAAACAACCGCCCGGCTCAACCCTGTTCCCAAAACCGCCAATGGCTGGAACAATGCGGGCCACAGCGTAGAGCGTTCAACCGAGGAAGTTGCGGGTGCAGATTCAGGGTCATTACGAGCTTAAGTTCGAAGCGGTACGTGAAGCTTTTGCGGCGTTATTCGACGATCCTCAGGAGCGCGGCGCAGCGCTGTGTATTCAGATCGGTGGGGAAACGGTGGTCGACCTCTGGGCCGGCACCGCCGACAAGGACGGCAGCGAAGCCTGGCACAGCGATACCATTGCCAATCTGTTCTCCTGTACCAAGACGTTTACCGCGGTCACTGCGCTGCAACTGGTTGCCGAAGGCAAGTTGCAACTGGATGCGCCAGTTGCTCGCTATTGGCCCGAGTTTGCGGCTGCCGGCAAGGAATCAGTCACGTTGCGTCAGTTGCTCTGCCATCAGGCAGGGTTGCCGGCGCTACGCGAAATGCTCGCCCCCGAGGCGCTTTACGACTGGCAAGCCATGGTCGATGCTTTGGCCGCCGAGTCGCCCTGGTGGACGCCGGGGGAGGGGCATGGATATGCCGCGATCACTTACGGTTGGCTGATTGGCGAGTTGTTGCGGCGCGTCGATGGCCGCGGCCCGGGTGAGTCCATTGTGGCCCGCGTGGCCAAGCCTTTGGGGCTGGACTTCCATGTCGGTCTGGCGGATGAAGAGTTTCACCGCGTGGCACACATCGCTCGAGGCAAGGGTAACGCCGGCGATGCTGCTGCCCAGCGTCTGCTTCAAGTCACCCTGCGCGAACCCACCGCCATGACGACCCGGGCATTCACCAATCCGCCTTCGGTACTAACCAGCACCAACAAACCTGAATGGCGGCGAATGCAACAGCCGGCCGCCAATGGTCATGGCAATGCGCGCAGCCTTGCGGGTTTTTACGCCGGCCTGCTGGATGGCAGCCTGCTCGAAAGCGAGATGCTTGATGAGTTGACCCGCGAACACAGCATTGGCGAAGACAAGACTTTATTGACGCGGACCCGTTTCGGTCTGGGTTGCATGCTCGATCAACCGGATGTGCCCAACGCCACTTATGGCTTGGGCTCGCGCGCGTTCGGTCATCCGGGGGCAGGCGGCTCCATCGGGTTTGCCGACCCTGAGCACGATATAGCGTTCGGCTTCGTCACCAATACGCTGGGGCCTTACGTTTTGATGGATCCGCGCGCGCAGAAGCTGGCCCGGGTGATGGCCACTTGTCTGTAAAATGTGCCGATGGGTTCCAGGGCCGGAACCCAAGTGCCTTAATGGTTTCAAATTGCCTGTTTATCCGGTTCATGCCGGCCTGATTTTTTTATGACTTCATCTTTGTGGATATCCAATGTCATCTAACAAAACTTTCGCCTTGGCCCTGTGTTTCGCCATTACCGGTTGCGCACAGACTCCGCAAAATGATGCCGATGGCAGTAGCTGGTGGCCGTTTGGTTCCTCTGACAAGGTCGCCGCAAAGGAACCAACTCCGGCTCCGGCACCGCTGAAACCTGCTGCAACTGCCCCGGTCGCCAAGGCTGAGAGCGCCAATCCATGGTATTGGCCATTCGGTTCTGAAGAAGTGCTCGACAAGAAACCTGAGATCAAACCTGAAGCCAAACCGGTCGAAGTGGCCAAGGCTGAAGCCGCAGCGGGTGGCAAATGGTGGTGGCCTTTCGGTGGTAAGGATCAGCCGACCGTCAAGGCTGTGCCACTGCCGGATCCGAAAGTGACCCAAGCCTGGCTTGACGATTACGAACCACGCCTGCGTACCGCAATCAAGGACAGCAACTTGCAACTTGAGCGTCGTGAGAACGTATTGGTAGTGACCGCACCGGTTGAAGGCTCGTTCAACCCTGACCGTCCTTCCATGCTGCTGCCGGTCACACTGGGCCCGTTCACCCGTGTCGCGAAAATTCTTGAACTCGATCCAAAGACTGCAGTGTTGGTACTCGGCCACAGTGATACGTCTGGCGCTAATCCGGCCAATGTCAAACTCAGCCAGGAACGCGCACAGGCCGTTGCCTCGATTTTCCGTCTCAGCGGTTTGCAGCGTGATCGTCTGATGCTGCGTGGCATGGGCAGCGAAGCCCCGCGCGCCGCCAACGACAGCGTTGAAGGCCGTGCCTTGAACCGTCGCGTGGAACTGTTGGTGACGCCGCAGAACACCATGGTCGCACTCCTAAGCAAGTACAACATGCCGGCACCGGCGCCAATCCGCATGGTCGCCGCGCAGGATGTCAAACCAGCCGTGGTGCCGGTTGCCCCAGCGCCTGCCGCAAAGAAAGTCGCCCCTGCACCTGCCGCGAAGAAAGCTCCGGCGAAGAAAGCGGCTGCCAAGGCTCCAGCGAAAAAAGCGCCTGCCAAGGCTGCGACCCCGGCGAAGAAAACGGCGCCGGCCAAAGCCAAGGCCCCAGCCACCGACAAGAAAGTCGCAGCTGCTGACGCTGCGAAGAAGTGATTCGTTAACCACAAGGAATGCGCCATGACCCAGGGCCTGGCTGATATGCGTCGCGACTACACCCGTGATGGCCTGACCGAGGCGCAAGCCCCGGCCGAGCCTTTCGCACTGTTCCACCAGTGGTTCGCCGACGCGGTGAAAACCGAGCAGGCGCCGGTGGAAGCCAACGCCATGACCCTGGCCACCGTCGACAAGGACGGTCGGCCGCATTGCCGCATTCTGCTGCTCAAAGGCCTCGACGAGCAGGGTTTTACGTTTTTCACCAATTACGACAGTGGCAAAGGCCAGCAGCTTGCCGCGAACCCGTTCGCGGCAATGACGTTCTTCTGGCCAGCCCTGGAGCGCCAGGTGCGGATTGAAGGTCGGGTCGTGAAAGTCACGCCTGCTGAATCCGATGCTTATTACCAGGTTCGTCCGCTGGGCAGCCGCCTGGGAGCCTGGGCTTCACCTCAAAGCCGGGTGATTGCCGATCGTGACGAACTTGAAGGGTTGCTGAAGAACACCGAGCAACGATTCAGCGAAACGCAGCCGCATTGCCCTGAGCACTGGGGTGGCTATCGCCTTCTACCTGAACGCATCGAATTCTGGCAGGGCCGACCGAGCCGTCTGCACGATCGCCTCAATTACCGTCTACAGAGCGCAAACTGGATTCTTGAACGTCTGGCACCCTGAGCAGTCTACCGAGCGGGATAGCTGACCCTTCAAGTCTGCGGCGCAGAAGACGCCATTTGGCGCTACTGTGTGGTGAATTCGCGAGACGTCTGTACCGGAACTGAATGAAACCAATTTTATCCGGGCGATACCGTGACAGGCGTCAAGCTGCGGAGTTTAATGGATACCTGTCTTTTTGGAGTTGATGCTATGCGTAAGTCTGTTCTGTTGGTTGCTTCCTTTTCCACGATGGCAATGTTGCTCACTGGCTGCCAATCGAACCTGACCGGCGACTCCTATTCCCGTGACGAAGCGCGTCGCGTGCAGACGGTTCGCATGGGCACCATCGAAGCGCTGCGCCCGGTAAAAATCGAAGGCACGAAAACCCCTATCGGCGGCGCAGCGGGTGCCGTTGTGGGTGGTGTCGGTGGTAGCGCCATCGGCGGCGGTCGTGGCAGCATCGTTGCCGCAGTGATCGGCGCAGTCGCCGGCGGCCTGCTGGGCTCCGCCACCGAAGAAGGCCTGACTCGCACCCAGGGTGTCGAAATCACCGTTCGCGAAGACGACGGCAGCATGCGTGCCTATGTGCAGCAGGTTCAGGAAAACGAAGTGTTCCGTGTCGGCGAACGTGTGCGAATCGCCACGGTGGATGGCACGAGCCGCGTTTCGCACTAAGCGGGAACGAGGGGAAAAAGAAAACCCCGATCAGGTGACTGGTCGGGTTTTTTTTACCAGTGGTCTCTACAGGTGAATAAGATCTAGTAGTTGTGAGTGGCGGACTGGATCGATGTTGAAACAATGGGCCCGCCTAACGTGCATCGAAGAAGTGACGCTTATCGCACGCTCACCCAGCGCAGGTGCCCATGTAGAACTCCAATCCTTCAGGAAACGAAACACCCAAAAGCTTGGCAAGATCCGAAACTTGTTCGTCAGTTAAAAGCAATTCCCCAGGTTCAAGGTCTTTCAGCGCTTTTCCTTCAATCAGTTGGGCAACTCGTTCGTTGAGTTCGCTGCCGTGAATGTCTAGGTCAAACTGCAGGCTGTCGTCTTGTTTCTCGTCTGGATAAAACCCAGTGATCAGTAAGTAGCGCATCGAATAATCCTTTATCTTGAGGTTTTTCTGCCAGGCTTGGCCGGTTTCGTCTGGTCGCCGGTGATATGGTTGTACTCTCCCAGATGATTTCCCAACTTGTCATATGTCTCTACTGCATTGCTCTCGTAATCCCATTCATATATTCGCCCTTTCCGGTCGACCCAACGTGCGCGTTGCTTACCGCCGCCTCGAACAGATGATTTTGACTTTACCCGCTTGGCATCAGGGAACGCAGGCAGATATTTAGGATGATTGTGGTAGTCATGATCTCCATTTTGATTAATGACAACATAAACCGGCCGAATCCCCGATCCCACCGGAAACACAAGAATGAAATCCTTGTACTCCGGCGGGTACACCGGGTTCACGATGATGCCGTCTGCCTGCTTGGTCGGCGGGTACACCCAGATGTGTGGCGCCTGCGGTGCGGCTTCCAGCGCAGGGATGCCGAGGGTGTCTGAACCGTCCACGGCCGGCGTCCAGATCAGTTCAACGCCGTCGCCAAGGTCCGCGACATATTGACTGCCCCGTGCGGTGAACTGCACGACGTCGACCATTTCCCAGTCGCGATTTTTACCGGTGTAAAAACCGTATCCCTTCAGCCTGCCCTCTGCGTCCTGCTCGATGTGCAGACGCATACGCGTCCTGGCTTTCTCCAAGGCACGCAATTGATCTTCGGTATAGAGCGCGCTGTCGCCTAGGCTGGGAGACCAGACCATGGCTACCACTGCGGCCAATACGGCAGTTGCCGTAGCGCCGACGGCCGCAATCGGCACGGCGAGCGCCGGGGTCGTCAGTGCAAATCGGCCAATGCCGAGCGCGACGGTGCTGGCGCTGATGGTTTCGAGATTGAGCAGACCGTCGTCGTCTGCAGCGCGGGCGCCGAGCCAGGCGACTTCGCCGTAATCCTTGAGACTGTCGGTCGGCACCATTCCCGAAGGATTCGAGTAATCGATGATGGCGTCCGGCAGCTTGCAGGACTTGGCGAAGACGCATCCCGCACGGATCGTTGGGTCTTTCGCTGCGGTGACCTCACGGCCGTGCTCAAAGGCCTCTTGCCGCGCGAGCATGGCATCGTAAGCACTTTGTCGTGCATCGCGCTCGGCCAGTTCGGTGGCCGTCATCAGGCGGTCCGTGACGATATGCCCGTCGCCTGAAGGTGGGTTGCGAACCCGGGGAATGTCCTTATTGCCAGCCACTGATCATCCTTGCGTTCGTACGTCGCCAGCCCCGGTGCGGGGTGGAGCGACGTTAACGAACGAGGTTGATCGTGGCTGTAGGACGCGTCTCTAGAGACGCTAAGACTTGTCTCGGTTTATCAGGAGTGCAGGGCGGCAGGTCTGCGGCTGGCGGCGGCCGTCACCGCATAGCCGATCAACGCTGCCAATATCGAACCGGTCAGAATCCCCATCCTGTCCATCCCGGCGTATTCACTCACGCCCGGCACGAATGCCAGCGAACCGACAAACAGGCTCATGGTGAAACCGATTCCGCACAGGATGGCCACGCCCAGCACCTGACCCCAATTGGCGCCTTGGGGGAGGGTAGCGATGCCGATTTTCACCGCGAGCCAGGCCAGACCGAAAACGCCCACCATCTTGCCCAGCAACAGACCGACCGCAATGCCCATCGGCACGTGATGGGTGAAGCTTTCGACGGTCACACCGCTCAGCGACAGGCCGGCGTTGGCGAAGGCGAACAGCGGCAGAATGCCGTAAGCCACCCACGGATGCAGGGCGTGTTCGAGGGCCAGCAGCGGCGAGGGCTCAGCATTTTTCGTGCGCAGCGGAATACAGAAGGCGAGGGTGACGCCGGCAAGCGTGGCGTGAACACCGCTTTTCAGTACGCAAACCCACAGGATCAAACCGATGATCATGTATGGCCCGAGTTTCACCACGCCGAGCCGGTTCATGCCGATCAGTGCCGCGATGCAGGCTGCAGCCAGCGCCAGCGAAAGGGTCGAGAGCGCGCCGGAATAGAAGATCGCGATGATGATGATTGCGCCGAGGTCGTCGATGATCGCCAGCGTCATCAGGAACAGCTTCAGCGAGACGGGAACCCGCTTGCCCAGCAGCGCCAGCACACCGAGTGCGAATGCGATGTCGGTCGCGGTGGGAATCGCCCAGCCGTCCAGTGCTGTTGGGTTGTCGCGATTAAGAAACCAGTAGATCAGCGCCGGCACGACCATGCCGCCAATCGCCGCCGCGCCGGGCAGGACGATCTGCGATGGCTTCGACAATTGGCCGTCGAGCACTTCACGCTTCACTTCCAGCCCTATCAGCAGGAAAAACATGGCCATCAGGCCATCGTTGATCCAGAGCAGTAAGGGCTTGGCGATTTTGAGTGCGCCAATCTGGGCCACCACCGGGGTGTCCAGCAGACAGTTGTAGAGCCATGACAGCGGCGAATTATTGATGACTAGAGCCAGAACGGCTGCGGCAATCAACAACAGACCGCTGGCAGCTTCCAGCTGGAAGAAACGCGTGAATGTGCTACGCAGAGGCAATGTCGCTCTCCATCGATGAATTCAAAAGGTGGCACACCCTAACTCGTACCGTTAGTTGTTAAAACAAAAGTTATATTCTTTTTTGTTATATGCCGTTACAAGGAAGCAGGCCTTGGAAGAACTGAGCCTAGCAGTTGCCAGACGTATTCAGACTCAGCTGTATCTGTGCGTGTTGTAGGTTTTTTCCTAAGCTGACGGAATGAGCCTTGCGACAAGGCCGACTCAACGAGAAAAACAAGCATGAGTGACAATCGACAATGGGCCCGCGAAGCCATTCGGATCATTGAAGCGGACTTCCAGCGCAGCGCCGACACGCACCTGATTCCCTTGGCTCTGCCGGGCTTTCCCGGTATCGAATTGTATTTCAAGGACGAGTCGAGCCACCCCACCGGCAGCCTCAAGCATCGTCTGGCGCGTTCTCTGTTTCTTTACGCTTTGTGCAACGGCTGGCTCAAACCCGGCGCGCCGGTGATCGAAGCGTCGAGCGGTTCGACGGCGATTTCCGAAGCCTACTTCGCCCGCCTGCTGGGTGTTCCGTTTATTGCAGTGATGCCGGCGACCACGTCCAGGGAGAAGATCGCGCAGATTGAGTTCTATGGCGGCAAGAGTCATCTGGTGGAAGATCCGACGCAGATCTACGCCGAATCCGAACGACTGGCGCGTGAGCACGATGGTCACTTTATCGACCAGTTCACCTACGCGGAGCGCGCCACTGACTGGCGGGCGAACAACAATATCGCCGAATCGATTTTTCAGCAGATGCGTTTCGAGTTGCACCCTGAGCCGAGCTGGCTCATCTCCAGCCCCGGCACTGGCGGGACCACCGCGACACTGGGCCGTTACGTGCGTTATCGCCAGCATTGCACGCGCGTGCTGTGTGCCGATGCCGAGCGTTCGGTGTTTTTCGATTACTACCTGACCGGTGATGCCAGCCTGACGCTGGCTCATGGGTCGCGCATCGAAGGCATCGGTAGGCCACGGGTTGAAGCGTCGTTCCTGCCCAAGGTGATCGATGCGATGGTCAAAGTGCCGGACGCGCTGTCGCTGGCGGCCATGCATTATCTGGCGCAGCGCTTGGGACGTCGGGTTGGCGGATCAAGCGGGACCAATCTGATCGGTGCCTTGATGGCGGCGCAACAGATGGCAGGAGCGGGGGAGTCGGGGTCGATCGTGGCGATTTTGTGCGACGGCGGCGAGCGATATGAGACGAGTTATTACAATCAAGGCTGGCTCAAGGCGCAGGGGTATGAGCTAAGTGGGTTGATTGATGCTGTGGCCGCGAGCGTCGAGCGCGGTGAGCCGGTGCCGGACACCGTGCTGCGCGCGAATATCTGACACTCCAGAGAGCAACTGTGGGAGCGGGCTTGCTCGCGAAAGCGCTGGATCAGCCAACATCTGCGTAATGTTGATCCGCCTTCGCGAGCAAGCCCGCTCCCACAGGGTTCTGTGTTGTTTCAGAATCGCGGGTCAGGCCTCGATACCGAGAATATCCCGCGCCACGGCTTCCGCAATCCGGATCCCGTCGACGCCCGCCGACAGAATCCCGCCCGCATAACCAGCGCCTTCACCGGCCGGGAACAGGCCCTTCACATTCATGCTCTGCATCGACTCATTGCGGGTGATCCGCAGTGGCGAAGACGTACGCGTCTCGATCCCGGTCAGCACCGCGTCATGCAGCGAATAACCGCGAATCTGCTTCTCGAACGCCGGCAATGCTTCGCGAATCGCTTCGATAGCAAAGGCCGGCAAGGCCAGGGCCAGATCGCCCAGAGCAACGCCCGGCTTGTAGGATGGTTCAACACTGCCTAGCTCGGTCGACGGCCTGCCGGCGATAAAATCACCCACCAGTTGCGCCGGCGCTTCGTAGTTGCTGCCGCCCAGCACAAACGCGTGAGACTCCAGACGTTCCTGCAACTCGATACCCGCCAGCGGACCGCCCGGATAATCGACCTCAGGCGTGATCCCGACGACGATCCCCGAGTTGGCATTACGCTCGTTGCGCGAATACTGACTCATGCCGTTGGTGACCACACGATTCGGCTCGGAAGTCGCGGCGACAACCGTGCCACCTGGGCACATGCAGAAGCTGTACACCGAGCGGCCATTCTTGGCGTGATGCACCAATTTGTAATCGGCGGCCCCGAGTTTCGGGTGCCCGGCGTATTTGCCGAGGCGTGCACGGTCGATCAGCGACTGCGGGTGCTCGATGCGAAAACCCACCGAGAACGGTTTGGCTTCCATGAACACACCACGGCCGTGGAGCATGCGGAAGGTGTCCCGGGCGCTGTGGCCGAGCGCGAGAATCACGTGCCTGGAGTGAATCTGTTCGCCGCCATCGAGCTCGACGCCGACCAGTTGGCCGTCCTCGATCAGTACATCGGTGACACGCTGCTGAAAGCGCACTTCGCCGCCCAATGCGCGAATCTGCTCACGCATGTTTTCCACTACACCCGTCAGACGGAACGTACCAATGTGCGGTTTGCTGACGTAGAGAATTTCGTCCGGCGCGCCGGCTTTGACGAACTCGTGCAGGACTTTGCGACCGATGAACTTCGGATCCTTGATCTGGCTGTAAAGCTTGCCGTCGGAGAATGTCCCGGCGCCACCTTCACCAAATTGCACGTTGGACTCGGGATTGAGCACGTTTTTACGCCACAGGCCCCACGTGTCCTTGGTGCGCTGACGCACTTCGGTGCCGCGTTCGAGGATGATCGGCTTGAAGCCCATCTGCGCCAGCAGCAACCCGGCGAAGATCCCGCACGGCCCGAACCCTACGACTACCGGGCGCTGTGCCAGGTCAGCTGGTGCCTGGCCAACCGGCTTATAGCTGACATCTGGCGCTACGTTGACGTTGCGGTCGTCGGCGAACCTGTGCAGCAACACCGCCTCGTCGCGAACGTTGAGATCAATGGTGTAGATAAAGCACAGCTCGGAGGATTTTTTGCGTGCATCGTAGCTGCGTTTGAACAAGGTGAAGTCGAGCAGATCATCGCTGGCGATGCCCAGGCGCTGCACGATGGCAGGGCGCAGGTCTTCTTCGGGATGGTCGATAGGCAGCTTGAGTTCAGTGATTCGTAACATGACGGGATCCGGTTCGCGGGGCGCACAACTGCGCCAAGGCGTTTGAAGGCGGCGATTATAAGCCGCAACCGCCGCATCCCGTGAGGCTAAAACGATCAGTCGTCGCGCGAGCCGCCGAAATACCCGCAGCCGCGCTGCACCTGGCCATCGATGCGCAATTCGGCGCTCATGTGTTGAACACTGCCGGTGCTGCTGTCGACGCAACGTTGCGGCGCCACCCACAGTTCGATGTGCTGATTATTGATTTCGGTGCTGAGGTTGAAGCGGCCATCGCCCAGTTGTTCCTCGACGTAAGGCACGGCCAAGGGTGGTTGACCGGCGCGGTCGATGATCATGCCTTTGCCACTGACTTGGACATTCCACTCCGGACCATGGCCGGCAGCCCGCAGAATCAGTTGTTTGAAGTTCGGATCGTTGCACGCTGCGCCTGAACGTTCGACACGGTAGAGTTGTGCCAGATCGATTCGGCTTTCATTGCCGCTGCTGACCACTCGCCCGCGCACATCGGCGAACAGCTTGCCTTGAGCATCGGCCAGGGTCGCGGCCTCTTGCAGAACGCTGGTGCCACCGGTGTCGTTGACCACATAGCTGCGCTGCTCGCCGCACGGCTGGAACAGCAATTTGCCGTCGGCGGCGGTCAGTTGACCCTGCAGGCGGGTCTGGCCCACATGCGAGGCGCTTTCCCGCTGGCCATCAAACAGCTGACAGGCAGCGAACAGAGGCAGCAGGGTAACAAGGACTAAGGAACGGGCAACGCGCATCTTTGGCTCTCCTGACAAGTGCCGCCACGTTACTGAGCCTGGCCGTTCATCACAACCCCGACGGATGCCTGATTTGGGTGCATCGATTAACCTGTAGGAGCCGGCTTGCTGGCGATGAACGATGATGCGGTGTTTCAGTCTGACCGCGTTGCGCCCATCGCGAGCGAGCTTGCTCCTACAGATCGTGGTGGGTCAACCTACGTGATAGGTCTGACCCGTCTGCAGGCCTTCAACACTTTTCGCGTAAGCCAACGCCACATCGGCTGCCGGAACCGGTTTGTAGCCGCGGAAGTATGGCGCGTACTTGCCCATGGCTTCGAGCAATACCGTCGGGCTCACCGAGTTAACGCGCAAGCCGCGAGGCAGCTCAGTGGCCGCAGCACGCACGAAGCTGTCGATGGCGCCGTTGACCAGCGCTGCCGAGGCGCCAGTGCGAATCGGGTCATGACTGAGCACGCCGGTGGTGAAGGTGAACGAGCCGCCATCATTGGCAAATTCCCGCCCAATCAGCAGCAAATTGACTTGGCCCATCAGCTTGTCTTTCAGCCCCAGCGAAAAACTGTCTTCAGTCATTTCGACCAAAGGCGCAAAGGTCACGTTGCCGGCAGCGCAGATCAGTGCGTCGAATTTGCCAGTCTGTTCGAACAGCTTGCGAATCGAAGCGCTGTCGCTGATATCCACCCGATAGTCGCCGCTGTTACGGCCAATGCGGATGATCTCATGGCGTTCGGCAAGCTCTTTGTCGATGGCTGAGCCGATAGTGCCTGTGGCGCCAATCAAAAGAATCTTCATGTTGCTGTTCCTCGTAGTGAATAAACGAGTCGTCAGTCTAGGGTGATTTTTTCTGCGGATAAGTGCACTAATGGGCAACCTTTGGTTTTCAAATGGAAACAATCCCATGAGCGAGTTGGATGACCTGGCGGCGTTCGCTGTGCTGGTCGACGCCGGCAGTTTCACCTTGGCGGCGCAACAGTTGGGTTGCAGTAAGGGGCAGCTGTCAAAGCGCATCAGTCTGTTGGAAGCACGGTTCTCCGTAGTCTTGCTGCAACGGACGACCCGCCGACTCAGTCTCACCGCGGCGGGCGCGGCCTTGTTGCCCCAGGCCCAGGCGCTTGTAGTCCAGGTGGAAAGGGCGCGTCAGGCATTGGCACGATTGAAGGACGACATGGCCGGGCCGGTGCGTATGACGGTTCCGGTCTCGCTGGGTGAAACCTTCTTCGACGGTCTGTTGCTGGAGTTTTCTAAGCAATACCCGAACGTGCAGATCGAGCTCGACCTTGCCAACAGCTATCGTGACCTGTCCCGCGACGGCTTCGATCTGGCGGTTCGCTCAGAGGTTGGCAATGACGAGCGTCTCGTGGCCAAACCGCTGCTCGCCTGGCATGAGATGACCTGCGCCAGCCCCGCGTATCTTGAACAATACGGCGAGCCATCCAGCCCGCACGACCTGGCCGAGCATCGCTGCCTGCTTAACAGCCATTACAGCGGGCGTGAAGAATGGCTTTATCACCAGCAACACGAACTGGTGCGGGTACGGGTCTCAGGGCCGTTCTCCAGCAACCATTACAGCCTGTTGAAAAAAGCGGCATTAGCCGGTGCTGGAATTGCGCGCTTGCCTTCGTACCTGCTGCAAACGGAACTGGCTGACGGCCGATTGCGCTGGCTCCTGCGTGATTATCAGACGCGGACCATGCCGATGTACCTCGTGCACCCGTATCAAGGCGGGTTGCCAAAACGCACGCAGGTGTTGGCGGATTATCTGATTGGGTGGTTCAAGCGCAGTGGCGAGGCGTTGGACAAACTCTGACACGGCACACACCCCCTGTAGGAGCTGGCTTGCCAGCGATCACGTTCTAGCATTCAAAAAACACGTTGAATGACACATCGCTATCGCTGGCAAGCCAGCTCCTACAGGGTTTTGGGTGTTCTGGGGGTGTGGGCGCGCACAAAAAAACGGCCCGAGGGCCGTTTTCTTTTTACCGCAAAGACTCAACCGCCGAGATACGCTTCGCGCACTTTCGGATCAGTCAGCAGCGACTCACCCGTACCCTGCATCACCACGCGGCCGTTCTCCAGAACGTACGCGCGGTCAGCGATTTTCAGCGCCTGGTTGGCGTTCTGCTCGACCAGGAACACCGTCACACCGTCCTTGCGCAGCTGTTCGATGATGTCGAAAATCTGCTGGATGATGATCGGTGCCAAGCCCAGCGATGGCTCGTCGAGCAGCAGCAGCTTCGGCTTGCTCATCAGTGCACGGCCGATGGCGAGCATTTGCTGTTCGCCGCCGGACATGGTGCCGCCGCGTTGGGCAAAGCGTTCTTTCAGGCGTGGGAAAAGTTCGAGAACCTTGTCCATCTGTTCCTGATAATCGCCTTTGTCAGTGAAAAATCCGCCCATGGCGAGGTTTTCTTCGACGGTCAGGCGAGCGAATACCCGTCGACCTTCCGGCACGACCGCAATGCTTTTGCGCATGATCTGCGACGAGTCCAGGCCAACAAGTTCTTCACCCATGTAACGGATGCTGCCGCTGTGGGCTTGCGGCGAACCGCAAAGCGTCATCAGCAAGGTCGACTTGCCGGCGCCGTTGGCGCCGATCAGCGTGACAATTTCGCCCTGACGGACTTCAACGTTGACGTCGTGCAGGGCCTGAATCTTGCCGTAGAAGGTGGAAACGTTTTCAAATTGCAGCATTTACGCTTCCCCCAGGTAGGCTTTGATCACTTCAGGATTGTCGCGGATCTGTTCCGGCGTGCCGTCTGCCAATGGTGTGCCCTGGTTGATCACGACAATGTGGTCGGAAATGCTCATGACCAGCTTCATGTCGTGTTCGATCAGCAGCACGGTGACGTTGTGCTCTTCGCGCAACATGCTGATCAGTGCTTTCAGGTCCTCGGTTTCCTTCGGGTTCAGGCCGGCGGCCGGTTCGTCGAGCATAAGGATCCGCGGGCGGGTCATCATGCAGCGAGCGATTTCCAGCCGACGTTGCTGACCGTAGGCCAGCGTGCCGGCCGGACGGTTGGCGAACGCTGTGAGGTTGACCTTGTCGAGCCAGTACTCGGCAAATTCCATTGCCTCGCGCTCACTCTTGCGAAAGGCCGGCGTCTTGAACAGACCGGACAGGAAGTTGGTGTTCAGGTGACGGTGCTGCGCGATCAACAGGTTCTCGACCGCCGTCATGTCCTTGAACAGCCGCACGTTCTGGAAGGTGCGCACCACGCCTTTGAGAGCAATCTTGTGGCCGGGCAGACCCTGGATCGGCTCGCCGTCCAGCAGGATGCTGCCACCGCTCGGCTTGTAGAAACCGGTCAGGCAGTTGAACACGGTGGTCTTGCCGGCACCGTTAGGGCCGATCAGTGCAACGACCTGTTTTTCCTTGACGGTCAGGGCGACGCCGTTGACCGCCAGCAAGCCGCCGAAGCGCATGCTCAGATTTTCGACTTTAAGGATCTCGCGACTCATTTACGCAGCTCCATGTGTGGACGTTGCATAGGCAGCAGGCCTTGAGGACGCCAGATCATCATCAGCACCATCAAGGCGCCGAACATCAACATGCGGTACTCACTGAATTCACGCATCATTTCAGGCAGCAGGATCATCACCACGGCAGCCAGGATCACGCCCAGTTGCGAGCCCATGCCACCCAGTACGACGATGGCGAGAATGATCGCCGACTCGATGAAGGTGAAGGACTCCGGCGTCACCAGACCCTGACGGGCGGCGAAGAAGCTGCCGGCGAAACCGGCGAAGGCGGCGCCCAGGGTGAAGGCCGACAGCTTGATCACTGTAGGATTGAGACCCAGCGCACGGCAGGCGATCTCGTCTTCACGCAACGCTTCCCACGCCCGGCCGATCGGCATGCGCAGCAAACGGTTGATCACGAACAGTGCAGCCAGGGCCAGCAACAGCGCAACCAGGTACAGGAAAATCACCTTGTTGATCGAGTTATAGGCCAGGCCGAAATACTCGTGGAACGTCTGCATGCCTTCTGCCGCTTTACGCTCGAAGGTGAGCCCGAAGAACGTCGGCTTTTCGATGTTGCTGATGCCGTTCGGGCCACCCGTAATGTCGGTGAGGTTACGCAGGAACAGGCGAATGATTTCACCGAAGCCCAGGGTCACGATTGCCAGGTAGTCGCCGCGTAGACGCAGTACCGGGAAGCCGAGCAGGAAGCCAAAAGTGGCCGCCATCAGGCCGGCGATCGGCAGACAGATCCAGAAGCCCAGACCCAGATAGTGCGACAGCAATGCATAGCTGTACGCCCCGACGGCATAGAAACCGACGTAACCCAGATCGAGCAGACCGGCGAGACCGACCACGATGTTCAGGCCAAGACCGAGCATCACGTAGATCAGCACCAGCGTGGCAATATCCACCGCACCGCGAGAACCGAAGAACGGCCACACCAGCGCGCCGGCAACCAGCGCAATGATGATCCAGCGCTGAGTGTTTGGCAGGGTCAGGAAGTTGCTGGCCTTGGCCGGGATCAACGGCATGTTGGGCGAGGAACGCCAGGCCGAGCTGATCTGCTGGTCAAACAGCACCCGCAGGAACATCAGCACCGAGCACACCGCGATCGTGATCAACGTGGCACTGCTGGTGCCGTGTACTTCCAGGTGGATGCCGACGATGGTCAATTTCAGACCCAGTACCGGGTAAGCCACGGCCCACACCAGCAAGGCACTGAACAGTGCCTGTTTAAGATTCCTAGTCATACTTTTTCAACCTCCGGACGGCCCAGGATGCCGGTCGGCCGGAACAACAGAACCAGAACCAACAAGCCGAAAGCCACGACGTCCTTGTACTGGTCGCCGAAGATATCGGCACCAAAGGCTTCCGCCACCCCTAAGACCAGCCCGCCGAGCATGGCGCCGGGGATGCTGCCGATACCGCCCAGTACCGCTGCGGTGAACGCCTTGAGTCCAACGAGGAAACCGGCGTTCGGGTTGATCACACCGTATTGCATGCTCAACAGGACGGCTGCGATGGCTGCCAGTGCTGCACCGATGACGAAGGTCAGGGCAATGATGTTGTTGGTATTGATACCCAGCAGGTTGGCCATCTTGATGTCTTCGGCGCAGGCGCGGCAGGCACGTCCGAGGCGAGAGCGGGAGATGAACATTGTCAGGCCGAGCATGGCGACGAAGGTCACCACGAATACCACGATTTGCATGTAGGAAATCAGCACTTCCTGTGCACCACCTGGCCCGAAGGTAAAATTGCCCGGGATCAGGTTGGCGATGGATTTGTCCTTGGAGTCTTGCGCCAGCAGAACCGTGTTCTGCAGGAAGATCGACATGCCGATGGCCGAAATCAGCGGGATCAGACGGTTACTGCCGCGCAAGGGGCGGTAGGCGACGCGTTCGATGCTGTAACCGTAGGCACTGGTCACGACGATGGTCGCGATGAAAGCAGCGGTGATCAACAGCGGCACGCTGTCGAGTCCCAGCATGGCCAGCCCGGCGATGGCGATGAAGGCCACGTAAGAGCCGATCATGTACACCTCGCCGTGGGCGAAGTTGATCATTCCAATGATGCCGTAAACCATCGTATAGCCGATGGCAATCAGGGCATACGTGCTGCCAATGGTCAGGCCATTAACCAGCTGTTGGAGGAAGTGATAGATGTCAGGCATTACAGCGCTCCTAAAAACCTGATACGCATTTCACTGGTGGAGTCATTTTCCTGCTCGAGCCCCGTGGATCTGCACCCACTTCGAACGCGAGGTTTGCCAGCGAACCGCTGATGACGGTTTTGAGATTTTCAGGTGGGGAGACTGGCGGATCACGCCAGCACGGCCCAATACGTTCGTAAAACAAAGCCCACGGCACGCCGTGGGCTTTATTGGCAGTCAGTCAGGCAAGGCCTTACTGAGGCGAAGCTTCAGTTTTTGGTTTACCGAAGTGCCACTCGTAAACCACAAATTTGAAGTCTTTCAGGTCGCCCTTGGCGTCGAAGCTCAGGTCGCCAGTCGGGGTCTTGAAGGTACCGGCGTGAATGGCTTCAGCCACCTTCGCAGCGTCTTCGCTCTTCGCAGCCTTGATGCCTTCTGCAATCACGGTTACCGCCGAGTAGGACGGGAACACGAACGGACCGCTTGGATCTTCTTTCTTGGCTTTGAATGCGTCAGCCAAGGCAATGTTGGCTGGATCCTGGTCGAAGGATTTCGGCAGGGTCACCAGCAGACCTTCGGAGGCCTTCTGAGCAATCTGCGAGATCGAGTCGTTGCCCACGCCTTCCGGACCCATGAACTTGGCTTTCAGGCCTTTTTCATCAGCCTGACGCAGGATCAGACCCAGCTCAGGGTGGTAGCCGCCGTAGTAGACGAAGTCAACGTTGGCTTGCTTGAGTTTCTGGATGATCGAGGAGAAATCCTTGTCGCCGGCGTTGATGCCTTCGAACACGGCAACCTTGGTGCCTTTGGTCTCAAGCGTTTGCTTGACGGCGGTAGCGATGCCTTCACCGTATTGTTGCTTGTCGTGCAGCACAGCAACGATTTTCGGTTTGACGTGATCGGCAATGTAGTTACCGGCGGCAGGGCCCTGCGCGCTGTCCAGACCGATGGTACGGAAGACCATTTTGTAACCGCGGGAGGTGATGTCCGGGCTGGTAGCAGCCGGGGTGATCATGATCACGCCTTCGTCTTCGTAAATGTCCGAAGCCGGTTGAGTGGAGCTGGAGCACAGGTGACCGACCACGAACTTGACGCCGTCGTTGACGACTTTGTTCGCAACAGCCACGGCTTGTTTCGGATCGCAGGCATCGTCGTATTCAACGGCTTCGAGTTTCTTGCCGTCGACGCCGCCCTTGGCGTTGATTTGCTCGATGGCCATTTTAGCGCCACTGAACTGCATGTCGCCGTATTGGGCTACAGGACCGGTCTTGGGGCCGGCGATGCCGATCTTGATCGTGTCAGCTGCGAACGAATGGCTGGCAACCCCTGCCAGAGCCATTGCGGCAAACAGTTTGGAAATCTGCTTAGTAGCCTTAGTCATAGTGCTCCACTCTTACTGTTGTAGTTTTTATAGTCCTGGCGCCGTAGCAGCAGAACCGGGTCAGATATCTTGGATATCCTCCGGAAAATGCCCCCGACAACTGTACCGGTACAGTGTAGAGCGCCGATTGTTAGCCTGGGAAGCTGGCGCCGGGGGGCAAAACCTGAGGGTGTCGCGTATTTGAAAGAAAAAGACAGAATGGCGGCGGGGTTATAGCTGACCTGTCAGCAATCCTTGGCTTTCCTGCACTTCTCAATCGGTGACTCAATTGCATCCGGGTTTTTCTGACGGACCACCGACGTTATCATTCACGCCGATTTCTTCTCCGGACAGGACCCATGACTCAAGAACCTAGCACCCTCTATGCCAAGCTGCTTGGCGAGACCGCAGCAATTACCTGGAAAGAGCTAGAACCGTTCTTTGCCAAGGGTGCCCTGTTATGGGTCGATCCGGCTCTCGATTTGATTGCAGCCGCCGAGGCAGTGGCCACGGACGACGGTCAGAAAGTCGCTGCCTGGTTGACTGCCGACGAGGTTGCCAAGCTGTCTGAAACACGGGCGCTGGATCTGTTCGAGCGCGATCCGGAATTGTGGGCAGTTGTAGTTTCGCCGTGGATCCTGATCCAGGAAAGGGCGACGAAATGAAGCTTGCACCGGTTTGGTGCTGGCGGTTTGTCGTAAGAAGTGTGTAGCCGAGTAGCGTGATGGCACGTTGCCGTGGAGAAAGGCCACAGGCCCGATTGGCATAACGGTGACGTAAACGTAACGGGCACAGTTGATGAGGTAACCGATAGGCTGCTTAATTGTTTCTGGATATTAAGTTTATGTTGTATGCATTGTCCCCATCGCGAGCAGGCTCGCTCCCACATTGGATCGCCTTCTTTCCAAAGCAATGCGATCCTTGTGGGAGCGAGCCTGCTCGCGATGGGGGCAACACTAGTTCAAGCCGAAAACGTCTTGCCCGTATGGTTATTCAACGAAATAACCTTGGTCTTGCCAATGCGATGACGGTAAATCTCGCGCAGGTATTTGATTGATTTCTTCACGCAATCTCGCGACAGGCGAATGTCGTTGATCGAGACAAACTTGTCCTTGTCGTTGATCAACTCGCGGTACTTCTTCTCGTACATCGGCTTGATCGCATACCAGTTGGTGTCGAGAATCTTCGCCGGGTTTTCAAACTCGTTGAGTAGTTCATCGATCCGGTCTTCGTCGAAGTCTTCATTGATGATGAAGTCGAGGATCGAGTTGTCCAGCGTGTCATCGAAGCGGTACGGCGTTTTCGCGAAGCAGCGCTTGATGAACGCCACGATCAACGTCAGGAAATCGTCCGACAGGCAAGGGCTTTTGGCAATCAACGTGGTCAGCGACAAGTTGGCCGACGCGCCGATCACCAGCGCATAACGCTTGAGCGTAGTGTTCGGGAACAGGCTGTTGAGGTGCGTCTTCAACCGGTTCAGGTCCATGTAGGACAGCTTGTAATCTTTGGGCAGCGAAACGATCGACACCACCGACGAGCAGTTCTTGAAAAAGTGCAGGTCGTGCAGCGCGGCCGCGTCATAGCCGGAATTCTTGTATTGCTCCAGCGAGGCGCGATAACGCTTGGATTCAATCGGCAACAGGCTGATGCCTTCGATTGCCTGAGTCACTTTGTTGAAGTGCGGCAAATCGATCGAGCGGAAGAACAGGTCATCGATGTTCAGGCGCTGCGGCTCTTTCTCGAAGACTTTGAACTTGTCATTGCTCGGCGGCGGGGTTTCCGGCACGACGGACTCGGCGTAGGCAATCGCCACTGGTCCGGCCAGACTCATGAACAGGTCATTGGCGTCGAGGCGGATGGTTTCGCCGATGTCGATGCCGGCGCGACGGAAATAGTTCTGGTCGTAGTCAGTCGTGACTGCCTGCGCTGTCAGAATGTTGAAAATCTGTTGTGAGATGTATTGGTTGGCGTGCTTTTCCATCGCGTTGACGTCGATGTTCTGGATGTTGCCGTCATCGCTTTCTTCGGCGTACCGCATGATGTCGTTAGAGATCAGCATCATCGCGTTCCACGGGCGGATACGGCCCATGACGCTGGCTTCGCTGCTGTCTTCGTTGGCGAAGTTGTAGGAGAAGTCCCACTCTTCCGACAAGTATTTACACAGCAGGCGTCCAGCGTTGATGTGCAGCGCCTCGGACATTTCGCTGCGGTGATCGGAGATGTTCGGCAGCACGCAGATGCCGCTGGTGAAGATCGGTTCGAAGACGAAGGAATGGCCGCTCTTGCCGTCGTGTTCATCCATCGGTTTGGTGTCGAACGTTTTGTTCATGTACGAATGTTGCTGGGCCAGGCCAAACTCCGAAGCCATGCCCGAACCGGTACCGCCGCCTGCACTGAAAATCGAGAAATACAGGCGCGACTGGTTGGCCTTGATCCCGCAGCTGTCGATCAGGTACGAGTGAATCATCTTCCAGTCCGGGCTGGAAAAACGCTGGGTGTCCTTGTTCAGGATGATCTTCGCCAGGTACTGGCCGAGGATCGGTGCGTTGCCGGCGCCACCCGCGTGGACTTCCGACAAGTCCATGATTTTCATCTTGCTGTAGTCGCGCAGAAAACCGCTTTTTTCGCCCTTGCGCGAGAAACGAATGCGCCCGGCGATGTCCTTGTCAAGGTCGCCGAGCATCACCAGTGGTTCCACCAGAAACACCGGTTTGGCAGCCTTGTTCGAACCCAGGCGCAAGTTGTTGCGAATCCACTGGGCCGGGCTGTAGCCTTTTTCGGCGTAATGTTTGTCTGCCGAAGAGCGGTCTTCGTTGTTGAATTCGTTGAGGTAGAACTTGCGGGCGTTGTACACCAGTTCGGCGACGTCCAGCGCAATGTTCGAACCGCAGCGACCCAGGCCGATCAAGCACACCGACGGGAATTCCTGAGCACTGTGCTGCTCGCTGTCGCCTTCCAGATGGGCCGGGCGCGGGAACACCATATCGCGCAGCCCGTCGAGGTTGTCGAGGATGCGGTCGGTGTTGGTTTCGGTGAAGTACAGGTATTGCTGGCTGGCCAACGGTCGCGCCTGGCTCGCCGGTTTCGGAGATGAGGGGCTGTTCGCCGCAGGGCTGAGAGTCAGGTCGGGTATCGCGGTGGCCGGATTATTTTTGGAGGTCATTGTGCGCCATGTACCTGGACTGGGAGGCCGGCGACCTGTGTCGTCGAACCATCACGGATAGGGTCTCGCGTCTGTTTTCAGCGAGTGTTTGGCCCAAGCGTCAGGGCCTGAGCCTGGATGCCACTTGGGGGAATCCTTTCCTTGGTCTCGATGAATCGGCCACTATTCAGCGATCTTTAATCAAAAGGAGGCGAAATGATGTCAACCATACCTTCGTTGGGATTTGCCGGAATCGGTCTGATGGGCCTGCCGATGTGCCAGCGTTTATTGGCTGCGGGCTATCCGTTGACGGTGTGGAACCGCAACCCGGACAAATGCGCACCCTTGGTTGAAGCGGGCGCACGGCAAGTCGCCACGCCGGTCGAGCTGTGTCAGCACGCCGAGGTGGTGATGTTGTGCCTGGCGGACACCGCGGTGGTGCGTGAGGTGGTATTCGGTTCGGGTGGGGTTGCCGAAGGTGCGAAAAGCGGCCAGTTACTCGTGGATTTTTCTAGCCTTGAGCCGACTGCCACGCGGGAAATGTCCGCGCAGCTCGTCACTCAAACCGGCATGAGCTGGCTTGATGCGCCGGTGTCTGGCGGGGTGGTCGGCGCCGAGGCGGGGAGCCTGGCGATCATGGTCGGTGGCGATGCGGCCGATCTTGAGCGTGTGAAACCGGCGTTACTGGCACTCGGTCAGCGCGTCACGCACATGGGTGGCGTCGGCGCGGGCCAGGTGACCAAGGCCTGCAATCAGATGATCGTTGCCTGCAATGCGTTGGTGATTGCGGAAGTGGTGGCCTTGGCCGAACGTTCCGGCGTTGAAGCCGGGCTGATCGCCGAAGCGCTGGCAGGTGGCTTTGCCGATTCAAAAACCCTGCAGATCCTCGCTCCGCAAATGGCACGCAGTCAGTTCGAACCGGTGAAATGGCATGTGCGAACCTTGCTCAAGGACCTCGATAGCGCAGTAAAATTTTCCCGTGAACAAGGTTCGGCTACACCAATCAGCGGATTGGCCGCACAACTGATGCGCCTGCATGGAGGCCAGGGCTTTTTGCAAAAGGACCCGTCAACGTTAGTGCAGCTGTACCGCCAGCCAGACTCAACAGACTGACCGCCCGGAAGGGTTTGCGCTGATCGATGTCGGTCAGTGCCGAGTGTAATTCCGCCAGCGGCACGGGTCGGCTGAGCAGGTAGCCCTGAACGAAATCGCAGCCGTTACGCTCGAGAAACTCGAACTGCTCGATCGTTTCGACACCTTCCGTGACAACTCTCAGATTGAGGGTGTGGGCCATGGCGATAATCGCCTGGACGATTTCCATGTCCTGAGTCGCTCCGGGAATGTCTTGAATGAACGAGCGATCAATCTTCAGCGTGTTCAACGGCAGGCGTTTGAGGTAAGCCAGGGATGAGTAACCGGTGCCGAAGTCGTCGATCGACAACGACACGCCAAGGGCGCGAATCTGCCGCAACAACACCAGCGTGTTGGCAATGTTGCCCATCAATGCGTTTTCAGTGACCTCCAGCTCCAGGCGGTGCGGCGGCATGCCGGTGCGCCGCAATGCCTGCTCGATTTCATCGGTCAGTTCTTCCCGAGCCAGGCTCAGGGGCGAACAGTTGACGGCGATGATCAGATCGTCGCGGCCCTGACGCGACAGTTGCGCAAGGTCTTCACAGGCTTGGCGAAGTACCCAATTGTCCAGTTCGGCAATCAGGCCATTGGCCTCAGCGATGTTAATGAAACGGTCCGGCATCAGCAGCCCGTGAACCGGGTGCTGCCAGCGAACCAGTGCTTCGAGTTTGCTGACCCGCGCGGTTTCCAGGTCGTAGATCGGTTGGTAGCAGAGCATCAGCCCGCTGTTTTCACGCAGGGCATGGCGCAGTTCTTCTTCCAGTTGCAGCTCCAGCGTGGCGCGGGTTTTCAGGTGGGCGCTGAAGAAATTCAAACCGTTTCGACCACTGCCTTTGGATTGATAGAGCGCCAGATCGGCGTGCTTCAGCAGTTCCTCGCAGGTATTGCCGTCTTCTGGAAACAGGCTGATGCCGATGCTGGTGGTCATGACCATGCGCCGCCCGGCCAACTCGATCGGCTCCTTCAGGTTCGACATGATGCGCTGCGCCAGGTGGCGCGCTTCTTCAGGCTCGTGCAAGCCGATCAGCAGGCAGAATTCGTCGCCGCCGAAACGCGCCACCACATCCTCCTGACTGCGCACCGAAGCCTTGATGTGGCCGGCGATGACCTTGAGCAGTTCATCGCCAGCGTCATGCCCGAGGCTGTCGTTGATCCGCTTGAAGTGGTCGATGTCGAGAAACATCACCGCCAGTCTGCCGCCGTCGCGGGTTTTTTCGCTGAGTTTCTCGGCAAAAATCTGATTGAAACCGCGGCGGTTGAAGAGGTTGGTGAGGGCGTCGTAATGCGCCACCTGTTGCAGTGACAAGCGCGCCTGGTCGAGTTGGCCGAGCAGGGTATTGACCCGCTGCAGATCGCGCTCCTTGTGCTGAAGCTTTTTATCCGCCAGTGCCGCGCTGATGCTGCTGCCGATAATCAGCAGCGTCATCGTCGCCACCGTCAGCGCCAGTTGCAGGTGATTGTTGTCGCCGGGCAGTGTCTGTGCACTGTCGGTCGGCAGCACCAGACTGAGCGCGGCCATACCGGTGAAGTGCATGCTGATGATGCCGGCCCCGAGAATCAGGCTGGCGCTGTACTTCAACAATTGGTGAAAGAGGCCGCTGCCGTTGCGTAAATGACTCGACAGCAGCAGCGCCGCAAGGCTGGCACCGATGGCAATCGCAATAGAGAGCGCAAACAACCCGGGTTGGTAATAGGCCTGCGCATTCGAGCGCATTGCCGCCATGCCCACGTAATGCATCGCAGCAATGCCCAGCCCGATGCACACGGCCGCCTGAACGTATTGCCACAGGTTGAGATCGGGGTCACTGAGCGTGTGCATTGCCAGCCATGAAGCGAGCAACGCAATCAACAGTGAGAGCAGAGTGACAGGCATTTCGTAGTGGATTTCAATGGGCGCCTGGAATGCCAGCATGCCGATAAAATGCATGGCCCAGATGCCGCCTGCCAGGCATGCCGCGCCGACGCCACGCCAGAGCCACTGGGAGGTGGGCTTGTCCGTATGCCGCAGCCGTTCGGCCATGTCCAGCGTGGCAAAGCCTCCCGCGCACGCCACCAGATAGGCCAATAGCACGAGAGAATAGTCGTGTGTGCAATTGAGTATTACCTGCCCGTCGATCGGTAGCTCGGTAATAAAATGAAAACCAAGCCACTCCATAGCATGCCCGTCCATCATTCTGTTTAGCGCCGTAACACCGGGCGATTTCTTGGGAGTATAGGAAGAGTGCAAGCAATAGTGGCACTTTGGTGTCATTTTTTTTTGGAATGAGGGTTAGCGCGTTACGAAATTAAAAAGCTACGTGGCCCCTGCGACGCGCCATGGTTGGATATCAGCTTTACGAATAATTACAGACAGCGTGCACGAGCGTGACTAGATTGCATGCTCCGGGCTCGGATGCATTGGCAGTGAAGCCCCAATAACAATAAACGAGACGGACCCATGCAGAACTCGACCCAAGCGGCGAATGCCTGGCGCATTCTGTTCCTGCTGTTCCTGGCCAACCTGTTCAACTTTTTCGACCGCACCATCCCGGCCATCATCATCGAGCCGATTCGCATGGAATGGTCCCTCAGTGATTTTCAGCTGGGGATCATCGGCACGGCATTCACCATCGTTTATGCGATCGCCGGCCTGCCCCTGGGGCGCATGGCCGATACCGGCTCGCGCGCCAAACTCATGGGCTGGGGCCTGGCGGCCTGGAGCGGGCTGACGGCGGTCAACGGACTGGTCGGCAGTTTCTGGACGTTCCTGATCGTGCGCATGGGCATCGGCATCGGCGAAGCCAGTTACGCACCGGCCGCCAACTCGCTGATCGGCGATCTGTTCCCGGCTCACCGCCGCGCGAGGGCGATGGGCATCTTCATGCTCGGTCTGCCATTGGGCCTGTTGCTGGCGTTCTTCACCATCGGCTGGATGGTCAAGGTGTTCGACAGCTGGCGCGCACCTTTCTTCATCGCTGCGGTGCCAGGGCTGATCCTGGCCGTCTTCATGTTCTTCATCAAAGAACCCAAGCGCGGCGCTGCGGAAGCGGTGCAGGTGTCGCAAGAGCGTGTCGACCGGCCGATCCGCCGTGTGCTCGCGGTGCCGACGTTCCTCTGGCTGGTGATGGCGGGGTTGTGCTTCAACTTCGCCACCTACGCTTGCAACTCGTTTCTGGTGCCGATGCTGCAGCGCTATTTTCTGATGCCTTTGCATGAAGCGGCAGTGGCCACCGGCATCATCGTCGGCGTGACCGGGCTGTTCGGCCTGACCTTGGGTGGCTGGGTCGCGGACAAGATTCATCAGCGAGTTGCCAATGGGCGGCTGCTGTTCGCCGCGTTTAGCCTGATCATCTCGACCGTCTGCACCGCTTGGGCACTGCATGCCGGGCGCATTGAAATCGGCCTGTTTGTCGGTGTGTTCAGTCTGGGCTGGTTATTCGCTTACAACTTCTACACCTGCGTTTACACCGCTATTCAAGACGTGGTCGAACCGCGCCTGCGGGCCACGGCCGTGGCATTGTTCTTCGCCGGGCTGTATTTGCTGGGCGGTGGTTTGGGTCCGGTGGTGGTGGGTGCTTTGTCCGATCACTTCGCTCACACGGCGATGCTGGCTGCAGGCGCCGGGCAGATGACCGAAGCGTTCAAGGCCGTGGGCTTGCACGACGCGATGTACCTGATTCCGGTGGCGCTGCTGCTGACCATGGTGTTTCTGTTCATGGCATCGCGCACTTTTGTGCGCGATGCCCAGCGGATGAAGGATGGGATGGTGGCGGTGGTTGAGCCTGCAGGTTCAGCGGCGACGGCTTAATCGTCATCGCGAGCAGGCTCACTCCCACAGATTCAGTGTTGTTCACAAACTTTGTGTTCGACTCGGACACTGTAGGAGTGAGCCTGCTCGCGATCAGGCCCTCAAGAACAGCACAAAACAGACAGATAAAAAAAGGCCCGCATCGCTGCGGGCCTTCTTTTTTACCGGTGGAGCAGGGCGTTTAACCCGCGACCAACACCCGAATCGCTTCCAGTCGCAACGCCGCTTTGTCTAGCATCGCCAGACCTTGCTCGCGTTGTTGGCGCAGGGCCACCAGCTCGCTGTCGCGCACCGTCGGGTTGACGGCTTGCAACGCGGTCAGGCGCGCCAGTTCTTCATCGGTGTCGGCAGCCAGACGACGCTGTGCTTCAGCGACACGTTCGGCGTGACGCGGGAAGATTTTCTCTTCACCGGCATTGATCCGCGGCGTCAGCTGGTCGCGCTGAGCCTGGATGAACTTGTTGGCGCTGGCACGCGGCACGCTTTCGAGCTGATCGTTCAGCGTCTCGAAGGCTACCCGCGCCGACAGGTCGTTGCCGTTGGCATCCAGCAGGCAACGCAGTGCAGCCGGCGGCAGATAACGACCCAGTTGCAACGACCGCGGTGCAACCACTTCACTGACGTAAAGCAGTTCGAGCAACACGGTGCCGGGCTTCAGCGCCTTGTTCTTGATCAGCGCTACGGCGGTGTTGCCCATCGAGCCGGACAGGACCAGGTCCATGCCGCCCTGAACCATCGGGTGCTCCCAAGTGATGAATTGCATGTCTTCGCGAGACAGCGCCTGATTGCGGTCGTAGGTGATGGTCACGCCTTCGTCGTCACCCAGCGGGAAACTGGCGTCGAGCATTTTTTCGCTCGGCTTGAGGATCAGCGCATTTTCCGAATGGTCTTCGCTGTCGATACCGAACGCGTCAAACAGGGTTTCCATGTAGATCGGCAGGGCAAACTGGTCGTCTTGCTCAAGAATGTCCTCGACCAGCGCATCGCCCTCGCCAGCGCCGCCGGAGTTGAGCTCCAGCAAACGGTCGCGTCCGGTGTGCAGTTCGGCTTCCAAGCGCACGCGTTCGTCGCGGGCTTCATCGATCAGCGCTTGCCACTCGCCGTCATCGGCGTTTTCCAGCAGGGGCAGCAGGCGTGCACCGAACTGGTGTTGCAAGGCGTTGCCGGTCGGGCAGGTATTGAGGAAGGCATTCAACGCTTCGTGGTACCACTGGAACAGGCGCTCTTGCGGGCTGGTTTCCAGGTAAGGCACGTGCAGTTCGATGATGTGCTTCTGACCGATACGGTCGAGACGACCGATACGCTGTTCCAGCAGGTCGGGGTGCGACGGCAGATCGAACAGCACCAGGTGATGCGAGAACTGGAAGTTACGGCCTTCACTGCCGATTTCCGAACAGATCAGAACCTGTGCGCCAAATTCTTCGTCGGCGAAGTAAGCGGCAGCGCGGTCACGCTCAAGGATGTTCATGCCTTCATGGAACACCGTGGCCGGGATGCCGGAACGCACGCGCAGGGCGTCTTCCAGGTCCATGGCGGTTTCAGCGTGGGCACAGATCACCAGCACTTTGGTGCGTTTGAGCATTTTCAGCGTGTCGATCAGCCATTCGACGCGCGGGTCGAATTTCCACCAGCGTTCTTCTTCGCTGGCCTCCGGCTGGGCCTGGAAACTGACTTCCGGGTACAACTCGGCGTGCTCGCCCAGTGGCAGTTCGAGGTACTCGTCCGGGCATGGCAGTGGGTAGGGGTGCAGTTTGCGTTCCGGAAAACCCTGCACCGCCGCGCGAGTGTTGCGAAACAACACGCGGCCAGTGCCGTGACGGTCCAGCAACTCACGCACCAGACGCGCGCTGGCTTCGGTGTCGCCATCGTTGACGGCGGTCAGCAGCGCCTCGCCTTCATTACCGAGGAAACCGTGGATAGTCTTGTGCGCTTCGGGGGACAGACGTCCCTTGTCCATCAGCTCCTGAACGGCTTCGGCCACCGGGCGATAGTTTTCGCTCTCGGCGCGGAAGGCGTGCAGGTCATGGAAACGATTGGGATCGAGCAGGCGCAGACGCGCGAAGTGGCTGTCCTGACCGAGCTGTTCCGGGGTCGCGGTGAGCAGCAAAACACCCGGAATCACTTCAGCGAGCTGTTCGACCAGCGAATATTCCTTGCTGGCCTTTTCTTCGTGCCAGACAAGGTGGTGGGCTTCGTCGACGACCATCAGGTCCCAACCGGCGGCGAACAGCGCGTCTTGCGCCTTCTCGTCGTCGACCAGCCACTCCAGCGCAACCAGGGCGAGTTGAGTGTCTTCAAACGGGTTGGTGGCATCGCTTTCGATGAAGCGTTCTTCGTCGAACAGCGCAACCTGCAGGTTGAAGCGTCGGCGCATCTCGACCAGCCACTGGTGCTGGAGGTTTTCCGGAACCAGAATCAGCACGCGGCTGGCACGGCCCGAGAGCAATTGACGGTGGATCATCAGGCCAGCTTCGATGGTCTTGCCCAGACCCACTTCGTCCGCCAGCAACACCCGCGGTGCAATGCGGTCGGCGACTTCACGGGCAATGTGCAATTGGTGCGCGATCGGTTGCGCACGCACGCCGCCCAGTCCCCAAAGCGAAGACTGCAATTGGCGGCTGGTGTGTTCCAGCGTGTGGTAGCGCAGCGAAAACCAGGCCAGGGGGTCGATCTGTCCGGCGAACAGGCGATCGCTGGCCAGACGGAACTGAATGAAGTTGGACAGTTGGGTTTCGGGCAGCGTAACGACTTCGTTCTGTGCGTTGAGGCCGTGGTAGACCAGCAGGCCATCGACGTCGTCGACTTCTTGGACCGTCAGCTTCCAGCCTTCGAAATGCGTGATCGAGTCGCCCGGCGAAAACCGGACACGGGTGAGTGGCGCGTTCCGTAGCGCGTACTGGCGAGTGTCGCCAGTGGCCGGATAGAGCACGGTCAACAAGCGGCCGTCCTGTGCCAGAACGGTGCCCAAACCCAGCTCGGCTTCGCTGTCACTGATCCAGCGTTGCCCCGGTTGATACTGCTGCGCCATGCTGCCTGACTCCCACCTTGAAAAAGCGGGCTATCTTAACGGAATGCTGGCTTGAGGGCCAAAGGACTCTCATAAAAACTGACGTGTTTACGATAGTTGAACAATGCAAGTGGCGTCGATCGGGCACCAATGAGTGCCAATCAGGTCACAGTTTGCGACCGATGGCTCAAGTCGCCATCCGCGCAGCCGACAGACTGCTGACAGGAGACTAATCATTATGTTGCCACCCATGCTCCCTTTGAGCGCCGTGCCCATCACCTCACAAACGGATCCGGTGCGCCAGCGCCCCGAGATTCCGCCCGTTGTGCCGGTGCAGGAAAGCTCCAGCGAAAGCACCATCGACCTGCAGCAACGGGACGCGGAAGAAGCGGCTTACCAACTGCGCGAGGAACAGCGGCGCAAGCAGGAGCGAGAGAAGCGTCGCCATGAAGCTGATGAAGATCCCGAACAACATCTGCCGATCCCCGGCCACGTGCTGAACGCTGACAACACGGTGCCGGTTGCGCCGCTGATCGATAACGAAGAGCGCCAGGGGCTTTGGGTTGATATACAGGTTTGAGCCAGTGACTGTTCAACGCTGTCGCCAGACCGCATTATTGTGACAAACCTGCCAAGCGACGCACCGAACGCCATGAGCCAAGACGACAAACTGATCGACCTCAACACCGAACGCGCAAAGCGTGTTCATGACCTCAACGACAAACGCCTGAACGAAGTGCGCCAGGCTTTTGAGCAGGCCATGCCGTTGGGTAAAGCCAGGAAAAAACCGAAGAACAAACCGAAAAAGCGTTAAATCGCCTGAATTGTTTGATGCAGGTCAGTTTTACCCCCTCCTTTACGCCCATTCTCGGGCGACATTGATCCCGGTCAATTTTCTCTCCTGCCTGATTGGTTAACTTAGCCCTATCGCAACAGGGCAAGTGCTGGAGGCCAGTCATGTTTTTCGACAACGTGGTGATCGCCGGAGTGCTGACCGTCAGCCTCATGGTTGTGTTTTTCGCAGGGTTTGGATTTTTTATCTGGAAAGATTCGCACAAGCGCAAGCCGTAGGTCTTTCTGGATGTAGTGAGCACGCAAGGCATTTTGGGCAACTTCGGTTGCCCTTTTTTTTTGTCCGCGATTTTGTGGGAGCCGAGCTTGCTCGCGATGAGGCCATTGCATTCAACATTTGCATTGACTGAAAGCCCGCTATCGCGAGCAAGCTCGGCTCCCACACGATGTGGTGTTCGTGGGATATCCATCAGCCACAAAAAAGGCGCGAACCTCACGGAACGCGCCTTCATCATTGCAGCAACGTATCAGCTGCCCAGCGCCTTCGACGCCAGCCAGAACAGGCCGGCCGATAGCGCCACGGTGGCCGGCAGGGTCAGGACCCAGGCCAGCAGGATGGTTCTCACGGTGCCGCCTTGCAGGCCGCTTTTGTTGGCGACCATGGTGCCGGCCACGCCCGACGACAGCACGTGAGTGGTGGACACCGGCAGGCTGAAGATGTTGGCCATGCCGATCAGGCTGGCGGTGGTGATCTGCGCCGACATGCCTTGGGAATAGGTCATGCCTTGCTTGCCGATTTTCTCGCCAATGGTCAGCACCACGCGTTTCCAGCCGACCATGGTGCCCAGGCCCAAGGCCAGTGCGACCGCCAGAATCACCCAGAACGGCGCGTATTCAGTGGTGGCTGTCAGGTCTTTGCGCAGCTTGTCCAGGTCAGCCTTTTCACGGGCTGCCAAGGTAGGCAGCTTGCCGACTTTCTTCGCGGTGTCGTCCAGGCAGAGCAGGTAGCGACGTACCTCAATGCGGCTGTCCGCAGGCAAAGAACGGTAGTCCGCGACACCTTTGAGGGTGTCCAGCAAAGCAGCGATGGTCGGTTCGGTCTGTTGCGGGTTGCAACGGAATTTCTCCGGCAGATCGCCTTCCACGCTTTTGCCAAGGGCCAGGTACTCGCCCAGGGTGTCGGCGTTACGCTTGTAGAACTGACTCAGGTGCAGGGTCGCATCGCGGGTCCGTTCGATCTGGTAAGTCGAGCTGCCCAGGTCCAGTACGAACTGCGCAGGGACGATACCGATCAGTACCAGCATGATCAGGCCGATACCTTTCTGACCGTCGTTGGAACCGTGCACGAAGCTCACCGCCATGGCCGAGATCACCAGTACCAGGCGATTCCAGAACGGTGGATGCTTTTTATCGTCGATCTTGCGGCGTTGTTCCGGCGTCTTGTGCATCTTCGACAGCGGACGCCACCATTTAAGGCCGATCAGAATCAGCGCAGCGACCAGGAAACCGGCCATCGGCGAGAATACGAGAGAGGCACCGATATCGATCGCCTTCTGCCAGTTCACGCCATCGGCCAACGGAATGTCGTTGATCAACGCGTTGGCCAGGCCGACGCCGAGGATCGAGCCGATCAGCGTGTGGGAGCTGGAGGCCGGGATACCGAAGTACCAGGTGCCCAGGTTCCAGGTGATGGCGGCGGCGAGCAGCGAGAACACCATGGCCAGTCCGTGACCGGTGTTCACATTGATCAGCAGTTCCACCGGCAGCAGGTGGACGATGGCATAGGCTACGCCAACACCGCCCAGCAGCACGCCGAGAAAGTTGAACACGCCGGAAAAGAATACTGCCAGATGTGGCGGCATGGCCTTGGTGTAAATAACGGTGGCCACCGCGTTAGCGGTGTCATGAAAGCCGTTGATGAACTCGAAGGCGAGGACAAAGGCGAGGGCGAGCAAGAGGCTCACAAGCACCCAAGCATCCAGTCCGCTGAATAAATCGATCATGAAGGTTTTCTGACCCGGTCGTAAGGGGGCGCGATTATGCCAGAAAAGTGTGAAAATCGATGCATTGAGTGCTCATCGGTAACATCCTTCAACGAATTAATTGGTCACGGCGCCCTATAACCCAGCGGTTCGGCGGGTTTGGCAAGTCGTTGAATTTATTTCAAAAGCAAACAGGCAGGAGCGTTTTGCTCGCGTTTGCAAGAAGCTTCGCAGCTTGTGAGAAATTTCTGAGAAGCGGGCCGGATATGAGTCATTCGCCTCATCCTATAGATGAGTTGGCCGCGGCCGCTCATGGCTGGCGCGGATGGCTCCGTCGCTGCTTCCCGCTTTTAGCGAGAGCAGTCGCCGACCCTTGGAGGAAGTCAGGCCGAGGCTTCAAGGCTCTTCGGCTTTGAGTTCCTTTTCCATCTTCTGCAATTCCTGGGTAAAAGCCTGATCCTGAACGGTGGCGCGTTTACGCCAGGGTTTGCGTTCCGGTTCGGGCTGTGCGGCGTAGGTGGTGACTTCCCCGCCGTAAACTTCCTTGTAACGTTGTTCCTGGCGCTCAAGTTCCGCGCGCAGTTCGTCTTTCGTCACAGTGCTACCTGATAGGTTGAGATTTAAATTCTGGTTATACGCGCTGCAACAAACGTATCGGTCGCATTCGCCAAAGGTCGACGCCGATAAAGACCTCGATCAGCAGTAATACGATCAAATACTTCCATGTTGCAGGCGCGGCCACGGCACCAGAGCAAACAGCTGACGTAGCATCAGTATCCTGTTTCAGCGCGCGCTGTGAAGCAGGTGAAAAGGGCAACAACGCGCGAGCTGAAGGCAACGGCGATGGACCATCGCGCTACCGGGCGGCACAACCGACAAATT
Organism: Pseudomonas sp. Ant30-3; assembly: GCF_000690905.1. Lineage (GTDB taxonomy): Bacteria > Pseudomonadota > Gammaproteobacteria > Pseudomonadales > Pseudomonadaceae > Aquipseudomonas. Next base: position 38,171 of record NZ_JMCL01000059.1, on the reverse strand, counting down.
AACCGGATGACCTGAATTGCATTATAGCGGCCGATTACGAGAACACTATCTCCAATCGGTTAAAAATGGATCTTGATGTGTGATTTGCTTCTTACTTGTAAGTTTCATCAAGCGATGACTTTCTGGCGTCATTAAGTCGGACAAACTTGGCTGTTAAATGGGGGCTTTTATCTGCGTTTCAAGCGTAGGCTGAAACTTGCTCGGCTTCTGCGCAAACGGCGATGTACCTCGACGCTCAAGGCAACGGCGATTTGCGATAATCGGGCGGGCGTTCGATAATCGCCCGACGTACCTGCTGTTGATTTTTTGATAAGGGTTCTGACATGAACGATCAGATGCGCAATTCCTTCGCTTCAGTGGCACCACCCATTGTCGCGTCGCCCGCCAAGCGTATTCAGGCCCTGACCGGTGATCCGGACTTCATGACGTCCCTGGCCCGCGGTCTTGCCGTGGTGCAAGCCTTTCAAGAGCGCAAGCGGCACCTGACCATTGCGCAGATCAGTCACCGCACGGAAATTCCCCGCGCTGCTGTGCGCCGTTGCCTACATACGCTGATCAAGCTTGGCTACGCGACCACCGACGGTCGTACTTATTCGCTATTACCCAAAGTACTGACGCTTGGCCATGCCTATCTGTCCTCGACGCCGCTGGCAGTTTCCGCACAACCGTACCTCGACCGCATGAGTGAGCAACTGCATGAGGCCTGCAACATGGCCACCCTCGAAGGCGATGACATTTTATACATCGCGCGCTCGGCGACTACTCAGCGCCTGATTTCGGTCGACCTGTCCGTGGGCGGCCGCCTGCCGGCTTATTGCACCTCGATGGGCAGGATTCTTCTCGCCGCGCTGGACGACACGTCTTTGCGCGAATACCTCGATCATGCCGATATGCAAGCCAAGACCAGCAGGACCTTGCACACGCCGCAAGCCTTGCTCGAATGCCTGCAGGAAGTGCGTCGGCAGGGTTGGTGCATTGTTGATCAGGAACTGGAGCAAGGCCTGCGTTCAATTGCCGTTCCGGTGTACGACGCTTCCGGGCAAGTGGTCGCGGCGCTGAATGTCAGTACCCATGCCGGTCGGGTCAGTCGCAATGAACTCGAACAGCGTTTCCTGCCTGGGCTGCTGGACGCGAGTCGCAACCTTAGTTCGCAGCTGTTCGCTTAAGCTGTTCGATAACCGCACAGACTTGCGTTTATCGAATTGACGGTCTTTCCCCATGATCACTAATGTCGCGGCAGCGTCAGCCTTGGCTGACACCGTCCCGACTGCGTTCTCGTGTGGAATAAGAATAATGAACCAGCCTCAGTCTGCTGTAGGAAACTGCCTCGACGTGCAGTCCTTCATCAATGCTCAACCCATTTCGCGCTACCAATGGCGGGTGGTGATTTTGTGTTTTCTGATTGTCTTCCTTGACGGCCTCGACACCGCAGCGATGGGCTTCATCGCCCCGGCGTTGTCCCAGGACTGGGGCATTGACCGCGCCAGCCTGGGCCCGGTAATGAGTGCCGCGCTAATCGGCATGGTCTTTGGTGCACTGGGCTCCGGCCCTTTGGCTGACCGCTTCGGACGAAAAATCGTACTGGTTGGCGCGGTCCTGTTGTTCGGCGCGTTCAGCCTCGCATCCGCGTATGCGACCAACGTCGATCAACTGCTGCTCTTGCGTTTTCTCACAGGCCTGGGCCTTGGCGCCGGCATGCCCAACGCCACCACATTGCTCTCGGAATACACCCCTGAGCGGAAAAAATCGCTGCTGGTGACCAGCATGTTCTGCGGCTTCAACCTGGGCATGGCCGCCGGCGGATTCATTTCGGCAAAGCTGATCCCTGCGTACGGCTGGCATAGCCTGATGCTGATTGGTGGGATTTTGCCGTTGATCCTCGCGGTCGTACTGCTGTTCTGGTTGCCGGAATCGGCGCGCTACCTTGTAGTCCGCAACCGTGGCACTGAGAAAGTGCGCAAAACTCTGTCGCCGATTGATCCAGTTGTCGTCGCCCAAGCGTCCAGCTTCAGCGTGCCGGAACAGACATCCGTGAAGGCGCGCAACGTCTTCGCCGTGATTTTCTCCGGCACTTACAGCGCCGGCACCTTGCTGTTGTGGCTGACCTATTTCATGGGCCTGGTGATTGTTTACCTGCTGACCAGTTGGCTGCCGACGCTGATGCGTGACAGCGGCGCGAGCATGGAGCAGTCAGCCTTTATTGGCGCGTTGTTCCAGTTCGGCGGTGTCCTGAGCGCAGTCGGTGTCGGCTGGGCGATGGACCGGTTCAACCCGCACAAGGTCATCGGCATTTTCTACCTGCTGGCAGGGGTGTTTGCCTACGCCGTGGGGCAGAGCCTGGGCAACATCACGTTGTTGGCCACTCTGGTGCTGGTGGCAGGGATGTGCGTCAACGGCGCGCAATCGGCAATGCCATCTCTGGCGGCGCGGTTTTATCCGACGCAGGGCAGGGCGACGGGTGTTTCGTGGATGCTCGGGATTGGCAGGTTCGGCGCGATCCTTGGGGCATGGATGGGCGCGACGTTGCTGGGATTGGGCTGGAATTTCGAACAGGTGCTGACCGCGTTGGTGATACCGGCGGCGTTGGCGACCACGGCCGTGGTGATAAAGGGCATGGTCAGTCATGCGGATGCGACCTGATCCAGCTCTGAAACAAATTGCGGAAAAGATCGCAGCCTTCGGCAGCTCCTACGGATGTGATCGTTCCCACGCGCGTGGGAGCGATCGGGTCGACTCGTCTGTAGGAGCGAGGCTTGCCCGCGAAGCTTTTTCTAATCATTAGCCAAGCAACAATATGTTCGATAAACGAACACTTAGTCGATTATCGGATTGTTTGGTGATTTTCATCAGCTTAACCTTCAGTCATTCCGGTGCTCAACCTCGCGCCTTTTTATCCACAGTCGGTTAATAAAAAACGGGAGCCTGCCCCATGGCTGAAATCATTTCGCTGCACGACGCGGTGAAGCAATTCGTCAACGATGGCGATACCGTCGCGCTCGAAGGCTTCACCCATTTGATTCCTACGGCCGCCGGGCATGAAATCATTCGTCAGGGCAAGAAAGATCTGACGCTGGTGCGCATGACGCCTGACCTGATCTACGACCAGTTGATCGGCGCCGGTTGTGCGCGCAAATTGATTTTTTCCTGGGGCGGCAATCCAGGCGTCGGTTCCCTGCACCGCCTGCGTGACGCCGTCGAGAAGCAGTGGCCGCATGCGCTGGAAATCGAAGAACACAGCCACGCCGACCTGGCCAACGCCTATGTGGCTGGCGCTTCCGGCCTCCCGTTCGCGGTGCTGCGTGCCTACGCCGGCTCGGACCTGCCGAAGGTCAACCCACTGATCAAGACGGTCACGTGTCCGTTCACCGGCGAAGTATTGGCCGCCGTGCCTTCGGTACGTCCGGACATCACCGTGATTCACGCACAAAAGGCCGACCGCAAAGGCAACGTGCTGCTGTGGGGCATTCTCGGCGTGCAGAAAGAGGCAGCGCTGGCGGCCAAGCGTTGCATCGTCACCGTCGAAGAAATCGTCGACGACCTCAACGCGCCGATGAACGCCTGCGTATTGCCGACCTGGGCCTTGAGCGCGGTCTGCCACGTTCCGGGCGGTGCACATCCTTCCTACGCGCACGGTTACACCGAACGTGACAACCGTTTCTATCAAGCCTGGGACCCGATTGCCCGCGACCGTGAAACGTTCACCGCGTGGATCAACGAGTACATCCATGGCTGCGCTGACTTCAGCGAGTTCCGGGCCAAGCTGGCTAACGCTTCGGAGGCGAAGTAATGACGTACACCACCAATGAAATGATGACCGTCGCCGCCGCTCGCCGTCTGAAAAACGGTTCCGTGTGCTTTGTCGGCATCGGCCTGCCGTCAAAAGCGGCCAACCTGGCCCGGCTGACGTCGTCGCCGGATGTAGTCCTGATCTACGAATCGGGTCCGATCGGTGCCAAGCCGAGCGTACTGCCGCTTTCGATTGGTGACGGTGAACTGGCCGAGACTGCCGACACTGTCGTTCCAACCGGTGAGATTTTTCGCTATTGGCTGCAGGGCGGCCGCATTGACGTCGGGTTCCTCGGTGCTGCGCAAGTTGACCGCTTCGGTAATATCAACACCACCGTCGTCGGCGATTATCACCAGCCGAAGGTACGTCTGCCAGGTGCCGGTGGCGCGCCGGAAATTGCCGGTTCGGCGAAAAGCGTGCTGATCATCCTCAAGCAATCGGCGCGCTCCTTTGTCGACAAACTCGACTTCATTACTTCGGTTGGGCACGGCGAGGGCGGCGATTCACGTCAGCGTCTGGGGCTGCCGGGGGCTGGCCCGGTTGGCATCATTACCGACCTGTGCATCATGGAACCGGAGGTTGATACTCATGAATTTGTGGTCACTGCTCTGCACCCGGGCGTGACCCGTGAGCAAGTAGTGGCAGCCACCGGTTGGGCGATCCGCTTTGCCGATCATGTTGAGCACACGGCAGAGCCGACCGAGGTTGAACTGAAGGCGCTAAGGGATCTGGAAGCCCGCACCGCCGCGGCCCATGGCCAAGCACCCGGAGAAGCGTGATGCGTGATGTGTATATCTGCGACGCGATTCGCACACCGATCGGCCGCTTCGGTGGCGGCCTGTCGGCAGTCCGCGCCGACGATCTTGCTGCGGTGCCGATCAAGGCATTGATGGAACGTAATCCCTCGGTCGACTGGAGCGCGGTGGACGAGGTATTCCTCGGCTGCGCCAACCAGGCCGGCGAAGACAACCGCAACGTTGCGCGCATGGCGTTGTTGCTGGCGGGCCTGCCGGAGACCATTCCCGGCGTGACCCTCAATCGCCTGTGCGCTTCGGGCATGGATGCCATCGGCACTGCGTTCCGCGCCATTGCCAGCGGCGAAATGGAGCTGACGATTGCCGGTGGCGTCGAGTCGATGTCCCGCGCGCCGTTCGTGATGGGCAAGGCGGATGCGGCGTTCTCGCGCAACATGAAGCTGGAAGACACCACCATCGGCTGGCGTTTCATCAACCCGCTGATGAAAGCGCAGTACGGCGTCGACGCAATGCCGCAGACTGCCGACAACGTTGCGGACGATTACCAAATATCCCGGGAAGATCAGGACGCTTTCGCTCTGCGCAGTCAGCAACGTACTGCCGCTGCGCAGGCTGCAGGATTTTTCGCTGAAGAAATCGTTGAAGTGCGGATTGCCCACAAGAAGGGTGAAACCGTGGTCAGCCAGGATGAGCATCCTCGCGCCGATACATCGCTGGAAACCCTGGCCAAGCTGAAACCGGTCAACGGCCCGGACAAAACCGTCACCGCTGGCAATGCATCGGGCGTCAACGACGGTGCCGCCGCGATGATTCTCGCCTCCGCCGAAGCGGTGAAAAAGCATGGTCTGACCGCCCGTGCGAAAGTGTTGGGCATGGCCAGCGCCGGTGTAGCGCCGCGGGTCATGGGCATCGGCCCGGTGCCGGCAGTGCGCAAACTGACCGAGCGCCTCGGTCTGGCGGTCAGCGATTTCGATGTGATCGAACTCAACGAAGCGTTTGCCAGCCAGGGTTTGGCGGTGCTGCGAGAACTGGGCCTGGCTGACGACGCGGCTCAGGTTAATCCGAACGGTGGCGCCATTGCCTTGGGCCATCCGCTGGGCATGAGCGGCGCGCGTCTGGTGCTGACGGCTCTGCATCAGCTGGAAAAAACCGGTGGCAAGAAAGGTCTGGCGACTATGTGCGTCGGCGTCGGTCAGGGTCTGGCCCTGGCGATCGAACGCGTCTGACGCGCAGCAGTGACAATAAGAACAGAGGAAAGCGAAATGACTGACAAGCCTGGTTATCGTCGCCCGCAAGAGGGCACCCAGCCGGAATACCTGCACCCGGCCTATCAATCCACCAATCGGCGTTCGCCGTCCAAGCCGTTGGTGTTTTTGCCACATTCGTTGTCGGAAATTACTGGCCCGACCATCGGCGCTGACCGTGTCGACGAGAAGGACAACGACCTGACCGCCCAGCATCAAGGCCAGCCGCAAGGCGAGCGAATCATCGTCCACGGCCGCGTGCTGGATGAAGACGGCCTGCCGGTGCCGGGAATTCTGGTGGAGATCTGGCAAGCCAATGCGGCCGGCCGCTACAACCATGACCGCGACCTGCATGATGCGCCACTCGATCCGAATTTCACCGGCACCGGCCGTACCGTGACCGACGCCGATGGCTGGTATCAATTCCAGACCATCAAGCCCGGCGCCTATCCGTGGGGCAACCACCACAACGCCTGGCGCCCGGCGCACATCCACTTCTCGTTGTTCGGGCCGAGCATTTTGACGCGCCTGGTCACGCAGATGTATTTCCCCGGCGATCCGTTACTGGCTTTCGACCCCATCTATAACTGCGTGCCGGACACCCGCGCCAAAGAACGTCTGATCGCCAGTTTCGACCTGGAAAAAACCGTCCCTTCCTACGCCCTCGGTTATCGCTGGGACATCGTCTTGCGCGGCCGCGATGCCACGCCGATGGAGAAATAAGATGACGCTGAACGCGACCACGTCCCACACCGTCGGGCCGTATTACCACATCGGCCTGACTTGGCTGAACCGCGAAGACCTGACCGTCGAACAAACCCTGGGCGAGCGCGTGGCGATCACCGGGCAAGTCGTCGACGGCAACGGCGATGTCGTCAACGATGCGATGCTCGAAATCTGGCAGGCCAACGCTGCCGGCAAATACGACCATCCCGAAGACGACCAGGACAAACCGCTGGACCCGAACTTTGAAGGTTTCGGCCGGGTGCCGGTGGACGCCGAAGGGCGCTTCCGATTCACCACGATCAAACCGGGCACCGTGCAAGGCCTGAAGGGCACGACCCAGGCGCCGCATCTGGTGGTGTTGGTGTTTGCGCGCGGGCTGGTCAAGCACTTGCTGACGCGGATCTACTTCGATGGCGAAACGGCGAATGTCGACGACCCGCTGCTGGAGTGTGTACCGGCCGAACGTCGCCAGACGTTGCTGGCGAAGCAGGATGCGTCCGGTGTTTACCAGTGGAATGTGATTCTGCAGGGCGCTGACGCCGAGACGGTGTTTTTTGATTATTGAGTGAGCACCGTATCTGTGGCGACAAGCTTTTGTGGCGAGGGGGCTTGCCCCCGTTTCGGCTGCCAAGCAGCCCCAAAACATAGATCCGATGCGTTCAGGGGTATCGCGGTTAAACGGTTTTGCGACTGCTTCGCACTCGGACGGGGATAAATCCCCTCACCACAGGAGTGCTCTCAGGTTCATACGCTTCTGTGGAACGGGAGTGTTGCAAAGTGTGTCTAGACACTCACCGGTCCCCAAAGAGTGAAAACCCATGACAACCACAACCTCTCATTACACCGGCGAAGAGCGCAAGAAGCGCATCTTCGCGATTGTCGGTGCCTCGTCAGGTAACCTCGTCGAATGGTTCGACTTCTACGTTTACGCCTTTTGCGCGATCTATTTCGCCCCGGCGTTTTTCCCCTCTGATAACCCGACTGTGCAGTTGGTGAATACCGCAGGCGTATTCGCCGCCGGTTTCCTGATGCGTCCTATCGGCGGCTGGATATTCGGCCGTGTGGCGGACAAGCACGGGCGCAAGAATTCGATGCTGATTTCGATTCTGATGATGTGCTTCGGCTCACTGCTGATCGCCTGTCTGCCAACCTATAAGGATATCGGCGTCTGGGCGCCGATCATGCTGTTGTTCGCACGCTTGCTGCAGGGCCTGTCGGTCGGCGGCGAGTACGGCACCACCGCGACCTACATGAGTGAAGTCGCCCTCAAAGGTCAGCGCGGTTTTTTTGCTTCGTTCCAGTACGTGACATTGATTGGCGGGCAACTGCTGGCGGTGTCGCTGGTGGTCGTGCTGCAGCAATTTCTCAGCGAAGATGAACTGCGTGCCTACGGCTGGCGGATCCCGTTTGTCGTGGGTGCCGTGGCCGCATTGATTTCGCTGTTCCTGCGTCGCTCGCTGAAAGAAACTACCAGCAAAGAGATGCGTGAGAACAAGGACGCCGGCAGCATCGTCGCCCTGTTTCGCGACCACAAAGCGGCGTTCATCACCGTGCTCGGTTACACCGCCGGTGGCTCGCTGATTTTCTACACCTTCACCACGTACATGCAGAAATACCTGGTGAATACGGCAGGCATGCACGCGAAAACGGCGAGTTACATCATGACCGGCGCGCTGTTTCTTTATATGTGCATGCAGCCGCTGTTCGGCATGCTCGCGGACAAGATCGGGCGCCGAAACTCGATGCTCTGGTTCGGCGGCCTCGGCACCTTGTGCACCGTGCCGATCCTGCTGAGCCTGAAAAGCGTCGGCAGTCCGTTTCTCGCGTTTGTGCTGATTACCCTGGCGCTGGCGATCGTGAGTTTCTATACCTCGATCAGCGGCCTGGTCAAAGCCGAGATGTTCCCGCCGGAAGTGCGCGCGCTGGGTGTTGGTCTGGCGTACGCGGTGGCGAACGCGATCTTCGGCGGTTCTGCGGAATACGTGGCCCTGAGCCTGAAGGCCGCGGGTATGGAAAACTCGTTTTATTGGTACGTGACGGTGATGATGGCGGTAGCGTTCCTGTTCAGCCTGCGTCTGCCGAAGCAGGCCAAATACCTGCACCACGACCTTTGACCCACCCCGCGTGGGCCACACCGGCCCACGCTTGCAAGGACCGTTTATGAACCAGCTGTTCGATGCCTACTTCACTGCCCGTGACATGCGTGAAGTGTTCTGCGATCACGGCCGGATTCAGGCCATGCTCGATTTCGAAGCGGCGCTGGCCCGGGCAGAAGCGCGGGTCGGATTGATCCCGCACAGCGTCGTCGTGCCCATCGAAGCCGCGTGTCGCGCCGAGCATTATGATTTCGTCGCGCTCGGGGATGCGATCGCGACCGCGGGCAATTCGGCGATTCCGTTGGTCAAGGCCTTGGGCAAACGGCTGGCGGCAACTGATGCCGACGCCGAGCGTTATGTGCACCTGGGCGCGACCAGTCAGGACGTAATGGACACGGGTTTGGTGCTGCAGATTCGCCAGGCGCTGGTGTTGATCGAGCAGGATCTGGCGCAGCTCGGTGAGATTCTCGCGACACAAGCGTTGCGCTACGTCGCCACGCCGCTGGCCGGGCGAACCTGGTTGCAGCACGCGACGCCGGTGACGTTGGGGATGAAGATTGCTGGCTGGCTGGGCGCGGTGACGCGCAGTCGGCAACGTCTGCAACAACTCAAGCCGCGCTTGCTGGTCCTGCAATTTGGTGGTGCTTCCGGAACGCTTGCGGCCTTGGGCGACCGGGCCATGCCGATTGCCGAAGCGTTGGCCGAGGAACTGCAACTGACGTTGCCTGATCAGCCGTGGCACACCCAGCGTGATCGTCTGGTGGAATTCGGCGCGGTGCTCGGCTTGATCGCCGGCAGCCTCGGCAAACTGGGTCGCGACATCAGTCTGTTGATGCAGACCGAGGCGGGCGAAGTGTTCGAGCCCTCGGCGCCGGGCAAGGGCGGCTCCTCGACCATGCCGCACAAACGCAATCCGGTAGGTGCGGCGGTGCTGATTGGCGCGGCGACGCGGGTGCCTGGTTTGCTCTCGACGTTATTCAGCGCGATGCCACAGGAACACGAACGCAGCCTCGGCCTATGGCATGCCGAGTGGGAAACCCTTCCGGAAATTTGCTGCCTGGTGTCGGGTGCGTTGCAGCAAGCGCTGTTGGTCGCCGATGGATTAGAGGTGGATGCCGAACGCATGTCCCGCAATCTTGACCTGACTCGGGGGCTGGTACTGGCCGAAGCGGTGAGCATCGTCCTCGCGCAACGGGTCGGCCGCGACACCGCGCATCATCTGCTCGAACAATGCTGTAAACGCGCGGTGGCCGAGCAGCGGCATTTGCGTGCAGTCCTCGGCGACGAGCCGGAGGTCACCGCCGAGTTATCTGTCGCTGAGCTCGATCAACTGCTGGACCCCGCGCACTACCTCGGTCAGGCCCACACGTGGGTCGAGCGCGCGGTGGCCGAACATTCTGCAATGACTGCTTGAAGGAGATTGCTGTGGCTTTCGTACAACTCGCCGAGGGCGAACTGCACTACCAGATGGAAGGGCCGGCCGATGCACCGGTGTTGGTGCTGTCGAATTCGTTGGGCACCGATTTGCACATGTGGGACAAGCAAATCGCCGCGTTCAGCCAGCACTTTCGCGTGCTGCGTTTCGACACCCGAGGGCATGGTCAATCGCTGGTGACGCCGGGGCCTTACAGCATTGAGCAACTGGGGCGTGACGTACTGGCGTTGCTGGATGCGTTGCAGATTGAACGTGCGCATTTTTGTGGATTATCGATGGGCGGCCTGATCGGCCAATGGCTGGGGATCAACGCCGGTGATCGTTTGCACAAGCTGGTGGTGTGCAACACCGCAGCGAAGATCGGCGATTCATCAGTGTGGGACCCGCGCATCGAAACCGTATTGCGCGACGGTACGGCGGCCATGGTCGCGCTGCGCGACGCGTCGATTGCCCGCTGGTTCACGGCGGATTTTGCTGAAGCCAATCCAGCGGCGGCGAAGAAGATCACCGACATGCTGGCGGCGACTTCTCCCGAGGGCTATGCGGCCAATTGCGCAGCGGTGCGCGATGCCGATTTCCGCGATCAACTGTCGTCGATCAAGGTGCCGCTGCTGGTGATTGCCGGCAGCGAGGACGCAGTCACGCCGCCGTCGGGCGGGCACTTTATTCAGCAGCATGTGCAGGGCGCCGAGTACGCTGAGTTCTACGCCGCGCACCTGTCCAACGTGCAGGCCGACAAGGCGTTCAGCGAGCGTGTTGTGGCATTCCTTTTGGGCCGTTGAGGAGTTTTACGTGGACGAGAAACAGCGTTACGAAGAAGGCATGACCGTGCGCCGTGCAGTGCTCGGCGACGCGCATGTCGACCGCAGCCTGAATGCGTTGACCGAGTTCAACTCGGAATTTCAGGAGATGATCACCCGCCACGCCTGGGGTGACATCTGGACCCGCCCGGGTCTGGAGCGCCACACTCGCAGCCTGATCACCATCGCCATGCTGATCGGCATGAACCGCAGCGAAGAACTCAAATTGCACCTGCGCGCCGCCGCCAACAATGGCGTCAGCCGTGGCGAGATCAAGGAAGTGATCATGCAGAGTGCGATCTACTGCGGGATTCCGGCGGCCAACGCCACGTTCCATCTGGCGGAGTCGGTGTGGGATGAATTGGGGGTTGAATCGCGGGAGTGATCCGCTGGGCTAGCGGCGCCTGACCGCGCCCCATCGCGAGCAGGCTCGCTCCCACAGGTTTTGCGGATAGAACAAGTTTGCGGTTCAGCCACGGATTCTGTGGGAGCGAGCCTGCTCGCGAAAGCGGTGCGCCAGTCGCTATTCAAATTGACTGACCCGGCCCCGTCGCGAGCAGGCTTGCTCCCACAATAATCCAGTGCGAACGCCAAGTTTGTGGTCTTCGAAGATCCCCTGTGGGAGCGAGCCCGCTCGCGAAAGCGGTGCGCCAGTTGCTATTCAAATTGACTGACCCGGCCCCATCGCGAGCAGGCTCGCTCCCACAGGGATTGTCGGTGGATGCGGATCTCGGATTCACCGAAGAATGTTGTAGGAGCCGGCTTGCTGGCGATAGCGGTAGCCTATTCGCAATTGATGTGACTGGAGGAATGCCATCGCGAGCAAGCTTGCTCCTACGGGGGGAGGGATGGACGCGGATTTTGTATCATCCGAGAATCCTGTTGGGGGCGGACGGCGATTCGACTTTCCGACAGCCAACAAAAAGCCCACCAAAAGGTGGGCTTCGTGTTTACAACATCATCAGAACAACTTCAGTTCCGGCGCTTGTTCTTTCTGGCGCTGGACCTGGGCGGTCTGCTCGTTCCAGCCGCCGCCCAGTGCCTTGTACAGATTGACGGCACTGTTCAGCTGCGCCAGACGGTCGGTGATCAGTGATTGCTGGGCACTGAACAGCTGACGCTGGGCATCGAGGAAGGTCAGGTTGCTGTCGACACCGATGCGGTAACGACGCTCGGCCAGACGGTAGTAATCCTGGTTGGCCTGGACGAAATCACGCTGAGCCTGCAACTGCTCGGTGTAGGTCTGACGTGCGGCCAAGCCGTCCGCGACTTCCTGGAAAGCCGTTTGAATGGACTTCTCGTAGTTCGCCACGCTGATTTCTTTCTGGATTTTCGAGTAATCCAGGCTGGCGCGCAGGCTGCCGGCGTTAAAGATCGGCAGGTTGATCTGCGGCTGGAACAGCCACGTGCCCGAACCACCCTTGAACAGGCCGGACAGGTCCGGGCTGAGGGTGCCGGCATTGGCAGTCAGGCTGATGCTCGGGAAGAACGCCGCCCGTGCCGCGCCGATGTTGGCGTTGGCCGCTTTCAGGTTGTACTCGGCCTGAAGAATGTCCGGACGACGCTGCAGCAGATCCGACGGCAGGCCGGGCGGTACTTCGCTCAGCAAGTCATCCGAGAGTGGCTTGGCCGGTTGCAGATTGGCCGGGATCCCCGTACCGAGCAGCAACACCAGACTGTTTTCATCCTGAGCCACCTGACGCGTGTAGCGGGCCAGTTGGGCGCGGGCGTTTTCCACCGACGTGCGCGACTGCGCCAGATCCAGCGCCGAGGCGACACCGACTTCGTTGCTGCGCGAAGTGAGCTTCAAGCTCTCTTCAAACGCACCCAGCGTATCTTGCGTCAGCTTGAGCAGCTCTTTGTCTGCCTGCCAGGTCATGTAGGCATTGGCGACGTTGGCGACCAGACTGATCTGCGTACTGCGGCGGCCTTCTTCAGTGGCGAAGTATTGTTGCAGCGCTTCTTCACTGAGGCTGCGAACCCGACCGAACAGGTCGAGCTCATAGGCGCTGATGCCGACAGTCGCCGAGTAGGAACTGACGATGCCGGCTTCACCGGTCTGCGAAGCATTCGCCGGAACCCGCTGGCGGCTGCCACTGCCATTGGCCGAAACGGCCGGGAACAGGTCCGCACGCTGGATGCGGTACTGCGCCGCGAAGGCATCGATGTTCAGCGCCGCGACACGCAGGTCGCGGTTGTTTTCGAGCGCGACCTTGATCAGCTGCTGCAACGCCGGGTCATGGAAAAACTGCTTCCAGCCCTGTTCGGCAGCGGCCTGGCTCGGCGCCTGGGCCGGCGAGTAGGCCGGCCCTTGTGGGTATTGCTGCGCCACCGGTGCGGCGGGCTGCTGATAATCAGGTATCAGCGAGCACCCGCTCAGCACGAAGGCGGCGACGGCGAGGGAGAGTAGCGACTTGCTCATTGGCCAGCCTCTTTTGGAGTTTCAGTAGCATCATCCTGATCGACTTTTTTGCGCTGGCCGATGGACGACACGGTGACAAAGAACAGGGGTACCCAGAAGATCGCCAGGACCGTGGCCGTGATCATACCGCCAATAACGCCGGTACCGATCGCATGTTGGCTACCCGAACCTGCGCCGGTGGAAATCGCCAATGGCACCACACCGAGCACGAAGGCGAGCGAGGTCATGATGATCGGACGCAGACGCATCCGGCACGCTTCAATCGCAGCATCGCGCAGGCTTCGCCCTTGCTCATGCAGTTCCTTGGCGAATTCGACGATCAGGATGGCGTTTTTCGCCGCCAGCCCGATGGTTGTCAACAGGCCCACCTGGAAGTAAACGTCGTTGGACAGGCCGCGCAGGCTGGTCGCCAGCAGCGCACCGATGATCCCCAAAGGCACCACCAGCATCACCGCAATCGGGATCGACCAGCTTTCATACAACGCCGCCAGACACAGGAACACCATCAGCAGCGACAACGCGTACAACGCTGGCGCTTGCGAACCGGACAAGCGTTCTTCGTACGACAGACCGGTCCAGGAAATACCGACACCGGCCGGCAGTTTCTTCGCCAGCGCCTCGACTTCGGCCATGGCTTCACCGGTGGAATAACCCGGCGCCGCAGCCCCGAGGATTTCCATCGCTTCTACGCCGTTGTAACGCGACAGTTTCGGTGCACCGTAAATCCACTCTCCCTTGGCGAAGGCCGTGAAGGGCACCATGGTCCCGGCGCTGTTACGCACATACCACTTCTTCACGTCTTCAGGGCTCATGCGCGCATCAGGCTGGCCTTGCACGTACACCTTTTTCACCCGACCGCGGTCGATGAAGTCGTTCACATAGCTACTGCCCAAGGCGATCGACAAGGTGTTGTTGATGTCGGTGAGCGTCACACCGAGGGCGCTGGCTTTCTCGTCATCAATTTCCAACTGGTATTGCGGCTCGTCGTTCAGGCCGTTCGGACGCACTTGCGAGAGCACTTTGCTTTGCGCCGCCATGCCGAGGAACTGGTTACGCGCTTCCATCAGTTTTTCGTGACCGATACCGGCGCGGTCCTGCAGGAACACGTCGAAGCCGGTGGCGTTACCCAGTTCGAGTACGGCTGGCGGTGCAAAGGCAAACACCATCGCATCACGGAACGTGAAGAAATGCTGCTGGGCCCGGGCCGCCAGACTCGACACGCTGTTTTCAGCGTTACGCTCGTCCCACGGTTTGAGCATGATGAACGCCATGCCCGAGCTCTGACCACGGCCGGCGAAGTTGAAGCCGGTCACGGTAAACACCGAGGCCACCGCATCGCCCTCACCGCCATCCTTGGATGGACGCAGCAGGAATTCCCGCATTTCGTCCACGACCACCTGGGTGCGCTCGGCACTGGAACCGGCGGGGGTTTGCACCTGGGCAAACAGAACGCCCTGGTCTTCTTCCGGCAGGAATGCCGTTGGAATGCGGGTGAACAGCCAGATCATGCCGACCACGATGATCAGGTAAGCCAACAGGTACGGCGCCTTGTGCGTGAGCATGTTGCCGACGCCGCGCTCGTAACTTCTGACACCACGGTCGAAGCTGCGGTTGAACCAGCCGAAGAAGCCGCGTTTCGGCGTGCCGTGCTCGCCTTTCGGAATCGGCTTGAGCATGGTCGCGCAGAGCGCCGGGGTGAAGATCAACGCAACCAGCACCGACAGCGCCATGGCCGAAACGATGGTGATCGAGAACTGCTTGTAGATCACGCCGGTGGAACCGCTGAAGAACGCCATCGGCAACAGAACCGCAGACAGCACCAGGGCGATACCCACCAGTGCACCCTGGATCTGCCCCATGGATTTCTTCGTGGCCTCTTTGGGTGACAGGCCTTCTTCGCTCATGACCCGTTCGACGTTTTCCACCACAACGATGGCGTCGTCCACCAGCAAGCCGATGGCGAGCACCATGCCGAACATGGTCAGGGTGTTGATGCTGAAACCGAACGCCGCGAGGATCCCGAATGTACCCAGCAATACCACTGGCACGGTCATCGTGGTGATAACGGTGGCGCGGAAGTTTTGCAGGAACAGGAACATCACCAGGAACACCAGCACGATCGCCTCGACCAGGGTTTCAACCACGCCCTTGATCGACTCGGTCACGACCGGAGTGGTGTCATACGGGAACACCACTTCCATGCCTTCCGGGAAGAAAGGCTTGAGCGTTTCGATGGTGTTGCGCAGGGCTTTTGCCGTGTCGAGGGCGTTGGCACCGTTGGCCAGTTTCACCGCCAGACCGGACGCCGGGCTGCCGTTGAACTGCGCGCTGATCGAGTAGTTCTCACCGCCCAGACCGACATCGGCAACGTCACCGACACGCACTTGCGAACCGTCGCTGTTGACCTTCAACAGAATCGCCTTGAACTGCTCGGCAGTCTGCAGACGGGTCTTGCCGATGATCGTTGCGTTCAACTGTTGGCCTTGCACGGCAGGCAAGCCACCGAGCTGACCGGACGAGACCTGGACGTTCTGCGCGGCGATGGCGTTTTTCACGTCAACCGGCGTCAGGTTGAAGTTATTCAGCTTGGCCGGATCGAGCCAGATACGCATCGCGTACTGGGCACCGAAGACCTGGAAGTCACCGACACCGGCGGTCCGCGAGATCGGGTCCTGCATGTTCGACACGATGTAGTTGGACAGGTCGTCCTTGGTCATGCTGCCGTCGCGCGAAACCACGCCGATCACCATCAGGAAGTTTTTCACTGCCTTGGTGACGCGAATCCCTTGTTGCTGCACTTCTTGCGGCAGCAGCGGGGTGGCCAGGTTCAGCTTGTTCTGCACCTGAACCTGCGCGGTGTCAGAGTTGGTGCCCTGCTCGAAGGTGGCGGTGATGGTCATGTTGCCGTCGGAGTTACTTTCCGAAGACACATAACGCAGGTTGTCGATGCCGTTGAGTTGCTGTTCGATCACCTGAACCACGGTGTCCTGCACGGTTTGTGCAGACGCGCCTGGGTAGGTCACGGAAATAGCGATCGCCGGAGGCGCAATGCTCGGGTATTGGTTGATCGGCAACTTGAGGATCGAGAGTGCCCCGACCAGCATGATCACCAGGGCAATTACCCAGGCGAAAATCGGACGGTCGATAAAAAATTTCGACATGGTTTACTCCCCTTTGCCGCTGGAAGCCTTGTCAGCTGCCTGTGCGGGGGCCGGGTTCTTGGTGCCGACGTTGGTCGCTTCAGTGGCTTTCACTTCCGCTCCTGGTTTGACGTATTGCAGCCCTTCAGTGATCAGTCGATCGCCGGCCTTCAAGCCGTCTTCGATCAACCACTGGCTGCCAACCGTGCGGCTGGCCTTGAGCTGACGCAGTTCGACCTTGTTGTCCGGGCCGACGACCAGTGCGGTCGGGGCGCCTTTGAGATCGCGGGTCACGCCCTGTTGCGGCGCCAGAATAGCTGCCGCGTTCACGCCGGCCTGCAATTGCGCATGCACAAACATGCCTGGCAGCAAGGTGTGATCCGGGTTAGGGAACACGGCGCGCAGGGTCACCGAGCCCGTGGTCTGATCCACCGACACTTCGGAGAATTCGAGTTTGCCCACTTGTTTGTATTCGCTGCCGTCTTCGAGGGTCAGCTTGACCGCGGCGGCGGTGTCGCCAGCCTTTTGCAGACGACCGCTTTCCAGCTCGCGGCGCAGCTCCAGCAGTTCCACCGACGATTGGGTCACGTCGACGTAAATCGGGTCGAGCTGCTGAATGACCGCCATGGCGTCGGTCTGTCCGTTGGTCACCAGGGCGCCTTCGGTGAACGAAGAACGACCGATGCGCCCGGAGATAGGCGCATAAACCTTGGTGTAACGCACGTTGATCTGCGCGCTCTGCAGGCTGGCTTCCGATTGCATGCGGTTGGCCAGTGCGGTGTCGTATTCCTGACGGCTCACTGCCTGCTCATCGACCAGTTGCTTGTAGCGATCAGAGATCGACTTGGTCTGCTGGAAGTTGGCCTGGGCGCTTTTCAGCGTGGCTTCATACACGGCCGGATCGATCTGATACAGCTGCTGGCCGGCCTTGACGTCGCCGCCTTCCTTGAACAGACGCTTGAGAATGATGCCGTTGACCTGTGGGCGAACTTCGGCGATGCGGAACGCGCTGGTGCGGCCCGGAAGTTCGGATGTCAGGGTGAAGGCTTGAGGTTGCAGGGTAACAACGCCGACCTGAGGAGGCGGTGCGGCAGGCGCCGCTTCTTCCTTTTTACATCCGCTGAGCAGCGATGCCAGGGCGACGGCAGTAACCAAAGCGGTAACAGCTGGCTTGAATTGCATGAAAATCCTCGGGTCAGGCGCGCTGTGTGCGCACTCGAAATGTGAAAGGGTGAAAAATGTGCGCTGAGTGGATAAGTAGCTTGCTAAGGAATATACTTACGTTCATGGTTGTTTGTAAATACCTTTGCTGCGTATCCTTCTCGTTACAAAAGCCGTGCAAAGGTTCGAATTGTAGGCCGGGGACAACGCCCAAGAGCGCTCGCTCCACTTTTATTCAGCTGATATTCAGACATCACTGAAGCACCCTGATTGAGGTTGTACTGCCATGGTCCGTCGTACCAAAGAGGAAGCCCAGGAAACACGTAGCCAGATACTCGAAGCGGCAGAGAAAGCCTTCTTCGAGCGAGGTGTGGCGCGCACGACGCTGGCGGATATCGCCACCCTCGCTGGCGTGACGCGCGGTGCCATCTACTGGCATTTCAGCAACAAGGCCGACCTGGTGCAGGCCATGCTCGATACGTTGCATGAGCCGCTGGATGAAATGGCCAAAGCCAGTGAGAGCGAAGATGAACTCGACCCGCTGGGGTGCATGCGCAATCTGCTGATTCATTTGTTTCAACAAGTTGCTCTGGACCCGAAGACCCGGCGCATCAATGAAATTTTGTTCCATAAGTGCGAGTTCACCGATGAAATGTGCGATCTGCGCCAGCAGCGACAGACGGTCAGTCTCGATTGCAATGTACGCATCGCTCTGGCCCTCACCAATGCGGTGAATCGCGGCCAGTTGCCAGAAAATCTCGACACGACCCGCGCGGCCATTAGCCTGCACGCGTACATCGACGGTATGCTCTATCAGTGGCTGCTGGCCCCAGACAGTTTTCAATTGCACATCGACGCCGAACGGTGGGTCGACACGGGCCTGGACATGCTGCGCCTGAGCCCGAGCCTGCGCAAATGAAACAAACTGCAAAATGCTGGAGGAAAGCTCAAGCGCCTGAACGATTAATTCGCGCTTGATGTAGCAGCTGACGAAGCTTGCGTCCGACTGATGCGGTCTCCCTGACGCGCACAAGGATGCTTTTATATACGCACGTCCCCCCCGATGACAGGGCGCGGCCCCGGTATTTTGTAGGAATTTTGTGTCGTTTGTGTGAGTGCAGGTTAGCCGCAGACAGCGAAATAACCCGTCAAAGCGTCAGGCTCATGCGCCGCTCATAGCCAATCCTGCCCTTGTAAGCTTCGCCGCGATCCACCCAGCCGAAGCTTGCATACAGCGCAATGGCCGCTTCGTTATCGGCATCCACCGACAATTCCAGTGCGCTGATTTCCGGAAACGTCTGACGCGCCTGCTCGGGTAATGCCTGCAGACAGGCTTTGCCATACCCTTTGCCCTGAGCGCGCTGATCAACTTGTAACGCATGCAGGGTCGCGCTGTGCTCATCGGCCCAGGCGGGCAGGGCGGGCGGACGTTTAAGCAGCAAAAAAGCGACCGGAATATCCTCGACCAACAAGGCAAACCCTTTTACCCCAGGACCTGGCCTGGACAACAAGCTGTGCAACGCACCGTGAATATCGCCGCTGAATTTGAGTTGTGCCTTATGAACTTCAATAGCCTCGACTTGCTGGCGCTGCAGCGCATTCAGGCTTTCGTAAGGCTGGAGTCTGGCCTTCACCGCATAGTCCTTTTTCCTACATGAATGAGCCTCGGATTCTAACGAGTTTGCGTCCATGGATTATTGTTAATTTGATTGTCGATCCGGCTCCTCGCCAGACGACTAAGGGTGTCTTCATACAAAAACAACGGAGAACCTTCCATGAACGCTACCCACGAAATCGAAAATTTGATCGACACCTACCGGCAGGCCGTGATCGCCAAGGATGTCGAGCAGCTGATGACCCTATATGGCGACGACATCGTTTCCTACGACGCGGTCAAGGCGCTGCAATTTCGCGGCAAGGCGGCCTACCGCGCGCACTGGCTCGAATGCATGGAAATGTGCCAGGGCGCGCACAAGATTGACTTCGACCAAGTCAACATCGTCGTCGACGAACACATCGCCTTCGCC
Source organism: Pseudomonas sp. Ant30-3 (assembly GCF_000690905.1). Classification (GTDB taxonomy): domain Bacteria; phylum Pseudomonadota; class Gammaproteobacteria; order Pseudomonadales; family Pseudomonadaceae; genus Aquipseudomonas. Next base: position 18,578 of record NZ_JMCL01000059.1, on the reverse strand, counting down.
CACTGGCTGGCGCATTGCGGCGGCACCAATGAGCAGGGCGAAACCCAGGCCTGCTGGATGCGCGTGACTGCGTGCTATCGGCGCGACGCCGGGCAGTGGCGCATCGTCCACGAGCACTGGTCGGCGCCGTTCGACATGATGAGCGGCACAGCGCTGTTCGACCTGCAACCGTGATCGTTTATCGGGAAGCGGCGCCAAATCGCCGATCTGAGCCATAGTTGATCAGTTGGATCGCGGAGGGTCACATGAAGTATTTATGCCTGGTCTACAGCAATGAGCAGGATTTGCATGCGCTGCCTGAAAGCCCCAAGGACGCCGAGTGCATGGCCTACGCCGAATCGATTCAGGGCAGCGGCCGCATGCTCGCCGCCGAGGCGCTGGAGTCCGTGCAGACTGCAACTACTGTGCGCATGCGCAACGGCAAAATGTCGATCACCGACGGGCCGTTCGCCGAAACCAAGGAGCAGTTGGCCGGCTTCTACCTGATCGATGCCAAAGACCTCAACGAGGCCCTTCAGGTCGCCGGCAATATTCCGGCGGCGCGAGTCGGCAGTGTAGAGGTGCGACCCGTTCGCCAGTTGAATCCCTGAATAACAAGCAAAACACAGGAGTTCCCCATGAGCCCGCCACCCGTGTCACTCACACCCGCGACATTCGAGTTATCCATCAGTCGTCTGATCGACGCACCGCGCAGGCGACTCTTCCGCGCCTGGACCGAGCCGGCGTTGCTCGCGCAATGGTGGGGGCCTCATGGCATGACCACGCCCGAGTGCGAAATGGACCTATGGGTTGGCGGCCAGTTTCGTACGCTGATGCGTGCACCCGATGGCGCCGAGTACCCGACCATGGGCGTTTTTCTTGAGATCGTTGCGCCTGAGCGACTGGTGTTCACCGATGCCTTTGTTCCCGGGTGGATACCGTCGGGCAAACCGTTCATGGCGGCCGAAGTGACGCTGCAGGAACAGGGCGGCCAGACGCTGTACACCGCCCGCGCCATGCACTGGTCGGAACAGGATCGGCAGGCCCACGAAGCCATGGGCTTTCACGACGGCTGGGGGCAAAGCCTGGATCGACTGGAAACCCTGGTGACCCAAGGCATGCCGGACTGATGACCGGCGCATTGGTCTCCGCTCGGGTCGAGCAGATTTATCGGGAAGAATCGCGGCGGATTCTGGCGACGTTGATCCGTTTGCTCGGTGATTTCGACCTTGCTGAAGAGGCCTTGCACGAGGCCTTTTTTATCGCGGTCGAGCGTTGGCAGCGCGATGGCGTACCGGACAACCCGCGGGCGTGGCTGGTCTCCACGGGGCGGTTCAAGGCGATCGATGTGCTGCGGCGGCGCGCCCGTTTTGCGGCATCGCGGCCGCTGTTGATCGCGCAACTCGAGGCGCTGGAGCAGGCCGACTGGAGTGACGAGGACGTGGAAGACGATCGCCTGCGCCTGATCTTCACCTGCTGTCACCCGGCACTCGCGGCGGATGCGCAAGTGCCGCTGACGTTGCGCGAAGTGTGCGACCTGACCACAGAAGAAATTGCCCGGGCCTTCCTCTCCGCGCCCAGCGCAATTGCCCAGCGCATCGTGCGCGCCAAGGCGAAAATCCGCGACGCGAAAATCCCCTACCAGGTGCCCACTCTGGCGGAATTGCCCGAACGCCTCGACAGTGTTTTGCGGGTGATTTATCTGGTGTTCAACGAAGGCTATTCGGCCTCTGTCGGCACAGAGTTGACCCGCGAGGATTTGACTCGTGAGGCGATTCGTCTGGGCCGTTTGCTGATGGAGTTGTTGCCGGAGCCGGAGGTGATGGGGCTGTTGGCGCTGATGCTGCTGCACGAATCGCGGCGACCGGCCCGGACGTCTGCCAGCGGAGAGCTGGTGGTGCTGGATGAGCAGGACCGTTCGCTGTGGGATGCCGGGATGATCGCTGAAGGCTGCGCGCTGGTGGAACGGGCGCTGAGCCGGGGGCGCTTCGGGCCTTATTGCCTGCAAGCGGCGATCGCGGCGGTGCATGCGGAAGCGCCAGCGGCGGGGGAGACGGACTGGGTGCAGATCGTCGGTCTGTATGACGTTTTGCTGCGCGCGGTGCCGTCGCCGGTGATCGAGCTGAATCGCGCCGCGGCCATATCCCGGCGGGATGGGCCATTGGCGGGGCTGACGTTGATTGAAGGGATTCTGGCGCGCGGAGAGTTGCTCGATTATCACTTGGCGCATTCCGCGCGGGCTGATTTCTGCCGGCAGTTGGGGCGTAACGACGAGGCGCGGGCAGCCTATGAAAGAGCGCTGGAACTGACCCAGCAAATACCGGAACGACGGTTTATCGAGGCACGGATCAAGGCGTTGGGCTGAGGCGAACCGGCACGCAAAACCCTGTAGGAGCGAGCCTGCTCGCGAAGCGGTGTGTCAGTTATCGCATCTTCACTTGTTGCACCGCATCGCGAGCAAGCTCGCTCCCACAGGTTATTCGGTGGTTAGAATTTTTTGATCTCAGTAATCCTGCCGCTTGCGAAACGCCCAACGCCCGCCAACCAGGGTGAACGTCGCCACCAGCGCGACCAGAATCCAGAAGCCATGCGCATCCCCTGCCAGCGGTACACCACCCACGTTCATGCCAAAAAAACCGGCAATGATGTTGATCGGCAGCGCCAGTACCGTGACCACGGTGAGAGTGAACAGCGTGCGGTTGCTCTGTTCGTTGAGATTGGCAGCGATTTCCTCCTGCAACAATTTGATGCGCTCACCCAGCGCGGTGAGGTCGTTGATGATCAGCGCAAACTCTTCGGTGGATTTGCGCAGCTCTTTCACGTCCTCCTTCTGCAACCACTGCGGCGGGCGATTGAGCAGGCGCAGCAACGAGCCCGGCTCCAGCGCCAGCAGGCGTTGCAGGCGCACCAGCACCCGGCGATTGGCGCCCAGTTCGGCGCGATTGGTCGACAGGCGCGAGGACAACAATTGATCCTCGATCTGATCAACGCTGAGGCTGGTTTTGCGCACGATCTGCGTCAGCACCTCACCCTGATCGCGCAGCAAATGCACGAGCAACTCCAGCGGCGAGCGAAAGCGCTCACCGGCCTTCACCGATGAACGCAACTTGTCCACCGAGTGCAGCGGCTGCAGACGCGCGCTGACGATCAGCCGACTGCGTGCACAGACCCACAGCGTCGACACGTCCGAAGAGATCATGCTGCTGAGGTTGAACACCACATCGTTGACCACCGCCAGCAGCGCGGAATCAACGTGCTCGATGCGCGTTGAACGCGAGCCCTCGTGCAACGCTTCGAAAAATTCTTCAGGCAATTGCAGATAATTTTTCATCCAGCGCTCGCACGCGGCGTGGGCAAGGTTTAGATGCAGCCAGAGAAATTCATCGCTGTCGTCTGTTTGCTGCAGGCACTGCAACGCCTGCGCCGAATCGATCTCGCGACCACGCTCGCCAGGACGAAAACGAAAACCGTACAGCAGACCGAAGAGGTCCGGGTCGCGATGACTTTGGTCGATGCTGTGGTTCATGGGTTCTCGCAAAAGGCAGGCGCGCTTGTCAGCGGTTTTGCCGGATATTTCAGGTTCACGTGAGCCGCATGATCGCAATTGCGCATGACGTTTTTGTGACAAAACAATAACTGTTCTGACACTGCTACCGACGGTCGGATTTGCCTCAAGAACCGCTCTGGCACGCCGATTCCGCTTAGGTTAAGTTGCGCGGCGTCGGCCCTGGTTGCCGGCGTTGAAGACAGGGACGTTCTGACATTTCTCACGCCTTTTTCAGGCGTGCCTCACTTCTGTCATGAGTACCGTCCATGTTTTTGCAAAAGTCGTTGAGAGCGCAAATTCTCGCCCTGTTGAGTGGCAGTCTGTTAGCGATACTGTTGATCGCGCTGGCCTGCTTTCATTTCCTTTCCCAAGGCGTGCAGAGCTATGCCAACCTGATCCAGGGGCCGCTGCGCACCTCGCAACTGATCGATGAAGCCAACCTGCAATTCAAGGTGCAGGTGCAGGAATGGAAAAACGTTTTGCTGCGCGGCAAGCAACCGGCGGATCTGGACAAATACTGGAAACAATTCGAAGACCGCCAGCGCGATGTGCAGGGCATCCTCGGCGAACTGGCCGGTCAGAAGGGCATCGAGGCGCAACTGAAGACCCGCATCGAACGCTTGCGTGACGAACACCGTCAGTTAGGCGCGGCCTATCAGAAAGGCCGCGACGCCTACGTCGAGGCGGGCGGTGATCCGACAGCGGGTGACACGGCAGTGAAGGGTGTGGACCGCGCCACCAGCGAGCAGATGAGCGCATTGGTCAGCGAGTTGCGTCAGCAGGGCAGCGAGCAGTCGAAGCTGATCAGCGCCAGTGCCGATCGCACGGTGTTTCTCGGGATTATCGTCATGCTGGTCTCGGGCCTGTTGATCGGGTTGTTCAGCCTGTGGCTGGTCAACCGCAACCTGGTCGAGCCGATTCGTCGGCTGATCGAATACGTCGCGCAACTCAGCCAGGGCAAGTTCGCCGAGCGCGTGGCCAGCAGCCGTCAGGATGAACTCGGCAAACTGGCGATCGCCGCCAACACCCTGCGTGATTTCCTCGCCGAGACCTTCAGCCGTTTGCAGGCCAGTGCCAAGGATCTGGACAGCGCCAGCGGTGAACTGAAATCGATTGCAGGGCTCATGGCCAGCGGCACCAACGAGCAATTCAGCCGCACCGATCAGGTGGCCACGGCGATGAACGAAATGTCTGCCACTGCGCAGGAAGTCGCGCGTCATGCCGCCGACGCAGCACGCGCTGCCGATGATGCTGACCAGTCAGCGCAGCAGGGCGAAAAGGTCATGCAGGGCACCATCCACACCATCACGCAGATGCGCGGTGAAATCGCTAACACCGCCACGGTGATTCGTCGTCTGGAAACTGACAGCGGGCGTATCGGCAAGGTGCTGGAAGTGATCCGCGGCATCGCCGAGCAAACCAATCTGCTGGCGTTGAACGCCGCTATCGAAGCCGCCCGGGCCGGTGAGGCCGGGCGCGGTTTTGCGGTTGTCGCGGATGAAGTGCGCAGCCTCGCGCAACGCACGGCGGCGTCGATCATCGAGATCAATCAGATCATTCAAACCGTGCAGACCGGTGCAGTGGACGCCGCGCAGGCCATCGAAAGCGGGCAGTCGCGCAGCGAAGAAAGTGTTGAACAAGTGACTCAGGCTGGGGTCATGCTCGAGCGCATCACCCATGCGGTGGAAGCGATCCGCGACATGAACCGGCAGATCGCCACGGCCGCCGAGGAGCAGACCTCCGTGGCCGAGGACATCTCGCGCAACCTCACTGAAATCACCAGCATCGCCAGCACCAACCTGGACAACGTGCAACGCACCGAAGCGGCCAGCCACAATCTGCACGGTTTGTCCGGGCAACTGAACGAAGTGACGGCGCGCCTCAGCGCTTAATGGCGTGACCAACTGAAAGTGCCGGGCACAAAAAAGCCGCATGATCCGAAGATCATGCGGCTGGTTTGTGATGTATCAGTCGTCTTGTTTGTTTTTCAAGACTTCGCCGGTAGCGGCGTTCAAATCCACATCCCACTCAACGCCTTTGGGATCTTTGAGTTCGACTTCGTACTCATAGTTGTTGAAGTGATTATCCAGGTCGCTGTCGGTGATGGTGGCGCCTGGGTGCAGCTTCATCACGATCTTGTTCAGATCTTCCAGCGCCATGACTTTTTTGTCTTTGACCAACTGAGGGATTTGATCAACTGGAACATCAGCCTGCGCCAAGCCAGCAGTGAGAGTCAGGGCAGCAGCGGTGAAGAGGGCAGTTAATGTTTTCATCGGTTCATTCCTTGGGTTGCTGTTTAAGTGAGTCCACAGTAACTGGGGCAACTTAATCCATCCTTAATTCCCAAAAACCTTCTATTCGATGATCTTGTACTTGTGGGAGCAAGGCTTGCCCGCGATGCAGTCACCCCTGTTTCAATCAATACCCATTATTCGTCAGCACTTGCGCCACACTCGCCGCCGCCGGGCGTTTATAGAACTTGAGCAACTCGCTCGCGCGGTTGGTAAAGATGCCATCGACCCCGGCATTCATGACTTTCTGATAATCCACCGCATCGTCAACCGTGTAGACGTGCACCAGCAGGCCCTGATCGTGGGTGTATTGATTCATCCACGGTTTCACCAGGTCCGAATAACTTTGATCGCCACCCTTTGTCAGCGCTGCAGACGGTCCGGTGCCGATGGCGCCCTGGGCCTTGGCATAGTCGACCCAGCGCTGAAATTCGGCTTTATCTATCGGCTCCTGTTTGGCGTAGTAAGTTGCCTTGTCCTTGTCACCGGACTCGCCAAACTTCACCTTGGACTTTGGCTCGATGCTGCCTTCGCCGACCCACAGCAGGAGGATTTTCGGCACTTGCGGCATCTCTTTCTGCAGTAATTCGAGGCTGCTTTTCTCGAACGTTTGCAGCACGACCTTGCCTTTGCCCTGGCCGACGCCGAGGGCGCTCTTGGCCAGTTTCGAACCGGTCGGGCTTAACCAGCCGCGATCATGCAGCTTTTCCTTGAGGTCGCGTTCGAGCCCGGGAAACTGCTTCGCTTCTTTGGTTTCGATGTACAGGCCGGGTTTGTGCAGCGGGTTGCCCTGAGCGATGTCGATGATTTCATCGAGGGTCAGGACTTTCAGGCCCACGTACGAAGGGCGCGCGCGATCCGGGTACGCCGTGTTGAACCAGCTGCCGGCATCCAGGGTTTTCAGTTCGGCCATGGTGAATGCGTTAGCCGGGCTGTCCTTGCGCTCGGGGAATTTGCTCGCGACGTCGGTGGTGCGTTGCAGGTTGTCGTCATGCAGCGCAAACAGCACGCCGTCCTTGCTGCGTTGCAGGTCCAGTTCGAGATAATCGGCGCCGAGGTCACGCGCCAGTTTGTAGGCGGGCGCAGTGGATTCCGGAGCATCGAAAGACGCGCCGCGATGAGCAATCACCGCCGGGTGCGGTATGCCGGAACGGGTGGCCAGCGCGGTCGGGCTCGGCTCACTGGCGGCGTGGGCCTGGCCGATGCCGAGCAGCATGCTCAGCAGCAGGGCGCTCTTGGTGAAGGTGACAGGCATGGTCGAGATCCTTTCGCAGAGATTTTCGAAGACGTCCCTTTTAACAATTGATGGCGGCAAGCGCTATCGCCAGACCGACATTAAGCATTTCAAAAGAGAATTTTCCGGTCCTTTTGTGCGGTGCTTTGCAGTACTCTTCGGCTTGGCAGTTTCCCCAGCAGAGGGAAAGCCCCCATCACTTGCGTGTAAACCCAAGATCACTTTTCTGTGAGGTTTATCATGCGCATCACGTCCCAACTCATTTGCCAGGCCGCTGACCAACTCAAAGGCTTCGTCGGCCTCAATCGCAAAACCGGTCACTACATTGTGCGTTTCAGCGAAGATTCATTCGGCATGGACGTTGCGGATGACGGCATCATTGCGACCAGCGAATTCGTTTGGGCAGCAGGCCCGGGTGAGGCAATGACGCTCAAGCGTGAGCGGGTCCAGTTGCTGCTGGACCAGAATATTGATGACCGGATCAACATTACCGAGCCGTTGCGGGTGTACATGACTCGACGGGAGATGCCGGAGATTTCGGCGTTGCGCAGTCTTGCGCAGAGTTGAGCTTGACCGCAACGCTCGTGGCAGGGCTGCGAGACTGATCGTCTCGATAGCCCTGCGCGCGAGCGGCGTAGCTGAATCAAGGTTGAGGCGTTACCCGCTTCAACCTGGCAGACGCTCGTTGGCGAACATGCTCACCGCCTGCACAGCGTTGCTCGCACCATCGCGTATCTGCAGGATCACCGTACCGGCCTGATTGGCCAGTTCGACACCTTCTGCCGCCCGATCACGAGTGCCGTCCATGCTCTTGATCGCCTGGCGGGTTTCACTCTGGATCAACCCGATCATGCTGGAAATCTCCGCCGTAGAGCCACTGGTGCGAGCGGCCAGCTGGCGCACCTCGTCGGCCACCACGGCGAAGCCCCGCCCTTGTTCCCCGGCACGCGCCGCTTCGATGGCCGCATTGAGCGCTAGCAGGTTGGTCTGGTCGGCGATGCCGCGGATGGTGTTGACGATGGCGGTAATCTGCTCCGAGCGCTCGCCCAGTTGCGCAATCAACGTCGACGACTGTTCGATGTTGGCGGAGATTTCGCGCATTTCACTGGCCGCCTGCTGAATCACCTGCGTGCCTTGCTCGGCGATTTTGCGCGTCTCTACCGAGATGTGATACGCCTCGCTGGCACTGCGGGCATCCCGGTCATGTTGCTCAACCCGCGCCGTCACGTCGGATGCGAACTTGACCACTTTGCACAAACGCCCGCTAGCGTCGTACACGGGGTTGTAGTTGGCCTCCAGCCAGACGCTTTGCCCGCGCTTATCGACGCGCTGGAACTGGCCGTGGAAAAACTCACCGTGATTGAGTCGGCGCCAGAAGTCCTCATACGCGCTGCTGTTGATCAGCTCGGCCGTACAGAACAGGCGATGATGTTTACCTTTGAGTTCGGTGAGGGTGTAACCCATGCGTGTCAGAAAATTCTGATTAGCGCTGATGATAGTGCCGTCGAGGTTGAACTCGATCACCGCCATGGCGCGGTCGATCGCCTGCAACCGGGCAGCGGATTCGCTTTCGTGCTGCACTCTGGCGGTCACGTCCATTGCATATTTGACCACCTTCACGACGTTGCCCGCCGCGTTAATGATCGGGTTGTAACTGGCTTCCAGCCAGATCGCTCGCCCGTCGCCGCCCACCCGTTCATACGTCCCCGACTCGAATTGGCCGCTCTTAAGTCGCGCCCACAGCTGCGAATACTGCTGGCTGCGCGCGTACTCGGGTGGGCAAAACTGCCGATGAGGTTGCCCCAGCACTTGATCACGCCGATAGCCCATGGTCTGAAGAAAGTTGTCGTTGGCGCGCAGCACGACGCCATCGAGATCGAATTCGATCACTGCCATGGAGCGATCAATCGCTTCCAGCAGGGCATTTTGGCGGTCCAGGTTTTGCTGAAGGGCGTCGACGGTGGATTTATGGCGAGTAAATAGCATGGCTGCAATGCTCGGGAGGATGAAAAACACGGGGTCGTCCCTGTTCCTGCGCCTGCTAACCGAAGGCAAGGCAGCCTTCGGTGTTGTCTGCTCAATGTCAGCGGTCCATGACTGACAGGGAAATACTTATACAAAAATACAAATACTTGTACAAGGTTTGTATTTTTTTGATCTCTTTGTATAAGTTTTTTTCGGCGAGCAGCCGTGTTTCATTGCCCGTGATTGAGAGCAGGATTTGCCATTCGATGATGTGGGCGCGGCCAGCAATGCGTTCAGCGTTGGTAGCAGGCGAGGAGCATGTCTAGCGCAGACTCGACGACGGTGCTTTGCATCTCGGGCGCGAGGGCAGGCAGCCCCATGGAAATCTGTGGCCAGAACGCGAAGGATTTGAGCATCCCGTGAACCTGTTGCGCGGCGAAGGCGGGGTCGGCCGGCTTCAAGCGCCCATCCGCCTGAGCGGCGCGAAGCCACACGGTCAGGCCTTCTTCGCGTTCGCCCATTCTCTCGACCATATTCTGCGCACGCTCCGGGGAATGGATGGTTGCCGCGATGGCTACCCGTGCCAGATCGAGAAAATTGTCATCTGCCATCATCTGCATTTTTGCCATCAGCATGACGCGCATCTGGTCACGCAACGGCAGGTCTGCGCGGTAGCTGATTTGCTGCTCTGCCGTCACCCGCGCCCATAGCTGGTTGAGAATCTCGGAGAACAACTCTTCCTTGCTTGGGAAGTGGTTGTACACCGTGCGCTTCGACGCGCCCGCAGTAGCGGCAATCTTGTCCATGCTGGTGACGTCGAATCCGTGGGCACGGAATTCAGCGATCGCCGCTTGAATAATGGCTGCGCGTTTACGGTCGGTGAGGCGCTGTGGGGCAGTCATAAATACGCTTCGGCAGAAAGAAGTGGAGAATTACACTTGGCAGTTTACTTGTGATCAGCTTTGATGCAACCTTGAAACTACACTGTGCAGTGTAATGTTTCGTTAATGCTGTGCAGCCAACATTAGAGTCTCGGGCTGATGCGTGCGTGCTTTGGCCAATTATCATCCTACCGCTGAAACCGGGCATCCTGCGGTTTCCTGGAGTCATTCAGTCATGGTCACTGCCAAAAACATCGCTGAGCCTGAAGCTTCTCGTCAGGTAGAAGGGCAATTCAAAAACCATGCGCCGGTACAACGCGAAGGTGCTCGAAAAATGCTCCGGATAATGTGGAACATGATCTTTCACAAACCGCGAAGCACTCGGCCGAGCGCACCTGTTCCGGTGCAACGCCTGACCCGCGATGCCTTGATCGCCGCACCAAACCATAGCGTTTATCGTCTCGGCCACTCCACCGTATTACTGAAACTACGGGACAAATTTTTCATCACCGATCCGGTCTTCGCCGAGCGCGCCTCGCCGGTGCAGTGGGCCGGACCGAAGCGCTTTCACCAGCCACCGATCAGCCTGAAGGACTTGCCGCCGATTGAGGCGGTGATCCTGTCTCACGATCACTATGATCATCTCGATTATCAGGCTGTTCTGGCATTGGCCGAAAAGACTCAGTATTTCCTCACCCCGTTGGGCGTTGGCGATACATTGATCAAATGGGGCATCGACGCCAGCAAAGTGCGGCAACTGGATTGGTGGCAAGGCACAGAGGTTGCCGGCATCCAGTTCGTTGCCACGCCATCGCAGCACTTTTCCGGTCGCGGCCTGTTCGATGGCAACAGCACGCTGTGGGCGTCTTGGGTGATTCTCGATGACGCCACGCGAATTTTCTTCAGTGGCGACACCGGCTACTTCGACGGCTTCAAACGCATCGGCGAACAGTACGGCCCGTTCGACCTGACGCTGATGGAAACCGGCGCGTACAACGTGGAGTGGCCGCACGTGCACATGCAGCCCGAACAAACCTTGCAAGCGCACATCGACCTGAAAGGTCGCTGGTTATTGCCCATCCACAACGGCACGTTCGATTTGTCGATGCACGCCTGGTACGAACCGTTTGACCGCATTCTGGCACTGGCCTGGGAGCGCAGTGTGTCGATTACTACGCCGCAAATGGGCGAGGCGTTTAACCTGATGCATCCGCAGCGGGGTAGTGCGTGGTGGATGGCGGTGGAAGACGTGGGCGATCAAGGCGAAATACAGCGCGCCTGACGTTCAGCATCCAGGCCGCTTGGACAAAAGCGGCCGGCGCTGTACGTCACTCACCCATCGCATATTCCGACCGTCCCACTGCCTCTGCCGCTGCGCTTTTCATGTTCATCCCACGCCCCGGCGCAAAGCCCGGGAAGAACACCAGTCCTTCAGACTCGAACCGATACGCCAGCGCCAGCCGATCTGCATCCGGCACGTCACGCCTGGCCTCGAATCGCTCAATCGCGTCGACCGAAACGCCGGAATCCCGGGAGAGCTCCTCGACGCTCCAACCCAGCATTGCTCGGGCCTGGGCGCAGTGAGCAGGGGTGAACTGGAAGAGGGCGATACGTTCCAGGGTGATTTTCATCGCATAAGAGGCCATGGTGTTCTCCGGGCTCAAGAGTGCTGATTCGAAAAGTACTGTGATTTTGTACAGTTGTTTTGCGCCGGGATCAAATTGATTTTTTGATTTTTGCTGATCGGCTTAGATCATCCTGACGGACGGTGCGTGCGTGTCGTTGCGCTGCTGCGGGTTAAGCATGAGTTAGTCGACAACTATGGCCGAGTGTGCCGGTGCCGGTTGCGTGGGCTGGCACGCAGACGTACATAGTGATGGCCGGGCCGAGTTTGATCTGGGCGCCTGCTTGTTGGGTGCGAGGATGTGCTGGCGTTTGCGGTTTCAGCCGGGGCGCTAGTGACTATCAATTGCCTACGCTCTGGATTGGGCGGATTCCAGATCAGTTGCATGCGAGGATTTGTTTTGGATGTGGTGATGGTCGGCATGTGGCTGGGCTGATCGTTAATACATTTGCTTTTTATCGATTCTCAGACGGCGGTTCGCCATAATCTGCGGCTCTTTCCCTGCGAGCTAATGCTCGCTGCATTCAAGGATGATTTGATGTTTAAAGGACTGTCTTCTCTGGCTGGTATTGTCTTATTGGTGTGCTTAACATTCTCTGCGATGTTATGGGCCGACAGCGGCAAACAGGTCTACACCGGCACACTGGCCAAAATGCCGATTGTGCTGGAGGTGAGCGCCGATGGAAGTGAAGGGCGTTACTTTTACCAGAAGTACCGCAAAGACTTGGCGCTCAGTGGCTCGAAGGAAGGTGAAACCCTTGTACTGGAGGAGGGGGACCAGCGTTATGCTCAGGACAAACCTTTTCCGACCATTCGCTTACAACCCAAGTCCGATGGTTGGTCCGGAAAGTGGACCAGCCCCGATGGCAAAATCTTAAAGGTCGAATTGCAGCTGGCGAAACTTCCCCCGGTTCCCGCCGACACGTTGCCCTATCTGGTCAGACTTCACGACAAGGCGCCATACGAATACTTGCGATTAAAAGGTATGAAACTCACACAAGGCAAGACCGAGACCTTCATGGGATACACGCTGCAATGGTGGAGCGAGCCGCAATCCAACGCCGAATTGTTTGAAGTGGTTTCGGGCTACAGTGCGGACGAGCGTAAGCGCATTAATCAGCAATTGATGGGCCGTTTGTGGCAGGAGGTCGTTGGATACTATGGGTGCTTCGCCAATTACGCTGATGCCTTCTACTCACAGACCAGTCAGCCTCTGTGGATGACGCCTAACGTCATGAGTGTCCGTGTCTCCACCGAGTATTTTTGTGGTGGGGCTTATCCGGATCAGATTAATGCCTCGCTCAACCTCGACACCAAAACAGGAAAATCTTTGACACTGGATGATGTGCTCTGGGTGGGACAGGGAAAACCGCTGCATTACGAGGAAAACTACGACGCCTATATTTCCTCGCCTGGGTCATCCGATGCGTATTCGGAGTACCGCACTAAGGAGCTGGCGCCTTGGCTAGTAGCGCAATTGCTCACGCTCTATCCCGAGCAAATGACTGATACGGCCGAAGGGGAAAACGACTGCGAATACGGCGAGGAGGATCGCTGGAGTTTTCCATCCTGGTATTTCACGAAGCAGGGAATCAAATTGGATCCTGCCTTCCCTCACGTCGCGGCGGTTTGCGGAAATGTTAGCTGGGGTGTCTTACCGTATAGCCTGATCAAGCAACATCCTGGGGGCGTAGCGATACAGTTGCCCTAGCGTTGGATTATGTACTCGATAACCCGGGCGCTTCACGAATAATGAAGTGATCCAGATTCTCGATATTCGCACTGAACACCCCGAACGTTTGCTCGGGGTTCTTCTTGCTTGGCACTTGCTGCAACTGCGGTGTCACGCCGTAGAAAAAACAGAACAGCTCTTTGTCGCTGTCGACGGCGTGCTTTATTTCTTCCAGAAACGCTTTGCGCTTGCGGTAGTTCTCGATCAACTTCTTGCTCAAGTAAACGTTCACTGAGTAAGGCTTCTTCTTCGCCTCATCCGCCTGCTTGAACCAGATCTTCTGCTCGAAATCGATCCGGAAGCTCTGGGTGTAATCCTTGATCTCCTTGATCTTGCCCCAGTAGATCAGCCCCTTGTTGTCCGTCAGGTATTCGATCTTCTTGAAGAAAGACGAGTACGGCGCCGTGTGCTCGCCGATCTTCAGCGGCATGCGCTTGAGCAGGTCTTTGTCTTCGAAGTTGGAAACGAAGCACTCCACGGGGTGGGCGAAAACGGTGGTCTTGTCCGGCGCCGTTTCGGGGCCTGAATGCATGGCGTCATTGTTCGTTGCAGTGTTTCTTGGGGAATTCCGAGCTGCATCCTCTGCGGCCGCTTGGCTGGACGGCTTACGCACATACTGACGCCGGGTCAGCAACAACTCCAACGGAAAATGTTCCTCGCGACTGTCATCCGTTTCCGCGCCGTCCGCGTCCACTCCGGACGCCGGCGTTTTGAAACTGACGTAAGGGCAGTTCGTTACATGCCGCGTGCTGGGCGTGTTCTTGAAGTGCGGTGTGCGAACGTAATTGACGTTTTTGGCGTTGAACGTCGTCAACACATTCGCGGCCTCGAAGGCGGATCTGCAAGCGTCATTGGGACATTGGAAGTGTTCCTTGGCGGAATCGAACTCCATCGTCTCGTCGAAATTGAGATCGCGTACGTCGTAGATCGACAGCTTGTCGTCGAGGCTGAGGCAGTAGGCGAGGTCGAATTTCATGGTGGGCATCGGTCCTTAAAAAGGGGAGGGGCTATCAACAGCGGGCAGATTGAGAGGGAGCCACTGTCGATTGAAGCTCGGCGCATCAACATTCTCAGTTGTTGGGAGACGGCGCAACTGAATACATCGTCTGCAAAAAAATCGGAAAACAAATGTGTAGTGTTCCGTGTGTTCTACGAGCCAAAACGCTTGTGTTTCAACGGCTGCAGACAGAAAAAAACTGATAATAAATGTGCAGCCATGCGTGCGGCCTGCTTACGGAAGGGAGCTACGATGGAAGCGGTCCACTGTCCTCAAGCAACATTTCGCCTTCATCAAGTTCATGCTCGACGAGTGCCATAACCAAGTGGACTCCATGACCGGTGCTCTCAATCGCGAGAAGCTGCGCGAACGCGTGAATCGGCCATTTGAGCGCGCAATTCCACAAGCTGATCGCAGACCTTGCGAGAGCTGCCTTCATCGGTCACGACAAATCGCTTACGATCTTTGGAGACAGAAATGGAATCCCAAACCAAGGACGCGATATCCATGCAAACTTAGCTTTCTCAAGTCTTTCAACGCTTGAACAACCGCCAATTCGCTGTTTCCGGCAACACCCACGGGCTCTCCGGCACGGGCACCGTATTCCATTACCAGGTTGAGGGCGATGCCATTTCGAGCACTTACCGAGGTGGTCGAATCCGCATGGGGCATCAAGTTGGCCGCGTGACTGGCGCCGATACCATCGAGCTTCTGTTTCATTGCATCACCATCGAGGGCGAGATTCTCTCCGGCTGGTCCCGTGGCACGGTGGCGGTTGATCAGGCAGGGCGTCCAACGCTGGCGTTTGTATGGGGTTGGTCGTTTGGAGCGGAGGGCGGTGGGGAGTCGAGCTACGTAGAGGTTGTGGTGTAGAGAGGCCCAAGCGGCTGATCTTCCGGCTATTCCGGAATCAACCGCTTAACTTTTTCATAAAGCAACTGAGTAAATTCCTGTCTGTCATTCGAGTGATGGCAACGCCGGTGACAGTTCGGGCATATTGCTACAGCGTTGCTAATTTGATCCGAGCCCTGTTCGGCAAGGGGCTTAACGTGGTGAACTTCGAGAAACGGCAGATCAAGTTTCTGAAACGGAGCGGGCTCACCACAGCCTTCGCAATGACCGCCGGCTTCGTTTCGAACCCAGGCTCGAACTTCGGGATCACGGACGTAAACCGCGCGTAAGCTGGACGCTCGTTTCGGTCTCTTAATGCCCTTCGGCGGCTCTGCCATCTTTTGTTTTTGGAGGGCTGCGGCGCGACGCTCTAGTATTTCTTCATCGGCTGTCGGGGCGGTTGGGTCGCCAGGCTGAACACCTCTTTCACTGAGCACTTTCCGGATGGCCTGCTCGACGTTCGAGCCAACATTTCTGGCTGGCTTGTAGCCTGTGATGAATGCCTGATCCATTTTCATCAAAACCGTCGAAATGTTCTGCATCCGAAACTCCACAGAGCCTTTAGTGCGCGTGGGTAAAGACGTTTCCCGCAGAGCAAGATTCTCCGCGGCCTTTACGAACCTCTCACCGCTTAGCTCTAACGCAAGCATTTTGAGATAGGCATCGACCGCAGCCCTTATTTCAAAAATGCTCCAGTCGCTATCTCTTTTATTTACGCTCATAAAGTCGCCGAAGGTTGAAAACCCTCGGACGATACTGAGTGGCCTTTACGACTGTCTAGGAAAATTCCTACAGACAACACCGACGCTTCTTTCAGTTGTTCCTACCAAAACTTAACCAGCCGTACGCTGCGAGCACTGAAGCACTCCCAAACCTTCGGGTCTCGTGGCATAGGCTGAAATTAGATTCATCCGTCCATAAAAAAGCCCCGATCAGATCGGGGCTTTCACTTTTTCGATTCAACGACTCAGATGGCAATCGTCAAATGCCAGGAGGCTCTAGGGATCAATCCCAGCTCAGCGCCCCACCAGTCTGATACTCAATAACCCGCGTCTCAAAGAAATTCTTCTCTTTCTTCAAGTCCATAATCTCGCTCATCCAAGGGAACGGATTCGTAGTCCCCGGATACTCTTCTTTAAGACCGATCTGAGAAAGACGACGGTTAGCAATAAACTTCAGATAATCCTCCATCATCGCCGCATTCATCCCCAACACCCCACGAGGCATAGTATCCCGGGCGTATTCAATCTCCAGCTGAGTCCCCTGCAGAATCATCTGCGACGCTTCTTCCTTCATCTCGGCGTCCCACAAGTGTGGGTTTTCGATTTTGATCTGGTTGATCACGTCGATGCCGAAGTTCAGGTGCATGGATTCGTCGCGCAGGATGTATTGGAACTGCTCGGCGACGCCGGTCATTTTGTTGCGGCGGCCCATGGAGAGGATCTGGGTGAAGCCGCAGTAGAAGAAGATGCCTTCCAGAACGCAGTAGTACGCGATCAGGTTGCGCAGCAACTCTTTGTCGGTTTCGACGGTGCCGGTTTCGAACTTCGGATCGGAGATCGAGCGGGTGTATTTGAGGCCCCAGGTGGCTTTTTTCGCGACCGACGGGATCTCGTGGTACATGTTGAAGATCTCGCCTTCATCCATGGCCAACGATTCGATGCAGTACTGGTAGGCGTGGGTGTGGATCGCTTCTTCGAAGGCTTGGCGCAGGATGTACTGGCGGCATTCCGGGTTGGTGATCAAGCGATAAACAGCCAGCACCAGGTTGTTGGCAACCAGGGAGTCGGCGGTGGAGAAGAAGCCGAGGTTGCGCATGACGATGCGGCGCTCGTCGTCGGTCAGGCCTTCCGGGTCTTTCCAGAGGGCGATGTCGGCGGTCATGTTGACTTCTTGCGGCATCCAGTGGTTTGCGCAGCCGTCCAGGTATTTCTGCCAGGCCCAGTCGTACTTGAAGGGCACGAGTTGGTTGAGGTCGGCGCGGCAGTTGATCATGCGCTTTTCGTCAACGGCGACACGGGCGGAGGCGCCTTCGAGTTCGGCGAGGCCTTCGGCGATGTCGAGGTTGTCCAGTGCAGCCTTGGCGCGAGCGATGGCGGCGGAGTCAGACGCGGTGACAGCGCGAGCTTCTTGGGCGGCAACACCACCGGCGGTGTCGAGGCGGTCCATGTTGGCTTCAGTCGCGTGGCCGGCGTTGGCGCCTTTGACCACGGTTTCAGCGCTGTCTTCTTTGTCGAATTCGTCCCAGCTCAGCATGACGTGTCGTCTCCTGCGTGAGGGCCAGATGCCCATGTGATGGTTATTCACACGGTCGGTCTGGCCGCGTTGGATAAAGGTCGTTTTTCAGCAGCTATACGCAGGCATCAAACAGAATTTTGTACGGGGTTCCGAGAGCCACTGATGGCGCAGGCTGCGAAGGACGCGGCTGCGGGGCTTCAGACTGGCTTTTCGTCCCTGTAAGGGAATATTGCAGGCCCGTTTAAGGCGGCATTATAAGGAAGTTTTTGCCGGCGTGGTGCGGCGAATCGGCTCATGGAGGGGCCGAGAGGGAGGGTTTTTCGAGCAAAGCGAGGTAATACAGGGCTTTGGCTGATGCAAAAATTTTTTCGCTGATTTGGACGCTGAACAGATGTTGTTCAAAAAACATCCAAAAATGCCGTTTTTCACTACATCTTGTGTTTTGCAATGACTTTTTGCGCTTCTCAACACAACTGAGCCCGGCCGGAGCCGGGCTGGAATCGACCTGCAGCAATGCGCTAAAAAGGCTCGATTGCGGGCAGTCTTGATCAGCCGTTGGAGCAGCCGTTGCCCATGACGGTGTAGCGCATGATATGGCGTTGGCCTTTGGAGTCGTCGTATTCCATTGTCACCGGCACAACTTCACACACATTGGGGATATCGCTCATGGAGATAACTTTGGCGATGTCCGGGTGACTTGAGTAAGTGTATTGCTCGACGATCGGTTGTTGCTGGGCGACATCAGTCGGGACCTCGTCTGCCATGGCGGTGGCGCACAGGCTGGAGAGGGCCAGAACTAATAGAGCTTTCATTTCAGATTTACCTTTTTGAGGTCGAATGGGGTCACGCAATCTTTTTGGGATTGCGTGTGGAACTGGATATGGAGTTTTTTTGATTAACTGCCTTCGTGGGGGCTGCAACCTGGTTAATCAGGGTTTGCCGTGTTGGCGGGACAGATTCTAGGCGTGGGGGAGGCATTCATATAGGTGGGGTTTTGATAAACACTTTTGATAGATTTTGTAACAATCATCGAATAGCTCGGCTGTCGCGGTTCTTTTTGTAGCAGCTGCCGAGCCTGCGAGGCTGCGTTCGGCTGCGCAGCTGTCGTCAGATACGTCGACGCGGTCTTTCGGTGAAATAGCGTTCGCCGATCGGCGACTGCTGCGCAGTCGAACGCAGCCTCGCAGGCTCGGCAGCTG
>NZ_JMCL01000058.1 GCF_000690905.1 Pseudomonas sp. Ant30-3 | reverse complement strand
CCGGCGGTGGTTCGTCACCGGTGATGGCGCGGTATTCCGGGTGATAGATTTCCAGCCCCGACGCACCGGGCCGCGCTTCGCCGTAACAGCGAATCCGCGTGCCGCGCTTGAGGCCTTCCTTCTGCGCGTTGCTGAAATGGTAGAAGCGCAGGCTGAGCCCGCCGGTGCCGTCCTGCAATCGCACGACCAGGCTGCGGCGGCGGCCCATGACTACATCGGCGCCGCTGACGGTGCCTTCGATCACGGCATCCTGACCTGGGCGCAGATGACCGATCGGGACCACACGCGTGCGGTCCTGATAACGCAAGGGCAGATGGAACAGTACGTCCTGAAGATTCTCCAGGCCGACCTTGGCCAGTTTCTCGGCCATGGCTTCACCGACACCCTTGAGCGCCGTCACCGACACTTGCGACAACTCGGTCATGGCTGTTGCTTAACCGGCCACCGGCGCTGGCGGCTTGGCCACCGAGCACAGGCGTATCGAGTCAGCGAGGATTTCAATGGCTTTGGGGCGCGGGAAGCTCGCGCGCCAGGCGATGGCCACTGTGCGAAACGGCACCGGCGGCGTCAGCGGACGCACTTCGATCACGCCGGGGGCGTAATGGTGGCTGTCGACGGCCGAGAGCGGCAGGATCGAGATGCCCAGGCCGGAGGCGACCATGTGGCGAATGGTTTCCAGCGAGCTGGATTCCACCGTGGTGTGTTTGGCGCCGTCGTTGCCTTTGGTCAGCGTCGGGCAGGCTTCCAACACCTGATCGCGGAAGCAGTGGCCTTCGCCCAGCAGCAACAGGCTTTTGTCGTTGAGCAGGCTGGCGTCGATTGATTTTTTTTGCGTCCACGGGTGTTGAGCCGGCATCAGCACGTAGAACGGCTCGTCGTAGAGCTGCAGGGTCAACACGTCGGCTTCGTTGAACGGCAGGGCGATGATGATCGCGTCCAGCTCGCCGTTGCGCAGCTTGTCGCGCAGCACGTGGGTGAAGTTTTCTTCGATGTACAGCGGCATCTGCGGAGCCACGCGGTGCAGCTGCGGGATCAGATGCGGAAACAAATACGGGCCGACCGTGTAGATCGCGCCGACTTTCAGCGGGGCCGTCAGCTGGTTTTTGCCAGCCTGCGCCAGTTCGCGGATCCCTTGGGCTTGCTCCAGGACTTTTTGCGCCTGAGCCACGATGCCTTCGCCAACCGGCGTCAGGCGTACGGCGCTCTTGCTGCGCTCGAAAATCAGCACACCGAGTTCGTCTTCAAGCTTTTTCACGCCCACCGACAGGGTCGGCTGACTGACGTGGCAACGCTCGGCCGCATGGCCGAAATGCTGCTCTTGGGCGAGGGTAACGATGTAGCGTAATTCTGTAAGGGTCATGGCGAACGTCCGTGAAGATGCGAGCCAAGCATAACGGCTGCAATCGATAGACGCACGTTATCAGACTGAGAGAGGTGAGTGACACCGGGCAATGCGTGTTTGCCAGGGGTGGAAATGCAAAAGGCACCTTTCGGTGCCCTATGAATATCCTTCTCGTAGCAGCTGGCGCAGCCTGCGTCCGACTGCGCAGCAGTCGTATATCTGAACGCTGCGGTCCTGCAG
This sequence comes from Pseudomonas sp. Ant30-3, assembly GCF_000690905.1. Classification (GTDB taxonomy): domain Bacteria; phylum Pseudomonadota; class Gammaproteobacteria; order Pseudomonadales; family Pseudomonadaceae; genus Aquipseudomonas. The sequence goes on along the minus strand of NZ_JMCL01000058.1, from coordinate 43,417 downwards.
AAAAACCGCATTGGCTGATTTATACGACTGCTGCGCAGCCGGACGCAGGCTGCGCCAGCTGCTACAGAGATCGCTTCAGCGTCGGCGTTTTTCCAGGGAATACACAAACGGTGCCACGATTTCGATCGAGCCATTGTTCAGCATGTCGGCCGGAGGCTTGGGCAGCGGTTGTGCACGCTTGATCATTTCCAGGGTCGCCCGGTCCAGATCGGCGTTGCCGGAGCGGCCCACCAGTTCGAACGACAACACGTTGCCCTCAGCGTCCACCACGAAGCGCAAACGGTTCAACCCTTCCTTGCCCCGCGACTGAGCACTCGCCGGGTACTTTTTGTACTTGGCCAGGTGAGCGAGCAGGGTGCCTTGCCAACTGGCCTTGGCTGCTTGCTGCGCTGGCGACGGGCCGGGTGCCGGTTGTGCGGATTTATCTGTCGGTGCCTGGGTCGGTTGCGCGTCGCTCGGTTTTTCCTCGGTGGGCTTTTCCTTCGGCGGCTCGGGTTTTTTCTCCACGGGCTTGGGCGGTTGCGGCTTTGGCTTCGGCTTGGGTTTAGGCTTGGGCACGGCAATCTCGGCCTTCGGCGCTTCAGCAAGCTTGGGCATCGGCAGCTCTTCCACCGGCGTCGGCGGCTGTGGCGGCGTGATCACCTTGGGCGGTGCAGGCGGTGGCGGGGCAGGAACCGGCGCCAGCTCAACCATCATCGCCTGCGGAGGCAGTTCGATGGGCGGCTGCGACGACCAGTTCAACGCCAACGCAATGGCCAGCGCATGGACGCCCAGCACCACGGCCAGGCTCCCGCTGTAACGCGTCAGCTTTTGGCGCGTCGTGATCATTTCTTGGCTGCCGTCTCGAGTCCGACCAGGCCGACTTTCAGGTAACCGGCGGCGCGCAAGGCATCCATCACGCTCATCAGGTCGCCGTAGTCCACGCCTTTATCGGCCTGGAAGAAGATCGTCGTGTCTTTCTTGCCTTTGGTGCGGGCGTCCAGCGTGGCGCCGAGTGTTTCGGCCTTCACTTCGTCTTCGCCGAGGAACAGGCGTTGATCGGCCTTGACGCTTAGGAACACCGGCTTCTCTGGCCGTGGCGCCGGTTTGGCGGTGGAGGCGGGCAGGTCGACCTTGATGTCCACAGTGGCCAATGGCGCGGCGACCATGAAGATGATCAACAGCACCAGCATCACGTCAATGAACGGCGTAACGTTGATTTCGTGATTCTCGGCCAGATCGTCGTCTGCGCCTTCTTTGAGATGCAAGCCCATGGCTGATTACCCTACTTTGGCCACATGCGGTTGCGAGGAACGCTCGGCAGTCGGCAGGTGATCGAGATCACGGCTGACCAGCAGCAGCACTTCCGCCGACGCATCCGACACCTGAGCCTTGTAACCGGCAATCGAGCGGGCAAACACGTTGTAGATCACCACCGCTGGAATCGCAGCAACCAGACCCAGCGCAGTGGCCAACAAGGCTTCAGCGATGCCCGGTGCTACGACGGCGAGGTTGGTGGTCTGGGTTTTGGCGATGCCGATGAAGCTGTTCATGATGCCCCACACGGTACCGAACAGGCCGACGAAGGGCGCAGTGGAACCGATGGTTGCCAGCACGCCGGTGCCGCTGCTCATGTTGCGGCCGCACGCAGCAACCAGTCGCTCCAGGCGGAAGCTGACGCGTTCCTTGATGCCTTCTTTTTCGCGGCTGTTGGCCGACAGGCGCATTTCTTCGAGCGCGTCGTGTACCAACAGGTTGGCCAGAGTCCCCGGCTTGGTTGCCGAAGCGCTGGCTTCCTTGAGCGTGGTGGCTTTTTTCAGGTGGACGATTTCATTGCGCAGACGACGCTTGGCGCCCATCAGCTCGAAGCCTTTGGCGATCCAGATCGTCCAGGTGATGATCGAGGCGATGGCCAGACCGATCATCACGATCTTCACGATGATGTCGGCGTTCTGGTACATGCCCCAAGGCGACAGGTCATGGGCCATGCCCAGGGTGTTGCCGGCTTCGAGCATTTCAGGTGTGTCTTCGGCGGGGGCGTCCACGGCTTGTGCCGGGTCGGCGGCGACCGGAGTCACGACAGGAGCGGTCTGATCAGCGGGTGCAGGCGATGGAGCGGCTTGGGTCGCGGGAGTGGCTGGCGCCTGGGCATCGGCGAATGCGGCGGTGGGCGCCAGCATCAAGCCGAGCAGCAGGGCGGCCATAGCGCGCCATGCGCGAGGTCGTTTGGTTGGCGAAGCGAGGAATTGATTGCGTGTCATGCTGGCCGGACCTGAGAGAAAAAGAGGGTAAATGTTCTTCCAGGCCTCGAAGGCCGAGAACAAAAGTGGCGGGCATTATTGCAAGTAATTCTTGTTAACAAAAGTAATACAGTAACTTTTTTTACTTCTTTGCTAGCCGCTCGTCCATTGCCGGCGCTAGTCTGTGGCTTTGCGATAGGAGTTTCTGGATGTCCGCGCCTTCTGTTTTGATCGCCGGCTGCGGTGATGTCGGCAGCCGTCTGGCCACACAATTGCTGGCTTTGGGATGGGAAGTTCATGGCTTGCGCCGGGACGTTTCACGTTTGCCGGCAGGCGTCATAGGTGTGGCCGGCGACTTGTTCAACGAAGACTGCCCCGCCACCTGGCCGGTGGGTGCAGTGGATTATCTGGTGTATTGCGCGGCCGCCACCGATCACGACGAAGCAGGCTATCGCGCTGCTTATGTGCAAGGTTTACAGCATGTGCTGAGCTGGCTGGACGACTACGGCCAAGTGCCCACTCGCCTGCTGTTCGTCTCCAGCAGCAGTGTGTACGGCCAGCAAGACGGCGAGTGGGTCGACGAAACCTCGCCGGCGCTGCCGGGCAGCGGTTATTCAGGCCGACTGATGCTTGAGGCGGAGCAAGTAGCGCTCGACAGCGGTATTCCCGCAAGTATCGTGCGTTTGACCGGTATCTATGGTCCGGGCCGCGAATGGCTACTGACGCAAGTTCGTCACGGTTATCGCGTGGCGACCGATCCGCCGCTGTATGGCAATCGCATTCACGCCGACGACGCGGCGGGTTTGATGGCGTATCTGCTTGAAGCGGATCGCCGTGGCGAGGTGCTCGACGACGTTTATATCGGTGTCGACGATGCGCCTGCACCGCTGGCGGAAGTGGTGGGCTGGTTGCGCGAATATCTGGGTGTGACTGACTGGGCTGACGATGCGAGCGTTCGTCGGGCCGGGAGCAAGCGCTGCAGTAACGCGCGGGCAAAGGCCTTGGGCTGGAAGCCGACGTATCCAAGTTATCGCGAAGGGTATGCCGCGATACTTGAAGGGCGCTGCTGACTCCCGAACACGCTATACAACTGTAGGAGCCGGCTTGCTGGCGATTACGGCGTGACATCCAACATGATTGTTGCCGGATGCGCCGCTATCGCCAGCAAGCCGGCTCCTACATTGGTCTTGCGTCAACCTTTAGCCCGGGTTACTGCTTCTCCAGCAACCACTTGCGCTCGCCCGGCGTGAACGATGGCATCTCGTCCGCCTGCGCAGTGTTCACCGCTTGCAGAATCTCCAGCTCTTTGCCCTTGCGATTGAAGATCCAGGCATTGCCCTGACCGTTCAATTGCAGCCACAGGTTGTCATTGCCGCTGCTCATCGATGCGCAATCGCCGGCCAGGCAAAGTGCGTAGCGATCTGCCCCTGGCAAACCGGCGACCTGGCCGTCGGGTTGAAACTGCACGGTATTGCCGATGCCCGGGCCGCTGATGACTTTCCAGCTGCCGCCCATGTACGCGGTATACAGCGCTCGTTCGAAGGTCGCCCCCAGAGGCGCACCGTCGGGTGCCGGAATTTGCGCGCGGTCGAAAACCTGCTCGGGTTCATTCTCGCTGGCGGCCTGGGTCAGTTGCTTGCCGTCACGCTTGAGCTCACTGCCAGAGCTGCCATAAAAATCGACTTTCCAGGCACCGGACTCTTCGCCCAGCAGCTTGCCGTCGACATTTTCAAAACCATTGGTGTAGCGGGCCTGGGCGGCCTTGGTGTTGACGTCCCATTCCAGGTTCGGGCCATAAGCCTGAAGCGCTTCGCGCAAGGGGGCGCCTTTGGATGCTGCATCGATCGCCACCTGATTGATCCAGGTGCCGCTGATATCACGATCGGCAGGATCGCTGGCACAACCGCCCAGGAACAGGGCGACCAGCGAGAGAACTAGCGCTTGGCGCATGGTGGAATCCTTTCAGAACGCTTCTTTGCCTACATCGACGGCGCAGCCCTGGGGCTGCGCCGGACGCATTACTCGATGACCAGAATGGCATCCATTTCAACCTGCGAACCCTTTGGCAGGGCAGCGACACCGATGGCGGCGCGGGCAGGGTATGGCTGCTCGAAATACTTGCCCATGATCTCGTTGACCTTGGCGAAGTGGCTCAGATCGATCAGGAAGATGTTCAGTTTGACGATGTCCTTGAACGAACCGCCAGCAGCTTCAGCCACGGACTTGAGGTTCTCGAACACCTGGACAACCTGGGCTTCGAAGCCCTCAACCAGTTCCATGGTTTTCGGGTCCAGCGGGATCTGGCCCGACATGTACACGGTGTTGCCAGCCTTGATCGCCTGGGAATAAGTGCCGATGGCGGCCGGGGCCTTGTCGCTGGTGATAACGGTCTTGGTCATGAATGACTCCTTAAAAATGGTGGCTTAGGCGCGCATGCGGGTGATGCGAATCACCCCGGTCAGTGCGCGCAGTTTCTTGATCACGCGGGCCAGGTGCACGCGATCATGCACGCTGACGACCAGTTGGACCACGCTGATGCGGCCATCGCGTTCGTCCATGCTGATCTTCTCGATGTTGCCGTCGGCGGCGTTGACACTGCTGGCCAGCAAGGCGATCAGGCCGCGCTGATGTTCCAGCTCGACACGCAGCTCGACATTGAATTCGCCAGTGACGTCCTTGGCCCACGAAAGCTGGATGCATTTCTCCGGGTTATGGCGGATTTCACTGATGTTGCGGCAATTGTCCAGGTGCACAACCATGCCTTTGCCCGCCGACAAGTGACCGACGATCGGATCGCCCGGGATCGGCGTACAACATTTGGCGTAGCTGAGCACCAGGCCCTCGGTGCCGCGAATGGCCAGCGGGCCTTCGGCGCCGGGCAACTGTTCGCCTTCACCGAGCAGGCGGCGGGCAACGACATAAGCCATGCGATTGCCCAGGCCGATGTCTTCGAGCAGGTCTTCAATGAGCTCCAGACGGTACTCGGCGAGCATCGCCTTGACGCGCTCGGCCGGGATTTTGTCCAGGGCGCTGTCGAAGCCGTTGAGCACCTTGTTCAGCAGGCGTTCGCCGAGGCTGATGGATTCAGAGCGGCGCTGCAGCTTCAAGGCATGGCGGATGTGCGTTCGCGCCTTGCCGGTGACCACAAAATTGAGCCACGCCGGATTAGGTCGCGCGCCGGGTGCGCTGACGATCTCGACCGTGGAGCCGCTTTGCAGCGGTTCGGACAGCGGCGCGAGACGTCGATTGATCCGGCAGGCAATGCAGCTATTGCCGACATCGGTGTGCACCGCGTAAGCGAAGTCGACTGCCGTGGAGCCTTTGGGCAGCTCCATGATCCGGCCTTTGGGCGTGAACACGTAGACCTCGTCCGGGAACAGGTCGATCTTCACGCTTTCGATGAATTCCAGCGAGTTGCCGGCGCGCTGCTGCATTTCCAGTACGCCTTTGACCCACTGACGGGCGCGGGCATGCGTGCCTTTTGGCTGCTCGTCCCCGCTGGATTTGTACAGCCAGTGGGCGGCGATGCCGTTATTGGCCATCTCTTCCATTTCACGGGTACGGATCTGAATTTCGATCGGAACACCGTGCATGCCGAACAACGTGGTGTGCAGCGACTGGTAGCCGTTGGCCTTGGGAATGGCGATGTAATCCTTGAAGCGCCCCGGCAACGGTTTGTACAAATTATGCACAGCACCCAGCACGCGGTAGCAGGTATCGACCTTGTCGACGATGATCCGGAACGCGTAGACGTCCATGATCTCGTTGAAGGCCCGACGCTTGCCGCGCATTTTCTTGTAGATGCCGTAGAGGTGTTTCTGACGACCGCTGACCTCGCCCTGGATGCCGTCGATGGCGAGGCAGTGGCTGAGGGATTCTTCGATCTTGTTGACGATTTCCTTGCGATTGCCCCGGGCGCGTTTGACCGCCTGGTTGATGCGCGCGGAACGCATCGGGTGCATGGCCTTGAAGCCGAGGTCTTCGAATTCTATGCGAATGGCGTGCATGCCCAGCCGATTGGCGATGGGCGCATAGATTTCCAGGGTTTCCTTGGCGATTCGCCGGCGCTTTTCGCCGGACAGGACTTCCAGCGTGCGCATGTTGTGCAGGCGGTCGGCGAGCTTGACCAGGATCACGCGAATGTCGCGCGCCATGGCCATGGCCATTTTCTGGAAGTTTTCCGCTTGGGCTTCGGCTTTGGTCTCGAAGTTCATCTGGGTCAGTTTGCTGACCCCGTCGACCAGTTCGGCCACGGTTTCGCCGAACTGCGCTTGCAGCGCTTCCTTGGCGATACCGGTGTCTTCGATCACGTCATGCAGCATCGCAGCCATCAGGCTCTGATGGTCCATGTGCATGTCGGCAAGAATATTCGCCACGGCAAGAGGATGCGTGACGTACGCCTCACCGCTACGGCGGCGTTGGCCGTCGTGGGCTTGTTCGGCGTAAAAGTACGCTCGGCGGACCAGGTTGACCTGGTCGTTGCCGAGGTAGGTCGATAAGCGATCGGCGAGGGCGTCTATGCTCGGCATGATGACTCCTGCCGTTCATTGTGACCCCGCGCCGTGCTACGTCGACCAGGCATAGGCTTAGACGGCCTCGTTGGACTCGTCCTCGAACGCTGCGAACAGCGGTTCGTCTTCGACGATTTCAGCATTGGCGATGAACTCGTAGCTCATCAGGCCTTCGGCGATTTCGCGCAGGGCGACAACGGTAGGCTTGTCGTTTTCTACTGGGACCAATGGCTCTTTGCCGCCGGTGGCCAGTTGACGGGCACGCTTGGTAGAGAGCATGACCAGCTCAAAGCGGTTTTCCACGTGTTCTAGGCAGTCTTCAACGGTTACGCGGGCCATGGTATTCCTCGGAGCGAATGCAATATGCGCGCTGCCCGGTTGGGCGAGCGGACTGAACAGTTTAAAAAATCACCAGCGATTAGGGAAGCGCTGATTTTTTGACCAGACCCTTCAACGCGCTGCAAGCGCCAATGTAAAGCCCTTGCAGCGGTTTTGGGAAGCCCCGGTCAGCCGAGCAATTCAGCCAAAAGTTTGCCGTTACGCTGTTGCTGGCGCTTCTGATGCAATTGATTGGCACGGAAAATCGCCTGCAAATCACGCAATGCGTGTGCGAAATCATCGTTGATGATCAGGTAGTCATAGTCGACGTAATGGCTCATTTCGCTGACGGCTTCACGCATCCGCCCGTCAATGATTTCGTCGCTGTCCTGACCGCGGTTGGTCAGGCGCTGGTGCAAGGCCTGCAGGGACGGCGGCAGAATGAAGATCGAACGGGCTTGCGGCATCAGCTTGCGCACTTGCTCGGCGCCTTGCCAGTCGATCTCCAGAATCAGGTCGTGACCTTCATCCAGCGTTTGCTGCAGGTGACTTTGCGAGGTGCCATAGAGATTGCCGAAGACTTCGGCGCGCTCGAGGAAATCCCCGTGTTCCATCATCTTCACGAACTCGCCGCGTTCGACGAAGTGATAGTTCACGCCGTTCACTTCACCCGGACGCATGGCGCGGGTGGTGTGGGAGACCGAGACGCGGATCTCCTGATCAGCGTCGGTCAGGGCCTTGACCAGGCTGCTCTTGCCCGCGCCTGAAGGGGCGGAAATGATGTACAGGGTGCCGGTGCTGTGGGTCATGTCGGGTTGCCTTACTCAATATTCTGTACTTGTTCGCGCATCTGCTCGATCAACACTTTGAGGTTGACCGCCGCTTGGGTGCTGCGCGGGTCGAAGGCTTTGGAGCCCAGTGTGTTGGCTTCGCGGTTGAGCTCCTGCATCAGGAAGTCGAGGCGCCGACCGGCCGCGCCGCCGGATTTGAGTACTCGGCGGACTTCGATGATGTGGGTGCTCAGGCGGTCCAGTTCTTCAGCGACGTCGCTCTTTTGAGCGAGCATGACCATTTCCTGTTCCAGACGCTGCGGGTCCATCTCGGCTTTCATATCGGCAAAGCGGTCGAGGACTTTCTGGCGTTGGGTGGCAAGCATCTGCGGGACGAGCGTACGCAACGTCACCACGTCTTCTTCGATAGAGGTCAGGCGATCATTGATCAATCGTGCCAGCTCCGCGCCTTCACGTTCGCGGCCGGCCTTGAGTTCTTTCAGGCCTTCGTTGAACAAGCCCAGCGCCTGGGCATTCAACGCTTGCGGATCGGTGGCGTCACCGACCAGTACGCCGGGCCAGGCCAGGACTTCCAGCGGGTTCAGCGCGGCCGGGTTCTTGATCAAACCGGCGATGGTTTCTGCCGCCGCCACCAATTGCGCGGCGCGCGCCTGGTCCACTTGCAATGGTTTGTCGGTGTTTTCTTCAGTGAAGCGCAGGGTGCATTCGAGCTTGCCCCGGGAAATGCCTTGGCGCAGCGCTTCGCGAACTGCGCCTTCGAGGTCGCGGAACGACTCCGGCAGGCGCAGGTGCGGCTCCAGGTAACGGCTATTGACCGAGCGCAGTTCCCAGCTCAGCGTGCCTTGAGTGCCCGCTTTTTCGACGCGGGCGAAGGCGGTCATGCTGTGCACCATGGAGGTACCTCGCAATGCAGGTCGACGCTGACCCAAGGGATCGCGGACCTGCTTTCTGTGAATGAAAGCCGACAGGCAGCAAAGGCGCAGGATTGTAGCGCAGTGGGGCGGATGCCCCCAAACACACGCTGTGACAAACACATGCAAGCCGTCGGCTATGCTCTATTCAGGGCTTTCAATCGTCGGGCGGATTTTTTAGAAGTGCCCAGTTGTGGCGCACGGCTCTATAATGCTCGGCAGTTTTCCGTCCTCCGTACAGGTGTTCCCTATGAAACGTCCAAGTGGTCGCGCTGCCGATCAGCTCCGCTCGATCCGCATTACCCGCAACTACACCAAACACGCCGAGGGGTCTGTACTGGTCGAGTTCGGTGATACAAAAGTCATCTGCACGGTCAGTGTCGAGAACGGCGTGCCGCGTTTCCTCAAAGGCCAGGGCCAGGGCTGGTTGACCGCTGAATACGGCATGTTGCCGCGCGCGACCGGTGAGCGTAACCAGCGTGAGGCCAGCCGTGGCAAGCAAGGCGGGCGCACCCTGGAAATCCAGCGTCTGATCGGTCGTTCCCTGCGTGCTGCGCTGGACATGTCCAAGCTCGGCGACGTGACCCTGTACGTTGATTGCGACGTGATTCAAGCCGATGGCGGCACGCGCACCGCTTCCATCACCGGTGCCATGGTTGCCCTGGTTGATGCCTTGAAGGTGATCAAGAAGCGTGGCGGCCTCAAAGGGGGCGACCCGCTCAAGCAGATGATCGCTGCCGTTTCTGTCGGCATGTATCAGGGTGAGCCGGTGCTCGACCTCGATTATCTGGAAGACTCGGCTGCCGAAACCGACCTGAACGTGGTGATGACCAGTGCAGGTGGCTTCATCGAGGTTCAGGGCACTGCCGAAGGCGCTCCGTTCCAGCCGGAAGATCTGAATGCCATGCTGGAACTGGCGAAGAAAGGCATGACTGAAATCTTCGAACTGCAGAAAGCCGCACTGGCTGACTGATCTGACCGTTTCTGGCAAGGAGAACGCCATGAGTGAAGAACAAGAGCTGCTTCCCGTCCCGACCAAAGAGGTTCGGCAATGGGCAATGTTTTGTCACCTGTCGGCGTTTCTCGGAGTCTGGCTGCCGTTTGGGCATCTCATAGGGCCGCTGATACTCTGGCAGTGGAAGCGTGACAGCGACCCGTTCATCGACGCCCAGGGTAAGGAAGCGTTGAACTTCCAGATCACCGTGGCACTGGTGTCGGGCATTTGTTACCTGCTCATGCTGGTGCTCATAGGGTTTGCGCTGCTCCCGCTTGTCCTGATCGGGGCAATGGTGTTGTCCATTATTGCCGGGCTCAAGGCAAATGAAGGGGTGCCGTATCGGTATCCATTCACTTGGAGGTTGATCAGATAACGGTCAACGCGATTCTTGATGAACAAATGCCCCGACGTGTCGGGGCATTTTTTTGCCAAATTTATTTTGCTTAAGTTATCAATTGTTCCACATTCTTTGTGTCATCTTTAGTATCAAACTGATCGCACTAATTTTTAAATACATCTCTGGTCACAACTATATCTAAATATACCGCTTGAATACTTGGCAATCAGATTTGGTGATTGATAGAGTTGCGCCGGGTCTTATTTTTAGTGAAATATCTCGATACGTTCAGACCATTGAAGGTCCTTGAATAAATGTCTAATCAGTGTTGAGAGATCTCGACCTGTTTCCGAGGCGTGCCCAGGTAAAAAGTTCGTCTCCGAACATATAACTCCAAGAGTATTCAATGTTGCAGCTCGATTTCTATGGAACGTTGGTGGCGGCTTCTTTGGTTCTGCTACTGGGACGTGGTCTGGTCGCTCGAATCGGTTTTCTGCGGGCCTACAATATTCCCGAACCCGTGGCGGGCGGCCTGGTGGTTGCGGTTATTCTTTTGGCTCTGCGGGCCTTTGAGATCGAAGTTCGATTCGAAACTTCATTGCAAACGCCTTTGATGCTGGCCTTCTTCGCCACGATTGGCTTGAGTGCAGACTTCGCAAGCTTGAAGAAAGGCGGTCGGACGGTTGGCATTTTCCTGCTCGCTGTCATCGGCCTTCTGGTCGTCCAGAACGCTATGGGCATTGGCCTGGCAACGGTCTTGGGCCTCGATCCGCTCATGGGTTTGCTGACCGGATCGATCACGTTGCCTGGCGGGCACGGTACCGGCGCTGCGTGGGGAGCAACGTTCAGCGAGAAATACGGCCTGGCCTCTGCATCCGAACTTGCTTTGGCCTCCGCAACGTTCGGTCTGGTACTGGGCGGCTTGATCGGCGGCCCGGTGGCGCGTCTGCTCATCAAGCGTGTCCAGACACCGGGCCTTGAGCACGAAAAGCCGCGGTTGCCCAAAGGCTTCGAGCAGCCCAACAAAGAGCGCTCGATTACCCCTTTTTCGTTTATCGAGACGCTCGCGCTGATCTCCGTCAGCTTACTGGCTGGCACCCTCTTGAATGACCTGCTTCGCGGAACCGCTTTTGAATTGCCGACGTTTGTTTGCGTCTTGTTTGTAGGCGTGCTTTTAAGGAACGGCCTCTCGGCGTTTGGTTTGTATCAAGTCTTCGAGCGTGAAGTCTCGGTGCTGGGGAATGTCAGTCTGTCGCTGTTCCTGGCAATCGCTCTCATGTCCCTAAAGTTGTGGGATCTGGCTGCGCTGGCTTTGCCAATTTTCACCATTCTGGCTGTTCAGGCGTTGGTCATGGCGTTGTTCGCGATTTTCGTTACATTCAGAGTCATGGGCAGTAATTACGATGCGGCAGTATTGGCTGCAGGGCACTGCGGTTTCGGACTGGGAGCAACGCCCACTGCGATTGCAAACATGCAAGCAGTGACTCAACGCTACGGACCTTCGCAGACTGCATTTTTAGTAGTGCCAATGGTGGGCGCTTTTTTCATTGATATCGTCAACGTGATCGTGATCAAGTTGTACTTGGCGCTGCCATTTTTTGCTGTTGTTTGAAATCGGTGGCGAGGCCGCAATAGCGCATAAGAAAAAATGCCCGTATCTCGCGATACGGGCATTTTTTTTGCAACTGGCAAAACGCTTAAATGGTCAGCGTCCAGTCGTAGTCAACGATCAGCGGTGCATGTTGCGAGAACCTTGGCTGACGTGGCAGGCGCGCGCTGCGTACAAAACGGCGCAGGCCCGGGGTCAGCAACTGGTAATCGAAACGCCAGCCGAGGTTGAGCATTTCCGCCTGCTCGTTGTCCGGCCACCAGCTGTACTGGTCGCCTTCGCGGCTGACTTCACGCAGGGCGTCGACATAACCCATATTGCCGACAATCTCGTCCAGCCAGGCACGTTCAGGTGCCAGGAAGCCCGGAGATTGCTGGCTGTCACGCCAGTTCTTGATATCCAGCTTCTGTTGCGCCACGTACAGCGAGCCACAATAAATGTACTCGCGCCGCTTGCGCCGCTGTTTATCCAGATAACGGCCGAAATCGTCCATTAGCTTGAACTTCTGGTTCAAGTCTTCATCGCCGTTCTGCCCGGAAGGAAGCAGCAAGGTCGCGATGCTGACCTTGTCGAAATCGGCTTGCAGGTAGCGCCCGTAACGGTCGGCCGTCTCGAAACCGAGACCGCTGATGACTGCCTTCGGTTGCAACCGCGAATACAAAGCCACGCCACCTTGGGCGGGAACTTCGGCTTCGCAGGCATAAAGGAAGTAGCCATCCAGCTGAAAAGCTGGATCGTCCAGTTCAAAGGCGGAGGCGCGAGTGTCCTGCAGGCAGATGACGTCGGCATTCTGTGCTTGCAGCCAACTGAGCAAACCTCGCTCCACTGCAGCCTGAATACCATTGACGTTCACACTGATGATCCGCATAAATGGCCCCAAAAATCGCGTGCGTGTATGATACACGGCGTCAAGCTAATTAGCTAAATCCGTGGTATTTGGGGTTTTTTTCATGCAAGCGTATCAGCGCGATTTCATTCGTTTTGCCATCGATCGCGGCGTTTTGCGCTTCGGTGAGTTCACCCTGAAGTCCGGGCGCACCAGTCCATACTTCTTCAACGCCGGCCTGTTCAACAGCGGTTCTGCACTGGCGCAGCTGGGTCGTTTCTATGCAGCGGCGATCGTCGAGAGCGGTATCTCGTTCGACGTGTTGTTCGGCCCGGCATACAAAGGCATCCCTTTGGCGGCGACCACTGCGGTGGCGCTGGCTGAACATCACGACCGTGACTTGCCATGGTGCTTCAACCGCAAGGAAGCCAAGGCCCATGGTGAAGGTGGCAGCCTCGTTGGCGCACCGTTGACCGGCGATGTACTGATCATCGACGACGTGATCACCGCCGGCACCGCGATTCGCGAAGTCATGCAGATCATCGCCTCTCAGGATGGCGCGAAAGCGGCGGGCGTGCTGATTGCCCTGAACCGTCAGGAGCGGGGCAACGGTGAGTTGTCGGCTATCCAGGAAGTGGAGCGCGACTTCGGCATTCCGGTGATCAGCATTGTTTCGCTGAACCAGGTGCTGGAATTCCTCGCGAACGATACGCAGCTCAAGCAGCATCTGCCGGCCGTGGAAGCCTACCGCGCCCAGTTCGGCGTCTGACCCCGTGGCAGCCGGCTTGCCGGCGATTGAGTCGCGCGGTGGCCGCGCCAAATAAAAAGACCCCGTTCAGTCAGGCTGATCGGGGTCTTTTGTTTAGGTTTTCAGTTCAATCGCCGCCATTTTCCGATCAGCCTGATGGTCAAAACCAGATTGAACACGGCGAACACCAGCAGTGCCACGACAACCAGGACATATAACGTGCGATCAACGTCGAAATCCCACAGGTCCAGTGTGCTGGTGCGCATCACGCGAACAGCTGCTGGAAGGTTGACGTAAAACAACGCCCCGAAAGCGCAGGTCATGGGTAATGCGCAGCTCAGCAAGACACTGATCAACTGGGCCCGGCTGCGTTTTCTGGCCTGTACGCCTGGCTGGCGTTCATCCAGCGCCAGCGCCGTATTCAGTTTTGGCCATGCAAGGTTGAACATGAACGTGGTGAGGGTCAGCAGCAAACCGCTGACCGCCACGATGTCACTGAATGACATTGATCCCCAGCGTTGCGCAGAGCAAGTCGTGAGAGTCCTCGCTGATCTCAAACTGCCCGGCGCTGCCTTTGCGCTTGGTGATGGGTTTGAAGGTGGGTTGGTTTTGCGTGATCAACATGTTCAGCTCGTCACGGATGACATCCGAACTGATCACCACCAGGTACACCGTTTGGGCATGGTCCGCAGATTCGATCACCGTGCGCATACTGTGTTGCAAGATCTCGTCCAGCTGATTGCGAAAACGTGAAACCGTGTTTTTCAGCAAGGTTTTGCTTTGGCTTTGGGTCAGCTGGAAAATCGTCGAGATCTGCGATTCAGTCGGCAAGGTCTGCCCGAAGTAGCTTTGAATCAGATACAACAAGCGATCCTGCTTCGCTTCATCGGCCCGGCTCGGCATGCCGCCTTCGACCAGCATCTTCAGATACTCGGTAAGGCTGGCCTTGGCAATGCGTTGCAAAGCATGAGCGATCTCGTCGTCAGAAATCTTCAGGGTCTTTTTAACCGGCTCTTTCTGCTCTTGCTCGAAAGCCTGGGCGTCGATCGTGAACGAGATCTGCATGGATCAGTCCCCCACGATCATTTGTCGGATTGTTGCGGGTAAGGATCTTCCTGTGCATCTCCCTGCCCCGAGAGAATCTTCCAACCGTTTAGCAGGTGCATGGATTCCAGGCGTTTAGGGCAGGGGGGCAAGGATTTTTTGGATTGGTTGGAGTATTCATGACCGCAGTCGGCGCACTGGTAAGTGCCTGCTGCAACGTCGCTGCCATTCGGAACGTAATCTTTTTTCATGAGGTAGATCTCCTGTGGATTCACGGAAGATCCTATGCGGACTGATGCTGCCTTGATGTCGGACGCTTCCCTGAATCAAGTCGGACGTTTCCGACGCGCATAAAAAAGATCGCAGACTTCATCAGGTCTTACGGAATATTCGTACGTCCGTAAGGTGCTGCCGAAGCTGCGATCTATTTTGAAGCGCTTGAATCAGTGACGCTTGCGGTTGCTGATCAAGGTACCCACACCGGTATCAGTGAAGATCTCCAGCAGAATCGCATTCGGCACCCGACCATCAATGATCAACGAGCTCCCCACGCCGCCCTGAACCGCTTCCAGCGCGCAACGGATCTTCGGCAGCATGCCACCGTAGATCGTGCCGTCGGCGATCAGCTCATCAACCTGCTGGGTGGTCAGTCCAGTCAGGACCGTGCCTTGCTTGTCCATCAGGCCGGCAATGTTGGTCAGCAGCATCAGCTTCTCAGCTTTCAGCGCTTCGGCCACTTTACCGGCCACCAGGTCGGCGTTGATGTTGTACGACTCGCCGTTGGCGCCGACGCCAATCGGTGCGATCACCGGGATGAAATCGCCTTTGACCAGCAGGTTCAGCAGATCGGTATTGATCCCGACCACTTCACCCACTTGCCCGATATCGATGATTTCCGGTTGGGTCATCTCCGGCGTCTGGCGAGTCACGGTGAGTTTTTTCGCACGAATCAGCTCGGCGTCCTTGCCGGTCAGGCCGATGGCGCTACCGCCATGACGGTTGATCAGGTTAACGATGTCTTTGTTGACCTGACCGCCGAGAACCATCTCCACCACGTCCATGGTCTGCGCGTCAGTCACGCGCATGCCATCGATGAAATGGCTTTCGATCGACAGACGCTTGAGCAGGTCGCCGATTTGCGGGCCGCCACCGTGAACGACTACCGGGTTGATGCCCACGGCCTTCATCAGCACGATGTCGCGGGCGAAACCGGTTTTCAGCTCCTCGCTTTCCATCGCGTTGCCGCCGTATTTGATCACCAGCGTCTTGCCGACGTAGCGTCGGATGTAAGGCAACGCTTCGGACAGGACCTTGGCGGTGTTGGCGGCGGCTTCGCGTTCGAGGGTCATTCAGGGCTCCGGCACTTCGATAAAAGGCGCTTCAATAAATCAAAACGGTAATTGGAGATCAGGTGCAACACGCTTCAGCTGGACCGTGAATACGTCCTTGATGCGCTGCAGTTCCGCTTCGTCATCGGCCTCGAAACGCAGCACCAGCACCGGCGTGGTGTTGGATGCGCGCACCAGGCCCCAGCCTTTGGCGTAGTCGACTCGCACGCCGTCGATGGTGGTCAGGTCGGCGCCTTCGCCCCACTTCGCGTCGTGCAATGCATCAATGATGCTGAATTTGCTCTCTTCGGTCACATTGATATTGATTTCAGGCGTCGAAATATCGTTCGGGAATGTGGCGAACAGCTCTTCGGCGGTGGATTTCTCTTTGCTGAGGATCTCCAGCAGACGCGCAGCGCTGTAAATGCCGTCGTCGAAACCGAACCAGCGTTCCTTGAAGAAGATGTGCCCGCTCATTTCACCGGCCAACAGAGCGCCCGTTTGCTTCATTTTCTTTTTGATCAACGAGTGACCGGTCTTCCACATTAACGGACGACCGCCATATTCCTTGATCAGCGGCGTCAGGCGACGGGTGCATTTGACGTCGAAGATAATTTCCGCGTCCGGGTTGCGTGCTACCACGTCACGGGCGAACAGCATCAACAAACGATCCGGGTAAACAATGCTGCCGGTGTTGGTCACCACGCCGACGCGGTCGCCATCGCCGTCGAAAGCCAGGCCGATGTCGGCGTTGGTTTCCTTGACCTTGGCGATCAGGTCGACAAGGTTTTCAGGTTTGCCCGGATCCGGGTGATGGTTCGGGAAATTACCGTCGACGTCGCAGAACAGCGGGATAACTTCGCAGTTCAGCGCTTCGATCAGCTGCGGGGCGATGACACCGGCCGCACCGTTACCGCAGTCGACAACGACTTTGAGGCGACGGGCCAGTTTAATGTCCTGAACGATTTCAGTGTTGTAGCGATCAAGGATGTCGACCTGGGTGATGCTACCTTCGCCGCTGCTCAGGTTGTTGGTCTTGAGGCGGTCGTGCAGGGCTTGAATCTGTTCGTTGGCCAAAGTGTCGCCGGCAATGACGATTTTGAAACCGTTGTAGTTCGACGGGTTGTGGCTGCCGGTGAGCATCACCCCGGATTTACCGGCCAGTACGTTGGCGGCGTAGTACAGCGCAGGTGTTGGCACCAGGCCGACATCGCTGACGTGGCAACCGGCTTCGGCCAGGCCTTTGATCAATTGCTCGACCAGCTCAGGACCGGACAGACGGCCATCGCGGCCTACGCAAACGTTCGGTTCACCTTGGGACAAGCTCTGTGCACCGATTGCGCGTCCGAGCCAGTAGGCGGTTTCGGCATTCAGGAATTCCGGCACCGTGCCGCGAATGTCGTAAGCGCGGAAAATGCTGTCCGGGAATGAGGGTACGGCTTGGGCGGGGGTGTTCATCTGTGGGAATGCTCCATCTCGGATGTGGCTGGGCGTGCGCGCGAAAAAGCTCGTGAGCGATCTTAAACTGAAGGGTATGACGGCATTTTCCACAGAGAGTTCGCGGTGCGGAAAGGCCATGACATCGGTTTCAGCAAGCATATGGCGGGCCAATGCCTTGAGATCAGTGTTAAACCTTCCAGATGACATCTGTGCAATGTGTGGCGAGGGAGCGTGCGCCCGCTTGATTGGGCAGCGCTCCAAGGCGTGGCACTCACGCAATTACGAGACCCCTGCCCGGCCCAGCGCGAGCAAGCTCGCTCGCCACCAGGGTGCATCCAGCCGGCTCAGTGACTGCCGGAATGCCCGAAACCGCCCGCG
Source organism: Pseudomonas sp. Ant30-3 (assembly GCF_000690905.1). Lineage (GTDB taxonomy): Bacteria > Pseudomonadota > Gammaproteobacteria > Pseudomonadales > Pseudomonadaceae > Aquipseudomonas. Next base: position 25,960 of record NZ_JMCL01000058.1, on the reverse strand, counting down.
CCGCGTTCGGTTTCAACGAACTCTTCAACCATTTCGAAATGCGCCTGAACCACTGGCACCAGAACAAGTTGGGCCAGGCGTTCGCCGACGACCATATTGAAATCGGTCTGGCCGCGGTTCCAGCACGACACCATCAGCGGGCCCTGATAATCAGAGTCGATCAGGCCAACAAGGTTACCCAGCACAATGCCGTGTTTATGGCCAAGGCCGGAACGCGGCAGGATCAGCGCGGCCAGGCCCGGATCACCAATGTAGACGGACAGGCCGGTGGGAATCAGCAAGGTTTCACCTGGCTTGATGACGGTGTCTTTTTCCAGCATGGCGCGCAGATCGAGGCCTGCGGAGCCAGGAGTGGCGTACTGCGGCAGCGGAAATTCGCTGCCGATGCGTGGATCGAGGATCTTGGCTTGCAAAGCGTGCATGTAAATTAAACCTGGTTCAGACGGTCGGCGATAAAAGTGATCAGCTGGCGAGCAATTTTGCTCTTGCTGGTCTGGGCGAAAAGTGTGGCGTGCAGCTGGCGGTCGATCACGCTGAAAGCGTTCTCTTCGCTGTTGAAGCCAATACTCGGATTGGCGACGTCGTTGGCGACGATCAGATCGAGATTCTTGTCCTTCAACTTCCGGGCGGCGTAATCGAGCAAGTGTTCGGTTTCGGCAGCGAAGCCGACGCTGAACGGACGGTCGGCACGAGTGGCTATGGTGGCCAGGATGTCCGGGTTGCGGACCATTTGTAGCAACAAGCCGTCGCCGCTCGTAGGATCTTTCTTGAGTTTTTGCGGGGCGACGACTTCGGGGCGATAGTCCGCGACCGCAGCCGAGGCAATGAATACGTCGCAAGGGATCGCCGCCTCGCAAGCCGCGAGCATGTCGCGGGCGCTGACCACGTCGATACGGGTGACGCGATCCGGTGTTGGCAGGTGCACCGGGCCGGTGATCAGCGTGACGCGGGCGCCGGCTTCCACTGCGGCCTCGGCCAAGGCAAAGCCCATTTTGCCGGAGCTGTGGTTGGTGATGTAGCGCACCGGGTCGATGTTTTCCTGGGTCGGGCCGGCGGTGATCAGCACGTGTCTGCCGGTCAGTGCCTGGCGCTGGAAGCTGTCTGCCGCGCACTGGGCGAGTTCGACGGCTTCGAGCATGCGACCGAAGCCGACATCGCCACAGGCCTGGCTACCGGAGGCCGGGCCGAACACCTTGAGGGCGCGGCTTTCGAGGGTCTGCAGGTTGGCCTGGGTCGCCGGGTCGCGCCACATCGCCTGATTCATCGCCGGAGCTACGGCGACGATGGCGTCGGTGGCCAGCACCAGCGTGGTCAGCAGATCGTCGGCAATGCCTTGGGCCAGACGCGCGATCAGGTCCGCCGTTGCCGGGGCGATCAACACCATGTCCGCCCACTTGGCCAGTTCGATGTGTCCCATGGCGGCTTCGGCGGCCGGGTCCAGCAGGTCCAGATGCACCGGGTGGCCGGACAATGCCTGCATGGTCAGCGGGGTGATGAACTCGCTGCCGCCTCGGGTCATGACCACCCGCACTTCGGCGCCTTGATCGATCAAACGGCGAACCAGGTCGGCGCTCTTGTAGGCAGCAATGCCGCCGCCGACGCCCAGAACGATGCGTTTCCGATACAGCCGCTGCATAGGTCTGCCTTTCAATTCGTTGATGACTGCGTGGCGATACCCCCTCCCCAGGAGTGAAAATCGCTCGCAAAAAAGATGGGCTAAGATATCACAGCGACCGCTACGGAACAGCGGCGCCCACAGACAGGGAGGTGCTATGAGTATTCGTGACTGGCCGTTAGCCGAGCGGCCGCGGGAAAGGTTATTGGAGTTGGGCTCGGCGAGCCTTTCGGACGCTGAACTGCTGGCGATCTTTTTGAGAACGGGTGTGTCCGGCAAAAGCGCCGTCGATCTGGCACGCCATTTGTTGAGTCAGTTTGGCGGTCTGCGCTCGCTGATGGAGGCCGATCAACAGGCGTTCAGCGAGCAGCTAGGGCTCGGCCCTGCGAAATTTGCCCAGTTGCAGGCCGTTCTGGAAATGGGCCGGCGCCATCTGGCTGAGCGTGCGCGGCATAAATCTGCGCTGGAAAATCCACAGGCCGTGCGTGACTACCTCAAGGCAATGCTGCGCCACGAGCCGCATGAGGTTTTCGGCTGCCTTTTTCTGGACTCCAAGCACCAGGTACTGACCTTCGAGGCATTATTTCGTGGCTCGATTGACTGTACGAGCGTGCATCCCCGTCAGGTGGTCAAGCGCGCTCTGGCGCACAACGCCGCCGCCGTGATCCTCTGTCACAACCACCCTTCGGGCAACTCCAATCCCAGTGAAGCCGATCGCACGCTGACCAAGCGCCTGCAAGACGCGCTGGACCTGATCGATGTGCGGGTGCTCGACCATTTCATCATCGGTGATGGTGAGCCGTTGTCCATGGCCGAGCATGGATGGATGTGAGCGCGGGCTGCAAATCTACTGTAGGAGCGAGCCCGCTCGCGAAGCACGTTAACGATGACGCAGCGTGTCTGGTAGCTCGCGTTGTCTGTGCTTTTTTCGCGAGCAGGCTCGCTCCTACAGGGGGTTGTAGTGGATATTATTTGAGGCTGACCTTCGAATAATCCTGCCGCCCAAACGGACTTACGGAATAACCCTCGACACCCTTGCGCATCAGCGCGAAGGCGGTCGGGTGGGCCAGCGGCAACCACAGTGCTTGCTGCTGGATCTGCGCCTGAGCCTGTTCGTATAGCTTGGTGCGCACACCTTGCTCGGAAGTGGTCTTGCCGGCACTGATCAGCTTGTCCAGGTCCTGGTTGCAGTACCGGGCGAAGTTGGTGCCGGACTTGACCGCAGCGCAGGAAAACTGCGGTGTGAGGAAGTTGTCCGGATCGCCGTTGTCGCCCGCCCAGCCCATGAACAGCAAGTCGTGCTCACCGGCCTTGGCGCGCCGGATCACCTCGCCCCATTCGATCACGCGAATCTCGGCCTGAATGCCGATTTTCTCCAGGTCAGATTGCAGCATCTGAGCGCCGAGGCTTGGGTTGGGATTCAACAGGCTGCCCGACGGTCGGGTCCAGATGGTGGTCTGGAAACCATCCTTCAACCCGGCTTTCGCCATCAGCGCCTTGGCTTTTTCCACGTCATGGGCGTAACCCGGCAAGCCTTTCGCGTAGCTCCAGGTATTGGGCGGGTAAGGGCCGCTGGCGGGCTCTGCGGTATCTTCGAACACGGCTTTGACGTAGTTGGCTTTGTCGAACGCCAGGTTGATGGCCTGGCGCACTTCCAGCTTATCCAGCGGCGGATGCTGGCTGTTGATGGCGACGAACGCGGTCATGAAGGCGTCAGTCTTTTCCACTTTCAGGCTCGGTTCCTTCTGCGCGGCCTGGACATCCAGAGGCTTGGGCGACAGCGCGATCTGGCACTCGTTGCGGCGCAGTTTCTGCAAGCGCACATTGGCGTCCGGCGTGATCGCGAAGATCAGCGGGTCCACTGTAGGTTTGCCGCGGAAGTAGTCCGGGTTGGCTTTGTAACGAATGGAGGCATCTTTCTGAAAGCGCGTGAAGATGAAAGGACCACTGCCGATTGGGTGGCTGTTGAGTTTTTGCGGTGTGCCGGCCTTCAACAGTTTGTCAGCGTACTCGGCGGAGTAGATCGAGGCGAAGCCCATGCTGAGTGTTGGCAGGAACGTTGAATCCGGGTGATCGAGTGTGAAGCGCACGGTCAACGGGTCCAGCGCGTCGATTTTCTTGATAAGCGCGGGTAATTGCATCGATTGCGCGTGGGGGAAACCGCTCTGGGCTATTTTGTGCCACGGGTTCGCCGGGTCGAGCATGCGGTCGAAACTGAACTTCACGTCCTCTGCCGTCAGCTCGCGGGACGGGCTGAAATAGTCCGTGCGGTGGAATTTCACCTGCGGATGCAATTTGAATACATAGGTCAGGCCATCAGCGGACACTTCCCAGCTGTCCGCAAGCCCGGCGACGACTTTGCCACTGGCGGTGTCGAAGTCCACCAGGCGATTCATCAGCACGTCGGCCGAGGCATTGGTGGTGGTCAGCGAGTTGTACTGCACCACGTCGAACCCTTCAGGGCTGGCCTCGGTACAAACACTCAGCGCGGCGGCCTGCGCCAACGGGCTCAGCAGAAGAGGGGCGAGCAACAGCGGTAGGGCAGCGAGGCGCATGGTCGGGTTCCTTTACAGATCGAAAGCCCATCTGCAAGTGCAGTCTGGAAAAGGCTTACCCTAGTGGGCTCTTTTGCAAATGACTATCCCCTTTTTCATTTAAAGGGGAGTATGAGCGATTGTTTTCGGTGTGTGCATGCCGATGGACACCCCAATTCGGGCCGCTGGCCGATACTCTGCGACGAGCGGTCGGCATCCACGACAGCCTTTGTTCAAGGCGCCTGGAGCCTGTAAATCAGGGTTTTCATCGATTCTGTTCACATCGATTGTTGTTGCACTCAAGTCTTTCTGGTATAAAGCAGCGCTCTTTTCTAGGGGCCCGGTTCCTTCACTGTAGGTGTAGCCGGTAAGACCTCTAAAGAAACGCGGCGCCTGGCGCCAAATGACTGAGAGATTAAGCGGCCAACCCATGCCGGGTTGGGCATGTGGTTTTAGAGGGCTGAGGCATGTCGAGAGTATGTCAAGTTACCGGTAAGGGTCCGGTGACTGGGAATAACATTTCCCACGCAAACAACAAAACCCGTCGTCGTTTCCTGCCGAACCTGCAGCATCACCGCTTCTGGGTTGAAGAAGAGAAACGTTTCGTGCGTCTGCGCGTATCTGCCAAAGGCATGCGTATCATCGACAAGCGTGGCATCACTGTCGTGCTGGCCGAAATCCGCAAAGCTGGCAAGATCTAAGGGAGCTAATCATGCGTGAATTGATTCGTTTGATTTCGAGCGCCGGTACTGGTCACTTCTACACTACCGACAAGAACAAGCGTACTACCCCGGACAAAATCGAGATCAAGAAATTTGATCCGGTTGTTCGCAAGCACGTGATCTACAAGGAAGGCAAAATCAAGTAATTGATTTTTCTCTTCTTACGAAAAAGGCCCGTATCGCGAGATACGGGCCTTTTTTGTGCCCAGGTTTTTGAGGCGTTTTCCTGGACCTCATCGCGAGCAGGTTCGCTCCCACAGGTATGGGTCGCTCACAAACCCTGTGGGAGCGAGCCTGCTCGCGATGGCGTCAGACGCAACAACACAAATCCTCAAGCCTTCTGTTCAAACGCCACGTAAATCTTGCGGCACGGCTCCAGCACTTCCCACGTCCCCCGGAATCCCGCCGGGATCACAAAGCGATCGCCTGCGCGCACGGTTTTGCTGTTGCCGTCATTATCGCGCAGCACTGAAACGCCCTGAACGATCTCGCAGTATTCATGCTCGGTGAAATTCACGTGCCACTGGCCGACGGCGCCTTCCCATACGCCGGCATTCAACTGGCCGCATGGGCTGTTGTAGTGGTTGTAAACCACCTGCTCTGGGTCGCCCTTCAGGATTTTCGCCTGATCCGGTCTGTAGCGCTCGGGCTCGGTAGTGGCTTGGCTGAAGTCGACGATGTTGTGGATGCTCATTGTTGTAATCCCCCGTGATTGCGGCGCGAGTGGCTGAAATGGTCTTGGATTGTCCGAAGTCTATGTTTATTAAAATGAACACCGCAAGGTCGTTTACCGACCTTATGTCAAATATATTGATACAACCCCAGCCTGTGGTTTAGGGTGGCGGTTGCCTTGCGCCGATATCAGGCTGGCCGGGCAGAATTGCCGGGGACGTTCGCGAATGACGCGCAGCGCTCGTATTCAACAAGAGGAGGACACTCGTATGACCACCCTGACTCGTGCCGATTGGGAGCAACGGGCTCGCGATCTGAAGATCGAAGGCCGCGCCTATATCAATGGCGAATACACCGATGCCGTCTCCAGCGAGACCTTCGAGTGCATCAGCCCGGTCGATGGCCGTCTGCTCGGCAAGATTGCCAGCTGTGACGCCGCCGACGCTCAGCGTGCTGTTGAAAACGCTCGTGCTACGTTCAATTCCGGTGCCTGGTCGCGCCTGGCGCCGAGCAAACGCAAAGCTACCATGATTCGTTTTGCCGGCCTGCTGAAGCAGCACGCCGAAGAGCTCGCGCTGCTTGAAACACTCGACATGGGCAAGCCGATCAGCGATTCCTTGCACATCGACATTCCCGGTGCGGCGCAAGCCCTGAGCTGGAGCGGTGAAGCGATCGACAAGATTTATGACGAAGTGGCCGCCACTCCGCACGATCAATTGGGTCTGGTCACTCGTGAGCCGGTAGGCGTCGTGGGCGCGATTGTGCCGTGGAACTTCCCGCTGATGATGGCCTGCTGGAAACTTGGGCCGGCGCTGTCCACCGGTAACTCGGTGATCCTCAAGCCGTCGGAAAAATCCCCGTTGACCGCCATCCGCATCGCTGCGCTGGCCGTCGAAGCCGGGATCCCGAAAGGCGTATTGAACGTGTTGCCGGGCTACGGTCACACGGTCGGCAAGGCGCTGGCGCTGCACAACGATGTCGATACGCTGGTGTTTACCGGCTCGACCAAGATCGCCAAGCAACTGCTGATCTACTCTGGCGAATCGAACATGAAACGCGTCTGGCTTGAAGCCGGCGGCAAGAGCCCGAACATCGTTTTCGCCGACGCTCCGGACCTGCAAGCGGCTGCCGAAGCGGCTGCCGGCGCCATCGCTTTCAACCAGGGCGAAGTCTGCACCGCCGGTTCGCGTCTGCTGGTCGAGCGTTCGATCAAAGACACGTTCCTGCCGCTGGTGATCGAAGCGTTGAAAACCTGGAAGCCGGGCAATCCGCTGGATCCGCAAACCAATGTTGGCGCGCTGGTGGACACTCAGCAGATGAACACCGTGCTGTCCTACATCGAGTCCGGTCACGCCGACGGCGCCAAACTGGTCGCCGGTGGCAAGCGCACACTGCAGGACACCGGCGGCACCTACGTGGAGCCAACCATTTTCGACGGCGTGAACAACGCAATGAAGATCGCTCAGGAAGAAATCTTTGGCCCTGTACTGTCAGTGATTGCCTTCGATACTGCCGAGGAAGCCATCCAGATCGCCAACGACACGCCTTACGGCCTGGCGGCAGCGGTGTGGACCAAGGACATTTCCAAGGCTCACCTGACCGCTCGGGCTCTGCGCGCCGGTAGCGTGTGGGTTAATCAATACGACGGCGGCGACATGACGGCGCCCTTTGGTGGTTTCAAACAGTCCGGCAACGGTCGCGACAAATCGCTGCACGCGTTCGACAAGTACACCGAGCTGAAGGCGACCTGGATCAAGCTGTAAGTCGTTGAGGGGAGCCTTCCAGAAACAGGCTCTATAGGTGTAGCAATCTTTGTGGGAGCAAGACTTTGTGGCGAGGGGATTTATCCCCGTTCGGCTGCGAAGCAGTCGCAAAACCGGCGAGCGCGGTGTAGTTGATACTCCGTGGGTCCAGGTTTTGGGGCCGCTACGCGAGCCAACGGGGATAAATCCCCTCACCACAGGGCTCGCTCCCACATTTGTTTTGTGGCGTGACTGAAAAATAACAATCCACAGGAGCGTGGAACATGCGTTGGGCGACCTATTTCGCCGTGTTGGCAGCTGTCTTGAGCGTGGGCCTGGCATTGGGCGTCAGCATGCCGCTGGTGTCGTTTCGTCTGGAAGGCTGGGGCTACGGCTCATTCGCTATCGGCGTGATGGCAGCCATGCCGGCGATTGGTGTGCTGGTCGGCGCGAAGATCTCCAGTCATCTGGCTGCGAAATTCGGCACTGCCAACCTGATGCGTCTGTGTTTGTGGGCCGGCGCGTTGTCTATCGGGTTGCTCGCGTTGCTGCCCAGTTATCCGGTATGGCTGCTGCTGCGCCTGATGATCGGGGTGATCCTGACGCTCGTGTTCATTCTCGGCGAAAGCTGGATCAACCAACTGGTGGTCGAGCAATGGCGCGGCCGACTGGTGGCGTTGTATGGCAGCAGTTATGCGCTGAGTCAGTTGGCCGGGCCTCTGCTGTTGGGCGTGGTGGGTACCGACCACGATTACGGATTCTGGGTGGGCGTCGTGTTGTTGCTGACAGCGCCACTGCTGTTGCTGGGTCGCAGCGGTGCGCCGAGCAGTGAAGCCTGCAGCGTGACGTTCAGCGATCTGTCGGGATTCTGCCGGGGCCTGCCGGCGATTGCATGGGCGGTGTCGTTGTTTGCCGCGTTCGAGGCGATGATCCTGACTCTGCTGCCGGTGTACTGCCTGCGCCAGGGCTTTAGCACCGACATCGCCTTGGCGATGGTCAGCACGGTGGTGGTCGGCGATGCCTTGCTGCAATTACCGATAGGGGCGCTGGCGGATCGACTTTCGCGGCGCACGCTGTTCACCGGTTGCGCGGTGATCCTGCTGGTGTCGAGCCTGGCCATCCCGTTGCTGATCGACACGCTGATGATCTGGCCGCTGTGGGTGTTGTTCGGCGCGAGTGCCGGTGGACTGTTCACCCTGTCGCTGATTCTGATCGGCGAACGCTATCGCGATGACGCCCTGGTGCGCGCCAATGCGCACATTGCGCAGTTGTGGGGGATCGGTTGTCTGATCGGTCCGCTGGCCGCCGGTGCCGGCAGCCAGTGGATCAGCGGGCATGCGCTGCCGTTGTTGATGGCGGCCGGCGCGTTGGGGCTGGTCATTCTGCTCACGCGTCAGGGCGCGTTTGGTGCCGTACAACCGGCATAACCTTGTAGCAACTGGCGAAGCCTGCGTTTTGTAGCGCAGCCAGACGCAGGCTTCGCCAGCTGCTACAAAGGGGCGCGTTCGGGCGTTACAGCATCCGCTCCAGCCCGACCGCCGTGCTGAACCAGGCATTGAACCGGCGCCACATGCTTCCCGGCTCCCTGGTCAATGTGTGCATTTTGCCGTCGTCTTCAGTTACCCACACAACCTTGTCGTTCTCCAGTTTGACGTGATAACTCAGCGCCGGCGCCATACCTTCCATCGCGGCTCTGTGCACATGTGCGGCCAGTTCCGGGCTGTCCACCAGGACGCCGACTTCGGTGTTCCACAGCACTGAGCGCGGATCGAAGTTGAACGAGCCGATGAAGGATTTCTGCTGGTCGAAAATGATCGCTTTGCTGTGCAGGCTGGAATCGGAGCCCTTGAAGGATTTACCGTAGAAGATCGGTCCGCTGCCGCCGCCTTCACCTGGCTGACGACGCAGCTCGTACAGTTTCACACCATGTTCCAGCAATGCCTTGCGATAGGGGGCGTAACCTCCGTGCACGGCCGGAACGTCGGTGGCCTCCAGCGAATTGGTCAACAGGCTTACCGCAACCCCGGCATCAGCGCGGCCGGTGAGGTACACCAGCCCTGGCTCGCCGGGCACGAAGTAGGCCGAGATCAGAACCAGATCCTTGCTGACGCCTTTCAGCTCCGGCGCCAGTTGAGTGGTGAGCAGCAGGTGCGGGTCGGGTTCACCCTTCGACAAGACCTTGCTCGGTGCATCCCACAATGCCTGGTTCCAGGCCCAGATCAGCTCGCGGCGCCAGATGTCCATGCGCGGATTGGTGGTGAAGGTCATCAACTGCTGATACAACGCGTGATTCTGTTTGCGCGTTTCTTCCAGCGATTCTTCCAGGCGCGCCCGGCTGTTCTGCAGATCCTTTTGGGTCGGCTTGCTCGACAGGAATTCATCAATCGGTTTACTCAGCGCGCTGTTCCAGTACTGATCAAAACTGTGTCCGAGTTGCTCGGCGACCGGGCCGATGCCGAGCATGTCGATGTCGGTGAAATTCAGATTGGGCTCGGCATCAAAATATTCGTCGCCCAGGTTACGCCCGCCAACGATGGCCGCGCTGTTGTCCGCCAGCCAGAGTTTGTTGTGCATGCGCCGGTGTTGCAGCGACAGGTCGAACAGCCGGCCCATTGCTCGTGTGACACCGGTGGCGCGACCGAGATGCAGCGGGTTGAACAGGCGAATCTGGATCTGCGGATGCGCCGCCAGCGTGCCGATGATCCAGTCCAGGCCATCGCTGGTGGTGTCGTCGAGGAGGATGCGCACGCGCACGCCACGGTCCGCGGCCTTGAGCAGCTCCTCCACCAGCATTCGCGTGCTGATGCCGTCGTGCACGATGTAGTACTGCAAGTCGAGGCTGCTTTGCGCGTTGCGAATCAGCTCGGCGCGGGCAGTGAAGGCTTCACTGCTGTTGGACAGCAGGCGGAATCCCGATTTGCCCTCGTGCGGCGCGGCCTGAGCCTGAATCGAGCGCCCGAATGCAGAATCGCTGGCAGGCAGGGCCTGACTGGGTTCACGTTGAACGTCGAAACTGGCGCAACCGCCAAGGACCGATGCGAGAAGGAGGAGAGCAAGCAGGGGCTGTCTGAATCTCACGTAGGATCGTTCCGATTGGCGGCAGGTGTCGACATAGGACGCTGATTTCCCGATAAAGGTCAGTGCGTGAAGCTGTCAGTTTCCGCGAGCAATCTGATAGCTGCTGCGCCAACCTTGCGTACTGCTTCTTCGATCTGTGGCGTTGGTTTGGCAGCGTAGTTCATCCGCAGGCAATTGCGGTATTTGCCCGAGGCAGAAAAGATGCTGCCGACGGCGATCTGCACCCCTTGGTCATGCAGGGCGCGGTTAAGTTTCAGGGTGTCGAAACCCTCCGGCATTTCCACCCACAGCATGAAACTTCCTTGTGGGCGACTGGCTCGGGTGCCGATCGGGAAATAACGAGTCACCCAGTCGATCATCACGTCGCGACTGCGCTGGTACTGCGTGCGCATCCGCCGCAGATGCGGCTCGAAATGCCCGCCCTTGAGGAATTCGGCGATCGCGATCTGTGGTTGTGGCGCTGTGGAGCCGGTGCTGATGTATTTCATATGCAGCACCCGCTCCAAGTATCGGCCCGGCGCGACCCAGCCGATTCGCAGACCCGGCGCCAACGTTTTGGAAAACGAGCTGCACAGCAGGACGCGGCCGTCTTCGTCGAAGGATTTGATCGTGCGCGGGCGTGGATAGGTGTAGGACAGTTCGCCATACACATCGTCCTCGATGATCGCCACGTCGAACCGCTGCGCAAGTGTCAACAACGCGCGTTTGCGCGACTCCGGCATGATGTAGCCTAACGGGTTGTTGCAGTTGGGCGTCAACTGTATGACTTTGATCGGCCACTGTTCGAGGGCCAGTTCCAGCGCATCCAGGCTGATGCCGGTGAGCGGGTCGGTGGGGATTTCCAGGGCCTTCATGTTCAGGCCTTTGAGCGTTTGCATTGCGCCATGAAAGCTCGGTGAATCGACGGCGACGATGTCGCCCGGCTCGCAAATCGCGCGCACGCTGGTTGATAACGCTTCGTGGCAGCCGGTGGTGATCACCAGGTCGTTTGACGTCAATTGGCAACCGGAATCGAGCATCAGCCGGGCAATCTGTTCGCGCAGTTCGAGGGTGCCGTGAATATTGTCGTAATACAGACCAGGCATGTCCTGTCGGCGACTGATGCGCGCCAGGCTTCGCAACAGTGGCTTCATGGTTGGCGTCGTGATGTCCGGCATGCCGCGTCCCAGCTGCACCACGTCTTTACGCGGCACCGCGCGGATCAGCTCCAGCACCTGGTCCCACTGGGAAATGTCCACGGGCCGTTGCGCCGGGCGGCCGATCGCGGGCAGCTCGGGCAAGTCCCGGCTGACCGGGACGAAGTAACCGGACTTCGGTTTCGGCATCGCCAGTCCGCTGTCTTCCAGCACGCGATAGGCTTGCTGCACCGTGCTCAGGCTGACGCCGTGTTCCACGCTCAACGCCCGCACCGAGGGCAACCGGTCGCCCGGGCGGTAGAAGCCTTGTTCGATCCGGGTGCCGAGCAATTCGGCAAGGTTGACGTAGAGGGTCATGGTGCAGCCTCGGTTGGTTGAGTGGCAAAACCAATACAGATGAGCTGAATAATCTCGATTCAGAGGCTTAATCGGCGAATCTGTATGGAATTAATACATTCTGTTTGAATCTGTAATGCTTTTCGCCGTGAACGCATCATGAAAGCTCTGGCTACCCATGTAAACAGGAGCAATCAAAATGAACGGCTTGAGCGATGTGCGGCTGACATTACACAGTCAGGAACTGGCGACAGGGCAGAAAAACGCCGCGTGCGAGGCAATCATGCGCAACGCGCCGGCGGGTCTGGGTCGCTGGGGCCTGTTCTGGCATCGTCTGCACACACGCAAGGCGTTGCTGGACCTGACGGCGGAGCAGTTGAATGATGTCGGATTGAGCCCGCAACAAGCGCGGGAGGAGGGGTTGAAGCCTTTCTGGCGGATCTGATGAGCGCTGTGTCGTTTAGCGAATCGCGAGCAGGCTCGCTCCCACAGGCATTGGGTCGAACACAATGTTTGTGAATTACAGCAACCCTTGTGGGAGCGAGCCTGCTCCGCGAATACGTATGACCAGGCGCTGAGATCTGTCAGACCAATTCCTTCATCCGATGCCACAACATTCCCAACGCCAATAGCGGAGAGCGCAAATGCTTGCCGCCCGGGAAGGTCATGTGCGGCACCTTTGCAAACAGATCAAAGCCGCCACTGTGCTGCCCGCTTATGGCTTCGGCCAACAGTTTGCCGGCCAGATGCGTGGCATTCACGCCGTGGCCGGAATAAGCCTGCGCGTAATACACATTCGGCTGGTCCTTGAGCCGGCCGATCTGCGGGAGGCGGTTGGCACCGATCCCGATCATCCCGCCCCACTGATAATCAATCTTCACGTCGGCGAGTTGCGGGAAGACTTCCAGCATCTTCGGTCGCATGTACGCGGCGATGCCTTTCGGATCACGCCCTGAGTAATGACAGGCACCGCCGAACAGCAAGCGCCGGTCCGCCGAAAGCCGGTAATAGTCCAGCGCTACTCGTTGATCGCAGACCGCCATGTTCTGCGGCAGCAATGAGTGAGCCTGTTCTTCACTCAAAGGCTCGGTGGCGATGATGTAGCTGCCGGCGGGTAATACTTTGCCGCTGAGTTCCGGGTTGAGCTGGTTGAGGTAGGCATTACAGCCCAGCACCAGCGTTTTGGCGCGAACCGAGCCGCGAGCGGTGTGCACCCTGACCTGCGGGCCGTAGTCGATGCGGGTCACGGCGGATCCCTCGAACAGCTTTGCACCGAGTTGCTGCGCGGCAGCGGCTTCGCCCAAGGCCAGGTTCAGCGGATGCAAATGCCCCGAGCCCATATCGATCAGGCCGCCAACGTAGCGGTCGGAGCCCACCACTGTGCGCACCTCATGCGCTTGCAGCAATCGGGTTTCGTACCGGTAACCGAGGTCGCGCAATTCATCGGCGTCTTCGGCAAAACCCTCCAGATCGCGAGGCTTGTTGGCGAGATCGCAGTAACCCCACGTCAGGTCGCAGGCGATCTGGAAACGCTCGACCCGTTGCCGGACGATTTCCACCGCTTCCAGCCCCATGAATTTCATCTGACGCACGCCGTCCGCACCGATCACGTTGGCGAACTGATCAAGACCATGGCCGACCCCGCGAATCAACTGCCCGCCGTTACGCCCGCTGGCGCCCCAGCCGATCTTGTGCGCCTCAAGCAGCACCACGCTGAGCCCGCGCTCACTCAGTTCCAGTGCAGTGTTCAGCCCCGAGAAACCGCCGCCGATCACGCAGACATCGGCCACCACTTCGCCTTCGAGCATTGGCAGATCGGGTTGCGGCATGCTGCTGGCAGCGTAGTAAGAAGCGATGTGCTGGGCACGGGCGTTCATGCACGTCATCCTGATTGGGCAGTCTGAAAAATTGACGGAGGATAAGCCGGACCATCCGGCACGGGCAACATCGGTCGGTTGTGGCTGTCTGGATCGGACTTTTTGCTGCAGAATTGCGCTCTATTTCGCTTTTGGTCACCGCTTCGATGAGCTGCAACCGTCAGAAAATCCACACGCTGCGGCAGCAGATTCCCTCGTTCGAGTGCGTGCCCGGCTGCCATGACTGTTGTGGGCCGGTGACCACCTCGCCCGAAGAGATGTCGCGCCTGCCGCGCAAGACCCGCGCCGAGCAGGATGCGGCAATGGATGAGCTCAACTGTGTGCATCTGGGGCCGAATGGCTGCACGGTGTATGACGAGCGCCCGCTGATCTGTCGACTGTTCGGCACCACTAAAACCTTGCCATGCCCCAATGGCCGCGGGCCGGTGGAGCTTATTCATCCGCGGGTGGAGAAGCAGATTCATGAGTACATGGCGGCGACTCGCCAGGTCCTCGTTTGATTCTTCAGTTAGACCGGGTCGGCTGCCTTCGCGAGCAAGCCCGTTCCCACATTGAAACGCATTCCAACTGTGGGAGCGGGCTTGCTCGCGAATAGGCCCTCAAAATCGACAACTGTCTCAATCCGGAATCGGCAAACTCAAGCTCTCTTTCACCTCTTCCATCACGATATAGCTCTTGGACTCGCGCACATGGGGCAGCTTGAGCAAAATGTCGCCCAGCAATTTGCGGTACGAAGCCATCTCGGAAATACGCGCTTTCACCAGATAATCGAAATCCCCTGACACCAGGTGGCATTCCAGTACATGCGGCAGTTTCAGCACCGCGCGTCGGAACTCTTCGAAAGTATCGCCGGATTTGTAGTCGAGGCTGATCTCGACGAACACCAGCAGACTACCCTTGAGGTGCTGCGGGTTCAGCCGGGCGTTATAGCCCATGATGATCCCTTCACGCTCGAGGCGGCGTACCCGCTCGGTGCAAGGCGTGGTCGAGAGACCGACCTTTTCTCCCAGCTCGGTGAAGGAAATGCGTCCGTCCGCTTGCAGGATGCGCAGGATATTGCGGTCGATCTTGTCCAGCTCACGTTTGGTCTGAGTGTTGGTCCGCATAGGGGATGCGCCTCCGTGAAAAGCGTTTTTGCCGAGAATTGTCGCCAAATATAGGTGCTTATATAGTGAAAAGCACTGGCTAATCTTTTTTACACTGCCCACATCTACGGTCTGAACAACAAACGTCAGCGGCGAGCCGCGATGAGGGATACAAAATGCGCGTTATGGTCTTGGGTAGCGGCGTTATCGGCACCACCAGTGCTTATTATCTGGCGCGTGCCGGGTTTGAAGTCGTGGTAGTGGACCGGCAGCCCGCCGCCGGCATGGAGACCAGTTTCGCCAACGCCGGGCAGGTGTCGCCGGGGTATGCCTCACCGTGGGCCGCGCCGGGCGTGCCGTTCAAGGCCATCAAGTGGCTGCTGCAGCGTCATGCACCGCTGGCGATCAAGGCCACGGCCGACATTGACCAGTACCTGTGGATGGCGCAGATGCTGCGCAACTGTACTGCCAGCCGTTATGCGGTAAACAAGGAGCGCATGGTCCGCCTGTCCGAGTACAGCCGCGACTGCCTCGACGAACTGCGTGCTGAAACCGGCATTGCCTACGAAGGCCGCAGTCTCGGCACTACGCAACTGTTCCGCACCCAGGCGCAGCTCGATGGCGCCGCGAAAGACATCGCCGTATTGAAAGAGTCCGGTGTGCCCTTCGAACTGCTCGACCGCGCCGGTATTGCCCGCGTTGAACCGGCGCTGGCCAGCGTTACCGATATCCTCGCAGGAGCTTTGCGTCTGCCGAACGATCAGACCGGCGACTGCCAGATGTTCACCACGCGCCTGGCCGAAATGGCCGTCAAACTCGGCGTGCAGTTCCGATATGGCCAGGACATTCAGCGCCTCGACTTCGCTGGTGATCGCATCAACGGCGTCTGGATCGACGGCAAACTGGAAACCGCCGACCGCTACGTGCTGGCGCTCGGCAGCTACTCGCCGCAGTTGCTCAGGCCGCTGGGCATCAAGGCGCCGGTGTATCCGCTCAAGGGTTACTCGCTAACCGTGCCGATCACCAACCCGGCGATGGCGCCGACCTCGACCATTCTCGACGAAACCTACAAGGTCGCGATCACCCGTTTCGACAACCGTATCCGCGTCGGCGGCATGGCCGAGATAGCCGGGTTTGACCTGTCGCTGAACCCGCGTCGACGTGAAACCCTGGAGATGATCGTCAACGATCTCTATCCTCAGGGCGGCGATCTGGCTCAGGCGAGTTTCTGGACCGGTCTGCGGCCGACTACGCCAGACGGCACGCCCATCGTTGGCGCGACGCCATTCAGCAACCTGTTCCTGAACACCGGTCATGGCACGCTCGGCTGGACCATGGCTTGCGGTTCCGGCCGTTTGCTGGCCGATCTGATGGCGAAAAAATCGCCGCAGATCAGCGCAGAAGGTCTCGATATTTCCCGTTACGGCAGCAAAATTCAGGAGTCCGCAAAACATGTCAATCCAGCGCCAGCTCACCAATGAGCGCATGAGCCAGATCGTTATCCACAGCGGCACCGTGTACCTGGCCGGGCAAGTCGGCGATGACATGAGCGCCGGGATTGAACAGCAGACCCGTGAAACCCTTGCCAATATCGAGCGTTTGCTCGACCTGGCCGGTACCGACAAGAGCCGTTTGTTGTCGGTGACGATCTACCTGAAAGACATCGACGCGCACTTCGCCGGCATGAACGTGGTCTGGGACAAATGGCTGCCTAAAGGCGTAGCCCCGGCTCGTGCAACGGTCGAGTCGAAGCTATGCGAACCGGAAATCCTGGTCGAGCTGTCGGTTGTAGCCGCTCTGCCATAAAACCTGTCGCAAAGATCCCTCTCCCGGCGCTGTTGGTGGTTGATGCCGTCAGCCAGCGCCGGTTTTTTATTTCATCGACCGTCTAGAAGCCTGCCGCCATGCGTCCAGCCCGTGCCCTGATCGACCTCCAAGCCCTGCGTCACAACTACCGAATCGCCCGTGAAATCACCGGGGCCAAAGCGCTCGCGGTGATCAAGGCAGACGCTTACGGCCATGGTGCGTTGCGTTGCGCCCAAGCGCTGGAGCCCGATGCAGATGGTTTCGCTGTCGCCTGTATCGAAGAGGCCCTTGAACTGCGCGCTGCCGGTATTCGCGCACCGGTGCTGTTGCTTGAAGGGTTCTTCGAAGCCGATGAGCTGGCGCTGATCGTCGAGCATGATTTGTGGTGCGTTGTGCATTCGCTGTGGCAACTCGAAGCCATCGAGAAGTCGGCGCTGAGGGCGCCGATCACCGTCTGGCTCAAGCTCGATTCGGGCATGCATCGCGTGGGTCTGCACCCCAAGGACTATCAGGCCGCCTATCAACGGCTGCTGACCAGCGGCAAGGCTGCGAAGGTTGTGCTGATGAGCCACTTTGCCCGCGCCGATGAGCTGCACTGCCAGTCGAGTGCCGAGCAAGTCGCCGTGTTTGAAGCAGCACGTCAGGGTTTGACGGCCGAGGTCAGTTTGCGCAACTCGCCCGCCGTGCTCGGTTGGCCGCAGATTCACAGCGATTGGGTGCGCCCCGGCATCATGCTTTACGGTGCCACGCCGTTTGAAGAGACCAACGATGTGGCCTCCCGGCTGCAGCCGGTGATGACGCTGGAATCGAAAGTGATTTGCGTCCGTGAACTGCCGGCCGGAGAGCCGATTGGTTACGGCGCCAAGTTCATCACGCCCAAGCCAATGCGCGTAGGTGTAGTGGCGATGGGGTATGCCGATGGCTACCCGCGTCAGGCGCCGACCGGTACGCCGGTGCTGGTCGCCGGCCAGCGCAGCCAACTGATCGGTCGCGTGTCGATGGACATGCTCTGTATCGATTTAACCGATGTGCCGCAAGCGGGTCTGGGTTCGACCGTCGAGTTGTGGGGCAAAAACATCCTCGCCAGTGACGTAGCCGCTGCGGCCGACACTATTCCTTATCAGATTTTCTGTAACCTGCGCCGGGTGCCAATGCTCTATTCCGAGGGCTGACGGCAGGCCGCGCCGACTGACAGTCGCCTCACTGAACAGGATTCAGGCCCAAGTGTTGTAAATACTGAACGCTGTCGCCATGATAACGCTCAATATTCCAACAACCTGAATCCCTGGAGGCGCAAGCATTGGACGTCGGTGAACGACTGCAATCCATCCGTAAGCTCAAAGGCCTTTCGCAGCGTGAACTCGCCAAACGTGCGGGCGTCACCAACAGCACTATTTCGATGATCGAGAAAAACAGCGTCAGCCCCTCGATCAGCTCGCTGCGCAAAGTGTTAGGCGGGATTCCCATGTCCATGGTCGAGTTCTTTTCCGAAGAAATCCTGCAGGAAACGCCAACTCAGATCGTCTATAAAGCCAACGAGCTGATCGACATTTCCGACGGTGCCGTGACCATGAAACTGGTCGGCCGGGCGCACCCGAGCCGGGCCATCGCGTTCCTCAATGAAATCTACCCGCCAGGCGCCGACACCGGTGACGAGATGCTCACCCATGAGGGCGAGGAAACCGGAATTCTGGTGGAGGGTCGTCTTGAACTGGTGGTCGGGCTGGAAACTTTTGTGCTCGAAGCGGGCGACAGCTACTACTTTGAAAGCAGCAAGCCGCACCGTTTCCGCAATCCGTTCGATGTGCCAGCGCGGCTAATCAGCGCAGCCACACCGGCGAATTTCTGACAGAAGAGGCGTCCTGCAGCATCATCAAGGCGCCCGAACCGATTTACCGCCGGGCAACAAGACCCCTTCGACTTTGGGGTTGTTTCAGTGCGGCGGGCTTACCGCTATACTTGCGCCCGCCTGCGAACCGTGGCCGTAGGCGTGACTAGCCACCATTGAGGGTGAACGCGTGAACCTAATTATGAAAATGCTGGCTGCACCAGCAACCGTACTGGCCCTTTGGGCTGTCAGCGCTCAAGCTGCGACTAATGACGATATTGCCAAACGCCTTGCGCCCGTCGGCCAGGTTTGCGTGACGGGTCAAGAGTGCAAAGGCATGGAAGTCGTTGCGTCGGTAGGCGGCGGTGATGCCAAAACTCCTGATTCCGTGATTGCAAAACACTGCAACGCTTGCCACGGCACCGGCCTGTTGGGCGCGCCGAAAGTGGGTGATGCCGCCGCCTGGGGCGAGCGCTCCAAAAAGGAAGGTGGTATTGACGGTCTGCTCGCCAAAGCGATCTCCGGTATCAATGCCATGCCGCCAAAAGGTACCTGTGCCGATTGCACCGACGCCGATCTGAAAGCGGCCATCGAGAAAATGTCCGGCTTGAAATAAGCCTTCATGCTCAACAAAGGCCGCTCTCGAGCGGCTTTTTTGCGCCAGCTGTATCGACACGCCGCTCCTGCA
Source organism: Pseudomonas sp. Ant30-3 (assembly GCF_000690905.1). Lineage (GTDB taxonomy): Bacteria > Pseudomonadota > Gammaproteobacteria > Pseudomonadales > Pseudomonadaceae > Aquipseudomonas. The sequence goes on along the minus strand of NZ_JMCL01000058.1, from coordinate 6,841 downwards.
ATGTTTTTGTGCAATTGAGTGCCCGAGACTGTTCAATGCAGCAAAGACGCGGCAAGCTCGGTCCAACCCCAATTCACGGAATGCAAGGGAGGATCAGATGGTGCAGCTGTGTTCTATCGAACAGGCGGTCGATGATGTGCTGGAGCGGCTGCCGGCGCATATCCACATGGGCCTGCCTCTCGGGTTGGGCAAACCCAATCACTTCGTCAACGCGCTTTATCGTCGCATTGCGCAACTGCCCGAGCGGCAGCTGACGATCTACACAGCGCTGTGCCTCGGACGTCCTTCTTTAGGCGACGGTCTGCAGAAGCGCTTCATCGAGCCGTTTATCGAACGTGTCTATGGCGACTACCCGGAGCTGGAGTTTCTTTCCGGACTGCACAAAGACAACTTGCCGCCGAACATTCAGGTTCAGCAGTTTTTCATGTTGCCTGGCAGCCTGCTCAACAGCGCATCCGCTCAACAGGATTACGTAAGCAGCAATTACAGCCACGCCGCCCGAGACATCAACGCGGCAGGGTTGAACCTTGTAGCGCAATTGGTCGCCAGCCACAGCGAACACCCTGATCGCTTCAGCCTGAGTTGCAACCCGGACATCACCCTTGATCTGTTGCCGATGATCGAAAAACGTCGGGCGGCAGGGGAGACGATTCTGGTGGTCGGCCAAGTCCATAACGACTTGCCCTACATGCCGGGCGACGCCGAAATCGGCATCGACGGCTTCGACCTGCTGATCGATGAAAAGGACAGCAGCACGCTGTTTTCCACGCCGAACATGCCGGTGGGATTTCAGGATCATTTCATCGGGCTGCACGCCAGCACGCTGGTGCGCGACGGTGGCACGCTGCAGATCGGCATTGGCTCCATGGGCGACGCGCTGACCGCAGCATTGCTCGCGCGGCAGGCCGATAACGCCGGCTATAAAGCGTTGCTGGCGGACATCAATCTCAGCCAGTGGGCGCAATTGATCGATCGCGAAGGTGGCGTCGAACCGTTCGCCAAAGGCCTTTATGGCTGCAGTGAAATGTTCGTCAACGGCTTGCTGGTGCTGGCCGATGCCGGGATCATCCGGCGCAAGGTCTACCCGGACGTGCCGACCCAGCAACAGGCGAACGCCGGTACCCTCGACGAGGCCGCGCAAACCGATGGCATCTCGGTGCACGGTGGGTTCTTCCTCGGGCCGCGGACTTTCTATGAACGCCTGCGCGAATTGCCACAAAGCAAACGGCTCGAATTCAACATGACCCGCATCAGCTACATCAATGAGCTTTACGGGCAGGAAGAACTCAAGCGTCTGCAGCGTCTGGATGCGCGGTTCATCAACACAGTGTTCACCATGACACTGCTGGGCGCCGGGGTCGCCGATCAGTTGGAAGACGGGCGGGTGCTCAGCGGTGTCGGCGGGCAATACAACTTCGTCGCCCAAGGCCACGCGCTGGAAGGTGCACGCTCGATCCTGCTGTTGCGCAGCTGGCGCGAGGCGGGCGGCGAGGTCAGCTCCAATATCGTTTGGGAGTACGGCCATTGCACGATCCCGCGGCACTTGCGCGACATCGTGGTCACCGAATACGGCATCGCCGATCTGCGCGGCAAAACCGATGCAGCCGTGATCGAAGCGTTGCTGAACATCAGCGATTCACGGTTCCAGTCGGGTTTGATCGAGCAGGCGCAAGCTGTCGGCAAATTGCCGAAAAACTTCCGCCTCGATCCGCGCTTCGCGGATAACCATCCGGAGCGGTTGCAGAGCATTCAGGCGCAACATCCGAACCTGTTTCCTGAGTACCCGCTGGGTTGTGATTTCACAGTGGAAGAGCGGGATCTGCTGCGCGCGCTGAACTGGCTGAAGAGCAAATTCAAGCTCACGGAGATTCTGGAATTGGGCAAAGCGGCACTGGATGCACCGGAGCCCTCGGAGTTTCCTGCGCACCTTGAGCGGATGCAGCTCACCCATCCTGATGGACTGAAGGAGGACCTGTTTCAGCGATTGTTGCTGACCGGCCTCAAAGCCACCGCGCAATAATTGGCCACCCAAAAGCAAATGTAGGAGTGAGCCTGCTCGCGATTGCGGTGTATCAGTCGACATCTTCGGTGACTAATACACCGCAATCGCGAGCAGGCTCACTCCTACAAGGGTTATGCGGTGTGGCTTTATTCGATGAAGGTCACGACACCGCCCGCCAGCGACTGAACGCGAGCCAGCGACTCAACACGATAACCCTGCGAATCCAGCTCGGCACGACCACCCTGGAACGATTTTTCGATCACGATCCCCAGCCCGGCGACAGTCGCGCCAGCCTGCTTAATGATCGAGATCAGCGCCTGTGATGCCTTACCGTTGGCCAGAAAGTCATCGATGATCAGCACGCGGTCGCTGCTGGTCAGGTGGCGCGGGGAGATCGCCACGGTGCTCTCGGTCTGCTTGGTGAACGAATAAACGGTCGCCGACAGCAGGTTTTCGGTCAGTGTCAGGGACTGATGCTTGCGCGCGAAAATCACCGGTACGCCGAGGTTCAGGCCGGTCATGATCGCCGGCGCGATGCCCGAGGCTTCGATGGTGACGATCTTGGTAATGCCCGAATCCTTGAACAGCGTGGCGAATTCGTCGCCAATCAGCTTCATCAGGGCCGGGTCGATCTGGTGGTTCAGAAAGGCGTCGACCTTCAGGACCTGATCGGAAAGCACGATGCCTTCTTCGCGAATTTTCTTGTGCAGTGCTTCCATGAAGCGTTCCTCTAATGACGCCGTGTGCGCCTGAGATCGTAAAAATGCGTGGTTAAAAAAGCGCAATTCTAGCGCTTTAACATCGCCCGTATATCGGCCAATGCGGTATTGCCGCGAACGGCTTTGACTTCAACCGGGATGTCGTCGGTGCCTTCCCACGCCAGGTCGTCCGGTGGCAACTCATCCAGGAAGCGGCTTGGCGCGCAGTCGATGATTTCGCCGTATTGCTTGCGCTTGGCAGCGAAGGTGAACGCCAGGGTTTGACGCGCGCGGGTAATTCCGACGTAGGCCAGGCGCCGTTCTTCTTCGATGGTGTCGGCTTCGATGCTGGAACGGTGTGGGAGAATTTCCTCTTCCATGCCCATGATGAACACGTAGGGAAATTCCAGACCCTTGGAGGCATGCAGCGTCATCATCTGCACGCCTTCGGCGCCGTCTTCCTCTTCCTGCTGACGTTCCAGCATGTCACGCAGGACCAGTTTGCCGATGGCGTCTTCAACCGTCATCTCGCCGTCTTCGTCTTTCTCCAGGGTGTTTTTCAACGCCTCGATCAGAAACCAGACATTGCCCATGCGGTAGTCGGCGGCCTTGTCGCTGGAGCTGTTGGTGCGCAGCCAGTTCTCGTAGTCGATGTCCATCACCATGCTGCGCAGTGCCGAGATCGGGTCTTCGCCGGCGCATTGCTCGCGGACCTTGTCCATGAAGCGCTTGAAGCGCGACAGGCGATCGGTGAAACGCGTGTCCAGATGCTCGCCCAGACCGATTTCGTCGGTGGCGGCGTACATCGAGATCTTGCGTTCGGTGGCGTAGTTGCCGAGTTTCTCCAGCGTGGTCGAACCGATCTCGCGGCGCGGAACGTTGATCACTCGCAGGAAAGCGTTGTCGTCGTCCGGGTTCACGATCAGGCGGAAGTAGGCCATCAGGTCTTTCACTTCCTGACGTCCGAAGAAGCTGTTGCCACCCGACAGGCGATACGGAATCTGGTGGTGCTGCAGCTTCAGCTCGATCAGCTTGGCCTGGTAGTTACCGCGATAAAGAATCGCGAAATCACTGTAGGGACGGTCCGTGCGCAGGTGCAGGGTCAACAGCTCAACGGCCACGCGCTCGGCTTCGGCGTCTTCGTTACGGCAGCGGATGACGCGAATTTCATCGCCGTGGCCCATTTCACTCCACAACTGCTTTTCGAATTCGTGCGGGTTGTTTGAGATCAGCACGTTGGCGCAGCGCAGAATGCGGCTGGTGGAGCGGTAGTTCTGCTCGAGCATGACAACTTTCAGTGACGGGTAATCGTCCTTGAGCAGCATCAGGTTTTCCGGGCGCGCCCCACGCCAGGCATAGATCGACTGGTCGTCGTCGCCGACCACGGTGAACTGGTTGCGTTTGCCGATCAGCAGCTTCACCAGCAGATACTGACTGGCGTTGGTGTCCTGGTATTCGTCCACCAGCAGGTAGCGGACTTTGTTCTGCCATTTTTCGAGGATGTCGGCGTGTTCCTGGAACAGCTTTACCGGCAGCAGGATCAGGTCATCGAAATCCACTGCGTTGAACGCCTTGAGCGTGCGCTGGTAGTGGGTGTAAACGATGGCAGCAGTCTGCTCCTTGGGGTTGCGCGCGTTTTCCAGAGCTTCGGGCGGCAGGATCAGATCGTTTTTCCAGGAGCCGATCATGTTCTTGATCTCGTCGACGCCGTCGTCGCCCGAGTATTCCTTCTGCATGATGTCGGTCATCAGGGCTTTGACGTCGGCTTCGTCGAAGATCGAGAAACCGGGTTTGTAGCCCAGCCGCACGTGTTCCTTGCGGATGATGTTCAGGCCCAGATTGTGGAACGTGCACACCGTCAGGCCGCGGCCTTCACCGCCCTTGAGCAGCGTGCCGACCCGTTCCTTCATCTCGCGCGCGGCCTTGTTGGTGAAGGTCATGGCGACGATGTACTGGGCGCGGATGCCGCAGTTCTGGATCAGGTGCGCGATTTTACGCGTGATCACGCTGGTCTTGCCGGAGCCCGCACCGGCGAGCACCAAAAGAGGGCCGCCGACGTAGCTCACGGCTTCTTGCTGCCGGGGATTGAGTCGGGACATACGGAATCAGGGAGTCGTTTGCGAAATGGGCCGGCATTTTAACAGGCTCAGCGAATTGTGCTGCTCTCTCCGACTTGTGACGCAACTTGCGATCTATATTTGCCGGTTTTGCTACTTTCACGCAGGATACGCACGAATTTGCGGCTAATGTTCGCGATTCGAGATACAAAGGCCTTGTTTGATCACTGATGTCGTTTGGTCGTAGGTAGGTGTAGCGGCATATTCCGCTACCCACCTCACTGCAGAGTCTAGGGAGCTAGCTTGTCTACGCCTGTCGAACCCTTGCGTTTGCTGCTACTGGCCGAAGAGCCAGCGTGGGCAGCGTTGTTGCGCGAGTGTCTGGCTCCGATGGGGAGCTCGGCCGTGCTTATCAGCGCGCCGAGCTGGGAGTCGGTCAGCACTCTGTTCGATGACAACCGCAACGCGGTGTTGTTGACGTTACCCGAACTTCAGCCGGCTCCCGGCCGCTGCAGTCTGCCGACGGTATTGCTGCTGGAACACGAGCCGCCAGCGCCGCCCGTTGGCGTCAGTGACTGGCTGGTGCGCGATCACCTGGATCCGGGCATGTTGCGCCGTTGTCTGCGCCATGTGCGTGAACGCGGATTGCTGGAACACACCCTGCAACGTCTGGCCGAGCAGGATCCCTTGACCGGCATTGCCAATCGTCAGGGTTTTCAGACCTTGCTTGCCGCGCGGCTGGCGGAAAACGACGGCCGCGGTCTGGCGCTTGGTCACCTCGACCTCGACAACTTCCGCCACGCCAACGACGCCCTCGGTCACCAGGCCGGCGACCGGTTGATTCTGCAAGTGGTTGCGCGCCTGAAAAGCCAGCTTGAGGTGGGTGATCAACTGGCGCGGCTGGGCAGTGATGAATTTGCTTTGCTGATCGACACCCGCCGTGCGCCGCAACGCGCCGAGTGGATGGCCGAAAGAATCACCGAAGCCTTGGCCGAACCCTATTGGGTCGATGGCGAAAGTCTGTTGATCGGTTCCAGTCTGGGCATCGCCCATGCGCGCGCGCAGGCTGGCGCCGACCCGCTGATGTGGCATGCGCACATCGCCATGCAGCAGGCCAAAAGCACTCAGGGCTGCACTTTTCATATCTTCAATGAACGGATCAATCGCAACGCTCGCAGCATGGCCGATCTCGAGAGCGAACTGCGCCGGGCTTTGCGTCGCGACGAACTGGAGCTGCATTACCAGCCCCGCCTGAATCTGAAGACCGGGCAGATCGTCGGCCTCGAAGCGCTGGTGCGTTGGCGGCATGCCGAGCGTGGTTTGTTGCCGCCCAGCGAATTCGTGCCGCTGGCCGAGCAGAGCGGCCTGATTGTGCCCCTCGGTTACTGGGTGATATCCCGTGCCCTGCGCGACATGCAGGCCTTGCGCGAACACGGGCTGCCGGCGTTGCACATGGCGATCAATCTATCGTTCCGGCAATTTCAGGACAGTCAGTTGCTGTCGACGTTGAGCCGGTTGATTGCCGAACGTGGTGTCGAAGCGCAGTGGCTGGAGTTTGAACTGACCGAAACAGCGGTCATGCGCCGCAGTGATCTGGTGAAACAGACGATGGACGCCCTCGGACGTCTGGGCGTGCGTTTTTCCCTGGACGATTTTGGTACCGGATTTTCATCGTTCGTGCACCTCAACAGCCTGCCGATCGCTTTGTTGAAGGTCGACAAGAGTTTTGTCGGCGGCATGGAAGGGCGTGAAGAAAATCGAAAACTGGTTCACGCGATGATCAATCTGGCGCACAACCTCAACCTGGAAGTGGTCGCAGAGGGCGTGGAAACGCCGGAGCAACTGGATCTGCTGCGTGGGTTTGGTTGCGATCAGGTGCAGGGGTTTCTGATCAGCAAGCCTTTGCCGTTGGCGGAATTGGTCGAGTATTTGAGCTTTGGCAGCAGTCAGCAGGCCACCCTGGACGGGGTGGTTTAACTACCGCTCCGATGTAGCAGTTTTTTGTGGCGAGGGAGCTTGCTCCCGCTGGGTTGCGACGCAACCCCCAGCATTCTAGGGCCGCTCCGCAGCCCAGCGGGAGCAAG
>NZ_JMCL01000057.1 GCF_000690905.1 Pseudomonas sp. Ant30-3 | reverse complement strand
GCGGCATGCTGGTGGAAAAGAACGGCCAGCTGCTCTCGACCGGTGCCGGCGCCGCGGCGCTCGGCTCGCCGGTCAACTGCGTGGCCTGGCTGGCCAACACCCTCGGCCGGTTCGGCATCGGCCTGAAGGCCGGCGAGGTGATCCTGTCCGGCTCGCTGGTTCCGCTGGAGCCGGTCAAGGCAGGCGATTTCATGCGCGTCGAGATCGGCGGCATCGGCAGCGCCAGCGTGCGCTTCATCTGATCGAGGACAGCCTGATGAGCAAGAAACTCAAAGTAGCGATCATCGGCCCGGGCAACATCGGTACGGATCTGATGATCAAGGTGATGCGCAACGCAGAGCATCTGGAAATGGGCGCGATGGTGGGCATCGACCCGGCCTCCGATGGCCTGGCCCGCGCCCAGCGCATGGGTGTGGCGACCACCCACGAAGGTGTCGAAGGATTGATCAACCTGCCCGAATTCGCCGACATCGATTTCGTCTTCGATGCCACCAGCGCCTCTGCCCACGTACGGAACGATGCCTTGCTGCGTCGTGCCAAACCCGGCATCCGCTTGATCGACCTGACCCCGGCGGCCATCGGCCCCTACTGCGTGCCAGTGGTGAATCTGGAAGAGCACCTCGCCAAGCTCAACGTCAACATGGTGACCTGCGGCGGCCAGGCCACCATCCCGATGGTGGCCGCGGTGTCGCGCGTGGCCAAGGTCCATTACGCCGAGATCGTCGCCTCCATCGCCAGCAAATCCGCCGGCCCCGGGACCCGCGCCAACATCGACGAGTTCACCGAGACTACCAGCAAGGCCATCGAAGTGATCGGCGGCGCCGCCAAGGGCAAGGCGATCATCATCATGAACCCGGCCGAGCCGCCGTTGATCATGCGTGACACGGTGTTCGTGCTGTCCGAGGCCGTCGACCAGGCACAGGTCGAGGCCAGCATCGAGGAGATGGCCAGCGCCGTGCAGGCCTACGTGCCGGGCTACCGCCTCAAGCAGAAGGTGCAGTTCGACATGATTCCCGCATCCGCGCCGCTGCATATCCCTGGGCTCGGCACATTCAGTGGCCTGAAAACCTCGATCTATCTCGAAGTCGAAGGTGCCGCCCACTACTTGCCGGCCTACGCCGGCAACCTCGACATCATGACCTCCGCCGCGCTGGCTACCGCCGAACGCATGGCGCAGTCGCTGCTGAACGCATGAGGACCGAGCCATGACCTTCAACCCCGGCAAGAAACTCTATATCTCCGACGTGACCCTGCGCGACGGCAGCCATGCGATCCGCCACCAGTATTCGATCCAGAACGTCCAGGACATCGCCCGCGCGCTGGACAAGGCCCGCGTCGACTCCATCGAGGTGACCCACGGCGATGGCCTGCAGGGTTCCAGCTTCAACTACGGTTTCGGTGCGCACAGCGACCTGGAGTGGATCGAGGCCGCCGCCGATGTGATCCAGCACGCCCGGATCACCGTGCTGCTGCTACCTGGCATCGGCACCGTGCATGACCTGAAAGCCGCCTATGACGCCGGCGCCCGCTCGGTGCGCGTGGCCACCCACTGCACCGAGGCGGATGTCTCGCGACAGCACATCGAGTATGCCCGTGAACTGGGCATGGACACCGTCGGCTTCCTGATGATGAGCCACATGATCCCTGCCGAACAGCTGGCGGCGCAGGGCAAGCTGATGGAAAGCTACGGCGCACAGTGCATCTACATGGCCGACTCCGGCGGCGCGATGAACATGAACGACATCCGCGACCGCATGCGCGCCTTCAAGGCGGCGCTGAACCCGGAAACCCAGACCGGCATGCACGCCCACCACAACCTCAGTCTCGGCGTGGCCAACTCCATCATCGCGGTGGAGGAGGGCTGCGATCGCATCGACGCCTCGCTGGCAGGCATGGGCGCCGGCGCCGGCAACGCGCCGCTGGAAGTATTCATCGCCGCGGCCGAGCGCATGGGCTGGAACCACGGCACCGACCTGTACGCACTGATGGACGCCGCCGACGATATCGTCCGGCCGTTGCAGGACCGTCCGGTGAGGGTCGATCGCGAAACCCTCGGCCTGGGTTATGCCGGGGTCTACTCCAGCTTCCTGCGCCACGCCGAGGTGGCAGCCGCGAAGTATGGACTGAAGACGCTCGACATCCTCGTAGAACTGGGCAGGCGCCGCATGGTCGGCGGCCAGGAAGACATGATCGTCGACGTCGCGCTCGACCTGCTGGCAACTCGCAAGGAGCAACATGCATGAACCGTACATTGACCCGCGAACAGGTGCTGGCCCTGGCCGAGCACGTGGAAAACGCCGAACTGCAGGCCCACGACATCCACAAGGTCACCAACGACTATCCGCAGATGACCTTCGCTGACGCCTACGACATCCAGTGGGAGATTCGCCGGCGCAAGGAAGCGCGCGGCAACCGGACCGTCGGCCTGAAGATGGGCCTGACCTCCTGGGCGAAGATGGCGCAGATGGGCGTGGAAACGCCCATCTATGGCTTCCTGGCCGACTACTTCAGCGTGCCGGACGGCGGCACCGTGGATTGCTCGAAGCTGATCCACCCGAAGATCGAGGCGGAAATCTCGGTGGTCACCAAGGCGCCGCTGACAGGCCCGGGCTGCCATATCGGCGACGTCATCGCGGCGGTCGACTACGTGATCCCGACCGTCGAGGTGATCGATTCGCGCTACGAGAACTTCAAGTTCGACCTGATTAGCGTGGTGGCGGACAACGCTTCCTCGACGCGCTTCATCACCGGCGGCCGCATGGCCAGCCTCGAGGAGGTCGACCTGCGCACCCTCGGCGTGGTGATGGAGAAGAACGGCGAGGTGGTGGAGCTCGGCGCCGGTGCCGCGGTGCTCGGTCATCCCCTGTCCAGCGTGGCGATGCTCGCCAACCTGCTGGCAGAGCGCGGCGAACACATACCGGCCGGCACCTTCATCATGACCGGTGGCATCACGGCTGCGGTATCGGTGGAGCCGGGCGACAACATCACCGTGCGCTATCAGGGGCTTGGCAGCGTCTCCGCGCGCTTCATCTGAGCCATTCGGCCGCCCTGCCCGGGCGGCCTTCTTATTCAGGAGGCACAACATGCCCATTGCCCAGATCCACATTCTTGAAGGCCGCAACGACGAGCAGAAGGAAACCCTCATCCGTGAGGTCAGCGAGGCCATATCGCGCTCCCTGGATGCGCCGCTGACCAGCGTGCGAGTGATTATCACGGAGATGGCCAAGGGCCACTTCGGTATCGGCGGCGAACTGGCCAGCAAGGTCAGACGCTGAAGTGGAGATGCCCAAGGGCACTTCGGGTCGAGGAACCAGACCTGCATTGGGACGCGGCCACAAAGAGCGCGGGCAAGTGACTGCCTGTTATTTTAAGCATGCCTGAAGCGAGGAAAAGTGCAGAGCGGCTGGTCCGTTTGTTACGCCGAGTTGCCTGTCTGGGTAGCGAGGTGGTTTCAAGGCCGCCCACTTGCGGTACGGAGAATTGTGGGCGGGAAATATGTGGCATATATATGCTTTCCAAAAAACAATAAAAAAGAGCGAGTCAAAAATGAAGCAATATCCGAACCTAACCCGTCTGCTGGTGTGTGTGAGCGCCAGTCTGCCGCTCAGTACCCTAGCCGCTGAAGGCGGTTTCATCGAAGACACCACGGCGACGCTGCAAGCGCGCAACTATTATTTCAGTCGGGATTTCTCGGACATTGAGGGCCCCAACCAGCAGTCCAAGGCCGAAGAGTGGGCGCAGGGCTTCATTCTCAGAGTGAATTCTGGCTACACCCAGGGCACAGTCGGTTTCGGCGTCGACCTGCTGTGAATGCTGGGCATTAAACTCGACAGTAGCCGCGAGAGGGTGAATACCGGCTTGCTACCCCTGGATAGCGGCGAGGCGGTCGATGACTTCAGCCGCCTTGGAGCGGCGCTAAAGGTGCGCCTGTCGCAGACCGAACTGAAGGCCGGGAGGTGATCTGGCAGATTGCGGCCCGCCGCAGTATGTACAAGAAGCTGAGTAAGCGCAGTGCGCTGTACAAAGCCAAGCGCAAGATCGAGAAATCCAAGGCCCAAGTGCGCGCCAAAGTCGAGCACCCGTTCCGGGTGATCAAGCGCCAATTCGGCTACGTGAAGACACGCTTCCGTGGCCTGGCGAAGAACACCGCGCAGTTGGTGACACTGTTCGCGCTGTCGAACCTGTGGATGGCGCGCCGACATTTGCTGACGAATGCAGGAGAGGTGCGTCTGTAATGCGGGAAATGGCCGGCGCGAGGTGCTCGCGCCGGCTATAAATCCGGAAAGAGGGGATGATTTGATCGTTTTTTAGCCGAATCACCGTTTTGAAATCGGCAAGGGCTGGAGTCAGCCAGAAATACCTGACTACTTCAGACCATCCCTAGGCTTTTCCGGGAGGTTCTTACTGACGGAGGAAAGACTTTGCAAACAGAGGAAAGGAATACCGCGGGTAGTGCTGAAGAAGCCAGGTCGAATCGCCTCGATAGTCACGCTCTTAGCAACGGCATCACTGCCTTTCTTTTCGGGGTGACGGGTCCCTTGGCTATCCTTATCATGGTGGGCCGTGATGGAGGTCTGAGCGATGTAGATCTCGCCTCCTGGATCTTCGGTGCCTACGGTCTCAGTGGGGTGCTGAGCCTGTACTTTTGCTGGCGATACCGGCAGCCGCTAGGGATGGCCTGGACGATCCCGGGCGCGCTGCTGCTGCCGTCGGCGCTCGACCACCTGAGCTTTGCGGAAGTCATTGGGGCCTACTGGGTAACTGCTCTACTCATCACATTACTCGGCTGGAGCGGGCTCATTAACTGTGTGATGCGCCGCATTCCAATACCCATCGTCATGGGCATGGTCGCCGGCGTTTTCCTGCCGCTGGGAGTTAAAGTTGTCACCGCGTTTACCAGTAACGCGCTGCTCGCCACCGTAAGCCTCGGAGTATTCATGCTCTTCTCCGTCTTGCCAGCGCTAGGGAGCCGACTGCCGCCGGTGCTGGCCGCGCTGCTCGCCGGTGGCGCGGTAGCTTGGACTACGGGCGGCATCGCGCCACTGGGCGTGGTGCCAACGCTCCTAGCGCGTCCTATTATGTACATGCCAGAGTTCTCGCTGCAGGCTCTGGTAGAGATGGTCATTCCGCTCATGATAACTGTGCTGGGCATTCAGAACGCACAGGGCTTTGCGGTACTGCAGCAGGTCGATCACCCACCGCCTGTGAAGGCCGTTACGGTGGGGTCCGGGCTGGGCTCGATGCTGTTCGCGGTGGTCGGTTCGGTGCCCGCCTGTCTTACCGGGCCGACCAACGCGATTCTCGTCTCCAGCGGCGCGCAGCATCGGCAGTGGATCGGCGGCATGGTCTTCGCTGTCTTAATGATTATTTTTGGCCTTTTTGCACCGGTCGCAACAGCCGTTGCGTTGGCGGTGCCGCTGGCCTTGATTGGGCTAATCGGCGGACTGGCCATGATCCGGGCGTTGCAGGGCGCTTTCCAAGGCGCCTTTTGCGGCGAGTGTCCGCTTGGTGCTCTGGTCGCCTTTGTGGTGTCGGTGGCCGGTGTACCAATTCTGAATATAGGCGCTCCGTTTTGGGGTCTCGTGTTCGCATTCATCGCGTCTTGGCTACTCGAGCGTGACAGCCTGCGTAGGGTAATGGTGCCTAAGGAAACTCTGAAAAAGACTTCCTGATTTTGTCAGAATATCCTGATGTCAACCGCCGAGTTGTCTGATGAGGCAGATGAGCCGGTTGCCGAAACGCGTTTCTTCAATTGCCACGCGGCGCCGGGGAACCTGATACGTCTTGGTGGTTTTCGTTCGGCGGTCTGCCGTCTAGCTAGGACGGCAAGCTTTCAAATATCAATGGTCATGTTAAGGGCGCCTCGTTGACCTCTACTACATACCTAAACCCGGAAACGCACATCGTTATCCTGAGGATCTCTTTGCGTCACATACCCCGAGGCAGGAGCCCTATGCGGTTATCCCGCACGTACGGATCTGAGCGGAGGGCGGCAGGTAACTGCCGTCCCTACCACGACCGATGAAACCCCGGTGCAAATGCTTGCGCCCGGCATGAAGAAGACGCAGCGGGTTTACGTGTGGCCTATGCTGCCAGCGCGTTCGCCGAGCTGCGCGCCATAGTCTATGACTTCAGTCCCAGCCGAGCCGGCGAGCATGCCCGTGCCTTCCTCGGTGACTGGAGAGGCCAGCTGGTCTGTGATGACTTCGCCGCCTACAAGTTCTGCTTCGAGCAGGGGAAGGCGTGACCAAAATCGGCTGTATGGCCCGCGGCCCACGCCCGGCGCGAGTTCTACAGCCTGCACGTGGCCAACCAGAGCCCGCTGGCCGGACAGGCCCTGCACCAATATCGGTCAGCTGTACGCCATCGAGCGCGAGGTGCGTGACTGCCGCCTGACGAGCGACGCGAATACGCCACGCACAGGCCAGACCTCTCGACGATACCCTGCACACCTGGATGCTCGCCCAGCGCGAGCGCATCCATGAAGGCACGGCCATCTCCAAGGCGCTTGACCACAGCCTCAAGCGCTGGACGGCCCTGGTGCGCTGTCTCGACAACGGCAGGGAGGTGATCGATGGTTTTTAAAAAAATCTGATGCTCTACCTGACGGCGGGGCTCAAGTCCGACAAGCAGCCAGTCAAAAGAGCGAGGACAGGCTAGACTCCCTTGAATCGATGCACTTCATCTTGTGTAGACTCAGGGTGTCGGAAGGCAGCTCGCCGAATGTGCTCCTGTATTTCTCGGCGAAACGTCCCAGATGTAAGAAGCCGTAGTCTAGGGCCACCTCAGTGATACTACGTATATTGGTAGTGGGATTGCTCAAGCAGGCACGGACGCACTCAAGCTTGCGGTTGCGAATGTAATTCATGGGCGTGGTGCCGGTATGCTTCTCGAACATGGTGTAGAGGGAGCGTGGGCTCATCAGCGCCAGCTCCGCTAACTGCTCAAGGCTGATACTCCGTTTGACATTTTCCTCAATGAACTGAACGACTCGCTCGAAACATGGGTTGCCTTCGACGAAGCCTTTGCGGCTGACATTGCTGCTGAGCGTCTCGAGCAGCTTGGTAGCGATGATCTTCGTGTAGTGCTCCGCCACCAAGGTCATCGACATGTTATGTTCCGCTTCGTCACAAACCAGTCCGATTAGATTGATGAAGCCATTAAGCTGCTGCAGGCTATGTCGGGGGGGGAAACGGATACCTCCACTCGGCTTCTGCCAATTGAGCTCATTGCATGCGCTATCAATGATAACCGAGGGCAATTTGACAATGAATTTCTCGCACTCCTCCGAATAAGTCAGCTCCGCGCGGTCATCCGGGTTGATCACCAATAGTTCGCCTGGCGCAAAATAGTGCTCCAAGCCATTGCCACGCCAAAGGCAATGACCCTTGAGCAATAGCTGCAGGTGGGGGCGCCTCAGAAAAGGGATTTTAAAGTACGCTAAGCATGGGCGGGGCTGACAGCACGCGTCTGTCAGATGAACTTATGATGCCAGCACTTTGTAGACCGTCGAGCGACCAATCTTCAGTCGTTTGGCAATTTCCATCGCACTGATACCCTGACCGTGGAGCGTGAATACCTCGGCTTTGTCCACCGTAGGTTTGCGGCCAAACTTCACGCCCTTGGCCTTTGCTTCCAAACGACCTTCGTTGGTCCGTTCCAGTATCCGCAGGCGTTCGGCCTGAGCCACGGCTGACAGGATGGTCACCACCATTTTGCCCATGGTTCCCTCTGTGCTGATGCCGTCATCCAAAAATCGGATGGCCACGCCCATGTCGTCGAACTCCTTAATGAGCTGGATCATGTCCGCGGTATCGCGACCGAGCCGGTCGAGTTTTTTTACCAGGACCACATCACCTTCTTCGACCTTGAGCCGGAGCATCCTTAGGCCTTCGCGGTTCACGTGACTGCCAGATACCTTGTCGGTAAAAATTCGGGTTGCTCTGACGTTTTCAGCCTTGAGCGCCTTTATCTGTACATCAAGGGACTGTTGACTGGTGGAGACGCGGGCATAACCAAAAAGTCGCATGGCAAAATGTCTCATAAGTCGATTTTTAGATCTTCCGTCTATGAAGTAGCGATAAACGAATTAATAGACGTCTTGGGAGGATCACTTTACCGTGTCCACAAACTTATGAGAAAGGAGACTGTATGCCACGTCGTTCGATTCTTTCCGTCGCCGAGCGGGAAAGCTTACTGGCGTTGCCAGACTCCAAAGATGACCTGATTCGTCACTACTCTTTCAGCGACGCCGATCTGACCCTCATTAGTCAACGGCGCGGGTCTGCGAATCGGCTGGGCTTCGCTGTACAACTCTGTTACATGCGCTATCCCGGCGTAACGCTTGCGGTGGATGAAGAACCATTCGCGCCATTGCTGCGTTTGGTGGCCACGCAGTTGAAGGTGCCGCCTGAAGCATGGGCGGATTATGGGCAACGCGCCGAGACGCGTCGCGAGCACCTATTGGAATTACAAGCGCTTTTTGACTTTAAGCCATTCACAACACGGCATTATCGTCCCTGTGTTCATAGCCTGGATGAATTGGCATGGCAGTCCGATAAAGGCTTCGTGTTAGCGACGGAATTGGTCAAAGGGTTACGACAAAAAAACATACTGCTTCCATCACTAAGCGTCATCGAGCGCATTTGTGCTGAGGCAATCACCCGTGCCAACCGGCGCATTTACGAAACCTTGTCCGAGCCTCTTTCGAATACACATCTCGGTTGCCTCGACGGCCTGCTCAAGCGCCGAGATAAAGGCCAGACCACCTGGTTGGCCTGGCTTCGCCAGTCGCCGGTTAAACCGAACTCGCGGCACATGCTTGAACATATCGAACGCCTAAAAGCATGGCAGGCTCTTGATCTGCCTGCAGGCATTGAGCGGCTGGTTCACCAAAACCGCCTGCTCAAAATCGCCCGTGAAGGTGGCCAAATGACACCCGCTGACTTGGCTAAGTTCGAGCCGCAGCGGCGCTACGCCACCCTTGTGGCGCTGGTCATCGAGGGTATGGCCACCGTCACCGACGAAATCATCGATCTGCACGATCGTATCTTGGGCAAGCTGTTTAACGCAGCCAAGAATAAACACCAGAAACAGTTCCAGGCATCCGGCAAAGCGATCAACGCCAAGGTGCGCCTTTATGGACGCATCGGCCAAGTCCTACTGGATGCCAAGCAAAACGGTGGAGATCCGTTTGCCGCCATCGAAGCTGTCATGTCCTGGGATGCTTTTGCCAAGAGCGTCACCGAAGCGCAAAAGCTCGCGCAGCCCGAAGACTTCGATTTCCTGCATCACATTGGTGATAGCTACACCACGCTGCGCCGCTATGCGCCGCAATTTCTCGACGTACTCAAACTGCGGGCTGCGCCCGCGGCCAAGGACGTGTTCGATGGTATTGAGGTGTTGCGCGCAATGAACATCAACAACGCCCGCAAGGTTCCCGTTGATGCCCCGACCAGCTTCATCAAGAAACGCTGGAAGAAACTGGTGATAACTGACGTCGGTATCGACCGACGCTATTACGAGTTGTGCGCGCTGTCGGAACTGAAGAACGCGCTACGTTCCGGCGATATCTGGGTGCAGGGATCGCGTCAATTCAAGGATTTTGAGGACTACCTGGTACCACCCGAAAAATTCGCCCGTCTCAAGCAGACCAGTGAATTACCACTGGCCGTGGCCACCGACTGCGACAAGTACCTGCATGACCGTCTGACTCTGCTGGAAGCGCAGCTTGCCATCGTCAACCGTATGGCGTTAGCCAACGATCTTCCGGATGCCATCATCACCGAGTCTGGCTTGAAGATCACTCCGCTGGATGCGGCAGTACCAGAGACCGCGCAAGCGCTGATTGACCAAACTGCGATGGCGCTGCCGCACATCAAGATCACCGAATTGTTGTTGGAGGTGGACGAGTGGACGGGGTTCACCCGGCACTTCGCGCACCTGAAATCGGGCGACGAAGCCAAAGACAAGTACCTACTGCTGTCCACCCTCTTGGCCGATGCGATCAATCTGGGCCTGACCAAGATGGCCGAGTCTTGCCCTGGCACTACCTACGCCAAACTGTCCTGGCTGCAAGCCTGGCATATCCGTGACGAAACCTATTCGACAGCACTGGCGGAGCTGGTAAAGGGGTTTGGGGAGCAATGGAACCAAAAACCAACGTAAGCCCTACCAACGCTTTTCGGTGTCTTCTTCCCAGGCGCCCATCTCGACAAAACAGTTGCGCATGTCGGCCTCCTGGCTGATCTCGGTCAGCAGGTCATGCACGCTCTTGTCCAGCTCATCGTCGCTCCGATACGGAATGGTCAACTCATAGTGGCCGGCATCCAGCCGCTTCATGCCATAGGGCTCCAGGCAGTAGCGCTCAATGTTCTCCGTGGCCCGCTTCCGGCCGCGCACGAACTTGCTGTTATTCACCACCGCGAGGCGCAGGGTGACGGTGGCCACCCGCTCGGCGGCGGGCGGCTCTGCCGGCGACGCGGCCGAAGGCTGCTGGTCGCGTGACCTGGCGCTCTTCTGGTACGCGCCGATCTCGACACCACGGTGGCGCAGGTAGCTGTACAGCGTGCTCTTGGAGATGTGCAGCTTCTCGCCGATCGCGCTGACGCTCAGGCGACCTTCGCGGTAGAGGGTTTCGGCCGCCATGGCGGTGGCCTCAGCCTTGGCTGGCAGGCCCTTGGGACGGCCACCGATCCGGCCACGCGCCCGTGCGGCCGACAGACCCGCCTGAGTCCGCTCGCGGATCAGCTCGCGCTCGAACTCCGCCAGCGAGGCGAACAGGTTGAACACCAGGCGGCCTTGGGCGTGGGTGGTGTCGATGGGGTCATTCAGGCTCTGTAAGCCGACCTTGCGCTCTGCCAGCTCGCCGACCAACTCGACCAGGTGCTTGAGGGAACGCCCAAGGCGATCCAGCTTCCAGATCACCACGGCATCACCCGGCCGCACGTTGGCCAGCAGTTTGTCCAACTCCGGCCGGGCGCTTTTCGCGCCGCTGGCGATGTCTTGGTAGATGCGTTCGCACCCGGCCTGTTTCAGGGCATCGACTTGTAGGTCGGCTTTCTGATCCCGAGTGCTCACTCGCGCATAACCGATCTTCATCAAAAGTACTGTTTACTCGACTACGTTAGTAATAGTTGAACTTTGATTAAGCGTACCAGTTATTTGAACCGTAGCGCGGGGAGCTTAACGAACCGAGCCATTCCTCGATAGAGTTCGGCAAAACCTTCGTTTTGTCGAACCATTGCATCGCCCTTTGTGATTGGCGTATAAACACACAAACACCTATTAGCGGAGAACGCTATGAATACCATTCGCTGGAATGTCGCCGTCTCGGCCGACACCGACCAGTCGCTTCGGATGTTTCTGGCCAGCCAGGGCGGCGGCCGTAAGGGCGACCTGTCGCGCTTCATCGAAGAAGCGGTACGGGCACACATCCTGGAGCTGAGCGCTGAGCAGGCCAAGGCCGCTAACGCCCATCTGAGTGAGGCAGAATTGACCAACGCGGTTGACGAAGCGCTCGACTGGGCACGTAAGCGCTGATGCGGGTCGTGTTGGATACCAACATCCTGTTCAGCGCCCTGATCTCGCCACATGGCGCGCCCGATGCGATCTACCGTGCCTGGCGGGCGGCGCGTTTCGAGGTGGTGACCTCGCGGATGCAACTCGATGAAATTCGTCGAGCCAG
This sequence comes from Pseudomonas sp. Ant30-3, assembly GCF_000690905.1. GTDB lineage: Bacteria > Pseudomonadota > Gammaproteobacteria > Pseudomonadales > Pseudomonadaceae > Aquipseudomonas. The sequence goes on along the minus strand of NZ_JMCL01000057.1, from coordinate 80,065 downwards.
CCGCTATCCCAAGCTTCAGGCCATCCTACAGCCCGCCAAGGTGGGCGCCATGATCAATAACCTGCAACGGGCTGTGGTACTGGAGCGCCTGACCATCGAGGTCGAAGCCGATGATCCGGATGACTCGTTTTTGCTGGCCATGGCCTTGGCGGGCGATGCGGACTACCTGGTAACCGGTGATCGCCGCGCCGGCCTGCTGCAACGCGGGCACATCGAACGCACGCGGATCGTCACGCCCGCCGTGTTCTGCGTCGAGGTGCTGTGATCAATGCCGGTCGGTTTTCTGACTCAAGAGCAACGCGACGGTTTTGGCCGCTATGTTGATTCGCCCAGCCGTGAAGAGCTGGAACGTTACTTCCACCTGAGCGATGAAGACCGTGAAGCCATCCAGGTGCTGCGGGGTAACCATAACCGTCTGGGTTATGCCGTTCTGCTGACCACCGTCCGCTTCGTTGGCGTTCTGCCGGACAAGCCCGCCGCCGTGCCGGTGGAAGTCCTGCAGGTGCTTTGCCGACAACTGGCGATTCCAGACCCCGACTGCCTCCAGCGCTATAGCGATCATCGCCGCTGGATACATGCCACCGATATTCAGAACCGCTTTGGCTATCGTCATTTCACCGATCCGGGCATCGGCTTTCGCTTGAGCCGCTGGCTGTATGCCCTCTGCTGGACGGGCACCGACCGGCCGGGAGTGCTGTTTGAGCGAGCCACCTCGTGGCTGTTCACACAGAAAGTCCTCCTGCCTGGTGTGTCTCAACTAGAGCGCTTTATCGCCCAGTTGCGCAGTCGGGTCGAAGAACGCCTCTGGTTTACGCTGGGCCGCAGCGTGACTGAGGAACAGCGATTGCAACTGCAAGACTTGCTGACGGTGGCCGAAGGCAACCGCAGCTCCCGGCTGGATCAATTGCGCTCCGGCCCGGTCATGGTCAGTGGCCCCGCGTTGATTCGGGCACTGCGCCGGCTCGATGACGTGCGCGGCATCGGCATCACCTTGCCGGCGGCGGCGCACATCCCTCCCAGCCGTATCGCCGCCCTGGCCCGCTTCGCCAACACGGCCAAGGTCACCGCGATTAATCGGCTGCCGGCGTCGCGGCGGATGGCGACACTGGTGGCCTTCGCACTCTGCCTGGAGGCGACTGCGCACGACGACGCACTGGAAGTCCTGGAGGCCTTGCTGCGCGACCTGTTCAGCAACGCGGAGAAGGCCGACAAGAAAGCCCGCATGCGCAGCCTGAAAGACCTGGATCGGTCGGCCGCGACGCTCGCCGCCGCGTGCAAGGTCGTGCTGGACAGCTCGATCAGCGATGACAACGTGCGCGCCCGGCTGTTCAACGACCTGCCGAGGACCACCCTGGAAAAGGCCCTGGAAGAGGTCAACGCGCTGATCCGCCCGGTAGATGACGTCTATTTTCTTGCATTGGAAGCGCGCTACCGCAGCGTGCGCCGCTTCCTGCCCGACCTGCTCAAGCACATCCGCTTCGGCTTCAGCCCGGCCGGCAAGGGCGTGGCGGCTAGTCTGGAGTGGCTGCAACTGAACCTGCCGCGCCGGAAGCCAGAGGATGACGCGCCGCAGGAGATCGTGGCCAAGGCTTGGCAGAAGCACATCACCCGCGAAGATGGCTCCCTCGACATGGGTGCCTATGTGTTCTGCACGCTCGATGCGCTGCGCACGGCCCTGCGCCGCCGCGATGTCTTCGTCTCGCCCAGTTGGCGCTATGCCGACCCGCGCCTTGGCCTGCTCGACGGTGCCGAATGGCTGGCGGCGCGACCGATCATCTGCCGGTCACTGGGCCTGACCATCGACGCCAAAACCACCCTGGACGCCTTGTCCGTCGAGCTGGATGCAACCTGGCTGGCAGTAGCCGCGCGCCTGCCCGACAACCCGGCGATTCAACTGAGCGAGAACACCGAGGGCAAGACCGAACTGTCGCTCGGGGCGCTGGACAAGCTGGACGAGCCCTGCTCGTTGCTGCAACTGCGGGCGGCCGTGTCTGACCTGATGCCGCGTGTCGATCTGCCGGAAATCCTCTTGGAAATCGCCGCCCGCACTGGCTTTTCCGAGGCCTTCACCCATGTCTCCGAACGCAATGCACGCGCCGACAACCTGGTCACCAGCCTCTGCGCGGTGCTGTTGGGCGGGGCCTGCAACACCGGCCTGGAGCCCTTGATCCGCACCGACAACCCGGCGCTGCGCCGTGACCGGCTGTCCTGGGTCAGCCAGAATTATATCCGCGACGACACCCTGTCAGCGGCTAACGCCATCCTGGTCGGAGCGCAAAGCCAACTGGAACTGGCCCAAGTCTGGGGTGGCGGCGAGGTCGCCTCCGCCGATGGCATGCGCTTCGTCGTACCGGTGCGCACCGTGCATGCCGGCCCCAATCCGAAGTATTTCGGCACCGGCCGGGGTGTCACCTGGTACAACCTGATTTCCGACCAATTCTCCGGCCTCAACGCCATCACCGTGCCCGGCACGCTGCGCGACAGCCTGGTGTTGCTGGCGGTCGTGCTGGAACAGCAGACCGAGTTGCAGCCGACGCAAATCATGACCGACACCGGGGCCTACAGCGATGTGGTGTTCGGGCTCTTCCGCCTACTTGGCTACCACTTCAGTCCGCGGCTGGCCGATGTCGGCGGTACCCGCTTCTGGCGCACGCGCCCGGACGCGGACTACGGCAAGCTCAACGGGCTGGCCCGCCAGTCGGTCAAACTCGACCTGATCGCCGAGCACTGGGACGACCTGCTGCGCCTGGCCGGCTCGCTCAAACTCGGCCGGGTGCCGGCGACTGGCATCATGCGCACGCTGCAAACGGGAGATAGACCCACCCGGCTGGCCCAGGCGCTGGCCGAATTCGGGCGGATCGAAAAGACTCTGCACACGTTGACCTATATCGACGACGAGTCCAAGCGCCGCGCCACCCTGACCCAGTTGAACCGAGGCGAAGGCCGGCACAGCCTGGCCCGCGCCGTGTTCCACGGCAAACGCGGCGAGCTCCGCCAGCGCTACCGCGAAGGCCAGGAAGACCAGCTCGGTGCTCTGGGCCTGGTGGTGAACATCATCGTGCTGTGGAACACCCTCTACATGACGGCGGCCGTGGAACGGCTCAAGCAGCACGGCTATCCAGTGCTGGAAGAGGATTTGGCCCGGCTATCGCCGCTGATCTACGAGCACATCAACATGCTCGGGCGGTATTCCTTTGCGGTACCGGAAGAAGTTGCGCGCGGCGAGCTGCGGCCACTGCGTAATCCAGACGACGACCTGTGATCCCCCTAAACGCTATGAGCAACACCCAAGCTGCTGCTGGATCGGCGGGCACTTCACCGAGCCGAACGAACAGAAAACGCAGCAATCCCCTGGGTTGGGGCGCAGCAGCGCCTTGCAGTTGCTGCACTCGTAATAGAACTGGCAGGCGTCCGTGGGCATGGTTTCCGGCTTGGCGAAGCCGCAGCGCGGGCAAGTCAGCACGGACTCAAGGACAATGGCGCTCATCGTGACCTCACTTCTGCACTGTGGAGGGGTATCCCGCGTTCGCGGTCGCCTCAGTCAGTGCCTCGGGCTGGGCCTTATCGGGATCGTAGGTGACGGTCGCCGTCTTCTGGTCGAAATTGACCTGGACGTCACTCACGCCGGACACCTTCTCCAGCGACTTCTTGACCGTGATCGGACAGAGTCCGCACGTCATGTTCTGCACGTCGAGCGTGACGGTTTTCGGGGGAGCCGCCAGCGCCACGAAGGGCAAGGCGAAAAGCACGGCGATCAGCAGTTTGCGCATGGTTAATCTCCTTCAGTAGAACAGCGGGGCGAGCCACGGCACGGCCAATAGGCCGAGCAGCAGCACGCTGACGATCCAGAACACGAGTCGCTGTCGCACGAGCGTGCGCGGATCGGCGCAGGGTGTACCTGGCGTACAAACCTGTGGCACCAGGTAGAGCTTGCGGAATGCCAATCCCAGGAACAGTAGAGTCAACCCGATGAAGAGGGGGCGTAGTGGCTCCATCATGGTCAGAGCGCCCACCCACGTACCGCCGACACCGAGTGCCAACAGCACCAGTGGCCCGACACAGCACACCGACGCACCGATGGCGGTCAGCGAACTCGCGACCAGCGAGCCTTTCCCGGTGAGTTGCATCCCCATTCCCATCTCCTGAGCCTGATTGCCTAGGTGCTATTCTAAACTCCGTACCAAAGTACGGAATCAAGGAGAAAGTGATGGCCACAGAGCTGACCATTGGCAAGCTGGCAGACGCCGCCGGGGTGAACGTCGAGACGATCCGCTACTACCAGCGACGCGGGCTGCTGGATGAACCAGCCAAACCCTTGGGTGGCCATCGGCGCTATCCGGTGGACATGGTGAAGCGACTGCGTTTCATCAAGCGGGCTCAGGCGCTGGGTTTCACGCTCTCGGAAGTCGGTGGACTGCTGACGCTGGATGAGTCGTGCGCCTGTGCCGAAACGCGAGCACGGGCTGCACGCAAGCTCGCGTTGATCGAGCAGAAGATGGCCGACTTGGTCGTCATGCAGCAACTGTTAGGCGAACTGGTGCAGCAATGTGATGCGGGAGACGGCGGAACGATCTGCCCGATCATCGAGGCACTGATCAGAGAGTAATGCCTGGCGGGTGAGCTGGAGATCGGAAAGCCCCTTTACGGTGGGATTCAGAGCTTACGTTGGTTTTTGGTTCCATTGCTCCCCAAACCCCTACATGAACCGTTTCCAGATCACACCCGAAGAGTGGGCGCTGGAAGCACTGTTCGGCGAATCATTCGCCCGCTACCGTGCACGAGTCCGCCGCTGGCTCTGAGCGTCGGCGGCGGTAGCGACTGGCGGGGCTTACTCGTCGCGGCAGCCTGCTGAAGGTGCCACGACCTAGCCTGATCTCCTCGTGGCGAGCTACTTTGGCCACATGCCGTTAGCATTTCTAAGGTCAAGGGCATAGCGCCAACGAGTGACGCACGCGAATTCGCTCCGTTGATATCGAGCTAACTGTCAGGTGACAGCGGTAAAAGCAAAGCAGGCTTATGCTTCGCTGCGATGATTGTCGGCCTGCCTGGTGTCGATACAAACACTGCCGTCTAGCTCCATTTCAAGTGTCGAGTGGCTGACTTTGAATTGCTCATGGAGTACTCGTTTTAAATCGGTCTTCACTCGTTCGATATCAGGCAGACTAGCCTTCTTTATGACAACGTGGGCTTCCAATGCAATTGTATGTTCCGCGATTTCCCAAACATGTACGTGGTGAACACTCTCAACATCGTCTACTTGCTCCATGACGTTGATTATATCGGCGATGGAAACTCCTTCTGGTGCGCCCTCCATCAACAAGTGAATGGTTTTAGGCAGCATGCTAAAGCCCTGCCAGAGCACGTAACCAGCAATCATCAATGTCACTACAGTATCCGTCCAGTACCAGCCGTACAAAAGAATCAATGTCCCGGCGACAACAACGCCGACGGAGGCTAGTGCATCCGATACATTATGCAGGAATGCCGCCTTTATATTCATGCTGTCCTTAGACATTGTGTAGGTGAGCAAGGCCGTGGCGATATCTACAATCAAGGCTATTCCCGCCACCACGACCACTGTCCAACCCTCAATAGGCTGAGGGGAATATAACCGACCTATAGCCTCGTAAATAAGGTAGAGACCGATGATAATCAACGAGACCAAGTTGATTAAGGCCGCTATGGTTTCACTGCGTCGGTAGCCGAAGGTTTTAAAAGCATCCGGCGGCCTGCGACCGATCTTACGCGCGATTAGCGCAATAACCAGTGATGCGGCATCGCTCAAATTATGTAGCGCGTCAGCTATAAGCGATAAGCTGCCAGAAAGTATTCCTCCAACAACTTGTGCCAGAGTTAACGCAGCATTAACGCCAATGGCAGCGATTAAACGCTTATCGCCTATGGCTTCGGTGTTATGGTTATGTTCGTGGGCCATTGGTTTTTACCGCTCCTAAAAAATAAAGTAAGACAAGGGTAGGCGGTTGCAGAAGCTGAGTGCAACACGGTTATTGATTTGAAGCTGGAGCATGATGCCGCATAGCCATGGCTTCCTGCATCACCTCGCCCATGACTTCGATCGGGCACTTGAAATCGAAGCGTTTACGGGGGCGCATATTCAGCTCCAAGGCGATGGCATTCAATTGCTCTTGACTGTGTACCGACAAGTCAGTCCCCTTGGGCAGGTACTGGCGGATCAGGCCGTTGATGTTTTCGTTGCTACCGCGCTGCCAGGGGCTGTGCGGGTCGCAGAAGTAAATAGCGACCCCTGTCTGCTGGGTGATTTCAGCATGCCGCGCCATCTCCCGGCCCTGGTCGTAGGTCATGCTCTTGCGCATCGCCAGCGGCATGCTGTTGAGCGCTGCACTGAAGCCCTCCATCGCCGAGGTCGCCGTTGCGTCGTTCATCTTCATCAGCATCAGGTAGCCACTGGTGCGCTCCACCAACGTGCCTACCGACGAGGCGTTGGCCTTACCCTTGATCAGGTCGCCCTCCCAATGCCCCGGCATCAGCCGGTCTTCGATCTCTGGCGGGCGAACATGAATGCTGACCATCTCAGGGATCTGGCCGCGCCGATCCACGCCACCAGAGCGCGGCCGGCGCGTCGTCTTGCCTTGGCGCAGGCAGACGATCAGCTCCTTGCGCAACTCGCCGACCGGCAAGGCATAGATCGCGTTATAGATCGTCTCACGACAGACGTAGGCATCTCTGAGGTTGGGTATGGTCATGCTGCGCAGCTTGCCGGCAATCTGCTCGGGAGACAAACGCTTACGCAGCATGTGGGCCACCAGTTCGAAGCGCTCGCTGCCCGGCACAAGCTTGCGCTTGGGGCGACAAACCTGGCGCCGAATGTTCATCTGTTGCTGGGCGCAGCGGGCCGAGTAAGCACCACTACTGCCTCGATTGCGCTTCAGCTCTCGGCTGATGGTCGAGGGCGACCTGTCAATCAGGCGAGCAATGCCGCGCAGGCTGAAGCCTTGAGCTTGACTGAGTTGAATGATGGCGCGCTCTTCGACGCTGAGTTCGGAATAGGACATAGGGGCAGCACCGTACCGGAAAGGTCAGGTGTTGCACTCAGTTTTCGCGGCCGCCCTTCCTTGGATGTCCATTTTTCCTGATTTCCTTGCGCTCCGCTTGGCGGGCTCGGGTCAGCAATGGATAGGGTTTCTGCCTTCGCTTTACTGCTCTCGGCTCCATTCGGCCTGACCGGCCACCTACGCGTTGTTGGGCAATGAGCATCAGAAGCTGATGGAAGCACTCATCAATATCCGATCCATCAAATTGCCGCCAAGCAAGCCACAGCTGCAGGGTGTGCTTGAAGCTCAGCTGGCGTGGCAGACAGTCCGCGATTGATGCCGATTGCACCATGAGCAGCCGGATCAAGTTGTGCGCCAATAGATAAACCCACAGCTCCTTCACTGCCATGGCGGCCGTTTTGCAGCTCAACATCTCCAATCCCATCGTGGTCTTGAGATTGCGCAGGTCCAGCTCGACGTGCCACCTGTCTTTGAACAGCGCCTTCAAAGCCGCTTTTGGGGTTTCGCGAGCGCAGCCCAGCGTCGTAACCAGGATCTTGTTTCCCGCTTTCAGCTCCCGGACCTCCAACTGATCAGGCGCTTGCTCGTAGCTGGCCTGGCTCATCCAGGCGGGCCGTTTGCGAGGCTTTTCCAGGGTGATTAGGTGATCGCGCGTGCCAAGACGCGTACCTCGCCGGAAGTCAGTACTCCGTCGGCGAGCACCATATTGTTCGAACACGCCATCAATACCTCTGCGCTGCAATTCACAGAGTAAAAAGTAGGTCGCGTAGAAGGCGTCCCCCAGCAAAACATCCCCAGTATTCAAGGTGTCGAGCATCGAACGCAGCAGCGTCTGCTCGTCGCCACCCTTGCCTCTGAAGCGCCCGAGGGCTGCATTCAGCAAGGCTCCGCTGGAAAGGCAGACGATGCCGACCATCCGGCAAATGGGAAAACCAAGCCCAGGCTTTTGCCCTCGCGATTGCGGGTAGGCATCCTGGTTCGCCTGGGTATCGGGCATCACCACTGTCGTGCCGTCTACCAACCGAACGGGGCGCCCCATCCATTGCCCGGATCGGGCGTTGCTGCTGATCAAGTTGCCGGTGTTACGTACCAGACTGGAAACCATCTCCACCGGCAAGCGCTGACGGGCACGGCAGTAGCCGCCGGTGTGTGTACTGCATGGCTTCAACCCTGCTCGTAACTGCTTGACCGCCAACTCATTGACCGCCCTCTGGCAGGACCGATCAGCGCTCAGAGCCTGAGCCATGAACATGGATAGCGTCTCGGTCGGCGGAAACAGACGCTCTCTGTGGTCTGGCAGCAGCGATTCGACCTGGTCAAACAGCTCGGGGCCGGTCAGCAGATTGAAGAACGCATAGGCATCCGCATTGGATGCGAGGTGATGCGTACGGCGCTGTTGAAGGATGGCGGCTTGGCGCCTAGGATTCATCTGGGCTGCTCCTTGGGCTCGGTGTGTGTTCGCAACTATCACCGTAGACCAAGAGCAGCCTTTCTTCTTCTAGATCAATCGGTTAACGATTAAGTAAGTGCCATTCGGGCCTGGCCCCGTTCACCGCCGAACAGCGCCGCGACATGCTGGAGCTACTGGACGACCGCTACGGCCAGCGCTCGACCCTCGTGACCAGCCAAATGCCCGTGGACAACTGGCACGAACTGATCGGCGATCCAACCCTGGCCGATGCCATCCTCGACCGCCTGGTGCACAACGCCTACCGGATCAACCTCAAGGGCGAGTCGATGAGAAAGCGGGTGAAGAAATTGACGGCGCCGGGCGCCTCAGACTAACAATGCAACCCCTGCGTCGCTGCGCTCCGACTGCCTGTCCGAATGATCGTGGAACAGGTGTCCGGATCAGCGTGGGCTGAGTGTCCGAATGGCGTGGAATCCGCACTTAAGCCCAGCGCCTGCCCGCAAACCCTTGTGGCGTCTGGTTAGTTCGGGAAAACCATCCTTTTGTCGAACCCTGGCAGGCACTGACGCCAGGCCGTCCAAACGCATGAAAAGCAGTGCAGAAAAGTCGTTCAGTAAAACAAAGTCTGGATAACCGCCCCTATTTTCGGCAGCGGTGAACTCTAGCTAAGCCTTACGTTGGTTTTTGGTTCCACTGCTCCCCAAACCCCGTAAACGCGCAGTTACGGCATCCCTTTGCCACGCATTGGGGAGATGGCACCACGTCCTCGTCAGACGGCCAGAATTTCAGGACGGGAAACAAAGCCGAGAGCACCGGTCACATCAACCCGAAATATGGCAGCAGCCCAGGGCGAACGTTCTACACACATATTTCCGACCAATACGCGCCATTTCATATCAAGGTAGTCAACGTGGGACTGCGCGACTCGACCTATGTGCTAGACGGCCTGCTGTATCACGAAGCCGACCTACGCATTGAGGAACACTACACCGACACAGCAGGTTTCACCGATCACGTCTTTGGTCTGATGCACCTGCTCGGCTTTCGCTTCGCACCGCGTATCCGTGACCTGGGCGACACCAAGCTGTTCATCCCCAAGGGCAATATGACTTATGACGGGCTTAAGTCGATGATTAGCAAAGACAAGCTGGATATCAAAGCCATTCGTACCCACTGGGATGAAATCCTGCGGCTAGCCACCTCGATCAAGCAGGGCACCGTAACAGCCTCGTTGATGCTCAGGAAACTCGGCAGCTATCCGCGTCAAAACGGCCTGGCCGTCGCCCTGCGCGAATTGGGGCGCATCGAGCGCACATTGTTTATTTTAGATTGGTTGCAAAGCGTTGAGCTGCGCCGCCGCGTGAATGCTGGGCTGAACAAGGGCGAAGCGCGCAATGCGCTGGCCAGAGCTGTGTTCTTTAATCGGTTGGGCGAAATCCGTGACCGCAGTTTCGAACAGCAACGCTACCGGGCCAGCGGTCTCAACCTGGTGACCGCTGCCATAGTGCTGTGGAACACCGTTTACCTCGAGCGGTCCGCCAACGCATTGCACGGACATGGTCACGCAGTCGATGAATCGCTATTGCAGTACCTGTCGCCGCTGGGGTGGGAGCACATCAACCTGACCGGTGATTACCTGTGGCGCCGCAACACCAAGGTTGGTGCGGGAAAATTCAGACCGTTACGACGACTGCAATTGGCTTAGCGTACTTTGAAATCCCTTTTCTGAGGCGACCCCAATGGGAGCACGTCTTGCCAGCATACGCCTTCGGCAGCCAGCGGCAGTGTTGGCAGAACGGGGGGCGCAAGAACTGCATCGATACCGATCCGGTATTTCGCAAAATGGAAGCCGACATGCACAACCTTGCGGTGAGTGTTGGCGAGGTCAATGCTGACCGAAGCAATTTTCGCTATGGCGTTTTACCCTCAACACCGATGCAATACGGCGCTTGCCCGACCAGAACAGATTTTCAGCAGCGCGTGACAGAGCCTCGCGACCAGGTGAAGGGCGCGGTAGCCCGAATCTACTTCTACATGCACGACCGTTACGGGCTATCGATGTCCAGAGCACAACAGCAGTTGCTGATGGCCTGGGATCGTCAATACCCGGTGAGCGCGTGGGAACAGGAGCGTGACCGGCGGATCGCCAGAGTAATGGGGCATAGCAACCCATTCGTAACAGGTGAAAGATCCTGGAATCTCGGTATGCGAGTGAAGGGAGCGGGCACAATGGCACAGGCCATTCGGAGCGAACCAGTTCAGCACCAGGTATCTGGTGGATACGCCTCCAGCTCGCTTTCGCCGGTGATTGGCAACCGCAATAGCAATGTTTACCACCTGCCAGTGGGCTGTCCGAGCTATGAAAAAGTCGGAACGCGCAACCGGGTAGAGTTTGCGAGCGCTGCGGACGCCGAAGCTGCGGGTTTCAAACGGGCCGGAAACTGCCGATAAGGGCCGTTCGGAGGGGATATGCGGTTTTGTAGCCTTCAGGGCCAGGTTAACCCTTCCTGAGCCTCCAGGGCGCTGTGCGGTCGTTACAGCCCGTGCTGACGGGAAGCGTGAGGTGAGGGAGCGAGTTTTGCGTGCCTGGCCGGGTGTATCGTGAAGATCTCCCGGCCGGCCTCGATGATCAATCAACGGTCTGATGCTGTTTCGTTTTTGCAGTGTGCTGGGCCGGTACCGGACCAGAATGGGCTGGCGTAGTGGCCAAGGTGTGAGTAATCACCGAGCCGCTTTTGTTCGCCAGGTTCTTTGCCAGAGACTCGCGGACAACTTCCATCGTGAGTATTCGCGAGGTGGCAATCGCAGCTTTGAGGGGCTGGCCAGCTGCAACCAGTACCTCAACCATGTCCAGGGCCGTATTCACGCCGGCTTCAATTCGTTTCTCAACGCCATCAATCATCATCTTCTCGATCTCCATTTCAGGCAGCTGGCGGAATGCAAGCGGCCTCAGCAGAGCGTACGTGGTTCACCAGCTATTTGGGTAGAGCATCAAAGCGCGAGGCTAAAGGACGCATCCTAATTATTAGGCTGCTACCGAATTTAACATAACAAAGATTATAAGAAGTCTAAGCTGTTGTTTATAAAGGGTAAGTCTACTGATCAACGACGCCTTTTACTGACTCTCGGTACGTCGATAGCACCTCAGGTGTCTCTGGCGCGCCGGGCTCCTGAGCAACTGGGTCCGCAGTGGATGAGGCTACGAAAAAGCGCCCCCCAGGGAGTGCCGGCAACCGTTGCTTTACGTCTGGTCGTTTTGCTGATCGCGAGTCTCTATCGAAGTTCTTGAGGCCAACGATCCTTGCAGCGGGTTGCCCATCGAGTACGAAGAATGGAAGGTTGGCATGCAGCATTGCGTCATACCGGCTGCGCTCGGAAAACCACAGCATGGCCCGCGGATGCGGAGCGATGGGCTTTGGCACATCCAGCATATCGGTTTCAGCCATATTCGCAATGCTGCGCAGATCGATCCACTGGGGGCTATTCACCACCGGCTCGCCGGTGGCCATAGATTTTTCATGGGCCTCGGCGAGCAGCACCTCACGGACGTGGCCAACAGTGACACGCTCTTTTCCTGAGGTGTGACCGGCCCAGGTGAATGTGATCTGTCTTGGGGCAGCATCAAAAACCTGGATTGCGCGCTTCAGCTGGTTGAGGGAGAAATTTTTCCCCAGGGCCTGGCGCATGATGTGGGAACGGCGGCTGACGGCAACGTTGCGAAACACTCGCTCAGCCTCGATCGCATCCACCAGCTCGCTCTTGCAGCGGTTCACCGCCCTGCCCTCATCGAGTATCGATCCGGAGAGGATAAAGTACCCCGGCAAACGCAGCACGGTACCTGGAGCCTGGCCGAGATCGCGCTCAAACTCGCGTAACGCCTCTACAGCGGCCTTGATCGCGTCAGTTCCTGTCAGTACCTGGACGTTAATTCGAGATGGCGTCCTCTGTTCAGTGAGGAGCGGGATGCGCCATATCATCCCGCCGACAACCAATGCGGGCCACTTCTCATTGAAAGCCTCAACGGTTTCGACCAAGCGCTCGTAAGCGGAGACAATTGCGTCAGTCATCTAGGATTCCTCATAATACCACCCCTTCACTACGGCTATACCGTATGCCCTCCTCCCCCTCCGCTCCATGTTAACCAGGAGCGACGCCGAGGGTGCGAAAACGATCTCGCGATTGAAGGGGTGGTATTATCGAGTATCCCAAAATCCGCTCATAAAAAAACCCGTTCGAAACGGGCTTTTTTTGCTACGTGTCAGCTCAACGAATTTGGACTGCCTCAAGGGACAACAGATCCTCAATGTGATCCGCTGCATCGGCCCGCAAACGGCTCTCCAACCTTTCTCGATTGATGTGTTCAGTTTCGCTCGGCTCAACGAGCAAGACTACATAGCCTTGATTCCGCAGCTGCTGAAGCAAAGCTGCCTGGTCGCTGGAAATGGGCATGAAAATATCTCCTGTGATCAGTGGGTGATTTTCAAAAGTCGAAGCATGCTCGAGGAGCACTACGCGGCAGCCACCTGTTTCTTCCTGAAAACCATCGGGGTATTTGGCTTGCGGCCGTCACGCCGGTCGACGAATTCTTTCATGATCTCCAACATCGTCGAGTTGACCGCAAGAACTCGCATCGCGCGGGTACACGCGACGTAGAGGAGGTTCATCTCATCAATCCATGGTTCCTTTTCGTTCTCTGGATTGAATGGATCGAAGGTGAAATCCTCAGCCAGTTGCACCGCATCCCACTCCAAGCCCTTCGAACGATGCGCGGTGCTGAGGGTGATGGTGGCTTCAAGCTCATCAGTGACCGCATTGCGCCGCAGCTTGGCAAACAACTCCGGGAGATCCGCACTGTACTGCTCGATGATCTTGATCGAGCGGTTCATCTCAGGGTCTTGGCTTTCATCGGCAATCTGCTTGTAGAGATCGTAATCAGGATATTCCTGGAGGAGTTTTTTTCCCTTCACTCGGTCACGCCACCCCTTCGATAGCGCATGTAGGTCTTCAAGATCCTGGAGGTTGTAACCCTCGATCCCCCCAACCCAGTAGATCTTTGCACCAGTCTCTACATTGGCCAGCGCCGTCTCGATCACTCCAACCACCGTCCGGCAGAGTACGGTGCGATGTTCAAGGTCAGCAGGTAGTGCCTTGGAAACACGAGTCTCGCCGCCAAGCCCAGCCAGTTGGCGGGATTCACCCTTGAACGCGAGAACCATGTTGGCGACGTGCGCAACGGCAGACCCGAACCGAAACGACTGAGTGAGGTAGTGGACTTCCGCTTTGTCGAGCCAGGTTGCATTGAGAGCATCTACGGCCCCCCTGAAGCGGTACAGCATCTGATGGCCATCACCACAAACGACTACGCCCATTCCGTATGCCGCCTGCTGCGCAAGCACACCAGCAATCACTGGATTGATGTCCTGCGCCTCGTCTCCAAGCGCAATATCGTAACGATCCCGCAGATTTGGTTTCGAGAGTGCCCAAAGCTTGAGATAGCCGTCGTGAGTGATATTCGCAGCCTCGTTTTGGATGTCGCACATTTGCAACCAAAGCTGCCTGGCTCCCTCTACGATGCTTCCGGCGGCGCGCTTCATTCGCTCCGTTTTGAGCTTGTTGACGGGGCAGTGACATAGCTCGATGTCGTCATCCGCGCTGGCCAAATAATTGTTCAGCGTCTCTTGCACGCTGCGCACCAATTCCCAGTTCTGTGAGCCGATAATTCTTGCGATGTCGGTCAGGCGCAGGTTGCTCGTGAGCTTGTGTCTGTACTTCGATCCGATCGACGCATAAGCCAAGCCGTGGGCTGTTTTGCACGTCACGTTCGGCGGAAACTTTTGCTTGGCAGCAATCTCGACGCTTTTGTTGTAGCAGAGGTAGAGCAGACGGCATTGAGGCCGAGCCTTGGCATAGCCAACAAGCGTGGTGGTCTTCCCTGTTCCAGCAAAAGCCACCAGCTTGACGATACGGGCCAACGAGTTAATCGCTGGCCCCTGTTCGTGGGTGAAGTTCATCCCTTGGATCTCCGTTCTGATATGCCTCCATGGTTGCATAGCCACGCACAAACCCAAGCGGGGGCTGCTAGCTCTGCCCTCTAAAGGATTTGGGTATTCCTGGAGAGGTGGCAATGTCTTCTCACACCCGGAATCAGAGCAGCAACCATGACTTACAACGAGACCCTTGCTTCCTATCAGCGCCTTCTTGAAGCCAATCCAGGGAAAGCATTGCAAATCGGCGACGATTGCTACGCGGTGCTGATCAACGGAACCTTGAGTGGGGCATACGCCACCCTGGATGGGGCTGTTGATCTTGGGACAATCTTCCACTTTGATCGAGAAGCTTGGGATGCCGAATGCGAGTGTTGGGACGGCGATGTTTCTGGCATGCAAACAGCATTTTGCGTAGCCACTCCCTCCCTTGTTGAACTTCCGCCACCACCCGCGGGGAATGGCACGCCCAACCAAGGGAAAAAAGAATGCTAGGGTTCGCCGCCAATCCGATGCCGAACAAAGCCAGGGGAATTCCGTTTGGGATTTACGGGACTGCTGGCAGGATGAATGCAGATCAAGGGAGCCGTAGCTTATGACAGCCATCCAACTTTTCCAGCAGCGCCAATCGGAGCCGGTATGCACCGATCTGATTCAGATGATTCGTGACGGCATGATTCGCCGGCTCAAGCGATTTGTTGTAGAACCTTACGATGACGGCATCACCTGGGGGATTCAGACAGTCGCCATAGCAACACCTGATGCTGATGACGGCGACCAGTTTCCGGTTGTGATTGTCGACCTCCACGAAGACGACCAGGCTGCAATGTCGTTTGCCCTGAGCGTCTTCGACGCGCTCAAAAATGCAGGCCGAGCATCAGGCGAGGATGTATGCCAATGGCGGCGAAGCCTCTTCACGCTTGTACCTAATTACTGAGCGCTGCGCGCCCCAGACCGGGCCAAGAAAAACCCGCCATTAAGGCGGGTTTTTTGTGGAAGTGGCACCAAAAGGACGGCAAATGACGATTCGAATACCTAAGCGGAAAAAACCGGCACCGGCGACACTGCTCACAAAGGCACAAACGGTCGTCAGATGACGACGCAAGCTAATCTGGTTGCTCTCCTTCCTCTGCCGAAACAGCGAACAGCAGACCGGCTTCTTGTGCTTCAGCCAACTCACCCAAAGGCTTCGTGATCAGCCATTCGCTTTCTTCGGCAGGGTCATACTCAGGAAGCGGGGGAAGATCTTCAGGGTCAAGTTCCAGATTAAGCGGGAGCTGTGCGAGGTCACAGAAGGTGAACTTGATTGCGATCACCTTCCGCCCTTCCCTCCTCAACTCGTAGCTGACATCCAGATTGCTCTTAGTCTTCAGCTCCGCAACTGCCGGATCTATGACTCTCTGGCGGAGGTTGTTGAATCGTTGATAGGCATCCGACAATCCGAGGGCGACCCGCAAGGATTCGACCTCAATGTAGGCCCATCCTGTCTTCCGAAACTGCATCAGCATCTCAAACAGCCGGAACGAATGGCTCGAGTCCAGGCAGGCAACCCGCCGAAGATCATAGCTAGTCACTTTGCTGTACAGCATCGTGAGATAGGGCATGACATGGATGGTGAACGACAACTCAACGCGACCCTCACCATCCAAATACTTGGCCCGATCGACCCAACGCTTCCGCTCCATGCCAGAGCCGTCAAAGGTCTTAATATCGCGCTCGTACAGCTCATCAGCTGCCACTTTCATCTGCTCATAGGCATGCCTGAGCTGGACGCCGTAGATATCCGAATAGTCCACGGCCGAGACAGACACCTTTTTCGGCATGGGCCTTCTTGGATCGAGTTTACTGATAGCCGCGAGGATCAACCGCTGCTCGTTGAGCGTCAGCCGGTACGACGCGGTAATCAGCGTATTGGATTTCGTAACCCGGAGCGGCTTAGGTTCCGGCTTGGCAGGTTTGGGTAAATTGGACATGTCTGGCCCCACGATTAGTAACGGAACCCTACAGAGAGATTACGCTGTAGTCGATACCCAGGAGTCGGTTAGGCTCTAGACCCCAGTAAAAATGGGCCTCACAGCCAACCACCTCATCCAATCGCAAGACAAGGGACAAATCTGTAGTCGATAGGCAGTAGCCGTAATTTGTAGTCGATTGGCGTCCGTTCGCCACGTAGAACAGCCGTAATCTGTAGTCGATAGCGTGGGACAGCTTTGATCCACAGCCGTAATCTGTAGTCGATACCGAAGATAGGGCTGCAAAACTGCCTGGTCATACTCGTCCATGCACAGCCGTAATCTGTAGTCGCATCGAGCTGATGACTGTAAAAATAGCCGTAATCTGTAGTCGATAGGTCCAACGGTGAACTCAAAGACTATTTATTGGCGAATCCACCAAGGCAGAGGGCAAACCACTGAAAAACGTCAAATAAGCGACGGGTAATTTAAAATATCATTTAAAAACAATGGGTTACTGCGATTTCTATCCAAAGAAACGCCACTCAGGCAAATTCAGAACACAAAATTGCTTGAAATCGAGCCATAAAAACTCAAACTCGTGCTACGTGCAGCATCCAGCAGCCGGAATCTGTAGTCGTTAGACACAGCCCAGGCCCTCCATCCGGCCTGTGGATAACGGCCGCAATCTGTAGTCGTCACAGCCGGAATCTGTAGTCGCTTCAGCCGTAATCCATAGTCGCAAAGCCGGAATGTGTAGTCGCAATGCCGTAATTTGTAGTCGATGATCCTCTGGAGGCCACGTAATACAAGGGCTCCAGCTCTCTAAAAACAAGAGAACAACAAGAGAAAAACAGTTAAAAGGCTTTTAAAACTGAAAAGCTAATTTTCTGAGGGTTGAAAAACCAAAAGCAGACTCACAATCCAATGGCTGTTTTTCCGACGACAATTCGGTTCGAAAGCAGCACACCCACCAGGTCGGCGAGGAGAAAATGATCCCATCCGAATATGACCTGGAGGAACCCAATGAATACTGCCGCTTTCGCGGGCGTCGCAGCTTATCTGCTCAGCATGGCTGTCATAGCGCCGGAGCCGGTAAGCCTGACTGTAGGCGTTACGACGATCGTCGACGTCCAGCAGCACTACACCATCATCGACAAGATTGGTACGTCCTACACCGGCGGCCCGGTACTTAATCTCTCAGAATGGGAGGTAAACCTGGAGGGTGTCACTGACATTCAGCTGGCCTTCAACGCTGAAGGGGTACTGGATGTCGCTACGGTAAAAGCTGACAAACTTCACCTGGAGGAAGTGCTAAGCGGGCTGAGAAGCCAGCTGCAAATTGGCACAGACGAGTCCAGCCACGGGTTTGAGAACATCACATTCTTGTCTGGCTCCACCGAGGTAGTGGTCGAATCGCATCCCATGGACACCCAATTCACAGTCAACTACATAAGCGCGGACTTCAAACGTGCACGCACCGATGCCCAAAAACAGTACGCCTGACCGCTGACATCGGCTCTCGCTTTACCTAGCGTGAATTCGGGTTTAGTCTCCAAAACATCCAAGCCAAGCCGAACTGTGAGGTGGAAAAAGCCGTTTCCAGTTCGGTTTTACAGGCAAAAACCCAGCCTGTACCATGATTTTTCTTGAAAAAGCGACTTAACGTATTATGATTCACCTGTATTCAACAATGCAGGGATCGTCATGCAGCAGCCAAGCGAGCAGTTTGAAGAGGAATCCGTCTATTTCACGGATTTCTCCACCCTCCTCTACCCCCCAAAATTTGCAGCCGATTGTTTTGGATTGACTACCCGTCGTCTTCAGGACATTGAGGATGAAAACGGGCTGGAAATTCGCCGCATTGCTCGCGGCACTGTCCCAACTCGGGCTTATACCCTGAGTGATATTTTCGATATCGCAGCGATCCGTAGAGCGAAAGGTCAAGCAAAGGGGCTACCACGGCAGGTTGTGATATCAACCTTCGTTCCCAAGGGCGGCACGGGAAAAACGACTGTAACGGTCAACCTGGCAATCTACCTCCAGATGCAAGGGCTCCGGATTCTTATCATTGATAATGATCCCCAGGGCGACTCGTCGAGTGAGCTGGGGTATGACCCAGATTTGGCAAGGTCTGACCTTGAATCGATGGGAATTCCTCCAGAGCGCTATGTTGAGGGCAACCTAGGGAACCTTTTGAGCCCAGAGCTGAGAGGTCGACAATTCGAGCCATTGTCTTTTGAGCAAGTCATCAAAAAACCATTCGGCGAGAACGGCCCCCACCTCATCCCAGCTGATGCGTACCTCGAGGATCTTGTTGTTGCTTTAGACGCAGAGAACAATATGGATTTCTGGTATGCAGACTGGCTAGAGCGAGCCAGGACTGGAGAGATTCCCGGTATTGATACGTCAGCCTATGACGTGATCCTTTTCGACAATGCCCCTACCGCTTCTCGACTCACAAAAAACTCCATCGTCGCTAGCGACTTTGTTATCTGCCCTGTTCGGATGGATAAATTCTCTTTCCGCGCCCTTATGCGGCTGAATGAATGGATGGTTCGATTTGCCAAGGCATACCGTCGCTCCCCTGTTGTTCTAGCAATCCCGACCATGTTCATCAGGAACCGTAAACGCATCTTGAATAACCTTGTCGTTCTGAACGATCTCTTCCCTGGTCGGGTTGCTGAAGAAAAGCTCTATTACTCAGAAGACTATGGTAAAGCGCTGGATCAAGGCATTCCTCTGATCGTATGGAAGGGCGCTACCAGCAAAACTATTGACTCCATGCGCTCAGTTTTTAGCGAAGCACTCCAAAAAATCCGGGAGTTTGCTTCTCAGTGACTGGTGCTCGGAGCACCACCTGGGTTTTGAGCTTCACTGGTGCTCGGAGCACCATCAGTCTGCTGAGCTTAACTGGTGCTCCGAGCACCACTTGAGATCTTCAGCAGCCCCAAAGATTAGATGCGCTCCACGTTACAGCGGTTAATTGACGGAGAAATTATGGCTAAGTCAGAGGATTTTCCAGGAAAGCCAAAAGATGCGCCTACCTGGATGTCTGGCGTCAAAAGGACGCCGGCGGAATTGCCTGAACCCAATTTAAGAGTTTCGGTTAGGGAAATGCTTGCTCAGCAACAGGTCAATGAGCCTGTTGCTGAGCAAGCGGTAGCAGGCATCGAGGGCGAGAATAGCCAGGCTAAAGTCTCCGGCAAGGTTCTTGAAACGGGAGCCGCGAACGGTGTCATAGCTGAGATCAGCACCAGCAATATACGGGTATCGCCATTCCAGCCACGTCTGGCATTCAGCGAGGCTGCTATCGAAGACCTTGCAAATTCGATCGCTTCTGTTGGCTTGGCCAAGCCCGTCACTGTCAGACCTATAGGTGATGGCATTTATGAGCTGGTCGGCGGTGAGCGCAGATGGCGTGCTCACAAATTGCTGGGCCGGGAGACCATTACGTCATACGTCCGTGAAATGGACGACGCTTTGGCGCAGATCCTTGCGCTGACGGACAACGAAGGCCAAGAAGCGCTCACGGAGTACGAGCGAGGTAAATCTTACGCAAAAATTTTGGATTCTGGAGGTGAGCCATCTGTCAGGGCGCTGGGCCGCCGGTTAGGAGTCAATCACTCGATAGTGAGTAGATGCCTATTGCTGATGGACCTACCTAATGAAGTGAAAGCCATTCTGGACACGAATCCAGGACTCATCGGTGGGAAGCGGGCAAAGGATTTTATTGAATTCAGCAGCAAAGAGCCCGAACTACTTCTGCGAGCCGTGACGGCGATGCGTGATGAGCAATGGACACAAGAACACGCCCTACGTTGGCTAGCTAAGGAAATTGCTTCACGGACCCAGCAAAACTCGTCCAGCAAATTCACCGATACTGAGATCAGTGGTATTGGCCGGGTTCGCGTAGAAGGAAAAAAAGTCGAGCTTCGTTGTGAGAAAAGTGTCGACGCGAAACTGATTGCGGAGCAGTTCGAGGCCTTTTTAAAGACAATTGACCGTTCTTTGATCGAGAGCGAATGATTCACATTTGCTTTGTAACTAAATATTTCAGACGCGAAACAGGTTAGAAAACGTGCACACGAAGGCGATGTGCCATGACAGAATATGGTTTTTTAGACTACGAGATAAGGACATATGGCAACCGCAGTCGCGCAACCAGAACACAGAGTGGTGCAACCGCAGACACGATTCGCCGCTCTCGCACAGCTGTCAAAGATTGAGCCTGAGCACCTGCACGGCCTGAGCCGGATTGAGCTGTTTTCGGTAATTTCAGAGCACTGGCTGAAGTGTTCAGCCCCCGCTCGGATTCACATGTTGAGCAGCGAAGATCGGTTCATCCGCGGTGAAGCGCGGGCTCAGAACAAAGCATTAAGCGTTACGCAAATTTGCGTGGACCAAGCTCCAGGGATTATCTATGAGCAATTCAACCAAACACCGTATCTCGCTGGCGTATGAGCACGAAGGTGAGGTGCGACAGGCCTCAGCTGAGGTGAACCAAACGAAGGCGAGCATCACCTTCAGCGGGCTTCCGAGCGTAAAGTTCCAGGTGTCACTGAGCGATCCTGAACAGGTGATATTGCAGTTGCCTACAGACCGCAAAGGAAAAAAACCGACGGTTTCTTGCGACATATCCTCGATCCCTGAGTTGGAAGCGGCGATGGACGAGGTGCGCAGGCAAGGTTGGCTTGGGCCAAAGGTGTCAGTGAGTGAGTGCGGGTGAACCAGCGTCGGTGCCTTGCTCCGAGATCTGGGCGAGTGAAGTTGACCTCAAGGAATCGCACAAGCGCATCCTTTTGCACGAATCGCAATTGACCCTCCAGCTCATTCGTTACTCTGTTGCTCTAGTGCGAGCAGAGAGTAGGCCAGGAGGCCGCAGGCCTAGCAGGGAAGCTCAAAGGAGGCTGTCCCGGAGCATCCCAGGCTCCGGTCGGGAAATGATCTACATAGATCCTCGTAGTAATCTATGCTTTCACCAGCCTGTTCGCCTTCCTTGTGTGTAAAGGATCGAGCTTACGCCGGGCAGAAAACTCAAAGCATCAATTAATGAAACTAATTACGCCTTAAATGGTCTGTGATGGCCTAGTGTTTGCTGTAGACATGGCCCTAGCTTATGCTGTGCTATGAAACAACTTTTTATAGGTTTTTGCCGTTCTGCGACCCGTTTACGAGCTGAAAAATGACGACCTTTTGACGCCGTTTTTGTGTAGTGATGCGGAACTGTATATCTATACACTGATTAGCATGCAGCCTTTGCCTTGACAGAAAATACCGAGATTCAGCCATGATCACAAAGATGCCGCCCCATGTAGTCAGAAGCTTTCCCTACTGGGAAACGCCACCAGAGCCGGGCCAGGATTTGCATGAATTGAAATGGGGTGTCATGGAAGTCCTTTCAGACAAGTCGCTTAGATTCGTTGACACAAAACCGGATCAAGCAGCACTCGAAGAACTAATAAGCCAACTTCAAGAGAAGATTTAATTTAGATTTTTTATTGTCTGGGCTTCTCTAGAACACCAACCCCTGCTTATACGGCAGGGTTTTTTTTTGAATGAAGATTGAGCCTAGGGTAGCAACAATGATCGCGAATTCAGACGTAAAAACGACCTGAAAAAGCGTCACTTGTGCGCGTCTTCGACGTATCGTTCTTGGATAAAACAGGAACGAGAAGCTGCTTATGCAAAGCTATGATCTTGAGTTTCACGATTACGCTCAGCTATTTCCGCTAATCATCGGAGATGACTACGAAGCCCTGCTTGAAGATATTGATGTCAACGGACAGCGTGCCTCGATCGTTCTCTATGAAGGAAAGATCCTTGATGGGCGCAACCGGTACCGCGTTTGCAAAGATCTGCTGATCGAACCCCGAACAGAGGAATACACAGGAGATGATGCCCTAGGTTATGTCCTCTCGCTTAACCTCTATCGCCGGCAGCTCACCGTTGCACAACGGGCTTTGATCGCTGCCGAGCTGTCCTCACTGCGCGGGAGTAGCGCTATCACTGTTGACCTGGAAAAGGCCGCCGGGCAGGAGCTGGAAGCCGCAAAAATGGCTATTGAGGAGGCAGCCAAAGTACTGGGTATCAGTCCGCGCTCTGTGTCTTCTGCGTGCAAGGTTGTCCGAGACGGCACCCCGGAGCTGCTGGATGCTGTCAAGGCCGGCGACGTAAGCGTATCCGCAGCGGAGCAGGTGGCTAAGCTGGAAAAAAAAGCACAGCAAGAACTGTGTAGCCGCGGGCCTAAGGCAATTCGTAAGGCTGCGAAGGACATGAGGGAGGAGGGTAGGTCGAAACCTGCGATGCCTAATAAGCCACTTCCGCTCTCAGATAAAAACGGTCTCCTGCCTCCGCCAGTACCGCTTGACGATGATGAAAATGAAGATGGCGCATCAGCCCCTGATGCACCGGCAAACCAAATAGCCGCGATTGAGCAAGAATCGGACGTTTTCTATACCTATGAGAGAAAGCCGGCGGCTCAGCTCCTGTTCGAAATGGCTGATGCTGGAATGCAATTTGGCCGAGAAGCTGAGGGCGTTGCCGACGACATCATGAATGAGGTTGAAGAGGGCCTGGATCTTCAGTTCCTTGCATTCGTTGTTGACGTAGCCAAGAGGCTAGAAAATCGGGTGAAGGCAAAAATGCAGGCCCGATATGCTGAGGAGACATGAGTGTTGGGATTTTCTGGAAGGGTGATTTCATAGGTTAAAGCCCGAACAGAAAAGGAGTACCCCGCATGCAAACAACTCAGGACGACACCGTAATGGATTTTGGCCCGAACCTCTTCGGTGGCGAGGGTGGCTCTGCGTCCATCCCTTCCGCTGATGATGCAGATGCTACGAACAAGGCCCAGGAGGGTACGGCGAGTATTTCTCATCAGATGACTGAGGGTTGTACCGAAGAAAACACGGCCGAGGCCGGCGGCGGCCAGGCTGGTGGTAGCAGCGCTCCCTCGAGCAGCAATGTTGCACCTGGCGTGAATACTCAACAGGCAGCCACTCAAACCAAGGCAGGGAAGTCCGAAGTTGGCACCAAAGCCTTGTCCAGTGTGAAAGCAGCCGTGAAGGTTTTCGAAAGCATTAATGGCTTCGACGAGCAAAGTGCGACTCAGCGTACTGTCGTTCGCGATCTAATGTTAAAGCAGTCCGAAGCCATGGAACTCAAGCTCCAGGGCAAGAAACCTCCCGAGGGTGAAGACTTTGATTCCATTGCGAAGCAGCTCCGGCGCGAGAACAACCGCCTCGACTCCCTGCTTGAAGGTAAGGAATCACTGTTCGGCAAGGCCCGGGAAGCCGCCGAAATTGCGATCGAAAACATGCAGGGCGTAATTGCCGAAATCAACCGTTTGGAGGAGGAGGCTTAGCCCTCCTGGACGCCATGAACAAGAAACTGTTCGTCGACATTCAATTTTACGCATTCTGGCCTTCCGCCGGATTCCTTGCGGGCTATGCATTCCTTGCATCGGCAGGCATGATCTAACCAGCAGCCCTAGCAAGCCTGGCGCGCACCGTCACGGCTCAGGGCCATGTAACCCAGACCAAGGAGACAAGATGTCCCTCATCACCGAATACCGAGCCACAGAGGAAGCCATCAAGGAGCTTCAGGAACGACTGGAGAAGCTGAGCGGAAATGAAGCCCTTTTGAAAGAGATGGAGTTCGAGAAAAAGCTGCGGGCCTTGATGTCTGAGTATGGCAAGAGCCTGCGCGACATCATCGCGATTCTTGATCCGGACTATCGAAAGCAAATTACCCATCAGCCTGGCAAACCTCGTGCGCAACGAGCAGTCAAGGTCTACCGCAACCCCAACACGGGTGAGCTCGTTGAGACCAAGGGCGGCAACCACAAGACGCTCAAGGAGTGGAAGCAAGAGCATGGCGCTGCTGTAGTCGAGACATGGCGAACCCAGTGAGTTTGCGCTACCGCGGATCTTCTAAAATAAAAGGCCGGTGAACCCGGCCTTTTTTGTGAGTTAGGTTTGGCCACCGGGAGCTTGGGTTTTTTCAATTGAATGCGAACTTGAAATGGAGGTAAATAATTATCAACGGAGGATCAAATGGATAGCACTGAAAATGTCGATGAACGCCTGTTGGCCGCGGTTATGGATGAAGCGCAAACAGACTTCAGCATAGCCAGGATTGCAGTTGAGAAGATCCGCCAGGGAGCTGAAAGCATCGCCGCCGGCATGCTGCGAAATTGCGCTCCACTTGACCACCCGTTTGCATTCGACCCGACCAGTCACTTGCATTCGTCCTGACCAGCGATTGCATCGGATTTGACCAACACGCGTTGTAACCATGATCGGCAGAGAACGGCCACAAGCCGTCGCTAGATGTCCCACTTAACCGTGCCCAACTCGGGAATTAGCCGCTGCTCACGTTGGCAACGCAAATCAAGGTACATTTGTGCCTGCCAAGTAAGATCAGCAGTGCTGGGATGGAGCGACCATGCCGGCTTGAAAGGGAATCAGAGCATGGACAAAAAGTCGCTTACCGAGCGAGACATCTGCAGCAAGTACATCGCACCTGCCATCCAGCAATCTGGCTGGGACATGCATAAGCAGGTGCGCGAGGAAGTCAGCTTTACCAAGGGCCGCATCATCGTCCGGGGCAAACTACACAGCCGTGGAGAAGCACGCCGCGCAGACTTCATCCTCTACCACCAAGCCAATCTGCCTATCGCCGTGATCGAGGCGAAAGACAACAAGCACTCCGTCGGCTCCGGTATGCAGCAGGCTCTGGGTTACGCGGAGACGTTGGATGTGCCATTCGTGTTCTCCAGCAATGGCGATGGCTTTCTGTTTCATGACCGCAGTGGCACAGGCAGCCAAGTAGAAACCGAACTCAGCCTCGACCAGTTCCCCAGTCCTGACGAACTCTGGCAGCGATACTGCCAGTGGAAGGGCTTGAACGACCAAGTTCAGCACAAGATCGAAGCACCCTATTACGACGACGGCTCCGGGCGTATGCCTCGCTACTACCAAATGAACGCCATCAACCGCACGGTCGAAGCCGTGGCACGTGGGCAGAATCGCGCGCTGCTAGTTATGGCCACCGGCACCGGCAAGACCTACACTGCCTTCCAGATCATCTGGCGGCTCTGGAAATCCAAACAGAAGAAACGCATTCTGTTTCTCGCCGACCGCAACATCCTGGTCGATCAAACCAAGAACAACGACTTCAAACCGTTCGGCCGGGCGATGACCAAGATCGCCAGGCGTCAGATCGACACCTCCTATGAGATCTACCTGTCGCTTTATCAGGCCGTGACAGGCACTGAAGAGGAGATGAACATCTACAAGCAGTTCTCTCGCGACTTCTTCGATCTGATTGTGATTGACGAATGCCACCGTGGCAGTGCCGCCGAGGATTCCGCATGGCGCGAAATTCTCGATTACTTCTCCAGCGCCACCCACGTCGGCCTCACCGCCACACCGAAGGAAACCAAAGAGGTTTCCAGCATCACTTACTTCGGTGAACCGGTGTACACCTACACCCTTAAGCAGGGTATCGAAGATGGCTTCCTCGCACCTTATAAGGTGGTGCGTATCGACTTCGACAAAGACCTTCAGGGATGGCGTCCGCCCAAAGGCATGCTCGATAAGAATGGCGAGCTGATCGAAGACCGCATCTACAACCTCAAGGATATGGACCGCACCTTGGTAATTGAAGCGCGCACCCAACTGGTTGCATTGAAAGTTACCGAGTTCCTCAAGGCCACGGATCCGTTCCAGAAGACCATCATCTTCTGCGACGATATCAACCACGCAGAGCGCATGCGCCAGAGCCTAGTCAACCTTAACCCGGAGCGCATTGCAGAGAACCGCAAATACGTCATGCGTATTACCGGCGATGATCAGGAAGGCAAAGCCGAGCTGGATAACTTCATCAACCCGGAAGAGCGCTACCCAGTCATCGCAACCACCAGCAAGCTGATGACCACCGGCGTCGATGCGCAGACCTGCAAACTGATCGTACTCGACCAGCACATCAAGTCGATGACCGAGTTCAAGCAGATTATCGGGCGCGGCACACGCATAAACGAGGATTTCGGTAAATACTGGTTCACCATCATGGACTTCAAGAAGGCCACCGAGCTGTTTGCCGACCCAGCCTTCGACGGCGATCCGGTGGTGATCTACACCCCCGAAGGCGGCGTACCGCCCGTGCCACCCGATGACCTGATGGAGGACGATGGCATCAGTTCCGGCAACAATGCCGAGGCTGATGACCTGGAGTTCACAGGCGACGATGACGGCAAGAAGCGCATCAAATACGTTATCGACAGCATCCCGATCTACGTCATTGCCGAGCGTGTGCAGTACTACGGACCAGATGGCCACCTGATCACTGAGTCGCTGCACGACTACACCCGCACCTGCGTACAAAAACAGTTCGCCTCGCTGGATGACTTCCTGCGCCGCTGGAGTGATGCCGAGCAGAAGAAGGCCATCATCGACGAGATGGCCGCACAAGGTGTGATGTGGGAAGCCCTGGCAGAGGAAGTGGAAAAGAAGCAGGGTAAGCCCCTCGATCCGTTTGACCTTGTCTGCCATGTCGCCTTCGACCAACCTGCCTTATCGCGCAAGGAGCGTGCTGAGCAGGTGAAAAAGCGCAATTACTTTGCCAAGTATTCCGGCGCGGCTCGGCAAGTGCTGGAGGCGTTGTTAGATAAATACGCCGATACCGGTGTTGAGCATATCGAGGACATCAAAATCCTCCAGCTCGACCCTTTCATCCAGATCGGTGCCCCCCTCGAACTGGTTAAGGCATTTGGTGGCAAGGCCGGTTACAACCAGGCCATCCATGAACTGGAAGACGAACTTTACGCCAGTTAACCCGCATTGCCCCGCAAGTGGATTAGCCGTGCAGCTGGGTAACCTATCAGCAGCCAATCCCTTTACAATCGTCCGCTTTGCCGCGCCTCCCGAGTACTTGTTATGTCGATCAGCTCCACCATCAAATCCATCCAGGACATCATGCGCAAAGACGTTGGTGTCGACGGCGACGCTCAGCGTATCGGCCAACTTGTCTGGCTGCTATTCCTGAAGATATTCGATGACCGCGAGCAGGAATGGGAGCTCATGGACGATAACTACCACTCGCCCATCCCCGAGAGTTGCCGCTGGCGCACCTGGGCTGCCGACCCGGAAGGGATGACCGGCGATGAGTTGAAGAACTTTATCGACAACAACCTCTTTCCCCAGTTGCAGAACTTGCATGAGTACAGCAACACACCTTCAGCCTTCGTAGTCCGTAGCGTGTTTGAAGACGCCTACAACTACATGAAGTCGGGCCAGCTGCTGCGTCAGGTGATCAACAAAATTCAGCAAGGTGTGGACTTCAACAAGGCCCAGGAGCGCCACGAATTCGGCAACCTCTACGAGCAACTGCTGCGCGACCTGCAGAATGCCGGCAACGCTGGCGAGTTCTACACACCGCGCCCGGTCACCGAATTCATGGTGCGTATGGTCGATCCAAAATTGGACGAGAAAGTTATGGACCCGGCCTGCGGCACCGGCGGCTTCCTTACCTGCGCGATCGAGCGCAAGCGCAGCCGCTATGTAAAAACCGCCGAGGACGAACGCATCCTGCAGGCCAGCATCTTCGGCGTTGAAAAGAAGCCGCTGCCGCACCTGCTGGCCACTACCAACATGATCCTGCACGGCATCGAGGTGCCCAGCCAGATCCGTCACGACAACACCTTGAGTAAACCGCTGATCAGCTGGGGGCCGAGTGAGCGCGTGCACTGCATAGTTGCCAACCCGCCGTTCGGGGGCATGGAAGAAGACGGCATCGAAACCAACTTCCCCGCCGCCTTCCGTACCCGTGAAACCGCCGATTTGTTCCTGGTGCTGATCATGCACCTGCTTAAAGACGGCGGCCGCGCCGCCGTGGTGCTGCCTGACGGCTTCCTGTTCGGCGAAGGTATCAAGAGCCGCATCAAGGAAAAGCTGCTGACCGAGTGCAATCTGCACACCATCGTTCGCCTCCCCAGCGGCGTGTTCAACCCCTACACCAGTATCAAAACCAACCTGCTGTTCTTCACTAAAGGTACTCCGACCAAAAAAGTGTGGTTCTACGAGCATCAGTACCCGGCCGGAGTGAAAAACTACTCTAAGACCCGGCCCATGCGTATCGAAGAATTTAGCGCAGAAGAAGCCTGGTGGGGCAACGAGACCGACGGCTTTGCCGCACGGGTGGAGAACGAATTCGCTTGGCAGGTCAGTGTCGAAGAGCTGCAGGCGCGCAACTGGAACCTCGACTGCAAAAACCCACATATCGGCGAGCAAATTAGCCATGACCCAGGCGAACTGCTACGCAGCTATGCCGCCCTGCAAGGTGGAATCAGCGACCTGCGCGACCAGCTTAGGGCCGTGCTGGCCAAAGCACTGGAGCGCCAGGTATGACAGCGTTGCTGACCGAGAATCTGCCGCTGCTGGCTGGCGCACCCAATGGCATCAAAAAGCTGCGAGAGCTGATCCTGGAATTGGCGGTACGCGGCAAGTTGGTGCCGCAAGATCCCAGCGATGAACCGGCCAGTGAGCTGCTCAAGCGGATTGTTGAGGAAAAGGCGCGGTTGGTGGCTGAAGGGAAGATCAAGAAAGGTAAGACTGTAGATGACGCCGTAGCCGAAATTTCTTACCCAATACCATCGACGTGGGACGTTGCTTCACTTGGCCAGGTCGTTGAGATTGTTCGTGGAATTACTTTCCCAGCCAACGAGAAATCGAGAGAACCAGAGCACGGGCGTGTTGCATGTCTGCGGACTGCAAACGTGCAAAACGAAATTGAATGGGATGATCTGCTGTACATCCGCGAGAGTTTTATCTCTCGACCTGATCAGTACGTCCAGCCGTATGACATTGTTATGTCCATGGCAAACAGCCGGGAACTAGTCGGAAAAGTTGCCATGATTGGTTCAACACTTGATCAGCCAACAACATTTGGTGGCTTTCTCGGTGTCCTACGCCCGGTGTTGATTGAACCTCGATTTGTGATGGCACTACTGCGCACACCTCATGCTCGAAGTGCCTTAATAGATAGTGCGAGCCAGACCACAAACATTGCTAACGTGTCATTGGCAAAACTACGCCCCTTGTTGTTTGCTATTCCTCCACTTGCAGAACAATACCGAATCGTAGCCAAAGTTGATGAGTTGATGGCACTCTGCGACCGCCTGGAAGCTCAGCAGGCCGACGCCGAAAGCGCCCATACCCAACTCGTACAAGCGCTGCTCGACAGCCTGACCCAAGCTTGCGACGCAGATGACTTCGCCACCAACTGGCAACGCCTGGCCGAACACTTCCACGCCCTGTTCACCACCGAACCCAGCATCGTCGCCCTCAAACAAACCCTATTGCAACTGGCCGTGATGGGCAAGTTGGTGCCGCAAGATCCCAGCGATGAACCGGCCAGTGAGCTGCTCAAGCGGATTGTTGAGGAAAAGGCGCGACTGGTAGCGGAAGGCAAGATCAAGAGGCAGAAAGCGCAGGCTGAAATTGTTGAAGAGGAAAAACCGTTTGTACTGCCAGAGAAATGGACGTGGGTCCGTCTCGGGGAAATATTATCTTTAACATCAGGAAAAGGCTTTAAAGCGCAGGAGTACTCGCTTAGTGGCGCTAGACTTTTTCAAATAGCGAATGTAAGCCTTGGGCATACAAAGTGGCAAATTGAAAATTTCCTTCCGGAAAATTATCTCAATGACTATCCAGAGCTTGCACTCAAAGAAGGAGATGTACTGATAGCACTTAACAGGCCGTTACTTAATGGCAGGATGAAGGTTTGCATTATCTCTGAAAAAGACCTCCCTGCAATTTTGTATCAGAGAGTTGGAAGATTTAACTTTTACGACTCATCCGTAGAGGCTAAATTTTTTTATTACTATCTGCAGTCTCATTTATTCATTGGCAAATTGAATGAGAGCCTGCAAGGATCAGACCAGCCGTTCATTAACCAATCCCAGGTAGTTGAGTTCTTGTTTTCTTGGCCGCCTCTAGCCGAACAACACCGCATCGTCAACAAAGTCGATCAACTTATGGCCCTCTGCGACCAACTGGAAATCCGCCTATCCCAGGCCCGCGAACTGAACGAACAACTGGCCAGCACTCTGGTTGAGCAGGCGGTGGCGTGATGAGCGAAACCTTCAACATCTACTGCGACAAGTCCTGCCATCTGGAGAACGATGGCCAGAAGGCTATGGCGCTGGGCGCGGTCTGGTGCCCCAAAGCCAAGCGCCTAGAGATCGGCCAGACGACGAATCGATGGCTCACTAAGGGGGCCAGAGGCTTATCTATGATTTCTACTTCGCGCTCTTAGTTGGAAGACATTGATTAGCGTACCCGCAACGGGTTCCTATCTTCGGAGTTGAAGGGCGAGGATCCTCGATACAGGGTCGCTTTTGCGGCAGAAAGGCCGGCGGGAACGACGCACTGAAGGGCAGCATAGGGTCGTTCTCTGCCGGTCATGTCCACGAATCTTGCTGGTCAAATCCGATGCAAATGACTGGTCAGGTCGAATGCAAATGGGTGGGCAAGTCCGTGCAATTACCCACATGCACGGTCGCAACCATGTAAAGGCGTCATTCGAGCATTATGACGGTACACCGATGTCGCCTGAAGAAGCCTTGGCTCACCAGTGTGTCCATGCGGCAAGTATCGGAAAATCCCTCGGGCAGGAATTTCTTCTGAAGGCACCTGCTCCCCTTCTGGAGCAATTTTCCGCCGTGGCAGGGAACCGTAACGTTGCGGACAGTGGGGCAATGCTCGCAGGCCTGCTGCATGGGTTCATGATTGCATTCGCCACGAAGGAAACGGAGGAGCGAGCGCTGAAAGCGATGCTGGAGGTTGCCCGGATCTGCGACGAGGCCAACAATATTCGAGGCACCTCTTTCGGCCAAGCCAGCGAATGAATTATTGCTCGGCGGGTAACTGGTCACCGTTTATGCCCATTGAGGCACTGGAAAGGAATTGAGTCATGTCTGACGACAAACACGTCAAAACTGAGCCACCGCGGATGCTGTTCGTGGACGAGTACAGCAACTTTTTGGGGGGGCTGAATGACACGCTGAAGGAAGAGTTGCGAAAGGTGTCTGGCGTACCTAATGCAACCTACCTGGTCAATGACGGGAAGGTGTTTGTCTTCGACAAGCTGGTACACCTGGTGAAAGAGCGCCAGAAGGAGCAGCCGCATGCACAGCTGCAAGAGATGGCCCGCAGCTTAACGGTCGAAGAACTGGCTCTCAGCTTGATTGCCGAAGCAACTGTTTCTGCCAAGGAAGCCGTCGAGGCCTGGGGAGTAGTGCCGGTTCCCTACCAAACGGAAACTCTTGCGGCGATGGACACAGCCACCCTTGAATCTCGGGCGACTGGCCGCTTAATCCTGCACCGCCCCTTCAATGCTCGAATGCCGGGGGATTTCCAGGAGGAGGGCGACGTGAAAGCCGCGTTCGCCAACCTACTGGTGGGTGGTGTTCTCCCTGGTAGTGGTGACTTCACCTATCGCGGGCAGCCGATGACGCTGCGCGATCCCTTGGATCTGGCGCTGCTGCCGGCCCGGCCTGAAATCCCCGAAGGGCCGGCGGCTGAAGGCTGGGTCTACACGGCGCTGGGTAACGTCGAGTTCGAGGCGGGCTTTGAGCCAGTCTCGGAGGTGATGTTCAACGCCGTGAAGGAAACTGAAGCGAAGTGGCGTGGCGATATCGCTCATGCCGCCAAGCATGCTCAAGAACGAGCTGCAGAGGTCTGGGCCCAGGCTGCCGGCCTGCGCCTGGAAACGCTGAACGACCCGACGGATGAGGTGCCGGAGTACGGGGAGGAAGAATTCCCGCAGCTGCGAGCTCTCTACCCAGAACTGTCCATGCTGTCGGATGGCACCCTCTACTCGTTGTTCGACGTGTTCCAGATGGAGTGCCACTTCATCAACGGGTGGGCGGCGAACCGTGACGACGATTTTCTGTTCTATCTGCTCGGTAAGGTCGCAGACCGCAAGAACGATCACGACACGGCTAAAGAGGTCGGTGAGTGGGTGGCCGACGCCCTGTTGCATGGTGCAACCTTGGATGCTGCCCTGGAGATCGGTCGTAGTGCTGACCGATACAACCAGGCGATCGGCAAGCTCGCGCACCGGATTGCCGATGCCATGCGCTTCCTGGCTGAGGACAAGAAAGCGACCGATCTTCGTGGTCGTACTATCACGACTATGGGGGACACATTCCGGATCGGCAGGAAGTACAACGCCACAGCTATGGTGGTGGAGCAGAAACTTCCATTCTGATCTCACCTATGAAATATAGGAACTGCGAGGGAGGGGGCACAGTTCAGGCAAAATTGGTTGTTATTAGGGCGCTTCTGGCAGAGCGCCCTCACCTCGGTGGTCAAGCGGCCGGCAGAACCTTGGCCAGATCTGACCCAGCATCAGGGGCAAGCTCCGAAACCAGATCCGATACCTCACCTTGCACCTGAGGAGCGTTGGCGACAAGAAAGTCCCCCCAATCCTTCATCAGGGCGCGACGCTTATCCAGCAAGTCACCTCGGTTATATGCTGCTTCAACCTTACTGTTGAGGGTATGCGCGAGAGCCATTTCGCAAACCTCTCGCTGGTGATCGGTTTCTTCTGCGGCCCACGTCCGAAAAGTAGATCTGAACCCATGCGGTACGACGCCATCGACCTGGAGCTGATCGAGCACCCTTGCCATGGCATTGCCGGGAATAGGGCCTGTTCGCCAGGAGTTGAGAAATATCCATTTGTCATGCTTTCCGACCTGCTGCCGTAGCACCTCGAGCATTTGCTCCGTAAGGGGTACCCGATGAGCCTTGCCCGCTTTCATGCGTTCTGCTGGGATGTACCAGATTTTCTCCTCCCAATCTATTTCCGGCCACTGGGCCCCGCTCACCTCTTGGTTACGGGTCGCAGTCAGAATTGCGAATTCAACAGCACGAGCTGCTGACCCATCCAGGGAATCGAGCCTGGCCAACAGCTCGGCAGTGCGTAAAGGTGTCGGAGACGGGAAGGGGACTACCGTATGCGATTGCTTGGGCAAGAGCTTGTCGAGATGACCACGCCACCGTGCGGGGTTTTCACCTTGCCGAAGCTTCAGTGCCTTCGCTGCATCGAGCACGAGCTCTATGCGATTCCGGACGCGGTTCGCCGTGACGGGGATCTTGCTCCAGATCGGCGTCAGCACATCCAGGATATCGTCCGTGTCGACCTCGGCTATCCGAAATCCGCCTATGGCAGGGTAGACATGCTTCGTGAGTGAATTTTGCCATTGCTGGTGATGTTTCTTAGACCAGCTTGATGAATGCGTGCGGATGTACCTTTCTGCCGACGCCCGAAATGTGTGGCTCGTTGTGGCTCGCGAGGCTTTGGCAGCTTTGGCCTTCACGCGCTCAGCGACTGGATCGACGCCACGGGCGATATCGAGTCGGTACTTGTCAGCCTCCAGTCTTGCGTCTCTGAGGCTCAAAGCAGGGAATGTCCCCAGGGCAAGGTCGTGCCGTTGTTTCGCCAGCATATAGCGAAAGACCCAGCTTTTCCGCAGGGTAGCTGATACACGAAGAATCAACCCTCGGCCGTCCTGGTAGGAGCCGGGCTGGTCGACATCCTTGACGAACTTAGGGGTTAGTTTGCTCATGAGGTACCCCCGGTCTCCGGGCCGCTCTTTTCATCTGCCGGCACGTCATCCTGAAAAGCGAGAGAAATGTTCTCCGGCCGAATGAGGTGAGGGCACGCAAGCTCGTACCCACCATCTGAAACGAGGTGTAAACCGGAGCGATCGACGGCGAGAACGGAAATCGCTCCAGGCTCGTCATCGAGCGCTTCACCCAGCCAGTTACTGAGTGCGTCTTCAACTGCCAGCATCGACCCAAAGAAATAGACCATTTCCTTGGCCTCACCGAGTAGAGCGGAGCGAGGTCCAATCTGCGGCCGTAAACCGTCACGGAAGATGGAGTCAAGATTATGGGTTGGCGTGACGTGGTAAATCTCACCTGAAATAGGCTCGTTTTGAGCGTGCTCATTCGAATCATGGTTTTTCACTACGGATTCCTCGCGGCTCGTTTGTTCGCAGGCGCTGATACTGAAATCGCGCCAGATCTCGCCGCAATGTAGGAGGATAAGGTATCCCCATACAAAACGGCTACAGGCCAGAACCTATAAGGAATTCCAGAAAACCCAAATATTACATCCCACACCATAGCCCACAGTTGCTATCGAGCAGAATGACCCTTCCAGGAAGCAGAGGAGGCGGACCGACGAGAGCATGAGTACCTGGACCAGGTGAGGTAGGGGAGAGGAGAGGAGAGGAGAGGGGGAGTCGCCCACCCGGCAGCAGGCCTGAATCCTCGGCCGGGTTGTCGCCTGATCAGATTGAATGGATGGCTTCTGAGCCGCCAATTTCAACTATGGTCAATAGCCCGTTTTCAAAAACACCACCAGTATCAATATATCGAACATTCCCTAAATCAAGGACGGCAGCGACTTTCGTGTGGCCTACAAAGATCCTGTCGATACCAGCAACGGGGATGGTTGTTTGATTTGCATGTCGAGACCTACGCCACATTGCTTCCGTGGCATGGTAGTTCCTATAAGAGTCGCCTAACTCACCTGTCAGAGCCTCTTCGAAGCGCGACCAACTTAGGCATGTGCATTCAGCATGAACAATTCCAAACTTTTCGCCGTTGCGGCCTTCGACCTGAATAGCGATGGGTAGACCATGTAAAGAAAGCCCTATGGACTTCTGCTCGTCAGAGGTAAGGGAATAAAACCATTCTCCACCGTACTTCCGATGTCCAACTGGTTCGGTATCTAGTCCGCCTTCAACACACCAGTAGTCATGATTCCCCATAACAGACTTGAACCAAGGCTTCTTCAACCACTCATCAACTTGGTGTGATTCTGGCCCTCTATCAACTAAATCACCTACCGAAAATAGTCTGTCTGCATATTCGTCAAATCCTACCGAAGATAACAGTTTCGATAGCTTGCTGAATTCACCATGAATATCGCCAACCACGAAATCACGCCCAAAAATATTTGCTCCATACTTCGCGTAATAGCCATTGGCGCTCACGCTGACCGGGGCATGAATTGCAGAAAGATGAGGGAATTTTGGCATCATAATAGGCTCGCGATACGCTGTAATTGTTGGCATACAGACCATTTTCGGAACGGATAGCGCCTAGATAGATAAAGGGTTCTTGCGTTGCTCAACGAAGTACGCAACCTCTTGAGATATTCGCTTTGTTTCAGCGTCATACTCATCGTTGATAGCAACAGCCCGATCCCCGCCAAGTTCGCTAATCAAGCGTTGAGCTTCTTGAGAAACCGCACTTTGTCTGTTCAGGAAGTTCGGGTCTATGACGTTCATATTGTAGGAACCGCCAATTCGCATAGCGACTTGAGACCCTTGGGCCTCGCACATTACGAATCCGATCTTTTCATACGCCTCTACGAGTTTTGGAAAGCAGCTCAGCGCTATGTCGGTGAAGCGTGGTTTTAGGCTGGCAATCATCGCAGTCATAATTCCCTGATTGCGGTGGGCTGAATCGACGCAAATATAATTGATGCCACAAGCAGTTGCGGAGTCGTTAGCACGGGTGAGGGTCATAAAACCTATAATAGTTGATGCGGAATTTACAGCGATTACTAATTCTGAATTGATCATCAGGCTAATTGCTGGGTCTAGTTGAAGTTGGATATCAGTGAGCATCCACGCACGAACTACGCCGAACATTGGGTGGGTAGTGCTTATTGGTCGGTTGACCAAATCCTGGCTATAGCGATAGGCCATCCGCAAGATTTCTTCTTTCTGCGAATCACCTAGTTCTTTAATATTTTTGATTGTAACAATTTCCATGATTGCTCCTTTGTGTTCGCTTCGGTTATTTGCTTTCAACAATATGCCACTGACCATCCCAGTTTCGGATTTTGCATTTAGCAGTCATTCCGCGCCCGGTGTGGATGCCTTGAACAACGCCCTCACCAGGCCCCGTTCTGGCAAAGTTCACACGGCCACAGTCTTTGAAGGCGACCTGATTCATGAATCCCCCCCTGCTTTGCACCGCGTCCTCCCCGGCTGCCGTATCGACTGCTCGCTGGCCGTTTGTGATGCGAGTAGCTTGAATCACGGTCGAGCCGTCTTCTGCCTTGCTGTAGTGCAAAGTGCGCTCGTGTTCGACAGCACCGGTACCGACTGCGCCCCCCGAATCTCGCGACGAGTCGCAGCCGGCCAACGAGAGGCCAAAGAGGGTGTAGATAAACAGCTTGCGCATAGATGGAGCTCCAATGATGTTTGAGGAATAAGCATGCCAGCGCGGGAGAAAATGCCAACTCAAGTTGATGCATTTACTGCCCTGGGCGGGAGCAGGGCGTTGTATCTTCCTCCGGTGTGTCGGAGATATTTCCGCCAGCAATACTCATCAGAACAGTGCGATTTGTTGGCCACTGGTTGCGGGGGGGGCAGTGAGAGTGGCCAAGTCCCGGAACAGGACGGGCGTAGTATTTTCGTCTGGAGGATTGGTGATCTCGCTGGCCATGGTCTGGTGGCGCGTTAGCCTGGCGCGCCATAGACCCATAATGTGTGCCGGCGTGTACCACAGCTCCCGTTCTTCCAGCGCCAGCGTGTTACCGAGGATCAGAATTGCGGGAATGTGCAGAAGGCTGAGCTGGAGGTAGGTCATATGAACTGCGCGGGAGTCGACATCCTGCGCAGTCACATGGAGGCAGCGCTGGTAGTTGAAGCCTTTGTCTCCCAACGCTTCGGCGATCGCGATCACCATAGCTCCCGCACCGGATGCTGGTTCGTTGACCGTTATAAAACCTCGCTCATCTAGTCGCTTGCGCAGATCTGCACCATCCCCAAAGAGTTGTGAGGCCATGAGCTTGCAGACTGGGTAAGGGGTGAAAAACTGTCCTCTTGAGCTGTTCCCCAGCTCCAACTCGCCGAATACCTGGCCAAGCACATCGTCAGGCCCATATTCCATTGCCATGGTGAGTTCAGCGAGCATCTGGGGAAACCGATGCACCTCGCTCGGCTCATACTTCTTAATGACGCTCATGTAGCGTTTTTCACGCTCATTACGCTGGGCCAGGTCCACGCTGTTGCTCATCGCTAGCGCGCCCATTTCGCAGAAGTCCGCAAACACATCCCACAAGTGATGGCGATGGCTGTTTGCGTTGAGCAGGCGAATGAGGTTTTTACGGTGTTCTGCCGGGCTCGAGGATTCGGTCTTTGCGTTTGCGTGTCTTGATTTAGCCATGGTGCTCATCAGCTGCTATCGGGAACGTTAGGACGAACCTAACCCGAAGTGATGAGAACCCAAGAAGTCAGTCGATCACGATCTCTCGCACTGAATCCCAGTCGTTGGGGGAAGCATCGCCGGTGGCAAAAGCGAACCGCATACCCACGGTCGGTCTGCCTTTCTTCATGAGATAAGCCGCAGCTCCAGCGCACATCGACTCGTGCCCCGAGGGTTCATAGTTCCCCTCATCGTCCCAGTTGCCACCCCGTTTTGAATGCACGGTCTTGTGGCACTGGAAAGTAGATTGATCATCCTCGATCAGGGTAGAAATAATCCCCTCCAAGCGCCCGCGGCTTAGCGGAATGGCTCCTTCCTTGAGGAAAGGGCAATTCGCACAGGGTTTTTTCAGTCGGAAATGCTGCTTGATCGGATTCACTGAACCGCATCCTTAGCGCGAAACATCAATGGCGAAAACCTCGACTGGATCTGCGCCGAAGTGTGGATGAACGATCGTCGTCAAGCGATAGCCCTTCCAGGGCAACACAAGTCTTCGTGCGTCGTCTCCGCGCTTCGGATAGCCCCGTGTCAGCTCAATCTGGTCGAAGCTCTGTCCATCCAAACGCCGTCGCCAATAGGGCGTGGCAGCTCGGAATTCTTCCGGCTTGATCCCGGCCTTGATTGCGTCGAAATACTCGCCTTTGAGCGGCAGTACCAGGGTACGCATGAATAGGGTTCCTTTTCAGAGCGGTCGAGTGCAATCTAGGCTCCGATTATCCCATTTGCCAGGCACAACCCAAGCGCATAGCAGGTGGGATGGAATGCTGGTGGCTACCTGATAAGCGTAGGATGTGCGGTTGGAGAAAGCCGATGCTGCCTGGTTGGGATGTGACGCCCAGCGGCAAGCTCTGAAGGAAGGGGGTAGAGAAGGAGAGAGGGAATCTCAGAAAGGCAAAAGCCCGGTGATTAACCGGGCTTTGCAGGTCCCTCTAGGGGGATAAAACTCAAGTGCCTCAAGGGCTACGTGGGAAATAATAGGGTCAGCTGACACTTATGTCAACTATTCAGTAAGCATTTGACCTAGGCTATTTCAGCAATCCACCGGCGTTAACGGCCTTAATCACTGCTGTCTGAATCAGGGTAACGACCTCTCGCGATAGCACCTGCTCAAGATGACCACGCATCGCCCTGGGCTTGAATAGGCGCTGTTTGCTGACCTGCTCAACGAGGTCCGCTTTGGCCCACCTGGTCTGTTGCTTGAAGTACGGTAGCTCGTCAATCAGGTCGCTCCCCAGCTCGACGTGTAGCCCGCGGCTGAGTTTGCCCATGTCCTTTGTTGTCGATAGCGGCACGACAATGCAGGCATTTGGGTCGATGCGCGCGTTGAGCACAACAACCAAGCGGTTTTTTATCATTTCGGGCTTCAAGCGATAGTCATAGTTCTTGAAAACTATGACGCCGTTTTCATCGTACTGATAATCGCCGTAATTGCATTCCAAGATCTGCCCTATCTTGGGTTCAAAATTAATAGCCATCAATCGTCCTTAAAGCTGGATCGCTGCCAGGCTGCATGATGCCACAGCGCCACGCATCCCGTGCGAACGAGTGCTGGGACAACCGATGCAATTTGCATTTGAGTATCAAGGCCGGGGCAGCCAGCGGGTGAGTGCGGCAAGCAGCCATCCCAGAGTGCACCAGGTGGTCAACATGAGGAAGCCTAGGAGGGCGATGCCAGTGTTGCCAAAAAGCCCGCCAAAAAGCAGCAGGAAGGCCTGAGGCGCGGCTTCGAACACCCCAGACCAGATCAGCGTGGCATTGGCCACCCCGGCTAGGAACATGACCCATGCAAGGTATTCCGGCAAATAGCTCGACTTGAGTGTAGGGGACTGCATGAGGCAACTCCTTGTTGTCAGAGGGGGAGATGCTTTCAGGCTATTTCCATTACGCGATATACCAAGCCAACAAAAAGCCCGGCGAGCCGTGCTGGGATTGCTGTTGGTGCTAGTCCTCAAAACGCAAGCTCTTGCTGTCGGTCTGCGTATCCGCACCAACGGGCAAAGCAGTCGGGATTACCCACTTCCATCTCTATGTTTCCGGCGTAGCCATGGGCGCGGGCGTCACGGATCAGTTCTGCGATAACTTCGGGACTGTCTCCCATCTCGAAACAGGTATCGAAAGTACGCTCGCCCAGTCCTTCAAACCCCCGATCCCACAAGTGATAGCTGGTGATCTCACGCACGAGGTTGTGGCGATAGGCTAGCTGCACGAAGCGCACACGGGCCTTAAAGCCCGAAGCTGTTGAGAGGCCTACCTTGTCGCGTAGACGAAACAGTTCGTTGATGGTGGAGGTGGTGTAAGACATAAGGCGATCCGAGCTTTCCAGAAGATGCCTTCAGGTTACTGCATGAGGTGGGAATCCCAACCGGACTCAACGAGTCTCGGGAGAGCCGATGCCAAATGGCGGCATGATCAGAATTTCATAGACAGAAGGGGCAGGGGATCAATTTGCACTCTGATGCCGGTGTATTGGGCTGAAAGCCTCCCATCCAGAGGAAAAACGCCGTGGGGAATTTCAGGATCGGTGCCGTGCCACATCCGGGCGCGGTAGTCGATCCGGAAGAGCCCAACCTCAATCCAGTGGTGGGGA
This sequence comes from Pseudomonas sp. Ant30-3, assembly GCF_000690905.1. Lineage (GTDB taxonomy): Bacteria > Pseudomonadota > Gammaproteobacteria > Pseudomonadales > Pseudomonadaceae > Aquipseudomonas. The sequence continues at coordinate 39,798 of NZ_JMCL01000057.1, read as the reverse complement.
GAAACGGCCCGGCCAGCAACGAGCTGGTGGCCAAGCCGCGCTGCCTCGGCCCAACTCGTTTAGGGCTGGGCTTTTTCCTATGCATCCATCTTCGGGGGGGCTGGCTTGATGAAAACCACCACACCCAGCCAATTCATCAGTGCGTGACCTGGTGCGGAGAAGTCGCCACCTGGTAGCAGCCGGAAGCGCTTCGCAGCCCTGATTTCAACCTGTTTCGAACGAACGGTGAAGATCATGAACTTTTCCGTTACTCGGGTTGATCGGTGACCAGCTCTACGCCGCCATCCCATTCGGCCAGGACTTCGGCACCGCACGCGGAGCAGGCCGTAGTCACTTCGGGCGATGATTCAGGCAGATGCAACTTGCCTGCTTGGCCGCACACGGTGCAGCGATACACGTACAGAACAAGCGGAGCATTGGTGATCGACATGTCATATTTTCCTATATTCCGTCGCTGTCGGCCTTGGTTGAAATGTAGCGGCATTGCTCGGAATAAAGCTCGTTAAATGGCAAAAGACATAGTTGCTGAGTGCCATCCCTAAAAGTTCGAAGCTCGACCCTCTCAGTGCGTCCAGAATCGAACACAAAATCATCGCCTACGACTGAAAACTCGTCCGTGGTCGTTTTGACGAAGTGATTATTTGATATCAGTAACTCCCCGGCCAACCGGTAACTTTTTAACGTTCGACCATGGATCATCTCCTTAACTGCCCAACAGCCCCAAGCGACTAGGGCTGCTAGAGCTATAATCGGAAATATCTTCACAATTTTTTGCTGGTGATCTTTGAAGTTATTCATGCACGGTATTTTCCTGGTTGCCGTGGGCGCTGTTCGACCGCACTTCAGCTAGCGTCGGCAGACCCATGGGTTTCCCCTCAACCCACCGTGGGTTTGTTGGTGCCCGTTTTCAAAGGCTGGTTGGCCTCCTTGAATTCGTATTGCTTTACAGGTCGCATAGCAGCCATAAAACCATCCATGAAAAGCCAGGCAGAGAATGTGGCCCCGATTAATACCGCTACCCGGCCAACCCAGTCGTTCACTCCGGTTGAAACAACCAGTTGCATCACCATAGCCGCGAACCAAAATGCGATTGCCTTGTTACCTGAAAACATACTGACCGTCCTGTTTGGGGAGTACGCAATGTGGCGTCCTCGTCTACGTCCTCGGCCCAGCTTTTTAGGGCTGGGCTTGGGGTGTATCTGGTCGGCAGATCCGCCGCGTTTTCCTCGAACAGTTACTATTGATCGGCCATGACTGAACACACGTAGATGAACCACGTCAGGCCATCAGTCACCACAAAGAACCCGAGCCACAGCTTCCAGAAAGATGCAGCTTGCGAGCTGAGCCATCCAAAAAAAACAGCGAGAAATGCTGAGAAAAAAATTGCTCCACTGATGCTCATGTCGATTTCCTACAGAAAAACGGTGTCAGTGAGGGTCTTGCTGCCATCGGCGCCGATGGTGGTCATCCGCATCCGTGCCCCCTCGCCACCGCGCATTTCAAACCCTTCGGGTGGGTCGATCAGAAACCCAGCTGTACGGGTGCTTGGGTCGCCAAGACCGTAGACCGGGTTCTCACCTTCGGCGCTGGGGGTCACATCGCCAAAGCACGGCAGCACCGCCTCAATCTCTTCAGGGGTCAACGGTAGGTACATGTTATTGGCGTGCTGCACCAGTTCACCGTTGCAGTGCCGCAGCAGGTAAATATCAGACCCGAAAATGCCTTGGCGACGGCGGATCTGCACAACGTAACCAACCTGATTCACCAGGGGTGCAGGGCCTGGGCCAGTCCGCACGTATTGACCGAACACCGGCAATTGATCCTGGGCACCGGCAAACATAGTTGTGGCCCGCTCTCCCCAGTCAGCCGATTGAAGTACGCGGGAGAACACCTCTTGATAATCTGGCTTTGCGCGATCCATGTTTTTCCTGCTCGATCATGAGGGCCGAAAGTGGCCCTGCTCCTACTGCCTCGGCCCAGCATGGCTGGGCTTGGGCGTACCTGGGCGGTTTCCGTGATCAGTTGTTGGGGGTTGATTCCAGAAGCTCGCGGACTTCATCCGCATACGCCCACCAGATGATGTCAGTCCGTTCAACGCTCCAGCCGTCACTACATGCCGTGCTCCAGTTTGGCTCGTCACCCTCATCAATACAGTTGTAGTCAGTGACCTTGAGGACGTGCAGGCCGTAGGTGGCAGTCAACGCGATGAGTTTCGGTGACTCCCCGTCAATCAAGCGAGGTACATCTGAAGGTGAGTGCCTAAGCATCTTGTTTTCCCTCAAGCAGCGGCTTGATCGGCCTGAGCCATGATCGCCTTGGCCGCGTGGTTGATCATGTAGAGCTGAGCATAAAGGCTGTCGCAGGTCTTCGTTATCCGGTGCTCGTACCACTCTTCGCCGAGGCACAGGACCTCGGCATTGTCGCGCATGAACTGGTGCGCCTCTTCGGTGAAACCGATGTTCTCAGCGAGGTCAAAGAGGTCGTCCCAGTGCATCCAGCGATCATCGCCATTCTCCAGATCGCGGCGGTTGGTCACGGTCAGGGCGCGGAACTCCCCCCAATGCTCACCACGAACCAGGTCCGCATCCTGCGCCCAGGCTGGCAGGGCGTCCCAAATTTCCTCGGAGCAGTTGTCGTGCAGTTCCCGGCAGATGCTCGACACCAGTACCTGGCGGAACAGGGTTGTGCTGAATACCTGCTTTTTGTGGGACTCGTTGAGCTTGGTGTGCAGGTAGTAGGTGACGTCATCACCCGCAAGGAACGATATGCCATAGCCCAGGCCGACACTGAACGTCAGGTCGCCGATATCGCCGACAACGGCGATTCCGAACCGGGTCATCATGATATCGAAGGCATAGGCGGTGGTGCTCTCGGCCTTGCAACGCCAGACCTCAACGTCGGGCTGCTTCACCAGGCAGGTGTACTGGTGATTTTTGAGCTTTTCGGCGGCACGGGCCTTGCTCTCGGCCTCTGTCTGCCGGCGTTCTTCGATGTAAGCCGCTCGCGTTGTTTCAACATTCATGATCCGTTCCTTGACTGCATGTGGGTGACAAAAGATTCAGCTATGAGCGTACTGCGGCTAGCCGAAAACCCAATGGCTGGTTGAGCGACAGTGCGTTGCTCAAAGAAAAGCCCGCCGAGGTTAAGCCTGGCGGGCTTTGGTAATAAAACGAGCAGCTTCAGCGGCACCACAGACGAGACAGGAGGGGGAGGAGTGCCTTGGGAGCATAGCTTCTACCATGAAGCTGCCCAGGGCCTAATTTACCATGACTCGCTGCGGTCTTCTGCTCTCTCAGGAGAACAGCGATTTGATCGCCGAAAGAAGGCTTCGCTTTGGCGCTTCTGGTTCCACTGGTGTTCTTGCCGCACGGTAGGCTGCCATCAGGTGAACATCGTTGGCCAACATCCGGTAGACGCACTGGTTTGCGTCTGGGGTCGGCTTATGCAGCTGGTACCCATGATGTTTGCTGATATACAAAGCTACCGCGGCACTCCGGGATCGCCCGGCCTGGCAATTGACGGCGATATTTTCCCCTTGATCTGCAATTTCTCGGATGCGCTCCCGCAGCACGTCAGCCTTGCTGCTGAGCAGGTAGTCGACGTAATTCCGCTCAAAATCTGGCCCGTATATCTCGATGACTTCTTCGTCAAAGCCAGCATCAATGAAGTGGTGGTAGCTCACGCTCTTCCACCGTGCTTCGTCGATGCAGGCCTGATCTTCAAGGCCATCAGATATCGATAACAGGTGCCAGTCGGGGCCTGGCGCGTGTGCTTCAGCGTCGCTGCGCGATAAAAAGATGCAGCTGGGTATGGTTCGGTGCATTTGTCTCTCCGTTGCCATCGGCATGACTACTGGATTGATAGATCCCTTTTTCAATGAAAAAGCCCGCGAGCTGGTCAGGGCTGCGGGCTTCTAGTGTGGAAGGATGGATTACTTCTTGGCGTCGATGAACGGCAGGGTTCCGCCTGGAAGTACCGTGGTAGGCAGCACGCCGTTCCAGCGCTCGGCTTTGGTAAGCTCGACCAGGCCGGGGTTGCTGCCCAGGGCGCGGGCGCGGGCGTCGATGGCTTTTGCTTCCGCTTCGCCGCGCAGCTGGATGCTTTCCGCTTCGGCACGTGCGGCGGCCAGTGCCGAATCCGCGGTAGCCTGGGCCTGGGTGACGACAATCCGCGCCTGGATCTGCTCAGTGGCCAGTTGCTGCTCACGAGTCTTCACGGCAACCTCAGCGCGCATGCGTTCTTCGATCGACTTCTCGTAGGCGTCACTGAAGTCGATGTTCTCGACTTGCACACTGTCGATCACCACCGGTCCACTGATTGCGCCCTTGATTGCGGTGGCGATATCGGCAACCAGCTTGCCGCGTTGCTGTACGGCGTTGACGGCGGTGTACTGACCGAAGACGTTTTCTACCTGTGTCGGGACATGGCGGCTGATCGCCCTTGTCAGCAGGCCGTCCAGATCGGCGTAGCTCTTGTAGACATCCGCGACCTCACCTGCCGGCACGTGCCAGCTGACCGAGACCGACAGCGTTGCAGCCTGCTGGTCACGGCTGTACGCCTGCAAGCCGTCCCACTTGGTGGCGTTGTTCTGTATCGAGATCGCTTTGGCGCTGTCGATGAAGGGGATTTTCCAATGCAGGCCTGGATCTGCCACCTCCATAAAGGCACCGTTGCGCAGGACTACTGCGCGCTCTTTCTCGTCGACGGTGTAAAACGAACCCAGCAGCAGACCCACGCCAATAACGGCCGAAACGGCAATCAAGCCGAGAGCCAGGGGAGATTTGGAGGAGGATGAGAAATTGTTGAATTGCATACTGATGATCCTTGGTGGTTGGTCGCCGGATAGTTTGTTAGGTACTGACTGAGGAATGTCCCGATTTCAGGCGGTTTTATCGCCTGAAAGCGGGCTAAGCTGTTTGTGGTTTGCGGTGTTTTTCTCCTCGGTTTCGGCCGCGTTGCATTGGCCACGCTATAGGCATGCCTGAAATACCCAAGTCGCCTCGATACTGCCGGCTACCTGGCTGATTGAGTCACGGGGGCTGACAGCGCGAAAAAAGGCGACACAAATGGTCGCCTGAGTTCTATGGGTCTCCGTTTAGAGGCTCTTCAACACACCCCAGTGAACTGGACGGCGATCCGCCTTTTCCAGTGCCTCCGCTGCTACCGAGGCTTGCTCGTGCGAACTCCACACGCTGTCGGAGCAACGCTCAACTCCGTGCTCCTGGTCTCGGAAAATCAGGTCAAAGGTCGGAGCCTCATACTGGTCAGAGATATCCCGCACCACAAAGCGCTCGTGCTCGAAGTTTTGTGTCACGGCGGATGTGGCGCTCATAGGCATAATCCTGCCTTCAGGGAGGCCTCGGATGCGGGCTTCGGGGGGGCTTCCAGCTGTTCTACCGAATGACCAGGGGGTGGCCCGCTCGATGCCGACCCGTCGCCTTCTGGTTGGGAGGTGGACGTTTCGATGTTCCAGCGACCAATCTCAATTCCAAGCTCATGGCTGGCCTCTTGTGAGAGCCCTTGCAAAGCGTCCTCAACGGCTAATTCGAGCTTGGCTTTCAGCCGAGAAAGCGCTTGCGGTGAGCCGATAACTCCAATGACCAGGTTGAGAGTAAGTCCAGCCCGATTCCGGGCTTGGGGCGTGACGACCTGCATAAATGGTTCTCCGTATAAGTGATCCGCCTCCTTCTCTCACGACCGCCGAGAATCCCAAGTTCCCGTTGCCTGTTCAGGATTGCTTCTCCGCAGTGTTTAATAGCCGTGTATAAATTTTCTGACGGAAATCCCATGGATCAAAGCCTCGAAGTCTTGGAGCGAACGCTGCAAGCAAGCATCAAAGAGCAGCGTGCAGCACGTCGCTGGAAGAATTTTTTCCGTCTCGCGACTCTTGGGATCGTCGTGACTGCTTTTGTGGTCGGCGGAAGGGCAGACCTTGATGGCGTTGGGGCCGATGTGCCGGTAACAGCAAAAATCAAGGTGAGGGGAGTGATTGCGGATGGGGAGGAAGCGAGCGCTGAGAACCTGAAACGCAGCCTCGGCAAGGCCTTTGAAAATGAGAATACGAAAGCTGTGATTTTGGAAATCAACAGCCCAGGCGGAAGTCCCGTGCAGGCGGGCCATGTTTACGATGAAGTTCGTCGCTTGCGTGCACTGCATCCAGACACGAAGGTTTATGCCGTCATCACAGATCTGGGTGCCTCCGGTGGCTATTACATCGCCAGCGCAGCCGATGAGATATTTGCGGACAAGGCAAGTTTGGTCGGATCGATCGGTGTCACCGCGGCGAGCTTCGGTTACGTTGAGCTCATGCAAAAGCTTGGGGTCGAACGCCGCGCCTATACCTCCGGGGAACACAAGGCTTTCCTGGATCAATTCCAGCCTCAAAATCCTGAGGAGAGGAAGTTCTGGGAAGGGGTTCTCAAAACAACCCACAACCAATTCATTCGCTCGGTAGAGGCTGGTCGGGGAGATCGTCTGAAAGCCAAGGAGAATCCCGACCTGTACTCGGGGCTGATATGGACGGGCGAGCAAGCGGTGGGACTGGGGCTGGTTGATCGCCTTGGTGATTCTGACTACGTGGCTCGTGAAGTCGTAGGTGTGAGCAAGATCGTTGATTTCACCCGCAAACAGAATCCCCTGGATCGCTTTGCCAGCAAGATCGGCGCTTCGGTTGCCGATCAGCTCTCATTGCGGCTTGGGTTCGACGGCCTGAGCTTGCGCTAAGGCCCAGCAGGAACACTGCCAGGCTAAGCAGGATCTGCCCCGTCCAGAGATGGACGGGGCATTTTTTTAGCCGCGCTTGAGTTGATCACGCAACTGAGTGGGTAGATTGCGAATGGTCAGGGTGCCGGCATTCTCGTCGTAGTCGATCTTGGAACCCAGTAGGTGGGCTTCGAAGCTGATCGACAACCCTTCGGCGCGGCCGGTGAAGCGGCGGAATTGGTTGAGGGTGCGTTTATCCGCTGGAATCTCAGGCGACAGTCCATAGTCGCGGTTGCGGATGTGATCGTAGAACGCCTTTGGTCGATCTTCATCAATCAGCCCGGACAGCTCCTCCAGCGTCATCGGCTCGCCCAACTTCGCCTGGCTGGTGGCGTAGCCAACCAGAGTATTGGTCTTCTCCCGCGCCTGCTCCTCGGGCAGATCCTCGCTCTCGACGAAATCACTGAATGCCTTGAGCAGGGTGCGGGTTTCGCCGGGAGCGTCTACACCCTCCTGGCAACCGATGAAATCACGGAAGTAGTCCGAGACCTTTCGACCGTTCTTGCCCTTGATGAACGAAATGTACTGCTTGGACTGCTTGTTGTTCTGCCATTCGCTGATGTTGATGCGTGCTGCCAGGTGAAGTTGGCCGAGATCCAGGTGCTTGGCTGGGGTCACGTCCAGGGTGTCGTTCACCGCCACGCCTTCGCTGTGGTGCAGCAGAGCGACGGTGAGGTAGTCGGTCATGCCTTGCTGATAGTGGGCGAACAGGACGTGGCCGCCGGTTGAGAGGTTCGATTCTTCCATCAGTTTTTGCAGGTGCTCGACCGCATGGCGGCTGAAGGCGGTGAAGTCCTGGTTTTCGTCGAGGTAATCCTTCAACCATCGGCTGAAGGGATAAGCGCCTGACTCGGCATGGAAGAAACCCCAGGCCTTGCCCTGTTTGGCGTTGTAGCTCTCGTTGAGGTCGCCGAGCATGTTCTCGATGGCTGCCGACGCTGCAAGTTCAGTGTCGCGGGCATGCAATACAGCTGGGGTTCCATCAGGCTTTTTGTGGATCTGATGAACGATGATGTGACGGATTGGCATGAGTTAAGAACCTGTAGTCTGGAGTTGGAAAGGCGTTTCGTGGGGGTGTTTCGACATATGCGCGCAGAGCACTAAGTTCCCGAATTCGGCAAGAGTTTCAGGAGCAAGAACGGATCCGGTGACTGCCGCAGCCGGGCGAAAGATCCTTTTGCCGGTGGCTGTAAGCCAATCGAACACCATGAAGTGCTGATGTGCTCCAGTTTGGAGAGGCGCCAGCGCCTGCAAGGTCATACTTGAACTGGCGTATAGGGACAGCGCTGATATGACGGTTTGTGACTCCCCTGCATTGCGGTTCTGGTCGGGCAGTGCGTCATAGGCGGTGAGGGTTGCGCCGAGAACATCGGCTGGCTGGAGCCCGCCAAGTGCTTTCAGATCTTCTCCGGACTGCATGGCTCGATAGCCGTCCAACGTCAGTTGGCCTACGAGCCTGGGGCCTGCAACCAGGTTGTATGAGTAAAGCCAGAATCCAACGGCATTTTGTGCGTTTGCTGAATCCTTATCGATAACCCAGCTTGCGTTTCGCAACGACTCTGCATACCTAAGAGCGCGTGCCTTTCCTACGTCATCCATCTAGGCCTCCTTTGACTTGGCCATCATTGACGCCTGGGCGAAAGCACAGGCAATGACGATTACGTTTGCACGTAACCCGCAAAACCCAAATCAAGATACGGGCTTCAGGGATGGTCCATATCGGCTCGCATTCTCAGAAAAAACATCTGTCTCCATCAGGCTGTGCCCGGGCTGTGTCCATCAGGTGGATCAAGCACCTAGCTTGGGTTTTTTCGAGGCAATGGTTTCCTGCCTGTAGTTCTTTCAGCGGGAAACCTCGATGCAACTCCGACCCTACCAACAGCAGCAGGATTTTGAACTCCGCAAGGGCATCAGCCTTGGCGCGACCATTCAGATGCTGATGAGCCCCACAGGCTCCGGTAAGACAGAGGTGGCCAAGCACATCATTGCTGGCGCGCAGGCGAAGAACCGGAAGGCCTGGTTCATCGTCGACAGCCTGAAGCTACTTGATCAGACGCTTGAGCGGTTCCACAAAGATGGATTGGTCGCGGGAGCGATTCAGTCAGACCACCCATTGACGGACTATCGAAAGCCCATCCAGGTAGCAACGATCCAGAGCTTGCGCCCTCGCTTGGACTACATGCTCAACCACCACAAGCCACACCTTGTTCTCATTGACGAGGCGCATGTTATCCATGAAGCCCACATTGAGTTGATCAACTGGTGCCGGCGGAACAAGGTGCCAGTAATCGGGCTAAGTGCTACCCCATGGCGCCGTGGCCTGGGCCGCATATTTGACAGGCTGATCAATTGCATCTCTCTTTCTGAGCTTACTGACCTGGGATTCCTTGTCCCGACAGTGTGCTATGCCCCGTCCGTGCCTTCGCTGAAGGGCGTGAGTACGAAGCCAAACGGCGACTGGATCGAGGACGAGCTCGCCACGGTGATGGGGGACGCCAAGCTGCTTGGTGACGTGGTATCTCACTGGAAAGAGCTGGGTCAAAACCGCAAAACACTGGTTTTCGCCTGCAACGTCCAGCACTCAAAAAAGCTTGCTGAACAATTCTTGAAAGCGGGCGTTGCCGCAGCCCACATCGACGGCTACATGCCGCCGCATGAGACTGAGGAGATCCTGCGCCAGTACAAGGCGGGTAGGATAAGGGTCTTGGTCTCAGTGGCAATGCTGATCAAGGGGTTTGATGATCCGTCTACCAGTTGCCTTGTGATTGCGCGACCGACCAAATCCCTGATGCTTCACTACCAGATGATTGGCCGTGGTCTGAGGCTTTCGCCTGAAACTGGAAAAATCGACTGCATTATCATTGACCACTCCGGGAACCTCTTGCTTAACGGGAAGCCAACGGACGAGGTGCCCGACGCCATGGACAATGGGGAAGGGGAGCGTCTTGACCGCCGCCCGCAGGACAAAGGCGATCAGGAGAAAAAAACCAAGCCATGTCCGAAGTGCAGCTTTGTTTTCAGCGGATTGCTCTGTCCGAAGTGTGGCAACGAAATCGTAATACCGGATGGGGTGGCGGTGGCCACCGGCAAACTGGTGAAGCTAGACGATCGACGCAAAGTGCTCGGGCCGACCAGTAAACAGCACACTTTCTGCGAGCTGCTTGGGTACGCCCGTGAGACCGGCAAGAAAGACGGGTGGGCTCAGTACGCATACCAGGCATACATGAAAGAGCTGCCAGATCGCGCATGGATCGGTACCGTGCAACCCAAACCACCGAGCGAAGACATGAAAAGCTGGGTGAAGGGCTATAACGTCCGTCGCGCCAAAAGCAAACGCCGATTCGGGTGAGCCGGTGGCTTGGGATTATCTAGAGCCATGTTTCACTGCTTTCAGCTGGGACTTAACACCCATGCGATTTTTCAACAACCAAGGATTGACATCCTCCCCCGGCTTAAACGCCGGGGATTCCCTCTCCAGGACGCTCATGCCCGAGCGCGAGAATGTTCCTGGCCGCGTTCACGTCGCGGTCGTGAGTGACACCGCACTCACAGATCCATTCCCTTATTCCAAGCCCTGCGATACCTCTCGGCCTGCTGGCGGGCAATGCACCGCAACAGCTACAGGTTTGGGTGGTGTACGCCTCGTTCACGACCCTGAAGACGATGCCTGCGTGCGCGCATTTGTAGGCCAGCATTGTTTTCAGTTGACCCCAGCCGGCATCGAGCACCGACTTGGCCATCTTGGTTTTGACGAGTTTCTGCGAGCTGACATCGCCCACGATGATCGTGTTGCAGCGCTCGACCAGCGAGCGGCTGAATTTGTGTAAGGCATCCTTGCGCCGGTTGGCTATCTTGGCGTGGATTGCCCGCACCCGAGCTTTCTTGCCAGCACGCTGGGCGCTGGCCAGCTTGGGCTCCAGGTCGCGGTAGAAACGGCCATTCTCCAGCCGCTGCCCGTCGCTACAGGTGGCCACGTCCTTCAGGCCCAGGTCGATGCCTACTACCCCTTGCCCCGTCGATAGCTGGGTCTCCAGCTCGACGACCACATTGAAATACCAGCGGCCTCGGGCGTCTTCGCTGAAGCTGCCGGAGCGGAGGCGGTACTGGCCCAGCCCGTAGCTGTCCCAGACCTTGAAGCATCTGCCATTGTGGAACACCTGGCCGTTCTTCCAGCTCGCTGCGCCGGATTTGAACGGAATCCAGCCGAGCGAGCGGCGAACACCGATCGATTTACGCCAGCTCAGCCGGGCCTTCTTGAACTGCCGGCGGCGCGTGGCGTATTCCCGCGACACTTCCTGCAATGTCTGCGAGTGCAGGCCCAGTTCCTTGCTTGCGCCCTGGGTATAGCGATCTAAGTCGTAGGCCGACAGAAAGACCCCGCGCTCACGGATCGAGCGATGGCTGAGTTCGTTCAGGTAGTTCCAGACGAAATTCACCTGCCGGGCCATCTGGCGCAGCAGCTGAGTGTGTTTGTCTCGAACGCGAACCTGGAGGGTCTTGGTGTGCTTCATGTCGGCAGCGTGCCATAGCTCTGGAATAACCCAAGGTGAGCCATCGCTATTCTCCGGCCGCCCCGATCTAGGGCGGCGTCTGCGTAATTCAGACCAAAAAACCGCCCGAAACCAGACCTTTCCCCGCGACCTGCATGAAACGATCTCCTCACCTAAGGAGACTCACATGCCCAGCGAAAAATATCTTCCGGCGATATGCCGATCACCACTCATTGACTACCTGGCAGGCATCGGCTCGCACGCGGTCATGATTCTGACGTTCAGGCACAGCGGCGAAGAGCTGCGCTCGATGTCCAGTCGTCACGCTGCCGGCTTGATGGCAGTAGCGGTTGGCATGGTCGTCGCCTGTACCCACCTCGCCCCGAGCTCCAGCTCCACGCATAGCTTGGCGCTTTACACACTATTTCCCCTCCTCATAGCAGCAGCAGCCTTACGCACCTTCGGAATGCATGCCGTTGCAGGGTATGCGACGTTCCTGGTGGTGACAGAGCCGGTAGCCCTGGTTGTTCGCCATCTCCCAATGGGCGACCTGATTGATGCCGTGTTTTCGTTCTGGTGCTTAGCAGCGCTGTCTGTCTACGGCGGCAAATGTGCAAAAAACAGAATGGAGTCGCCTCAATGAAGTCGACCGCAGAACAGCTCCCCATCATCGAATACCAAGGTGACCATCTGGTGGTGAAGGCCTATGCCGGGTGCGGCAAGACGACAACGCTTGTTGCCTACGCCAACCATCACAGCCACTTGCGCATGCTCTATCTGGCGTACAACCGCGCTATCCGGGATGAAGGCGCGGAGAAGTTTCCGAAAAACGTAGTGTGCAAGACATCCCACCAGTTGGCCTGGCCGCAGTTTGGCCGACACTATCAGCACAAGCTCGGGAACATCCGTCTGACGGATGCTGCCGGGCTCCTCAAAACACGGAACTGGGGAGATGTTCGAGACGCTATCGCTGTGCTCAATGCCTACCTTTCGAGCGCTGACGAAGAAATCAGTGAGGCGCATTATTTTGCTGCGCTCAGCGAGGAAGAGGCAGCGGAGCACGGAGCCGATCACCTCGACCGGACGATAAATTCTGCCCAGAAACTCTGGGACGAGATGATCGATACCGAGAGCAAATTCCCCTGCCAGCATGACGCATACCTGAAGCTCTTCCAGCTCAGTAATCCCCAGCTGCCGTATGACGTGATCCTTTTCGATGAGGCGCAGGACAGTAACCCCGTAACTGCCTCCCTGGTCGCTGGTCAGAAGGCGAGGAAGATATTTGTCGGCGACAAATGGCAGCAAATCTACCGTTGGCGAGGGGCTGAGAACGCACTTGATACGCAGATTGTGCAGGGCGCGGCGTCGATGTTCTTGACCAACTCGTTCCGGTTCGGGCCGATGATTGCCGGCGTAGCCAATGCGATCCTCAAACAGCAAGGGGAAACACGTCCCCTGGTTGGGTTTGGTGCCCGCGACAAAGTGACGACATCGCTGCCCTCTGGATGTAACCACTACACCGTGCTCAACCGCACGGTGATCGGCGTGATCATGACGGCCATTGATGCTGTATCTGACGGCCAAGTTGTCTACTGGAACGGGGGGATTGAGGCATACCAAATCTCCGACCTCGAGGATGTTTACCATCTGAAGGTCGGCCGCAAGGATGAGATCCGCAACAAGCGCCTTTTCGGGCAGTTCAGCGACTTTGGAGGGTTTGCCGAAGCGGCAGAGGAGTCGAAGGATGCCGAGATGAATCGGATGCTCAGGATACTCAAGGAGCACAACGACATTCCGAAGTTGATCTCGGCGCTACGCCGCAACTCAACGGATGATCCTCTTGATGCAGATGTGATTGTGAGCACCTGCCACCGCTCGAAGGGGCTGGAGTGGGATGTGGTTGTCTTGGAAGAAGATTTCCCAGACATCTTCGACGAAGAGAAGATCACCCCTGATCAGCGGGTTGATGAGTTGAATTTGCTCTATGTCGCAGCCACAAGAGCAAAGAAGGTGTTGGTGATCAACAGCATCACCCAGGTCGTGATCCAAAAAAGTCACGCTGAGGCCAAGCGGGAGATGGAAGCAGCAGCGGGGCAGCGCGCATGATCTACCTCTATCTCGCGCTTTTACTGGTGCCGGCCGGCGCGATTTTTGTCTGGGGTAAGCTGGTGTCACAGTTTTCGGTAAAGACGTGGATCGTCTATCGGAACACTGGAATCATCGGCGGGCCTGTACATGAAATGGCGCACGCGATTGCATGCCTGCTCTTCGGCCTGCGAATCAGGAAGCTTGCTCTATTCGCACCGGATGCAATCACTGGGCAGCTGGGCTACGTCGAGTTTTCCTACAGCCCGTTTTCTCTGCGCAACTCGATTGGTCTCCTTGTTCAGGGCATAGCGCCCTTGTTGGCCGGGGGCGCAATCGCCGTTATCTCCCTTGGCACATCATACGATCAGAGCCTTCCCGACCAGGGATTGGTGCCGTTGGTTGTCTGGATCGGCGCTGTGGCCACCGGTTCTGTTACCGCGATCGTCGACTTGGGTACTGGCTCATTGCAGGGGTTTGCTCTGGCGTTACTCGTCCTGGTTATCTCGATGCACGCCATCCCAAGCACAGCCGATACCGCCCTGGGTCTCAAGGGATTCGCGATCATCGCGGTCGCTTTCGGCGGATTAATTTTCTTGCTCCAGATGATCCCATTCCAAGGAGAAGGCGTAGCAATGGCGTTCATCATCAAGGCAGCGGATCTGGGGACGCGCTATCTCGAGATCGGCATGTGGCATGCACTCAACGGCGCGGTGACGGTGGTGACCCTATCTGTAGTAGCGAGCTTAGTGCTGATCCTGCTCCCAGCGTTTTTCTTCCATCTAAAATCCTTCTGGGATGGAGCCCGTGGCCATGTTTGAGCACTTATGGTGCATGCAATCGCGGGTGCATTAGGCCCGAGCAATTCACGAAGTCAAGGAAATTATATGCCCAAGTTTCTTAACACCAGCGCTACCAATTACTACCTGGAGGAGCTGATCAAGAACGCCAAAGAGCGGCTGATCCTGATCAGCCCGTTCCTCAAAATCAATGATCGCATCCGCGAGCTGCTGGAAGACAAAAACCGCATGAAGATTGACGTGCGGATCGTCTACGGCAAGAGCGAGCTCAACCCTCAGGAAATTAACTGGCTCAAGGCCCTGACCTTCGTTCGCACGAGCTTCTGCAAGAATTTGCATGCCAAGTGCTACCTCAACGAAGAAGTGGCCATCATCACGAGCCTCAACCTCTACGAGTTCAGCCAGGTCAATAACAACGAGATGGGCATCCTGCTGACCCGGGAGGCTGACTCGGAGTGCTACCGCGATGCCTACGACGAGGCTCAGCGTATTGTCCGTGTAAGCGATGAGGTGCGTATTGCAATGGAAATGGTCGTCAAGGTCGAAGGCGGTGGCGCTGCTGCTCAGGCAGCATCGGCATCGACCGATGAGGCTGATGGTGGTTCAGGCGCTATGGCCAAGCTCACCTCTGCAAAGTTGGCTGCAAAAATGGGCATCAAGACGAAAGACCTGATGGATCGGCTTGTTGCGGGGGGATACCTCGAGCTTCGAGATACCATGCATTACCTGACAGACCTTGGTAAATCCGCAGGTGGCGAGTTCCGGAAGGGGCCTGGCGGTTTTTACTTTTTATGGCCGTTTGATTTTGATTTTTGACGCTTGTGTCGAGGCCCGACCGGCACGGAAAGCAAGCCTGAATGCCATGGAATTCCTCACCTGATGTGAGCCGGCCCAGAAGCACGATAAGCGAGCCGCCCAAGGCTGACTAAGGGCGGCTTTTCTTTCTCCTCCGGGCCTGCTTGACCGCAAATTTGCGTGATCCCAGAGGGTTGCAGGCATCCCTGTAAATAGGCATCATGGCCCTACCGAAAGGTGCGTAAGCTGCGCGCTATTGCAGCTCAAGAACCCTCACAGTCCCGATCGGGGCTGTTCAAGTAAGCATAAGTCCGTCTGACCTATGCTACCCCCCAGAATCAACCATCCACGCATGAGCGTAGATGTTTGTCCGTGCCTGGCACGGGTCGTTAGCTGCGACTCTAATCAGCTTAAAAACCTACCCATGCGGGGAAACCCGTATGGGATTTCTCCGCTCTGAAAACTGGAGTTGAGAATATGAGCAATACCAACGAAGTCGTTAATCTGACCAAGTTTAAAACTACCCGTGAACTCGAAGCCTTCGGGGTTCGTAATCTTACGAGTTGGAAGGAATTTCAGGAGATTCGTAATCTCCTTTTCTTCCCGGTGTTGCCGACCAAGGAAAGTGTTGCAAAGCGCGTTGAGCGTCTTGCCGAAATTGCCCTTGCTGAAGCAAAAAAATCTGGCACAACTACCGTTCTGGTCAGTTGCCCGCCATGGATGATGCATTCGCTGTGTGCCGAGCTGGTTTATCACGGGCTCACACCAGTCGTAAGCTTCACCAAAAAAACCAGTGAAGACAGCCTGTCTGTGATTGATCTGGTAGTTGCTGCGTAAACCTGCACAAAATAAACCGCCCACTGGGGGAGTCTTCCCCTATGGGGATTCTCCTTTTCTTGGGCAACTGCTTTCGAGAACGGAGAATATAAAATGCAATTCAATGCAAAAGTTGAGATGAAAGAGTTCGGCTTCAATACCAACGCGCAAGCGCCAGGTTTTGCAGAAGGACACCAGTGGATGCATCACGTCGCGCCGAAGAAGAAGTATTTTTTCCGCGAGATGCTGGTCAAGCCGTTCATGAGTTGGCTCTACGCTCCGTTTGGGGATAGCTGCATGCTCCTCGGCCCAACTGGATCGGGTAAGTCTTCGCTCGTAGAGCAAGTCACTGCCCATCTTAATTGGCCCTGCATCACCGTTTCGGCACATAGTCGGATGGAAATGCCGGAGCTTACTGGTTACAACCTGCCTGTCACTGATCCGGTGAGCGGCGACCTGAACACGAAGTTTGTGGATGGGCCGCTGACCCAAGCAATGCGTAATGGGTTTGTGTTCGTGCTCGATGAGTACGACACGCTTGATCCGGCAGTAACTGTAGGTCTGCACGCTGTCATGGAGGGGAGACCCTTGGTGATTGCGGAAAACAATGGTGAGGTTGTGAAGCCTCATGCCAACTTCCGGTTTGTCGCTTGCGGCAATACGGCGGGACAGGGTGATGCATCGGGAGTACATGCTGGCACCATGCAGCAGAACCTGGCATCGCTGGATCGCTTCCGAGTGTTTGAGGTTCCGTACCTTGAGGCTGATAACGAAGTAGCAACTTTGATATCTGCTTTGCCAATGCTTCCGAAAGAGATGGCGAAAAACATGGTGAAGGTTGCGAACTCCATTCGTAATCAACATCAAGGGTTAGGTGGTAATTACCTAAGCGTCACGATGTCCACTCGGACATTGCTTCGCTGGGGGCGTATCTCTTGTGGATACACTCACCAGGGCGCGGCTAATCCGCTTCAACTTTCGCTGGATGAATCGCTGCTCAATCGCTGCGATTTAGTTCAGAAGACAGCAATTCGTAAGATCGCCCAGAGTGTCTTTGGTGGCGATTGGAAAGTTGCTGTGTAAAAACCCTAAGGGGGAATCTCCCCCACCGGGCGCGATTCCCCCTTTTTCATGCATGTGAGAAAGGAGAATCGTGAAATGTCCATTCAACAGAATGAGATCAAAATCCTAGACCAACTACTGCTGGTCGATCTTTCCGGTATCCATCTGTGGACTGCTCGGAAAAAGCTTAAACCTGAAATGCTGGAGGGGAAGATTCCTCCTGCTATTTTGGCTTCACTCGGCTCGATGCGTGTAATCGACCCGGAGAAGCTGAAACCGTTTGAGAAGATCAAGCGGCAGGCTACAAAGGTGGTGGAAGAGTGTGGTGTGCGGTTCCTCGGTGGCTATGCAGTTTCCCAGGACAAGATCCAGGAGGTTGTTGACCGACTGGAAGCGCTCAAATCGCAATTCTACGACTTGAAAAACAACTTTCTCCCTAACTACGAACGCTGGATCACTGAGTGGATCGACAAGGGCTGGGAGAAGCAAGAATGGCGTGATGCTATCCGCACCTCGGTGACACCGAAGGCGCAGGTAGATGCAGGGATGCATTTTGGGTACGCGGCATGCCGTGTTTCCCCTGATGGCGACAAGCACCTCTCTAACACGCTGGGTACGCAGGTCCGTGGTTTGTCAGATCAGCTGTACGCTGAGACGGCAGATACAGCCGAGCGCTTGCTTGAAACAGGCTTGGCCACTCGTGGCCATGTCACACAAACGACGCTGAACACTGTTCGGAAGATCAACGCCAAGCTTCGCGGCCTGATGTTCCTGTCCAGTGAGGTCAAAGCCCTAACCGAACACATTGAGGAAGTCCTTGCGGCTCTCCCCAAGTCCGGGGTGGTTAATGGCTCTCAGTACAACAGCGTTGTAGCCCTTGTGTCGGCCCTTTCTGATGAGGACTCGATCAAGCGGCTGATCAAAAACCTGAACATTGCCAACGGTCATGAAGATGCATCGATGGCCTTCGTTCCAGCATTGCCTTCAGTTGAAACCGAGGCCCCGGCCGGTGTTGAAACAGAGGCTCCTACAGCAGTTGAGATCGAGGCCCCGGCCGAGACTGTCGCTGTTGTTGCTGTACCTGATGCTGAAGTACCCGCGGATGCCGTAACGATGGTCGAGGAAGAGCTGAGCGCAAGCGTAGCTACTCCGAGTTGTCACGACAGCATCAACGAAGTACCAGCAACACCCGAGGTTGTTGAACCAGCTGAATCCGTTCCAGTGGAGCAGTCTGAAGAACCCCTCGTAATCAATCCGTCCGAACCCGATATGCCCTTCGGCACCTTCTGGTTCTGACATCACAAACAAACCCCGCGTGGGAGTAGCCCTCCTCGCGGGGTTACTCCTTTTCGCGGTGGCGAGAAAGGAGATAAACGATGAGCAATCAATCCCTGGTCGGCACTCTGCCGATCTATGCACAGCACCTTGCCGAGCTAACTGGCGTCAAAGTGCACGTTGAGGGTATCCAGGCTAAGACAGATGGAAAAAACGTATTTGTCCCCTTCACCGAGGACGATCTGCCGCTGTCCTTCGGGTACATCGCACATGAATGCTCCCATGTCCGCAACACAGACATGGGCTGCTTTCGCGACTCATGCCCGACACCCTTCCGCAAGAATCTGCTGAACATTCTTGAGGACATCCGCATTGAACGATTGAGCATGGATCAGTACCCAGGTACTGAGTCGGACATCCGCTACCTGAACCGCAAGGTTCTGCTTGAGCCGTTTCGGCCTGAGCAGGTGGATGACTGCCCGGCGCTCCATGTGATTCACAACGGAATTCTCTACGGCGGTTACTGGCTACTCCAGGAACCGCAGCTTGAGGTTCCAGCAAAAGCCTACCTGGCCCGTATGGAGACCCTTCTTGGGGCTGACCTTACGGATCAGATCCTGACCCTGGTGAAGAACACCCTGACGTGCGAGAGCACAACAGATGTTCTCGCTCTGGTGGACGCGATTATCGACCTGCTGCCTTCGCAAGAGGATGAGCAGGAAGATGAGCAACCGCAGCCCGAGCAAGGCTCGGAGGGTGCTCCTCAGGACTCGCAAGAGTCGGGTGGAGGCGATCAGCAGCAGGAGCAGAAGCAAGACGGTGGTGCGGGTGCAGGTGATGAAGGCAAAGAGGAGGGGCAACCCGAATCCAAGCAGGAAACATCTGATGGAGGCCAGTCCGGCTCCGAGCCGCAAGACCAATCCCAACCAAGTAGCGGCAGCAATGCCGGCGACGATGGCCAAGAAACCTCGCAGTCCAGCAATGGCAGCGGCAAACCTTCCCCAGAAGCCAGCAACCTGCGCGAGCAGGCCAAGGATGCAACCGAAGCCGACCTGAAAGGGTTGATCTCGGAAGTTGGCGACAAGGCGGGTGAGTTGCTAGGCCGTAAGGCAGTGCGCGACGGTAATCCGCTCCGACCATTCTCTCTGGATGGGAGGGGGAGGAACCGATCCGATCAAGCGAGCGTCCGCCGTGTGCAATTGGGCATCGAGCAATCTGCCGGTCTACGACAGTGCCTTAATGGGCTGTTACAGGCGCAGGTTGATTGCCGTGTTCGGCTGAAGCGGCAGGGCAAGAGGATCGACACTGGCCGTATCGCCATGATGAAAGGCGGCGAAACGCGGGTGTTTAGAAGTAAGTCTCGAGCAGAGCGTCAGTCTGCATCAATCCAGATTCTTCTCGACAAGTCGGGGAGTATGAAATCTGCGATGGATCAGGCCGAAGCCGCAGTCTACGCGGTGCTAAGCGCGCTGGAGGGACTTCCGCTGGTGACAACCGGCGCGATGTCGTTCCCCAACAAGGCGAACGATGGCGTTGAGCGCTGCGCACTGATCAAGAGCCCGAAAGAGCGATTGATCAAGGCGGTAAGCGAAGGTGGCTTTGGTGCGATGTCGGAGGGCGGTACGCCTCTTGCGCAAGCACTGTGGCCGGCTGCTGTTGAAGTTCTTCGTGCGAAGGGCGAGAAGAAGATTCTTTTCGTCATAACGGATGGTGAACCGAACGCAGGTACTACTCATGCAGCGAAGGAGTTTCTTCAGCGGTGTGAGGTCAGCGGCATCGAAGTGATTGGACTTGGTTTCGGAAGTGCCAATGAGCACATCCTGAAAGCATTGTTCAGCCAATACCGTGCTGTTGGGGAGGTTGCGAATCTCAAGAACTCGCTCTTTGAGCTTGTTCGCGAAGCATTAGCCGCCTGACAAATAACCATTCAACCCACTAGGGGCTTTCCCTAGTGGGAGGCCTCTGTCGGTTTGAGGAGGTCTGAAATGGAAAATACTGCGACTGCGTTGCCCTTGTTGGATCTGTTTGGGGAGCAAGTAATTATTCAGCGCCGCTCGTTTGAGCGGAGACCACGGAGAAAGGCAAGCCATGCGCGAGTTTTTCAACTTGGATTTCTCGACATTCTTGAAATGTCAGACGCTGAGCTGGAAGCCCTGCGGGCACGAGACGAAATCACCGATGATTACGTTGAGTGGATGCGGGAGTACCTGCTGAAAATCACTCTGAGGCAGATCATTCATCCTCAGGTCAGTGAGCAGAATTGGCGCGAAGCAATGGATTGGGTTCTTTCGGACGAAGTTCATCCGTTTAGCTTCCGGGTCTGTTGTGAAGCAATGATGTGCGACTTCGAAGATGTTCGTGCTACCACATTGAAAATCGCAGCCAAAGAACTGTTTAAGTAAATAGAAGCCCGATAGGGGGAAAGCCCCCTACGGGCTTTCTCCCTTTCTGCGCTTCGTGGAAATGGAGAATCAGATGAATGCTTATAGGGACGCCCAGGCAGGCGAAGCCAAGATGTTCGTTACTCGTAACGATCAGGTGGTCAAGCTAGTTGAAAGGCTGCTGAAGCGAGCCACCAGTGTTCTCGTCGAGAAGGTTTGCCGCAAGGCTATGACGGATGGCGAGTTTCAGGTTGTAAAGCAAGCGACTCAGCGTGGCGAGCTGTACAAGGTATTCAGCCTTGTTCGTCCAGCTGCCGACCAGATGCGACGTGTAGACAGCACGAACATTTACTGGGACTGGATTGACGCCTTCGGGAGCTATTCGGACGCAGTTGGCTCTTGTTGGCCATACATGAGCCAGGAGCGAAGAGCTTACGCTCTGCTTCGTGCTGAAGAGCTTGCCAACGCAATCTGCAAATAACCCTACCGGGGAACTCCGGCGGGGTTCTCCATGCAAATGGAGATTAAAAATGCATCGATTTGTAGAAGAAAAAATGGCAAAAATCGCGCCTGTTCCATGCGATTTCATGCTTGGCGATACCGTAACGGTGACAAATGGGTACGGGCTCGAAATCAAGGGAAAGACAATCCTTGGATTCGTTCGTGAGATCGATGAGTTTCGGCCCGGGGCCATCATTTTCCTGGACTGGGATTGCTACTGGTTTCCAGTAGCACCGGAAAAGCTGAAGCTCGAAAGCCGAGACGTAGCGCTCTAATTAAACCACCTATGGGGGAGAAATCCCCCATGGGGCTTCTCCCTGTCGGATATACGGAGAAGTCGATGAACGCGATCCTTGAAGCTGCTCGTTTGCAAGGTCAGGCCTCGGTAGCCCGCAAGGCTTGGGTTACCAAAGGCGAAACAAAGGTTCACCTCTGGGAGCTGTCAACAGGGGGAGTCATATACCTGAAGCACTCGCGGGGGCATGGTTTTTTCCCCCCGATCATGCTGGAAGAACCAATGGAGATGGTTGTTGACCGTTTCCGGAATAAACGCGGTCATAAGGTGTTTTCACCGAGTGGGCTATGAGTGTGAAAGGGTGGCCTTCGGGTCACCCTTTTTTTTGGTTCAGCGTCTTGTTAAAGGGCATCGGTTTGGTATCATCGCAGCCATAGAGTGGGCTTCAGGTCGAGCTCTAAAGAATCCTTCCAGCACAGAGACCTCTGTGCTTAGAACTTAGCGCCATGCATGAGCATGTCCGCCAAGGCCTGAAACGTGTATGCGTTCAGGCAGTGTTCTCATCATGCATGTGATGAGTCACAAAAAAGCAGAGCCACGCTTTCAAACCGGCTTAAAAATAGCACTCAAATTATCGGCATCCAGGCAACTGGATATTGATTTTTCTGCGTGCCTAAAAACCCGCAGCGGGGAGATTACTTCCCGCCAGGGTGGTTCTCCGTCTGCATCCTTTGCTAACGGAGAACACCATGAAAACTCTTATCGTCCTTACCGCTCTTGTTGTTGGTGGCATTCAACTTGGCTTAAAGGCATTCGATTCCGGCGTTGCAACTGCTCAGCAGTCTCACACCGCAGAAATGATCAAGGCGCGTCACTCGCTTTGATTCAATAAGGCTCTTGGCAAATTACTTTCGGTTCTCCGGGAGTCTTTGCTCCATAAGAGGTCTTTCCGATGTTTCATGTAAACGCAATTGACGCTGTTCGCAGCGCATCATCGTTGGCTGAAAAATCGAAATGTGCCTATGCGATTTATTCGCAGGCAAATGGCTTTATTGTTGTTCTACTGACTCAGCCGAACGGCTCGGAGTTGGAAATAATTAAACCCTGACGGGGAATCCCGTTGGGACTCCTCGTCTTTTTGAGGAGTAAAAACTATGTACAAAAAAATACTATTCGACTGGATTAAGGCTTCACTTATGGGCGTTGGCTGTAGCTTGTTGGCAGCCGCTTTCGTTTCCATCGTTACACCAGGGACGCATCCGCTTGTCGTATCGTTCTGTCTGGTGCTTGGCGTGGTAATGATGATCGCCGATTTGGTGGTATCCTTGATTACAGCGATGAGCAATCCGAAAGGAGAATGAAATGGACTCGATGCAGATGCTTGTTTACGCAATCGTAGGTGTGGTCAGCGTTTTGGCCCTAACCGGCGTGATCGGTTATGTGGTTGCTGACCGTCTCGACAAGAAGCACGGCACCAACATCAAGGCCCACTGAGCCATCCCTTAGGGGTTTGCCCAGTGAACGGATTCAAGCCTAGCTTCGGCTAGGCCGCTGCGTGGTCACCCTCCGTGGGTGATCCACCAGAGCCCTTCCGTGTGAAGGGCTCTGGGGATCACCCACACCAGGAGAGTTGAACATGACCGCAGCAAACGCACTATTCTGCCAAGAACTCAAAGAACTGATGGTCGAGTCTGGTCGGGTGTTCAAAGTCCCCGAGCAGATCGCCAGAACTGTTTCATCCTCTGATCCGGATACCCGGTTCGTCAAATCATGGGCGGTGATTCATCGCTTGATCCCGAGTGATGGTCAGGTCTTAGTAGTGCCTCAGGCATGATCAAAAACATAGCGAGCCCCGGCCGGTGACACCACCAGCCGGGGCTTTGCTTTTTCAGGCGGTTTTATTGCCTGAAACCGCGCCATCGTGTTTCCCCCTTGCCATAGCATCGAAGCATCCCTCTTTCTGGACATGCGATCGATGCGACAACCACTCAAAACCACGCTCATACGCCTGGTCAACGCGACCGTCATAGGCCTATATCTCAATAGCATGACCTTCACTGCTTGGGCTGACGCAGTGACCGCAGGATCGGCGG
Organism: Pseudomonas sp. Ant30-3; assembly: GCF_000690905.1. Lineage (GTDB taxonomy): Bacteria > Pseudomonadota > Gammaproteobacteria > Pseudomonadales > Pseudomonadaceae > Aquipseudomonas. Next base: position 16,503 of record NZ_JMCL01000057.1, on the reverse strand, counting down.
CGGGCCAATCGGTAGGCCAACAGGCACTTCAGGTTTTCGACGGTGGGAATGCCTCGGTCACGCTCCAAGATCTTTTCCCTGACGCTGGCGATACGGTCTCGCTGGAGAAGGTCTATGGCGACGATGTGAAGACGATTGATCTTGGGTTGCGGGCCAATACCCGTCTGAAATCGGAATCGTCCTCTGAGGGGGAGGCATATAGAACGCTTATCGACAGCGGCAATCGCATGTCTGTAGATCTGTCCAAAGACCCTATGCTCAACCAGGCTGATAAAGTTCGCTCGCCCGACTTCATGGACGGGTTTAAGCAAAACTTCGCAGATTGCAAATCGACCGATGTATTTGAGAACGTGACGAAAAACGCCCACGTTGCTAACTACAAAACATGTGAGCGTGTAGTGGATCAGGGCGGGAACGTTGAGTTCTTGCATGATTACAAGGTAGGTGTAATCGAATATGTTTCCGGGCAGCCAAACTTCCAGTCATGCGGTCGCGGCTGCTTGTATATCTGGGTCGGCACGGTCGGGGACAACTATTGGGGTGGTAACTGCGCGATCTATGAGGAGTACACCCGATTCCGCGTGATAGCTAAGGACGCCATCATCTCAGCCACAATTGACAGAGCTGTTTTCGATGACTATTTCCAAATTCTGTTCAATGATCAGATGCTTTGGACACATACACCAGGCGTTTTCCCACCTGAAACATCTGGCTCCTGCGAGCGTGGAACAAGCTGGAACGTAGCTCCGAACAAGGTGATCACTGACAAATTCGGCAGTGATGATGACGTGATTACGTTCAAAACTCGCACCTCGGTCACCGGCGGTGGTGAGGGTTACGCCCGTATCAAGATCATTTATGACCCGGCAAAGGCGTTTGTCGATAAAGGTTGGGGGCCGGAAGAGCGCCTGCCTATGTTCGACATGATCGAGGATGGGTTCTGCACCAACGCGCAGATGTCGTGCACGTCTATGCCGGCAGTGGATGCCAATGGCTGTACTGAAACCAATGGCGTTCAGATCTGCCGCTCGGACATGCCACCATCCCCGCATCCGAACATCGATCCGCTTTGCAAAAAGGCCAAGGTAAGCGCCGAGTGCTCTTACTACAAGGGCAATATGGATTGCTACACGGACGCCAAAGGTGTGCAACGGTGCCCCTCAAATGATGGCGGTAACCTGAATACCTGCACCCAGTACGAGCAGAATCCAAGCTGCGGTTTTATCTCTCAAGGCTGTATTGATGGCGCAAAAGGCGAGACAGGCGCTTGTTATGCCTTCGAGGAGGTCTGGGACTGCGGTTATGACACCAGCTACGAAACAATCGTGAACACTGGTGCCCAAATCGAATGCCCTGGTGGGGCGCGGTGCATGGGCAGTGAGTGTTTCGACTCGTCGAACACTAAAAGCGGCGATTTTGCCTATGCGGTGGCCATGCTTCAGGTTGCTCAGTTTGCTGAGCACGACCTGGACTGCGGTGGTGATGGTACCGATATCAATGAGGCCAATGACTGCAAAGTGTTCAAGGGCGAGGCAATGGAGTGCAAAAAAGCACTCGGCGGTTACGTCGATTGTTGTGAAGCGCCAGAAAGCGTATCCATCTTCGACTATGTGAACCTGACGATGAACACGCTCAAGATGACCAGTTCGCTGGAAGCGCTGAACAGAACGGGTAGCCTGTTCGCGCCCGGATACTGGGCTGCGGGAAGTAACGCTGTGATGGCAGCTGGTACTTCGGTCGTGAAGGGGCAATGGGGGTCTATCGTGGATGCTGCTACAGGCGCATTCGAGAAGACGCTCAGCGGCACCCTTGAGCAGACAGCCTTGAGTAAGCTGCAAACCTGGCTCATGCAACAGGCATATGACGCCATGGTGGATATGGGAGCGACCGCGGCAGCAGATGCTGTGTTTGCAACTGGGGCCGATGGCGCAGTAACTGGTCTTGGGGCAAACGCTGCGATGGTGGTGAACATTATCGGCTGGGTGTATATGGTCTATGTGATCGTAGATCTGCTGATCAATATCATTTGGGAATGCGAGGAGAAAGAGTTCGAGCTAGGGGCGAAAAAGGAAACCCGACAATGCCATTTTGTTGGGAGCTACTGCGCTTCCGAAGTGCTTGGGTCTTGCGTTGAAAAGCGCGAGGCGTATTGCTGCTTTGGCTCAGTTGTTGCGAGGATCATTCAGGAGTCGGCTCGTGAACAGCTAGGGTTGGGATGGGGAGAGGTGAAAACCCCGACCTGCGAGGGGATCACACCCGATCAGTTGGGCAAAATGGATTGGTCGCGTGTGGATCTGTCCGAGTGGATTGGCATGTTGAATCTCGCAGGCAGACTGCCAACTGCTTCGACTGTTTCTCTTGAAGATGTAACGGGAAGCGGTAGTGGCTTGGGACAGTTTTCTGAGGGAACCAAACGCCTGAATACCCTGGATCGCAACCTGGAGCGATTGGAGGGTTTCGACGTCGACGCGGTGAAGAAACAGTATGAGCTTGATATGAAGTGATCAAGCAGTAAAAAAGCCCCGCGTGCCGGGGCTTTTTTATTTCAGGATGACTCCAGCACCGCATTTCGCTGGACTACGCCACAACCAGCTGCCGCAGGTTTATCAAGGACTTAGGCGAGTTCAACATATGCCGGTGCTTTCTGAAACTTGACCCGGCTTCCCTTCTGCTGGCTCCTACGAGGCTCCTGGGAATCGGGTCTTTCCGAGGAGTCATCATGGCTAAGACCAAGATCACCAAGTCCGCAGTCGATGCGGCACAACCCCAAGCGCAAGCCATCGAGCTGCGCGACACCCTCGTTCCCGGCTTCCTCTGCAAGATTACGCCGGCAGGTCGCAAGGTGTTCATGCTCCAGTACCGAACGAACGCCGGCGAGCGCCGCAAGCCGGCCTTGGGCCTGTTCGGCGAGCTGACCGTCGAACAGGCCCGCTCGCTGGCGCAGGAATGGCTGGCCCAGGTTCGCCGAGGCGGCGATCCGGCAGCGGACAAGGCCGAGGCACGCCAGGCGCCCAGCGTTGAGGAGTTATGCAAGAAGTTCATGGAGGACTACTCAAAAAAGCGCAACAAACCCAGCACCCGAGTCGGCTATCAAGGGGTCATCGACCGCTGCATCATCCCGCTGCTGGGCCGCAAGAAAGTTCACGACGTGAAGCGGCCGGACGTTGCCGGGCTGATGGAGAAGCTTTCATACAAGCAGACCGAGGCAAACAAGGCGTTCAGCATCCTGCGTAAGATGTTCAACATGGCGGAGGTGTGGGGCTATCGGCCAGACGGCACCAATCCTTGCCGCCACGTCCCGATGTTCCCTGCCGGCAAGTCCACCCACCTCATCAGCGACGAGGACATGGGCAAGTTGTTCCGGCGGCTCGACACGATCGAAGCCGAAGGGCTTGAGAACTACGTCATCCCGCTGGCGATTCGCCTGCAATTCGAGTTCGCCGCCCGCCGCTCCGAAATCGTCACGCTTGAATGGGAATGGGTCGATCTGGAGCATCGGCGCGTCGTCTGGCCAGACAGCAAGACCGGTGGCATGTCCAAGCCCATGAGCGAGGAAGCCTATCGGCTGCTTTCAACGACACCGAGGCGGGAAGGCAATCCCTATGTGCTGCCGTCGCCACGCCATCCGGGGCAGCACCTAACCACGGGCGAGTATTACGGTGGCTGGTGCCGCGCTCTCAAGGCAGCGGGGGCGACGCACGTAGGGACGCATGGCATTCGCCATCGCTCTGCGACCGACATTGCCAATTCAGGTATCCCGGTCAAGGTCGGTATGGCGCTGACGGCGCACAAGACCGTCGTGATGTTCATGCGCTATGTCCATACCGAGGACGATCCGGTGCGCGAGGCTGCCGAACTGGTGGCGAAACGGCGCAAGACGATCACCCGTGCCAAGCAACCACCAGTGGAGGCAACAGCATGACCAGCCGCAAGGTATCCGCACCTTCGCCCGCAGCCCCGGTGGTGCTGTTGGGCGACATTCGCGTGCTGATCGATGCGGCGCGGCAGCGCGCCGCCTCGGCAGTGAATAGCGAACTGACGATGCTCTACTGGCGCATCGGTCAGCGCATCCACACGCAGGTTTTGGAGGGCCGGCGGGCCGACTACGGCGAGGAGGTCGTGCTGACCTTGGCGACGCAGTTGGTGAAGGAGTACGGCGGCAGTTTTTCGATGAAAAACCTGCGCCGAATGGTGCAATTCGCCGCCACGTTCCCCGACGAACAGATTGTCGTATCACTGAAACGACAATTGAGCTGGACTCATTTCATCGCCTTGATTCCGCTAAAAGACCCGCTCCAGCGGGACTACTACGCGCAGATGGCCAGCGCCGAACGCTGGAGCGTGCGGACACTGCGCGAGCGCATCGACTCGATGCTGTACGAGCGCACAGCGCTGTCCAAGAAGCCGGGCGAGACGATCGCGCAGGAACTGGCGACGATGCGCGATGCGCAACGTATGTCGCCCGCACTCGTCATGCGCGATCCGTACATTCTCGACTTCCTGGGGCTGCGGGACACTTGGCAGGAAGGCGACTTGGAGGCGGCGATCATCCGTGAAATGGAAGCCTTCCTACTGGAGTTGGGAGCGGGGTTCAGCTTCGTGGCCCGACAGAAGCGAATCCCAATTGACGATGACGATTTCCACCTTGATCTGCTGTTCTACAACCGCAAGCTGCGGCGGTTGGTGGCGGTGGAGTTGAAGGTCGGTGACTTCAAAGCGGCCTATAAAGGACAGATGGAGCTTTACCTTCGCTGGCTGGACAAGCACGAACGCGAGGCAGAAGAAGCCTCGCCGTTGGGGATCATCCTGTGCACTGGTAAAAAGCGCGAACAGATCGAGCTACTGGAACTGGATAAGTCAGGTATCCACGTTGCCGAATACCTGACGAGCTTGCCTCCACGCGAAATGCTGTCAGAGCGGCTACAGCAAGCAACCGCACGTGCCCGACTGCAAATAAAAAAGCGTGACGACATAGCTAAGAGATGATTTAGATCGCAAGTCGATCAGGCTTAATATGTATGAAACACTCGCGCTGATCGGTGCAGGAATTCCCCCTATCATGATCGATAGGGCACTCTGCCGAGCTTTATAAGTCTCTTCTTGTGTGGGGTACTTGACCTGCGGTCAGTACCGCAACGCAACGATTGGCGAAGGCGACTGGCACTGCAAGTGCTGCGAGATGCTGAGCACGCGTCAACCCCACGTATAGCACGCGCTTGGCCTCTGCGTCGGCGCGTGCTTCCCACGACTCGAACAATGCTTCACTCCGGTTTTCAGGAGCGCGGTTGGGTGGAATCACGACACACACTGCACCGTATTCACGGCCTTTAGCCTCGTGAATCTTGGCACATGCAAGGCCAAGAGCGATTGGCACTTGAAGATGGTTCGACCATTGCGCGCTGGTTGGTCGACGAAAAAAATTGCGCACAGTAACACCAGCCGGTAGCGGAAGGTTCAGTCGTTCTGTCTCCGCATGCACACAGGCTATCCAGGCGAGCCGATCGGCGTCAGTATTTCCGCACTTTTTGGGAAGGCTCATTAGGAAACTCAGCACACATCTTCGATGTGCTCGACGATCTATGCCGAGGCGTTCGGTGGTTCTCAACAAATGCTCGTTTGGTTGCCGTAGCCCCATGAGATCCAGTAGAACCGTCTCCACGACTTGAACCACAGCCTCTCTTGATCTCGCCGTCGCGGCTGGTGACCAGAACTCCGCGACTTTGCGAGCAAGCGACTCGATCCGTGAGGTCCCGTTCGAATCGTGAGGAGCCGTGCCAGCGGCCCGTCGCGCGACCTTGCCAGAATGCGCCAAGATAATCGCGTCCGTTGAATCCAAGCCTAGTTCAGTAACCCGATCAAGGAAAGCCTGACCGATCGTCGCTGTTGGGCCTCGACCACCATATGTCAGAAGCAAAATTGGGTGTTCAATATTTGCTGTTTCGCCGAGAGCCTGGTCCACCTGGCCAGCGTTCCTAAGCGTGGCCGCTAACTGACAGACCGCAGGGCTGCTACGAAAATTGCCCGTTAACCTACGATGCGAGTCAACGGGGAACGTTTCCTTAAACCCCTGAATACCTGCAGGATTGCCGTTGCGGAATTCGTAGATCGCCTGGTCAGGGTCACACACAAAGGTGACATGCACGCCATGTTCTCTGAGCCACGAGAGAATCTGCAGATCAAGCGGATTGCAATCCTGGCCTTCGTCTACCATAACTTCGTGGAAACGTGCCGCCAGTGCGCGGACTAGCGCTCCGCCATGCACTGGGTCACGAATCAACCGCAGTGTTTGAACGCGGGCATCGCCGGCACTCAAATAGCCTGCCTGTAGCAAGCCACGTCGGCGGAGTGCCGCAGCTTGCTGATATCGAGCTTGATGCTGGCGTACATGATTTTGCAATCCAGCGTGCCCGATCTTTGCTGGATCAATGACATTGGTTTCCGGGTCGAAGAGATCCAGGCTTACCGGATCACCACGAAAGGCGAACTGTCCAGACAAGCGGATCTCGATGCCAAGAGTGTCCCAACTATCGATGATGATTGGTCGCGTCGTGCATGTTGCAGTGCAACTTGGCAGCACCACGAAACGCCTGACGAAAGCATCAAGCGTTCCCATGAAACTAGGATGCTTCAAAAGAGGGTCTAGCCCTGCCGCCTGGCAGCGTTCGCGAAACTCATCAACGGCAGTGTTTGTGAACGAGAGCACAGCCACACCACGGCGTGGTGGCAACGTAGCGGCGATCCTTGCTAGACGAGCAATGATCGTGCGGGTCTTTCCGGCGCCTGGGCAAGCATGAACGAAGGCACCGCCAACGTGTGCGGCGAATGCTTCCTGCTCTTCAGTTAGACCCTGAACGCCAATCATGCTTGTGCAGCGCCACGAATCGCATCTGCGAGATAGGGCGGGACAACAAACGGCTCGCCCGCCGCAATGCGTGAAGCCATGGCCTGGGCCAAATCGCCCTTGCGGGTTTTCTTCGTCTCTATCAGTCTAAGAAACGCATCGGGGCGGTCTTGCACTGGGATTCTCTCGATCCGATCTTCCCAGTCACGCCGTGAGTTGCGATGCAGACGAAGAAACACGCCCTTTAGAAAGGCTTCGTTCCCAGCGCTGAAAACCTCGTGCTCCAACGTGTGTCGATTGGTTAGCACAGTCAGTGCCTGGGGTGCACCATGCGTTACAGCGAGGTTTTCCAGATCAACCCTCCGATTGCCCAACACCGTTGGGTCCGCGTCGGTTATCACAATCAGCCGGTCGGCAATGCGTGCATCGCCATGCGGCCGTAGCAGCACCTCTACGTAGGGGCGGAAGTCTACTCCTTCGATCGGCACGATAACCGTGCCCTTGAACCGGAGCCATCCATCGGCATCACCGACGAGAACAAGCTTTTGCGCCAACACGGGCAACAGTAGTGCTTCCGCGATTCCTTCCACTAGGATTGCCCTGTTGCCGAACAGCAGCGCGGAGCGCGTCACATCCAGATAGCGGCTGATCTTATCCAGAGTCTTTGGCTTGAGCCCGATATCAGCAATGGGCACACTGACCGATTCTGATACCGCCACCCCGTTTTGGTCGCGACGACGCGAACGCATGACCACTAGATGCATCGGAGAAACCCATGCTGTTAGGTTCGGCGAATGGGTAGTCACAACGATCTGGATGCGGCCTTCCGGCTTGCCAGGCTCGATGGCGCGACTAGCCGATTGGCGTGCTTGATCCAACAGGAATTCGAGCACCAGCACCTGCAACTGCGGGTGCAGATGTGCTTCGGGTTCTTCAACGAGAAAAATCGTGAGGTCGGCTTCCTTGGCTTTGGCCAATTCGACGACCACCGTTGCCATGTAGAGCAGATTGGAGTAGCCCAGACCAGACGCCCGGATGTCTTCGGGCACTAGACCGGAATCGGCCAGACGAAACCTCAAATCGCGGGCGACATCAAGTAGGGATTCGGCGCCAAAGTCCAGAGCTGCTGTTTGCGGGCGGACCCCATTGGTCAGCAAACCTAGGGCGGTACCAATCTCCGTGTTCATCGTTGTCAAGATCTCAGGCCGATCATCCGCCCGCCTGACGCCAGCGAGAAAATCTTGTTCTTGATCCTTTGGCAGGAAGTTGCGCAGTAGCGCCATGACCCGTGTACCGCTACCTGTGCCAAGCGCTTGATGCGCATCGCGTAAAGGAGGCAGATAGACATGCCGGATCAGTTCAGAGGAGCCAGCCTCAGGTTCGTTGGCGTCGAAGCGCCCGGCCCAAACAGTGGTCTTGCCACGCGGCGCGCGCTCGGACCGTGCCTCATACCGATAGCCGAAGACGGCTTCGTTCTTGGTGGGATCAGGGACCGCCGAGATCAGCAGTCCTTTCAGTGTGTCGCTGAGGTCTCGGAAAACACCCTCGATCTGAAAGTTCGGGACTGTCGCGTGGCGTCGTACATCTTCATCCTCCGGATACCGCTCCCGGCGTCCGTTCAACGGCAAGGTTAGCAACCGAATCGCATCTACGACGTTTGATTTGCCACCATTGTTCTCACCGACCAAGACCGTCAGATCAGGCCGGAGGCTGACAGTCACATTATCGCAAGACCGAAATCGCGAAATTTTTATACCGCCCAAATACATCAAGCCTCCCTAGCCGATTCTGAAGTCCATCCTAATTTTTAAGGGCTTTTTCTCCCTAGCAGTTGGCGACCAACCGTCATCGGGACTGTCCTAACTATCCTTTAAACGCTTGAAAACATAACTCGATCGACCTCCCAGTAGTCGAGGAGGCAATAGAGCATGCTACGGAGCTCAGGCGTAGCCGTCGCGTCGGAAGAAAAGTCCCGGCTCATCGCTAATTGCTCGAACTCTTTCGCTACAGCGAAGAGCGTTCTGGCGACATCATGCTTTGCAAAAAACTCGCCAAGGACAGCCGTGTTGAGATCCGCCAATTGGCGTTCAATGCTGGATCGGACTTGCCTGGCTGTCGCCGCACCATCGCTGGCGTGCTGCTCGATCAGTCCCATAGAGACATTCAATATCTTTTTGAGACCTGCACTACCTTTCGAGCCATAGGTGAATCCGTCCTTGATGAGCACACCGCGTTCCGATTGCTCATGGAACGAAATCTCCTTCATGCAAAAGTCAACTGCGACCGCAATGAACGAACAAACCATATACAGGCAGCGCAAAGCAACCTCGCGCTGATTGTTTTTCGTTATCGATTGCTCCGCAAAGAACTTGCCCTGCATAAGCCATTCATTGCAACTGTCAAACGAAAGTGATTTCGCCAGCAAGCTTTTGGAATGAACTATGCGACCACGCCAGTCACCATCCAACTTGCTTAGAGAATATTCATCAATCTTTGAGAAGAATTCTTCGTCGGAAAACCTCAACGCATTGGGGTCATCTGCCTTATCTAGCTTGCTCAGAAAAGTGCCATCGAGAACAAGGATTCCCAAATCTCGACCAAAATCCTTTACTTCCTGACGCTTCTCCGTGGTCGCGACCACCGCGTTGGTGGCTTTGGTCGCAATGCGAAGCCCTTGAACCCAGAATATCCGCTCTATCGCTTGTGGCGTCTTTTTGTTTTTGGCATCCACCAGGGTTATTTCACGTGACACGGATGACGTACGACTGTAGAGCCACAGATCAATATCGGTGATGTCAAAGCCCTCATAGATAAACGGAACTCCTCGCACCACGTAGTAGCCGGCTTTGAGAAAATAGCTTCGCAGCAACTCCTCCATCCGGGGGCCTTTAAGCAAAACTTGCTGTCCCTTGGTCATATGCCTCCTCCTGTGCGAAGGATAGAGAGCATGTCATTGGTAGCCTTCGGGCTTGCCTTGATTTGTGCTCGCCGAACTTTCTCACGATTGTGTTCAGGGCCGTTGAATATGGTGACTGCCGCAGTCGGCAGTGAATTGAGAGAATGTTCGCTGACATCGCCTTGCCTGATGGCCTGCAGTGCAAGTTCACCAACTTCCGTTTTCAGCAACTTCAGCATCGGGCCGCTGCGGCCCTTTTTTGTGCCATGCTTGACTTCGACGACACCCTTTAATTCCAGAACTTTGTAGTCTTGCGCAATGGCATTTACCGGCCCCACGCTTTCACCTCGAACCAGTGCGCTCAGTAGCGCATCAACCATCTGAATCTGCCCCCTGGAATAGCTGCTCTTCGTCATCCCATAGGTCACGGAACTGACAAATGCCTTAGCCAGATCAAATGCGTCATCGACCATTGAGTTGCTGTACTTCGAGAATGCGGATGGCAGCGTCAGGAACCCAGCATCCTCGGTCGAGTTGCTGACAACGCTAATATCAAACAACCCAATGGCCGCCACCTTTTTGAAAAGTGGCTCGCCGAGAAGTTGTGTCGCGTAGTCCGTGCTGACGCAGGCACGTTTCTTCAGCGTATCAGTTAACTCATTGAGTTTTGTCTGCTCGGCGGATGAAAGCGAATCGAGGACCGCCTTTATTTTTCGGGTAGTTTCACGGCGGAAGAGATTTCCGTTAAACAACAATCTTTGCCCGGCGCCGAGGTCTTCAGCATCCACGAATCCAATTTGTTCAGCATCAGACATCAGGCGCTGAATATCGGGCTTTGCCAGCTTATAAAAGTCGGCCAATTCTGTGGAGACATGGTCGGACAGCACGGGCTCGACGGAAGCCTTCTCCGCAAGCGCAATCGAAGCGATCTCGGATGCGCCAGGCGCGAGGGCATCGAATATATCTGACGTGTGTTGAAGGGTCTTCGCTGTGGTAACGCCAAGAACAGCAACGCCACCGCTCGCGGTGTCGACCAGTTGCTGCTGTTTCAGAACTTCGATAAGTTTTGGAAGCTCGAAAGTCGTATTGATGTTCGCCGCTTGCGCCAGAACGTTCAAGCGATCGTTATTGAGTGTTGCGTGGTTGTTTGACGAGATTGCAGAAAGCAAAATGCCAGCCTTGCCCGCGAGAAAGGTCTTATCGTAACCGGCCTGATTCGTTATTCCCTGGAGTTTATTGGTGTGATGAATCAACCACGATCCCTTGGTCTTCTTGTCCATTTATCCCTCCTATAAGAAAAATCTTGCTGCTAGCGGAGTGCCGATGGCCTCCAAATCTAGTTGACCTTGTATTTCTAAGTCATCCAAATCGAATTCCGAACAGCCCCCCGTCTTCAGTAGCGTCGGTCAGGCGCTTAGGCAGCACGTAATCGTTAAGGTCGAAGCCTTCAATGGTCTCCTTGAAGGCATCGTCTTCATTCATCGTCACGATGTACTGGAAGCCAAGCTCCTGCGCAATCTCCGAGCCAAGACGCAACGCGCTGATGACCTGACGTCCATCGACACCGTCAAACAGATGGCTGTCATGAATCAGGAATCCAGGCCCCATTTGACGCTTGGCGCACAGGCGCATGAGCATCATGTCGAAGCAGAAGATCTGCATATTCTTGATGCCCTTGCTACGTTGCCCCTGCATCGGAAACTTGAAAATCGGCCCGTTGGATGTTTCGTCCACCGTCATACTGCCGGCCGATTCGTACAAACGCTGCGAAGTCTCCTCAAAGGCGACGATGGCCTCTGCTAGTCGATCCTTCTGCTCTGCGAAGTCACGCCGCAAGCGGATGGTGAGGCGATTGCGCTCGATCTCCAATTCGTTCTTCGTGCCTTCAAGCTGTTCGGCCGCTTCAAAGCGTTGCCGAAGCGATTCCACTTCGGACTCCAGGCGGCCTAGTTCTCCTTGCAGTTTGAGGAACTGTTCCAGCGCACCGTGGCTCTTCAGGATGCCCAGCACTTCGCCACGCCGTTGGTCGAACTGCGCCTTTTTGCCATCGCGCAGTTCAATACGCAGCTTTGCAGCTTCGAGTTCACTGGAAAGGTAGTCCTTGCGATTGCGAACAACCGACTCGTGAAAACTCTTCACGTCTTCATAGCGACGCTTCACCAGGCCGGGAAGCACAACGCCCGCTTCTTCATAGACGGCCTGCAAGTCTTCAAGATCAGGAGGGACCTCGGACGCTAGCGCGCTTTCCAGATCCCGGATCGCTGAAAAGTCGATGGTGTTGGCGTTGGCCAACTCATTGAGCTGGCGGGTCAGTGCGGCGCTTTCGACTTCCAACTCACGATATTCAGGCAGGACATGAAACGTCTCGACTTCTGCATGCAGCTTCTTGAGACGTGCCTCTCGCAGCGTCAGCTCAGTGCGCAAGTCGGCTGCCTTGCCGATGATCGAGCCGAACGCGCCATTCCCTGCCGCCTTCTTCAGCTCTTCCAGCGTCTTCTCCCGATCGCGAACAGCCTGCCAATCGCGCGCAATCTGCCAGTCCAATCCGAGCAGGAACATGAGCGCCATTTGCATGTCGCCGGTGCCCTGCATCGTGGCCTGCTTTTCCGGCGTCATGAAGGCGCCACTCGCTTGCCGGCGTGCGAAGTAGGCGAACAGCGAACGGAACGACGGCGGCTTGCTGCCGGCAGCTTCCAGGCTGCTCAAACCAAACATCTGCTCGCCGAGGAATGCGCACCACTCGGTAGCCGAAAACTTGACCTTCGCCGCAGGCGGGGCAGTCACAAAGATTTTTGCTTTGGTGCCACCGCTGCGCTCAACAACGGTGCGCTCCGACTTCAGATCGAAGTCCATGCCGAAGGAGTGTTCAACCAGTTCCTGGGTTCGGAAGATTGATTCAGGACCAGCGTCGGCGCCGAGCAGGAAATGCACAAGCTCTACGAAGCTGGTTTTTCCCGCACGATTGCGTGTCTGCTTGCTGCTTGCACCCTCGGTTTTCTGAGCAAGCAAGACATTCAGACCTGGTTTCAGGTCTTCAAGGCTCTTGAAGCTGGGTAGCGTGCTGAAAAGGTGATGAATCAAGGCGCCCTCCGTGCCACGAGGCCGCTTTCGAGTTCAATTGTCCCCATGGCGTACAGAAGGTCGAGCGCGAGTAAGAACCAGTCATAGGTAATTTTCCGGGGCATTGTGGCTACGCCTGCTTCATGCTTGTTCAGTTCCTCCCACAACGCAGAGACGGTCTTTGGCCGCACAAGGTAGGTCAAAACATGGGCGCCGACGGTCAACAGTGCTCGATCCTGTTGCAGATGCTTGGAGGGCAGAATCATGCAGCCCCCACCGCTTGAGCGTCTTCAAAAATCTCGCATTTGTCGAACAGATATGCCATGACAGCCAGCACTGCCGCCTTATGTGTCGGCGTGGTGTTAGCAGTGCCCCCAGCCCACGTTTCGAGCCGGCCGAATATCTCATCGGGGTGCAGTGCTGGAACTTGGTCTCGCAGCGTCACGTATTCACTTTTGAACGCCTGCGCGATCTGCTCGCCGTAGGTCGGGTTCTTCCAGTTATTGAAGAACTGCGCCACGAGCGTTGACTTCTGCATACCGATCTTCAAAAAGTCGGCGACGGCCTGAGACAGCAGGTTCGCCTCGATCTTGCCGCGCGATACATCTTTCACTTCGCTGGCCGTGGGCACGGGAGTGATGCTGATGTGGGTGAGGACGGCCACCAGGTCGCCAAACCCCAAATTGACATTCGCTTCCATCGTCAGCGATGGGCCGAACCAGGATTCGAGATCCTGCAAGCTCAACTGGCGAAACTTAGCCAGCATCTCCTCATAGCCGCAGTGGCCGATTTTGATCTTTGGGTTGTCCTGCCCAAGTTTCGCCAGCGCTTCGATGATGTGAGGGCCCAAACGGCCATCCTGCGCATTGTGGACAAAGGTCCACTCATCGAAATATTTCTCCCAGTGCTCTTTGGCGCCGTCGAAATCCTCGTTGATCTTCTTGATCGCTTCGGCGGCGGTCAATTCATTGGGCGCGTAACTCTGGTAAAGGATGCGCGCCGAGGGCAGATACCCATCATTCTTCCGATCGCCAACATTGCCCCACGGGCGGCATGCCATGAAATCATTGGGATGGGCTTTAGACATCAGCTTCTCGAACAGACGTTGAAAACCGTCCCCTTTGGATTCCAAGAAGGCGATGCGGAAATCCTTTTCGTAATTAAGCTGCTGTAAGCGATCCATGGGTTCAAGCCCGTGATTTAGTGTTTTTAGTTATTTTCAGGCGATGCCTCATGGCTTCTTGGTATTCGTCTGCTGCTGCCCCCGGTTCACATCAAAAGGGAGCGCCTTATCAGCCGCAATTCGCGTCAGCAGTATCCGGATGGCATCCGACACGGACAAGCCCATCCCGGCCAGCACGTTTGTGGCTTCCTCTTTGATATGCCCGTCAATCCGGGCGCGAACAACGTCACTGGTTGCCATAACTGCCTCAAGCATTTTGTAGCTACATTGTGCCTCATTTGCGCCTCAATGTCATTTACATATTGACAAGAGAGGTTGGGCGTCCCGGCATACCGCCGTTGGGCTCGCGGGCTACACCCCGCGCCACGTGCCGCGTCGCGGCCATCCGGCTTTGATCCCTTGTATCTTCCATTCCACGTGATCGGAGGGCCGTTCACGCCCGGTGCCGTTTGGCACCGGTGATTGGCCGCAGCATGTAGCTCGTTATCCCTCGGTGCTTCCAAGCCCGTGCGTCAGTCCTGAGCGCATGTCTGCGACTGGTCTCTGCAAGCCCGAACAGTTGCAGGAACCACATTCGCATTTGCAAGGATGGGACATAGAGATCATGGCCAATGGAATAGTCGTCGGTATCGATATCTCGAAGAACACACTTGATGTAGCCATCGGGAGGGATGGCGCAGCCACCGTTTTCAGTAACGACCAAGAGGGCCACCAGGCCCTGGTGGCAGTGCTGAGGAGACAACCAATTTCACTCGTCGTCATGGAGGCCACTGGCCGCTACCAATTTGCCTGTGCCTGCGCCCTGCAAGCCGCAGGATTCCGGGTGGCGGTAGTCAATCCCAGACAGGCGCGAGATTTCGCGAAGGCGATGGGCAGGCTGGCAAAGACGGATCGCGTCGACGCGCTGATGCTGGCAGAGCTGGCCGAAGTGATCGACAAACGCCCAGACCGGGATCGCTTCACCAGGCCGATGGCAGATGAGACGCAGCAGCGCCTGCATGCGTTGGTGACCCGTCGGAGGCAGCTTGTCCGCTTGCAAGTCAGTGAACGTCAGCGCAAGTACGCCTCTCACTCGGATGTGCAGCCTGGGATCATCGAACTGATGAACATCCTGAAGCGCCAGGTTCAGGACATCGACGCGAGCATCGCAGCGCATCTCGCCAAATATCAAGCCAGTCTGACGAAGCTCTTGCAGGGCGTCAAAGGCGTTGGGCCGGCGACTACGGCTGTGCTGATTTCCGAGCTTCCAGAATTGGGGCAGCTCAAGGCCAAGCAGATCTCCTCACTGGTCGGCGTCGCGCCAATGAATCGGGACTCGGGCCAGTCACGCGGCAAGCGCATGATCTGCGGTGGTCGGGCAACGGTGCGCAGCGCCCTCTACATGGCGGCAATCGTAGCCATGCGGCACAACCCTCTGATCCGAGCCTGCTATGAGCGGCTGGTGGCGGCAGGCAAGCCCAAAAAGGTCGCCATCGTGGCTTGCATGCGCAAGCTGCTGATCATTCTGAATGCCATGGTGAGAACCGGCAGGCCTTGGAAAGAAAAGGCGGCAACTGCCCGGACGATGCGGAGGCTCACATCGTGCCACCACGCGGCCGGGGGGCTCAGTCGTTCATCGCCTGTACGCGACCCAGCCCTTGAAAGTGAATGCGCAATAAAACAACTCGATGTGCGTGAATCCGGCCTCGCTGAGCAGATCAGTGTCTTGCTCCGGCGAGAGTACGGGCAATCGCTCCTTGAGCGCCCGAATGTTCTCGGCCTGTGCCGAAGGCATTCCGGAGACGGCCGCGAAAGCAGCGTTGCGCTGGAGCCACTTGTCCTGGTCCGGACCTTCGTTGGGGAAGCTGTGATGGATGACGACCAGAGGAGCGCCGGCCCTGAGTCGCACGTGCATCTGCTTCAAGGTCTCCAGGCGTTCGGCCCGCGGAAGAAAGTGCAGCGTCAGAAGGCAGGTCGCGCCGTCGAACGGTCCCATGGGAGCCGTGTCGATATAGCCTTCGTGCAAGCGCGCACGGGATGCGAGAGGTCCCAGGGTCGTGTGGGCCAACTGGAGCATTTCGGCTGACGGATCCACGCCATCGAAGCGCCAACCCGGTTGCATCTCGGCGAAGCCCTTCAACTCAAGCCCACCGCCGGCACCCAGCACCAGGATGCGCGCATCGGTCGGCACACGCTCGGCCAGCAGCGCGCCGGCCATCTTCGGCAAGTCGCGCAGGCCGGGCACCATTCGCGCGGCGTTCTCGGCATAGCTGGAAACGATGGTCGTGCCGGAAAACGTGAACGGGGTCATGAGGCGGCCGCCTTCTCTTGTTGCACGGGTTGGACGGTCTCTGGCCAGAGCAGCGAGCGGTGCACCTGGGCGCCGGCCATGGCGCCATTGCCCACGGCCAGCGATACTGAATGGGGTGCCCGGGCCACATCGCCGCAGGCAAACACACCCGGCACCGAAGTCTTGTTCTCGGCGTCGGTGCGCACCTGCATGCCGAGGGGCGTTTCTTCCAGCGCGCAGCCCATCGCTTCGAC